>DATLYE010000035.1:0-5581 GCA_035575135.1 Bryobacteraceae bacterium
CGCGCTGGCCCAGGTCTATGAGAGGACCAAGAATTACGCGGAAATGGGCAAGGCGCTGGATGCCGCCGAGAAGCTGTCGGACTCCGACGAGCACCGCCAGACGATCTACTTCATGCGCGGCGCCATGTTTGAGCGCATGAAGAAGTATGACGCAGCCGAAGCCGAGTTTCGCAAGGTTCTGGAACTCGACCCGGAAAATGCGTCGGCGCTGAATTATCTGGGCTATATGCTGGCTGACCGCAATGTACGGCTCGAGGAGGCCTATGAGCTGATCCGGAAGGCCGTCGAACTCGACCCGCACAACGGCGCCTACCTCGACAGCCTCGGCTGGGTCTATTTCCGCATGGGCCGCCTGGATGAGGCGGAGAAGTACCTCCGCAAGGCGTTGGAGCGCGTACCCCGCGACCCTACCGTGAATGACCACCTGGGCGACGTCCTGGCCCGCCAGGGTCGCCTCAAGGAAGCCGTCGCCCAGTGGGCCGTGGCCCTCAAAGAGTGGGAGGCGAGCGCGCCTTCGGAATACGACGCCGCTGAGGTGGCGAAGATCCAGAAGAAGCTGGAAGGCGCCCGCGTGCGGTTGGCGAAGGAGTCCGCTGCTTCCGCGGCGCCCCAGCACTAGGCGGGGCCCGCCGTTTCCTCGTTCCCTCCCGGCCCGGGAGCTTCTATCATAGAGGTGTGAGCGGCGGCGCTCGTATGTTTCGGCGTCGGATCTACGTAGCGCCTCTGGCGTGCCTTTTCTTCGGGGCGCCGGCGCACGCGCAGGTCATCGAATTCGAATCGGGCGGGCTGCGCTACCAGACCCTGTCGCGCGACGGCGTCACGATCATGTACGCGCAGTTGCCGTCTCAGATCCGGGAGTACACCGTCTTGCAGGTTGCGGTCTCGAACGGCTCGGCGCAGCCGTGTGTGGTCCGTCCCGAGGATTTTACGTTCCATTATGCCGACGGCGTGGCCGTGCGGGCTGCCCCCGCCCGGACCGTGGTCGAGAATTTCCTGCGCAAGGCCGGCCGGGACGATGTTATCAAGCTGGTCTCGACCTATGAGATCAGTCTGTACGGCGCCGGGCGCATCCGCTCGACCAACGGCTACGAAAAGCGCCGGCAGGCGGCGCTGGCCGAAGTTTCTTCGACCCGGGTGAAGGCGGCTGCCGCCGCCTCGGCGATCGCTTTAGTGGAGACCAAACTCAACCCGGGTGAGTCCACCGACGGGGCGGTTTTCTTCCCGGCCTACGGCCGGCCCATGGCGGGCGGACGGCTGACAGTCCGTACCGGCGGGCGCGTCTTCGAGTTCGAGCCGGAGCTTTCCCGGCCCGACGGCGGCGGGTCCGGGCGCTGAACCGTCCGGCGCAGGGCGAATCGGGGGCTCTACGCTAGACTGGTAGCAGCCGGCGACGGCTCGTGCTGATATGTACCTTGCCGAGGCCCTGCGCTTCAGCGTGGATGCGCTCCGCTCCAACCGCATCCGCACCCTCCTCACCGCGCTCGGTTTGGTGATCGGCAATGCCTCTGTCATCCTGGTGGTCACCATTTCTCTGACCAGCCGCGAGTACATCCTCGAGCAGATCAGCGGCGTCGGGAGCAACTTGATCATGGCCTATTTTGAAACCGGAAGCCGGGAGGCGACCACCGTAGCCGCGGATTTCGTCAACATTGCCGATGTCGAGGCGGTGCGCTCCCAGCTGGGATCCCGGATCGTGGCCGCCACGGGTGTGATGTCCGCCTACGACAGCATCGTCATGGACGGCCGGCCCCGCGACGTCCTCATCCTCGGCTCCGACGACCAGTACGCCTACGTGCGCAACCTTGTGCAACTGGCCGGCCGCCCGCTGGATCCGAGCGACGTGGTGCTCCGCCAGCGCGTGGCCCTCCTCACCGAGGAGCTGGCGGAACGCCTGTACGGTTCCCAGCAGGCGGCCGTCGGCCAGGTGCTGAAGATTCGCGGCCTGCAGTTCACCGTCGTGGGGACGTTCAAGGAAAAAACCGCCACGTTCGGCCTTTCCGAACTGGCGCGCGAGACGATCCTCATTCCCATCACCGTGCTCCGCTACTTCGTCCCCTACGAGCGCATTGACCCGCTCTACGTCCAGGCCCGCCGGGCTCAGGACGTTCCGTCACTCACCGAAGAGGTGCGCCGCATTCTTGAGAGCCGCCACCGCCCGGGCGCGAACTACTATGTGGGCAATCTCACGGGCATCCTCGAAGCCGCCCGCAAGATCGCGCTGGTGCTGACGATTGTTCTCATCCTGATCTCCACCATCGCGCTCGTCATCTCCGGCATCGGCATCATGAACATCATGCTGGTGACGGTGACGGAGCGCACGCGCGAAATCGGCATCCGGATGGCGGTCGGAGCTTCGCGGCGCGACATTCTCCAGCAGTTCCTCTTCGAAGCGGTGTTGATCAGCGTCTCGGGAGGCTTGGCCGGAGTGCTGCTCGGCGTGGCTATCCCTTTCAGCGCTCAGTTCTTTCTCAGCGCCCTGCAAATCTCCGTGTCTTGGATCTCGATCGTGGTGGCTTTCTGCGTCTCCTTCCTCGTAGGCCTCGTGTTTGGACTGCTGCCCGCGAATCGCGCCGCCCGCCTGAATCCCACCGAGGCCCTCCGCTATGAATAGTCCCCTTTCGCTGGCGGAATGGCTCTGCCTGATCCCCGCGGTTTCCGGTTCCGTGTTCTGGATGCTGTGCCTTGGGGCGGCGGCGCGGTATCTCCGGCGGCCGCGTGCGCCCGAACCGGCCGCGTGGCCTCCCGTCACCCTGATCAAGCTGGTCCGAGGCTGGGAAAGAGGCCTGGCGGAGACGCTGCGCAGCGCTTGCGTGCAGGATTACCCGGACTATCAGGTGATCTTTGCCGTACACGGGAAGGACGACCCGGCGCTGCCGCTTCTCGGTGAGCTCCAGGCCGAATTCGGGCCCGGGCGCGTGACTGTCGTGGTCGGGAGCGTCCGAGTGGGAACAAACGGAAAGATCAACAATCTCGCCGGTGCATTGCCGCATGCCCGCCACGAAATCCTGGTGCTCAGCGACAGTGATGCCTATTTGCGCCCGCACTACCTGAAGGCCATGGTGGCGGCGCTGCTGGTTCCGGAGGTCGGCTACGCCTCCAGCCTGTATCGCGCCGGAGGTGTGCGCACGGTCTCCGAGCGCCTCATGCTGCTGACGTTGAACGCAGATTTCCTTCCGAGCGCGGTCTTCGCTTATGAGACCGGCGCATCGAACTTTTGTCTGGGCGCCTCGGTGGCCCTACGCGCGGCAACACTCGAGAGGATCGGCGGACCGGCGGCGCTGGCCGATTACCTCGTGGAAGATTACGAGATGGGCAGGCGAATTACGGCGTTGGGACTTCGCCACGCGCTGGTTCCGTTCGTCGTCGAGATCACTCTGGATGTACCGAACTTTTTGGCCTGGTGGCGCCGGCAGGTGCAATGGGACCAGAAAACCCGGGCGGCCCGTCCCTGGGCGTTCTTTGCCACGATCGTGATCCGATCCGTGCCCTTTGCCCTGTTTTTCCTCTTGCTCCGGCGCGCAGACGCGGTGGGCTTGGCCGTATTCACGGCCGCCGTGGCCGTACGCTGGGCCACGGCTGCGTTGTGGCTGCGATGGGTGCTCCACGACCGTGAGGGGCTGCGTTCGTTGGCCTGGCTGCCGCTGCGGGACCTTCTCGGGCTGGTTTCATGGGCGGCGGCGCAACTCCGCCGCACCACGGTCTGGCGCGGCGAGAACTTCGTACTGACGCGGGACGGACGCCTCCAAGCCGCGGGTGCGGGAAAAGAGACTCCATGCGGCGGCTGATCGTGACCGCCGACGACTTCGGCCTCGCCCTGCCGGTCAACGAGGCGGTCGAGGAGGCGCACCGCCGCGGCGTGCTTACCTGCGCCAGTGTCATGGCCTCCGGTGCTGCTGCGCGGGACGCTGTGGAGAGGGCGCGCCGTCTTCCGTCGCTCCGCGTCGGGCTCCATGTCGTGGTGGTGCGCGGTGTACCGTTGTTGCCGGCTCACAAGGTCCCGGAGCTGGCCGGGCGGCGGGGGGCGCTCGGCGAGAATTTGTTCGCCGCGGGCGTGCGCTACTTCCTTTCGTCCCGGGCGCGGGCCCAACTGGAGGCGGAAATCCGGGCTCAGTTTGAATGGTTCCGGGCCACGGGCCTCGAGCTGGATCACGTCAACGCGCACTGCCACATGCACTTGCATCCCACGGTGCTGGGCTTGCTCATCGAAATCGGGCGCGAGTTCGGCCTCCGGGCGGTTCGGGTCCCCGAAGAACCGGGCGGCCCTCGCTGGCTCCGTCCCTGGATTCGCCGCATGCGGAGGCGTCTGCGCGAAGCCAGCCTGTGCACGAACGACTTTCTCTTGGGAATGCGCGAATCCGGGGCCCTGGATGTCGCCACTGCGGTCCGGCTGATCCGGCAGCTACCGCAGGGGGTGACGGAAATCTACTTTCATCCCGCGGCGAGCCGGTTTGCGGGAGCCGCGCCGGGCTATCGTTACGAAGCCGAATTTCAGGCTCTGCTCAGTCGGGAACTCCGGGAAGCGATCGAAGCGGCGGGGGCGCAGCGGATCAGCTATCGAGACTTGACGGGAACCGGCTTGACGGCCTCCGAAACCAGCATCACACGGATCGGGATCAGCTGAGCCGTCGGCATCACCCGCACGGTGACCGTAATGTCTGCGGAGGGAAGCTGACCGTCCAAACGGGAGCGGAACGTGACAGTGGCGGTCTCGTTTGCCGCCAGTTGTTCCCGGTCGAGCTGGACCTCCAGACCCGGCACCGCCTGGTACTCCAGGGAAAGCGTCACCGGGCCCGGGAGAGTGTTGGTAATCTTGACCGTATCGGATGATTCCCCGCGCAGGTTCAGGTTCACCTGCGTCTTGTCGGCGCGTACCATGGTTTGCAACGCCGGGATGCGGGGCGCCCGCGTGCCCAGATCTTTCCAGTGGGTGGTCTGGGGCGCCGGGCCCGGCTTCATCACACCCGCCGGCGTGATCACTTCGTCGCTGGGCGGCAGCGTATACCAGTACCACTGCCCGTCCGCGAGCTTCCACAGGCTCGTTACCGGCATCTGGACAGTGAAGCGGTTTCCGAACATGGACGCTTCGGTTTCGCACGCCACCACGGCCTTGGCCTTCGTGAAGTTGTCCGAGTAATCAATCTTGAGAATGTTGAAACTGCGGTATCGGGGTTTTTCGGCCGCGAAGAAGATATCTTTGCTGTCCTCCGCCACAAGTTCGTAGGCTTCGCGAAACTTGCCGTCCACATGCGCCTGGTAAAACCTGCTGATCCGGGCCCGCAGAGCGGCATCCAGCTCCGGAGGGGCCTTCTGGAGCAGATCGCCGAGTTCCTGAGCGGCAAGCCCGATCACAGTGACCGTAAGGAGGACAGTCGCGCGCAACATGCTGTTACGGCTCAACAAGCTCCCATTCTATCAAGCCGAGCTCCGGACGTTGCGGCTTACATGCCGCTCGCCCTCAACAGCGCCTCCTGGACCAGGATGTCTTCCTCCGGCGTGACGCTGAGGCGGCCGCCCGTGTGCAAGGCGCGGGCCAACTCGTCGAACTCGCCCACGTAACGGCGGTAAGCCGGCAGGGGAATTT
>DATLYE010000036.1:0-17663 GCA_035575135.1 Bryobacteraceae bacterium
CGTCTCCACGGCACGGCCGGGACAGATCATCATTGACGGCGGCTCGAAGACCTTTTCTTCCGATCGCCTGGTGCATGCCGGCGACAACGGCTTCGGCCGCGTCCTGGAAGCTCCGGAGGCCGTGTTCTGGAACATGAACGAAGAGCACGGCTATGTCAGCGTCGCTGCCTGCCGCCAAGAGTTCCGCGTGGGCGACCGGCTGCGCGTGATCCCCAACCACATCTGCGTGGCGGTCAACCTGCACGAGCGAGTCTACGGGGTGCGGGGCGATCTCGTCGAAGAGATCTGGACGGTGGAGGGGAGGGGCAAGCTGCAATAGCCCCTCCCGCCAAGTTCAGTGGGCCATCGAAACGGTCTCGATGGTCAGCGTATCCTCTTTGAGCGTACCGGTGACCTTGACCTTGTGGCCCAGGTGATCCTTGACCTTGTCGGCATTGGCGATCTTGAGCACCTTCTTGTCGGTCTCGGTGACAAAGACCGCCGCTTGGCCCGCCTTCACGCAGCCTTGCACGCATTTGATGGATTTCTCTGAGCCGTCCGAGTGTGCCGCGCCGCACTTGGCGTCGGAGATGTAGCCCGTCCACTCGCCGGCCGAAGCAGTGACTGCACACAGCAACGCAATCAGACTGCAAGCCAGAATCAGGCGTTTCATGTCTGTTCTCCTCCTCTGAGTTAGTTCTTGCTGCGGAGCGTATCGCTCCTGGGCCCTAGTGTAATACGTTTTCGGAGCGGGGATTGGATGGGTCCCTTTCTTTCTGCTACCATCGTGAGTCTGGACTCCATCGGGACACCGCTTCTCTGGGTCGGCTTCACCCTCTTCGTCCTCGCCATGCTGGCGCTGGACCTGGGGGTGTTCCACCGCCGCGCCCACGAGGTGCGCATGGGCGAGGCGGTGATCTGGACCCTGGTCTGGATCATCTTAGCCCTGCTGTTTAATGTCGGGGTCTACTTCTGGTTCGGCGCCGAACGCGCCCTCGAGTTCCTCACCGGCTACATCATCGAGAAGGCCCTCTCGGTAGACAACATCTTCGTCTTCCTGGTGATCTTCTCCTACTTCGCCGTCCCGCCCGTTTTCCAGCACCGGGTCTTGTTTTGGGGTGTCCTCGGAGCCCTCATCATGCGCGCCGTCTTTATCGTGCTCGGCGCCGCGCTGCTCCAAAGGTTCCACTGGGTGATGTACATCTTCGGCGCGTTCCTGGTCTTCACCGCCGTGAAGCTCTTCCTCCAGAGGGCCAGCGAAGTGCATCCCGAGCGCAACCCCGTGTTTCTTCTGTTCCGCCGCATGGTCCCCTCGGTGTCGGACTACCGCGGCCAGCGCTTCCTGGTCAAGGAAGGGGGCGCCTGGCGCGCCACCCCCTTGTTGCTCGTGCTCGTCTGCGTGGAGGCCACCGATCTGGTCTTTGCCGTGGACTCCATCCCGGCCATCTTCGCCGTCACGCGCGATCCCTTTATCGTGTACACCTCCAACATCTTCGCCATCCTCGGCCTGCGCGCGCTGTACTTCGTCTTGGCGGGCATGATGGCCCGGTTTCACTACCTGCGCGTCGGACTGGCCTTCGTGCTGGGCTTCGTCGGCGTCAAGATGCTGATCGCGGATTTCTACAAGCTGCCCATCACGCTTTCGCTGGCAGTCGTCGCCGGCGTGCTGGGCGCTACCGTGGTGGCCTCCTGGCTCCGGCCGCCGGCCGTCCCGCCGCCCCTTCCGGTTGCGCCTCAGGCGCAGGATCCCTCCGCCGAAGAACCTCTCGCGCCCCCCGAACTGCCCGCGCAGGAAAGCAAGTGAAGCGCCCCTCCGGAACTTCCCGCACGGGCGCGTGCCGTAGAATAGAGGGTTTCCCCTGATGCTGGAGACGACTCTTGAACAGCTGCGCGACCGGGCCCTGGAACGTATCCGCGCGGCCCGCTCCGTCGAGGAATTGGAAGCCGTGCGCATCGAAGCACTGGGCCGCAAAGGTACGCTCGCCCAGGCCAGCAAGGAACTGGGCAAGCTCCCTCCCGAGGAGCGCGCGCGCATCGGCCGCCTGCTGAACGCCGTCAAGCAGTGTTTGGAAGAAACCCTCGAGGCACGGCGCAACGAGTTCGAGGAAGAAGCGCTGCGCCGCCGGCTGGATGCCGAGTGGCTAGATCTGACGCTGCCCGCTCCGGAGCCACGGCGCGGACACCTCCATCCCGTCACCCAGGTCCAGGCCGAAATCGAGGACCTGTTCACCTCCCTGGGCTTCGCCGTATTGGACGGCCCGGAGGTCGAGACCGAATATCACAACTTCGACGCGCTGAACATCCCGCCGGACCACCCGGCGCGGGACGTGCAGGACACCTTCTGGCTCACCGACGGGAACCTGCTGCGCACGCACACCTCTCCGGTGCAGATCCGCGGCATGGAGCGGTTCAAGCCGCCGCTGCGCATGATCGCTCCCGGACGCGTCTTCCGCAACGAAGAAGTGGACGCCTCCCACGAGCACACCTTCTACCAGATCGAAGGCATGATGGTGGACCGCGAAGTGTCCGTGGCCCACCTGATCTATTTCATGAAGCTGATGGTCAACGCCATCTTCCGCCGCGAAGTGGCCGTGCGCCTGCGCCCCGGCTACTTCCCCTTCGTCGAGCCGGGCTTCGAGCTGGATATGCACTGCCTGCTTTGCGACGGCGCCGGCTGTCCTGCCTGCAAGCAGAGCGGCTGGGTGGAGATGATCGGCTGCGGACTGGTGCACCCCAACGTGCTCCGCATGAGCGGAATTGACCCCGAAGAGTGGATGGGATTCGCTTTCGGCCTCGGCCTTACCCGCCTGGTGATGATGCGTTACGGCATTGACGACATCCGCTACCTCCAAAGCGGCGACCTGCGCTTCCTGAACCAGTTCTGAAAGAGGTGTCGCATTGAAGTTTTCCTTTAACTGGCTCCGGGATCTCACTGAAGAACTTAACGTTCTCCCCCAAGAGCTCGGCCGCCTCATCACCATGAAAACCGCCGAGTGCGAAGGCGTCGAGCCCTACGGCGCGCACTTGGCGCGCGTGTGCGCCGCCCGCCTCCTCTCCGTCGAACCCCTGGGCGCTGGCCGTAACTTGAAGGTCGTCCTCGACACGGGCCGCTACGGAATCAAGACCGTCGTCTGCGGAGCGCCGAATTGCCGCACCGGCCTGATCAGCGCCTATGTTCCGCCCGGGACGCGCCTCGGCGAGCGCGAAATCGGCGTCACGGTGATTGACGGCGTCCCGAGCGAAGGCATGCTTGCAAGCGGCGCAGAACTCGGCATCAACCGGGACGCGACCGGCATCCTCGAACTGGAAGCCGAACCGGGCGCGCCTCTTCCCGGCTGCGAGCCTGACCATATCCTCGATGTGGACAACAAAGCCATCACGCACCGCCCTGACCTCTGGGGCCATCACGGCCTGGCGCGAGAGGTCGCCGCCATCACGGGCGCCCGCCTGCGAGACCCCGTCCGCCTCGAGCAGATCCCTGAGGGTGAGGCCCCGGTGCGCGTCGAGATCGAAAACCTCGACCTGTGCCCGCGCTACAGCGCACTGGCGCTCGACAACGTCACCGTGCGCCCGTCGCCGCTGTGGCTTCAGTACCGCCTCCAGGCCATCGGACTGAACCCGATCAACAACATCGTGGACGTGACCAATTACGTCATGGCCGAACTGGCGCAGCCCATGCACGCCTTCGACTGGGATCTGTTGCGCGGTCCGGCGATTTTCGTCCGCTCTGCCCACTCGGGCGAACGGCTGCTGGCGCTGAACGAAACCGAGTACCACCTGGACGGCCGCGACCTCGTGATCGCGGATGCGCGCGGCCCCATCGCCCTCGCCGGCGTGATCGGCGGACTGGACACGGCAATCCACGAGGGAACCCGCCGCATCGTGCTCGAAAGTGCATGCTTTCAAGCCTCGAGCGTCCGCAAGACGTCAGCCCGCCACAAGCTGCGCACCGACGCCTCCATGCGGTTCGAAAAGGCACAGGATCCCGTCAACACCGTGCGCGGTCTGGCCCGCGCCCTCGAGCTGCTGGGCGAAGTCTCGCCCGGGATCCGTGTCGTCGGCGGCCTGGCGGACGCCGGACGGCCCCTGCCCCCGTCGCCCCGCATCCTGCTCCCCGTGGACTGGCTGTGCCGCAAGCTGGGCCGGACCGTGGAAGCCGGCGAGGTGAAACGGATCCTCGAGCGCCTTTGCTTCACTGTCGAAGAGGACCGGCCCGGAACGCTGCGGGTCACCGTCCCAAGCTGGCGGGCGACGCGCGATGTCTCCATCAAGGACGACCTCGTCGAAGAGGTCGGTCGCATGATCGGCTACGACGCCATCACGCCTCAGGCGCCCGCAGTAACCATCGCGCCTCCGCCTGCGGGCGAGGAGCGCCTCTTTCAACGGGCCGTGCGCGCCACCATGGTCGAACTCGGCTTTACCGAGGTCTACAACTATTCGTTCGTCAGTGAGGAACAGGCGCGGCGCTTTGGCATGGATCCCGAAGACCATGTCCGCGTGGCGAACCCCATCGGCACCGACCGGACGCTGCTGCGCCGCAGCCTGCTGCCGGAGATCTTTGAAAACATCGTGGAAAATAGCAAGCATTTCGAGCGGTTCCGCATCTTCGAGATCGGCCGTGAGATCCACAAGCAGCCGGCGGGACTGCCGCGCGAGATCCCACACATGATGGCCGCCGTCTACTCCCGCGCGGGCGTCGAGGACGGTCTGATGGAACTCAAGCGCGCCGCCGAACACCTCATGGAAGGCTGCCTGCTGTGTCCCGGCTTGGCGCAGCCCTACGAGCATCCGGCGCGTGCCGCCGCGGTCGTGTGGCGCGGAACCACCGTGGGAAGGCTCTTTGAACTGCATCCCTCGCTGCTCGAAGGCCGGGCGGCCGTCCTGGATGTGGATCTGGAGCGAATGCTCGAGCTACGGCGGGACGAGAAACGCTACCGCCCCATCCGCCGCTTTCCCGCCAGTGCGTTTGACTTATCCGTGATTGCCGGCCTCCGCGAGCTGGCGGGCAACCTCTCGCAGCAGTTGGCCGAGTTGGGCGCGCCGGAGGTGGAGGCCGTCGAGTTCCTGCGCCAGTACGCCGGCCCTCCTCTGCCCGAAGGCAAAAAGAGCGTCTCCTTCCGCCTGACCGTGGCCGCCCCCGACCGCACGCTCTCCTCCGAAGAGGTGGGCGCCATCCGGGCCCGGATCATCGAGGGGATGCGCGCCCGCGGTTACGACTTCCGGCTCTGAGACCCGCCGGGGCGCGTTCCGGCGATTCACCTCCACAAATCCCTTGCCAGTTTTCGTTTCTTGGCATATAGTCGGGAACGGACCTGCGAGGCGGGCCCAAATGCACAGCGCGAAAGGAGGTCGCCTATGGGGAAGATCAATGCTGGCCGCGTACTGCTCGGCGGCATCGTTGCGGGGATCATCATCACTGTCGTGGAGTACCTTGTCAACGGGGTTATGCTGCTCCAGGACTGGACGGACGCCATGCGAGCCCTCGGCAAATCCGGTGAGATGACGACGGGCGCCACCGTCATCTACGTGCTCTGGAGCCTTCTGGTCGGCATCGCCACCATCTGGCTTTACGCGGCGATCCGGCCGCGCTTCGGCGCCGGGCCGCGCACTGCCGTCATCGCGGGATTTGCCATGTGGATCTTTGCGTACCTGTCTTACACCATCGGCGTTGCCGCTATGGGGCTTTTTCCCGGCCGCCTGCTGGGCATCACCACTGTGGTGGGCGCCGTCGAGCTCGTAGTCGCGGCGCTGGTGGGAGCCTGGCTCTATCGCGAAGAGTCGGCTGCCTAGCCCCCGGGGCCGCGGGTTGACCGCCGGCTCGTTTGATACAATAGCGCGCTTTGGTCAACCAGTGGGGAGGTACCAAGCTTCACAGCAGTGACGGCAACTGAAATCACCGCCGCCGGCCGGTGGTTTCTCTCCTCGGGGATTCAGAGTCCCGGCGGCGGCGTGGCGCGCTATTACTGCTTCGACACCGAACGCTACGCCCCGGTCTCGACCGAGATCAGCGGGTACGCGGCGCATGCGCTAATGTGGTTTTACGCCGGCACCGGTGATCCCGACTACCTGCGCGCAGCCCTCCGCTGTGGGCAGTTCCTGGCCCGCACGGCCTGGAATGCCGCCCTCGGGGCGATGCCCTTCGAGTGGCCTTCGAACGACGGCGCTTCCGCACTTGCGTATTTTTTCGACTCGGGAATCGCCGCCCGCGCTCTTCTGGCTTTGTGGCGGGCGACGGGCGAGGAAGAATTTCTCCGGACTGCGGTCGCCGTGGCCGAGTCCATGGCCCGCGATTTCCAATCCGGCAACGGCTGCCTCCATGCCCGTGTGTCGCTGCCGTCGAAAGAGCCCCTCGAGCCGGACTCGCGGTGGTCCACGCAGTTTGCCTGCTTCCAACTCAAGAGTGCCCTGGCATGGCAAGAGCTGTTTGCCATCACTGGCCGGCCACACTGGCGCCGCCTCTACGAGCAGGTGCTCGCGCACTCGCTGGCAACCCACGCCTCATTTCTCGATGCGGAGCCCGGCGAGCGGCGCATGGACCGCCTCCACGCTTACGGCTATTTTCTCGAGGGCTTGCTCGCGGTCGCCCGAGAGCCGGTCGCCGCCGAAGCCCTCCGCGAAGGCATTGCCCGGGTCTCCTTCCGCCTGCGGGAACTGGCGCCTCTGTTCGAGCGCTCCGACGTCTGGGCGCAGCTCCTCCGGCTCCGGTTGTACGCCGAGGGACTCGGTATCCTGCCCCTCGATCGCGCGCTCGCCGTCGAAGAGGCTACCCGGGTGGCAGAGTTCCAGATCCGGCATCCCGATCCGCGCCTGGACGGCGCCTATGCATTCGGCCGCAAGCAGGACCGCTTGCTCCCCTTTGCCAACCCCGTCTCTACGATCTTTTGCGTCCAGGCTTCAGAGTCGTGGAGCCGCTACCTGGCCGGGTCCTTTCGTCCGGTCATCGCTGAGCTGATTTGACCCGGGACGTCCAGCTCGCTTTTGCTTCCGGATCGCGCCAGCGCAACCCCGCCTTCCTGGAAGCGTTCTCGCGCCTCTCCCCGGAGGTGCCGCTGTATGTGGTCTCCGAGTTTCCATGCCCGGAGGGGAAGTGGATCCCGTACCACCCGCTTCGCAGCTTCTGGGAAAACTACCGGCGCTGCCGCTTTATCCTCCGGGGCAGGCGAGTCCGGCTGGCCTCCGTGTTGCTCGAGCCGCGCATGCCCTACCGGAGGATGGTGGCGCTGGCGGTCCTGTTCGGCGGCTCCCGGCTGCTGGTGTTTAACGAGAATCTCGACCACTTTCGTCTTCATCCCCGCTGTTTTGGCGCCATGCTCCGCCACGTGTTCTGGCGCCTGCGCGAGTTTTTGGATCGCGAAATCCACCCGGGCGGCGCCACGTACACCTTCCTGTGGCGGCTCCGCCACCCGCGCGCCTTCGGCCGCCCGCTGGCCTACCAGGCCGCTCTTGCCGCGGGAGGGCTGGCGCGGCTGCTGGCCTGGATCCTGCCTGCGCGGCGCCCCGTTCCCCCGCCCGAACACTGCCGGAGTGGTCTCAGCGTCGTCTTGTACGGCGCCGAGCAGCATTCCTTGGACGAACGGGAAACCGACGTGCGGCGCAACTGTGGCCACGCGTGTTGCGAAGTCATCCCCATTGCGGCCCTCGAGGGTCGCGCCCTGATTGGCGCCGTCAATCGCGCCCTCGAGCGGGCTGCTTTTGACCGGCTTTGTCTCCTCCCCGCAAGCGTTCCGCCAGAGCCCGGCTTCTTCCGGCGGCTTGCGGAAGCCTTCGAAATGGTCCCCGATCTGTTCTGTGCCGCTCCGGGCGGACTCTGCTTCTCGCCGGCCGCGCTCGTCGAGGGCCGCTTCAAACAGCGAACACCTCTGGCCGGCGAAAGCGGCAGCTACGTGCTGGGAGCGGCTGCTGGCTTGTGGTCCACCCGGAAGCTGCTCGCTCTCGGAGGCCTCGACGAGGGCTACGCTACGCTGGAATTTGCTCTGCTCGATGCAGGCTTTCGAGCCTGGCGGCGCGGCTGGCCGAGCGTGGGGTTGCTCTCCGGTACCGTCCCTGCCGCGCACAGCCCGGAACCGCTCCCTGGGGTCAGGCGCGATGCTCTGCGGTTCCTCGTGACCGCTCTCGGTGCGCCCCGGAAGCTGTGGAATGCCGCGCTTTCCGAACTGAACCGCCTGGCGGCCCGGGAGGAACCTCCGGAATTTGCCATGGACTTGTTACGGGCTGCCACCCGCGCTCCGCTTTGGATCCGCTCGCGCTCGGGCGGTGATCCATCGGGGGAGGCGATTCTCGGGCTTACAAGCGGCGCCGTCCGCGTGTTTGCCGGGCGGGGCCGCACTGGCAAGCCGCTACTGGTCCTTGCCAGCCCTTACCCCCCGTTTCCGCTCTCCCACGGCGGTGCGGTGCGGATGTACAATCTCATGCGCTGTGCCGCAGCGGACTACGATCTGATTCTGGTCTCCTTCACGAGCGAGCTCGCGCCGCCTGCGCGGGAACTGCTCGAAATTTCGACCGAGGTGGTTTTCGTCCTCCGGACGGGAAGCCACTCGCGCCCGGCGACTTCCCGCCCCGACGCCGTAGAAGAGTTTGCCTCCCCGGCCTTTGACGCCGCCTTGCGCCAGGCGGTGCGCAAGTGGCGGCCCTTCGCAGTCCAGCTCGAGTACACGCAGATGGCCCAGTACGCCCGCGCGTGCCACCCTGCCAGGACCATCCTGGTGGAGCACGATGTTACGTTCGATCTCTACGACCAGTTGTGCAAGTTGAACGCCGGCTTTGACGTCGAGCGGGAAGCACGCAAGTGGCGCCGTTTTGAGCAACAGGCATGGCGCGACGTGGATTGCGTCGTGGTGATGTCGGAGCGCGATCGCAGCCTGGTCCGGGGCGCGCGGTGCTGGTGCCTGCCGAACGGTGTGGATCTCGAGCGGTTCCGGCCGGCGCAAGATCCGCCGGAACCTCGCCGCCTGCTCTTCGTCGGCTCGTTTGCTCACCTGCCGAATCTGCTCGCCGTCGAGTTCTTCCTCAAAGCCGTCTGGCCCCGGCTCGCCCGCTGGTCCCCCCGGCTCCACATCATTGCCGGACCGGATCACCGCCGCTATCTCGGGTATTATCGCGACCGTGTCGAGCTCGAGCTGGACCAGCCCGGCGTCGAAGTCGAAGGCTTTGTCGCCGACGTGCGGCCCGCCTACGCCCGGGCTTCCGTGGTCGTTGCCCCGCTCGTGGCTTCTGCAGGAACGAACATCAAGGTCCTGGAAGCCCTCGCCATGGGAAGGGCCGTGGTGAGCACCCCCGCCGGAATCCACGGCCTCGATCTCGAAGCAGGGCGCGAGGTCCTCGTGGCCGGCGACGCCGGCGGCCTGGCTTCCGCGATTGCGACGCTGTTCGAAAATGAAGACGTCCGGCGAAGCCTCGAACGCGCCGGCCGCAACGCCGTCGAGTCACGTTACAGCTGGGACAGGATCGCCGGCAGACAGCGGGAACTCTACGAAACCCTGCGGGCCGAACCCCCGCGTCTCACCGCTCCAGCAGCATCGCGAAGGCGCCGGGCGGAAGCTCCTCGAGCGAGCGCACCACCAGATCGGCTGCCGGCGCACAGCTCCCGCGGCTGAGCCCGATCGTGCGCATGCCCGCACGCCGGGCGGCCTCGATCCCCGCCGGGGCGTCCTCGACCACCACGCACCGTTCGGGCGGAACCCCCAGGCGCTCGGCTGCAACCAGGAAAACTTCCGGGTCCGGCTTACCGTGCTGCACGTCCTCCGCCGCCACCGTGACGCCGAAGTATGGCGCCAGCCCCGTCACCTCCAGTACGGTTTCCACATTCAGCCGTGGCGCCGAAGAAGCCACAGCCTGCACCCACTGCTCTTCGTGAAGCCGGCGGACCCATTCCGCCGCACCCGGCGCGGCCGCCAGACCCAGTGCGCGCACCAGCCGCCGGTAGCAGGCCTCTTTGGCCTCGCCGATTCTCCGGATCGCCTCCGGCGTCGCCCCCTCCTTCAGCCACTCGCGCAGGATCGCGTCATTGCGCTGTCCGAAGGTGGCCAGGAATTGCTCGCGCGTGAGGCTCACCCCCTCGGCCGCCATCGTCTCGCGCCAGGCGCGCCAGTGGTACTCTTCGGAGTCCACCAGCGTCCCGTCGAGATCCCAGAGAACTGCCCGCGCCAGAGAACCCGTCATGTTTGCTCCGGACGCACCCGTCGGTGCTCAAGGCTGCCTTACTCCGTGCACTTCGCGCACCCCCGCGGCAAAAGGCCAGTCGCGATTTGCGCGCGCCGCGATCAGATACACTACCGCCCCGGCGGCCAGGGTCAGCAGCCCGAAACCGATGAAGCGCAGCCCGAGGGAGGAAAACACGTAGAGATAGCCCGCCAGCGAGATCAGCGGCGTCAGCGGGTAGAACCAGACCCGGAACGGCCGCTCGATGTCCGGACGCCGGGCGCGGATCAGAAACAACGCCACCACCTGCGCATTGAACTGGATCACGATCCGCGCCGCCATCAGGGCCAGAATCACTTCCTGGAGCGTGAAGAAGCTTGCGATGATCGCGCCCGTGCCCACCAGCAGCAGCGAGCGGTGGGGAAACTCCTTGGTGGGGTGCAGCTCGCCGAACCACCGCAGGAACACGCCGTCCTGCGCCGCCGCGTACGGCACGCGCGAATAGCCCAGCAGCAGCGCGAAGATCGAAGCAAAGGCCGTCACCACGATCATGCCCGCCAGCAGGTTGCCCGCCCACGGCCCGTAAACCCGCTCCATCATCAGGGCGCCCACGTTTTCCGACTTCATCGCCTCCTGCCACGGCACCACTCCGATGAATCCCAGCGACATGGCCACGTCAATCACCGTCACGCCCAGAATCGAGTACACCACCGCGCGCGGGATCGTACGTCCCGGCTCCCGTACCTCCGCGCCCAGATAGCAGACCTGGTAGTAGCCCAGAAACAGGTACAGCACGTTGGCCGTGCCTTGTCCCAGCCCCTGGAGGAAATCCAGATCCAGGCGCAGCGCGCCGGGCGGAATGTCGAAAGCCAGCTTCGGATCGAAAGTGAACAGCGCGGTGACAATCACCCACCCCGTCGTGACGATCATGGTGATCCACAGGCCGAGCATGATCTTGGCGATGTCGGTGATCTTGCGGTACAGCGTGAAGATCAGGAACACGCCGATGCCCGCTGCCAGGAATTTCGTCTGCCATTCCGTCAGCGACGGCCAGAAGACCTTGAGGTACTGCACCAGCCCGATGTTGCCGCTGGCGATCTCCAGAGGCCCGGCAAACAGCAGTTGCCAGACGAACAGAAAGGCCAGCATCCGCCCCCAGGTCCTCGGCCCGAATCCTTCCCGCAGGAACACGTACGTTCCCCCGGCCGCCGGCAGCGCGGCGCCGAGTTCGGCCACCACCAGACCATCGGACAGAGCGATCAGTACCCCGACCAGCCACGCCAGATAGGAGTGCGGTCCTCCGAGCGTCGCCAGAATGAGTGGCACCGTGATGAAGGGTCCGATGCCGACCATGTTGGACATGTTGATGGAGGTGGCGTTGAGCACTCCCAGGCGGCGGTGCAGCGTGGGTTGAGATCCTTCAGCCATGACAGGAGAAGGCTATCACAAGCCCGCTCGCGGGCGGCGTCTCCTCCCTGCCGGCCCCCGCACGGGAGTAAAATGCGGAGAACGACTCAAGGGGCAAGACCTTCCGCCCGGCCCCGCCCACAGGAACGTGCGCCGTCATGCGCCGGTGATTTCCTTCAAGAGGTTGAAGAAAGCCTTTTTGCGTTCGGTGTTGATGCCCCACTGGACCGGCGGGCACTGATACCCGTCACGGTAGTTGCTCTGGCCGGGATCGAAGTAGCCCCAGGAGGCGTACTCGGAGATCGCAGCGAGCATGTTGTTGAAGGGCTTGTCGAAGTCGAAGTGGTCGTCCTCGTTGAACAAGATAGGCATGGGCCGGTAACCAGGGACCTTTCGCGCCTGGCGCACCATTTCGGCGATGCGCCGCGGATCGGCGACGCCGTTGCCGTGCATGAGAAGGAAGTCCGAGGCGGTCACCACATTGGATCGCGGCACCGCTCCGCCGCCATAGCTGGTTCCCACGAGCAGCCGGCGGCCGCCGATTTGGATGCTCTTGGCCAGCTCGATCAGCTCGTGAACCCGCGCAGGTTTGAGGATTTCGTGATCGTAGGCCCGTACATCGCACTCGTTGTTGATCTCGAGCAGGACGTTGCGGTAGCCCTGCTCGAGCAGCCAGCTCGCAGCGTTGACCACGGCCCGGCGAACGGCCGCTTCATCCTTCACGCGCTGATCCTGGCCGAAGTAGAAGATACCCACGATGGGGACCATGCCGAGCTCGTCGGCCCGGTCGAGGATGCGTCCCAGGCGGCCGAGGTAGTCGGGCCGCAGCGAGCCGTCGGCTTCGATAGCGCTGTTGTGCCAGGGCTGCTCTCTGGAGTAGCCTTCGGGGCTGCCGCCCTGGAGGTTGATCGTGAAGCTGAGCAGTCCGTGAGCGCGCCAGGAAGGCATGGCCTCGATGAACTCGCCCGTATTGCGGTCAGGATCCCAGCGGCCGGTGTCGGGATAAGCCCAGCGGGAGCGGGTCTCGGGGTTGAAGTCGTCGAAAATGCCCTGGACCATGCGGGAGTTCATCAGCAGACCCTGGATCTTCCAGCCGCGCCACGAGCGCCCGGCGTAGGTGGGTTTTCCGTTAATGAAAAATTGTTCGCCTTCGATGTGGACCGCGGTGCGGCGCGCACCTGCGGCCATGGCGAGCGGAGCGCAACCTGTGAGACCGAGAAATTCCCGGCGGTTCATACTATTAACATCTCCTTGGACGGAGTGTCGCTGCGGCATCAGGGGTCGTGTCCTGATGCGCGAGCCTTGCGGCGCACAGGCGTCGAGTTCCGCCCATGGCTCGTGCCCTCGCCGTAAACGGTACCGGCCTGTCTGAAAATAGAAGTGGCATGGACTTCTTCGATCTCGTGCGCCTCCGGCGCTCCGTCCGCGCCTACCTCCCCCGGCCGGTCGAGCGCGACAAACTCCAACGCATTCTCGAAGCCGCCAACGCCGCGCCCTCGGCCGGCAACCTGCAAGCCTACGAGATCTTCGTGGTCACCCGGGACGAGCAGCGCAAGGCGCTGGCCGCCGCAGCTCTGGCCCAGGACTTCATTGCCGCCGCACCCGCCGTGCTCGTCTTCTGCGCTCATCCGGCCCGCTCGGAGTGGCGCTACGGGCGGCGCGGCGTGGAACTCTACTCCATCCAGGACGCCACCATCGCCTGCGCCTTCGCCATGCTCGCCGCCACCGCCCTGGGTCTGGCCACTTGCTGGGTGGGCGCCTTCCGCGAGGACGACGTGCGCCGCGTGTTGGGAATCACCGGTAAGCTCATCCCGGTCGCCATCCTGCCGCTCGGCTACCCGGGCGAAAAACCCGAACCCACCCGCCGCAGAAGGCTTACCGACCTCGTCCACGAACTCTAAGCCCAGACGGTCAGGGCGCCTCTCTCGGCCCTCCCGCCCCAGATTTTACTTGCCATGTACCGGCGATCATGATATTCTCGATAGAGAAATGGGAAATTCCACGGCCGACCTGCTCATCACCGATCGGGAAGCGCTCGAGGCCGACTACGAACGCATCGTCCGCGACGACATCGAGCTTTTCCGCCAGAAGGCCGAGGCGTATCTGGCAGGCCGGATCACGGAGGACGAGTTCCGCGCCTTCCGCCTCCGGCGCGGCATCTACGGCCAGCGTCAGCCGGGCGTGCAGATGGTCCGCACCAAGGTCCCCGGCGGCATGCTCACGGCCGAGCAGATGGAGCAGTTGGCGCGCGTTGCTGACGAGTTCGGCGGCGGGCGCGCGCACTTGACCACGCGCCAGAACGTCCAGTTCCACTTCGTCCCGCTGCAGCGCGTCCCCGCTTTGCTGCACATGCTGGCCGACGCGCGACTCACGACCCGCGAGGCCTGCTACAACACCGTGCGCAATGTCACCTGCTGTCCGCTGGCGGGGCTGGCCGAGGACGAAGCCTTTGACGTGCGCCCCTATGCGCGGCAGGTGGCTTTCGCCTTCTTGCATAAGGAACTGACCGACAACCTGCCGCGAAAATTCAAAATTTCCTTCTCCGCCTGCCCGGAAGACTGCATGGCCGCGGCCATTCACGACATCGGCCTCCGCGCCGTGGTTCGCTACGAAAACGGTGAACTTCGGCGCGGCTTCCGCATGCTGGTCGGCGGCGGCCTCGGTCCGCTGCCGAGCGAAGCTCAGCTTCTGGACGAGTTCGTACCGGTCGAACGCGTGGTCAACAAGTGCGAGGCCGTGATCCGCGTCTTCAACCAGTACGGCAACCGCAAGAACAAGTTCAAAGCGCGCCTGAAGTTCGTGGTTCGCGAGCGCGGCTTCGACTGGCTGAAAGAGCAGGTCGAAAAGGAATACGCCGACATCCTCCGCAACGGCGGCATCCTCCCGCCGGCCGCCGTGCCGGAAGGCTTCGGCGGCTTCCGCTCCCAACCGCCTCCCTTGGGCAATGGAGCCCTGCTGCCCGTGCTCGAAGGCAACGGCCGTCCCGATCCGGACTACGAGCGCTGGCTCCAGACCAACGTCCGCAGGCAGAAGCAGGCGGGTTATGTCGCCGTCACCGTGCGCGTGGACCAGGGCAACCTCCGGAGCGAGCAGATGCGCGCCCTGGCGCGGCTTGCCCGCGATGCCGGGGACGGCTTCCTGCGCCTCACCATCGCGCAGAACGTGCTGCTCGCTTTCATCGCCCGGCATAATCTCCGCCGCGTGCATGCAGCCCTCCGCGAGGTCGGCCTGGCAGGTGCCGGCGTGGGCGAGATCGAAGATATTACAACCTGTCCCGGCGCTTACTCCTGTAATCTCGGCCTTACCAAGTCCATGAATCTCGGTGCGGCCTTACAGGAGGTGGTGCGCGAGTATACCGATCCGGCCGTGCGGCAGCTTTCCATTAAGGCCAGCGGCTGCCCCAATGCCTGCGGGCAGCACTGGATCGCGGATATCGGCTTCTACGGCAACTCCCGCAAGGTGGATGGCCGCGAGGTCCCCTACTATCAGATGCTTCTCGGCGGCGGCCACGACGATGAGGGAATCCTGCGCTTCGGGCTCGCCGTACAGAGCATCGCCGCCAGGCTCGCACCCGTGGCGGTGCGGCGCGTGCTCGATCACTATTCCGCGCACCGCCTGCCGGGTGAGTCCTTCCGCAACTACGTGCTCCGGTACAAAGTCGAATTCTTCCGCGACTTGACCCGCGACCTCGCCCAGCCTCCCGAACTGTTCCCCGACCTTTACAAAGACTGGGGCGACGAGGTGGACTTCTCCCTTAAGCTCGGTCGCGGCGAGTGCGCGGCCTGAGGCCGCGCCGAAAGCCTGTCCTCGGTCTTCGCACTACTTCCGCACGAAATGGACCACACGCTCCAGCATGTCCCGGTGCGCGCCCGCCACCGTAACCTCCAGAAACGGATTCGGGGACGGCATCGGGCTTTTCTGGCGCGCGGCTTCAAACGCCGCTTCTGCTTTGTCTAAAGCCTCCGCGTTCGGGTACAGGACCCAGGAGAAGCGCCCTCCGGGGTCCCCGGTATGCACATGCTCCACATCAATCCCGTAGCCTGCGATGGTCCCGTTCGCGAACAGTTCCTCCAATACGGGACGGGAATACTTGTCCCAGAGTGCGCGCCACTGCTGGCTCTTGCCGGCCTGGACCTGCGTGTAGCTGATCTGCAGGTAGCCCGCCGTCAGGGTCCCCGGCCGCAGCCGGTAGATGAGGGAGCGCAGCAAGAGGTCTTCATGCCGTGTGGCGGCCACGATTGCCGGGCTGGGTTGAATCCGGATCAGTTCCCCCAGGACACGCTGCGTTCCCGAGAGATTCGTCGCCGCCCACCACACAGTGTGTGTGGCGCCGTCCTTGTTGTGAACCACGGCCTCCGACCTTCCCCACTCCACGATCGTGCCGTCGGCCACCATGCGATCCAGCACAGGTCTGAAATTCTTCTCCCAGGATGAAGCGAACTCCGCCCACTGAGCCCGTGGCACCGCCCAGCTTGCCACGAAAGTGTAAATCGGTTGTTCCGGCTGCTGCGACAAAGCCGGCAGCGCAAGAAACGCCGGCGCGAGTGCCGCCAGCAGTACGGTCATGGGTTTCACCATGGAATCCCCCTCCTCCGAGGATTCCCGGAGGATAGCAGTTTGCCCAAACAGTGTCAATGTCGAAGCAGATCTCGCTCCTCTCGTGGTGCGCCTTGGTCTCCGGCAGCCATCCCGGGAGTTGTCTCGACCCCGCCGCTCCCCATAGACTCGTATCAGGCTCGCGAAGAATCGGAATGAAACATGCCCTCGTCACCGGAGCCGCCGGGTTCATTGGGAGCCATCTGGTGGACCGCCTGCTGGCGGAAGGCTGGCAGGTTACCGGCCTGGACAACTTCGATCCGTTCTACGATCCGGCGGTCAAACGCGCCAACCTGGCCGCTCACGCCGCCCATCCCTGCTTCCGCTTCGTCGAGACCGATATCCGGGACATGGACGCACTGCGCGGCAAGGTTGACGGCGGCTTCGACGTCATCGTTCACCTCGCCGCCAGGGCCGGGGTCCGGCCCTCGATCCGCGATCCTCTGCTCTACCAGGACGTCAACGTGCGCGGCACGCAGAACGTGCTCGAGCTGGCTCGTGAGCGCAGTGTTCCCCAGTTCGTCTTCGCCTCTTCGAGCAGCGTTTACGGCGTGAATCCCAACCTGCCGTGGCGCGAAGACGACCACGTCCTGCTCCCCGTGAGCCCCTACGCCGCCACCAAGGTCAGCGGCGAGCTGATGGGGCACGTCTACAGTCACCTCTACGGCATCCGCTTCATCGCCCTTCGGTTCTTTACGGTGTATGGACCGCGGCAGCGCCCCGACCTTGCCATCCACAAATTCGCCCGCCTGATGCTGGAAGGCAAGCCGTTGCCCGTCTATGGCGATGGAAACACCCGCCGGGATTACACCTACATCGCAGATGCCATCGAAGGAATTCGCGCGGCCATGGAGTACACGACCACTCCCTACGAGGTCATCAACCTCGGCCATCACCGCCCGGTAAGCCTGCTGGAAATGATTCAGGCTTTAGAGAGGGTCTCGGGCATCAAGGCCGCCCTGGAGTGGCTTCCGCCGCAGGCTGGAGAAGTTCCCCAGACCTGCGCCGACATCTCCAAGGCGCAGGCCTTACTCGCCTACCGGCCTGTCGTGGACTTCGAAGACGGACTCAGCCGCTTCTTTGTCTGGCTCAGAGACCGTCGCCCGATGGGGACGAAGGCGTAATCTCACCCTGCTCCCGCTCTCCAGGCCGCTGAGGTCCCGGCGGCTCTCGCAGGCTTGCGGGACGATCCGGCCCGCTCCAGGCGGTTCTTCCAGGACAGCCAGGCCAGGCTCACCACGCGGAACACCTCGGTGGCGTCGAACGGTTTCATCAGCAGGTCGTAGCCGCCCAGGTTGAGAACCTCCGCCCACAGGCATTCATCTGCCAGGCGGGAGGTCACAATCAGCGGCGGAGGATTGCGCAACGCCTCCACGGCGCGCAGAAGGTCTTTCCAGGTCTTACCTTCCGGCAGCACGCACTCGCTGAGCACGACCCCTACGGGATTCGCTCCCAGAAGCGCACGCGCTTCTTCGAGGGAGTGCGCCGAGTACAGCTGCCATTTGGAACGGCTGAAAATGGCACGCAAACTGAGGTGGTCTTCG
>DATLYE010000037.1:0-2570 GCA_035575135.1 Bryobacteraceae bacterium
GCGCCACCCGCCTGCTCCAGCGTCACGACCGAAAGCCGCTTGCCGATCATGCTTCGCCGGAACTCGAGGTTCTTGGCCGCCGCCAGTTCCCGCAAGATCCGGTTGCGCTCTTTGCGCACCTCGGGCGGGACCCGTCCGGGCATCGCCGCCGCCGGCGTCCCCGGCCGCTCCGAGTACGTGAACACGTGCAGGTAGGTGAACGGAAGGCTTTCGATGAAACGTCGGTTTTCTTCGAACTCCTCGTCGGTCTCACCCGGAAAGCCCACCATCACATCGGCGCCGATGGCCGCATCGGGCATCAAGGCCCGGGCTTTGCGGATCCGGCTTTCGTAGTGTCTTGCCCGGTAGCGCCGTTTCATCCGCCGCAGCACGCTGTCCGAGCCCGTCTGCAGCGGCGCGTGCACATGCCTGGCGATGCGCGGCGAGGACGCCATCAGCTCGAGCAGCTCGTCGCTCCAATCCATGGGCTCGACGGAACTCAGCCGCAAGCGCTCGATCTCCGTCTCCGCCAGCAGCCGCCGCAGCAGATCCACCAGCCGCAGCCCGATGCCCCGCTCCCGGCCCCAGCGCCCCAGGTTAATCCCGCTGAGTACCACCTCGCGGTAGCGCCGGCTCAGGCGGCGCACCTGTTCAATCACGTCCTCCGGACGTGCGCTGCGGCTCCGCCCGCGCACAAACGGGATGATGCAAAAGGAGCAGCGGTTGTTGCAGCCGTCCTGGATCTTCAGGTTGGGACGGGTGCGGTCGCCTGCCGCCTCTTCCACCGGGGCCGCCAGCAGCTCCCGCTGCTCGAAGATGTCGCCCACATAGATCTGCCCGTGGTAGGGCGCGTGGTGTTCTCGGAGGAGAATTTCGGGGATCTGCGGCTTGTGGGAGTTGCCGACCACCCAGGCGACGCCCGGCAGCGCGGCCAGTTCCTCCGGCGCCCGCTGCGCGTAGCAGCCCGTCACCAGAATCCGCGCATGGGGATTCTCGCGGTGAACGCGGCGCACTGCCTGCCGGACATCCTGATCCGCCTCCGCCGTGACCGTACAGGAATTGACAATCACGACGTCGGCCTCGCCGGCGACTCCGGCAGGTTCGAAGCCGAGCCGGCTCAACGACGCTTCTAGCGCTGCGCCGTCGGCCTGCGTGGCCCGGCACCCAAAGTTCTGAATGAAGAAACGCTGCACAGTTTCTCGCCCGTAACCCCTGACTTCTGCGGTGTCACGTGCCATCCCAGGATTCGCTGTGAGATCGGCGATTTCTGGAACCGGAACCTGCCTTGCCCGTCGTCGAACCAGCGCGGGCACCTCCGGTCGAACCCCGGAGTCATTGCTTTGATTCTACCTCATGGGTCCGGCGCACCGCAGACCCTGCCGGTTCTGTAATCAGCCGCGCTCCCCGATTGAAGGTGAAGTAATGAAAAGCCCACTGCATCAACACCAGCAACCGATTTTGAAATCCCACCAGATACAACAAGTGCACAAACAACCAGGTTACCCATGCCGGAAAACCATTGAACCGCAGCAGGCGGAAATCCGCCACGGCGTGATGGCGCCCGATCGTCGCCAGTGTTCCCTTGTCCCGATAGCGGAACGGCGGGGCCGACTTCCCGCGCAGGCGCGCTTGAATCACCTGAGCCACATACCGGCCTTGCTGCATGGCCACCGGAGCCACGCCAGGCAGCGGCGCCCCGTCCTGGATACAGCAGGCGAGGTCGCCGATGACAAAAATCTCGGGATGGCCCGGGAGGCTCAGATCCGGTTCGACAAGGATCCGCCCTGCTCGGTCCCGGGCCGCTCCCGCCCGCTCCGCCAGCACCCGGCCCATCTCGGAAGCCTGCACCCCTGCAGCCCAGAGGACGGTCCTGGCCGGGATTCGTTCGCGCCCGCCGCTTCGGTGCTCGATGACCACGCCTTCCTCGTCCATCTCCACGACCCTCACGCCCGTCAGAGGCCGCACATGGTGGCGGATCAGCGCTCGTTCGGCTTTCTCGGAAAGCTCCGGCGGGTAACCGGGCAGCACGCGATCGGCATATTCCACTAACAAAATCCGCGCTTCCTGCGGTCGTATCGAGCGGAAATCTTCCCGCAGCGTGTGGTTGGCGACTTCGCCCAGAGCCCCCGCCAGCTCGACGCCGGTCGGTCCCGCTCCCACGACGACAAACGTCAGCCACGCACGCCGCCTCTCTCGATCGGCCTCCCGCTCGGCCTCCTCGAACGCGAGGAGGATGCGCCGGCGCATCTCCGTAGCATCTTCCACGGTTTTCAGGCCCGGGGCGAAGCGTTCCCACTCGGGGCGACCGAAATAATGATGCCGGGATCCCGTGGCTACGATCAGGAAGTCGTAGGAGATCTCGCCGTCAGCCAGAATGACGACGCGCCGCGACACATCCACGTCGCGCGCCTCGGCCAGCAACACCCTGGTGTTCTTCTGGCGGCGGAGCACCGCCCGCAGCGGCGCGCAAATGTCGCCGGGAGACAGACCTCCCGTTGCTACCTGGTAAAGCAGCGGCTGAAACAGATGAAAGTTGCGGCGGTCGAGGAGGACCACCTCCACGGGGGCGCGGCCCAAACCCCTGGCGGCCT
>DATLYE010000038.1:0-90330 GCA_035575135.1 Bryobacteraceae bacterium
CCGGTCATCGTACCGCGGGTGAGCCCGCGGCTGTTGATCGTCATCGGCACGGGTCTGACGTTTCTGGCCTTTCAACTGTTCGCCCGCTTGAGCGGCGCGCGGTGGGAATACTACGCCGTGTGGTGCCTTTACATGGTGGGCTACTTTTTGTCGGGGCCGATACCGCACCAGGTGATCATTTCCAACTGGTTCAAGGAGAAGCGGGGCCGGGCGATGGGCATCACCTACGTGGGCGTGGCGGTGATCGGCTCGATCGGCAACAAGCTCGGACCTTATCTGGCCTCGCAGATGCACTACACCGAGGCGCTCAAGTACATGAGCCTGCTGCTGCTGGCGGCCTGGCCGCTGGCCATCTTCGTCATCCGCACCAAACCGCAGGACATCGGCCAGCTTCCGGACGGCAAGCATGACCCGGCGGAGATTGCGGCTCCGGCCGTGCTGGAGCCACCCAAGAGCTTCGGCTACCTCCTGCGCAGAGCACCCTTCTGGCTGCTGCTCATCGGCAGCGCCGCCTCGATCGGTTCGATCGCTTCGGTGAACTTCCACATGAAGTTCGTCTTTGAGGCGCAAGGCTTCGTGGACCAGGCCGCCCGGGACCGCATCTGGGGCACGGCGTCGTTCTGGGTGCTGTGGGCGAGTATCGCCGGGCGCCTGCTGGCCGGCTATCTCGCCGACAAGCTCCCGCGGAAATACGTCATGCTGGCGACCTACCTCATTGTCGCCTTCGCCATCCCGACTCTGTTTCTGGTAACGCCGCAGCATCAGGGCTTCGTCTACCTGTTCGCCCTGGTGTTTGGTTTCGCCATGGGCGCCGATTACATGCTGATCCCCCTGATGGCAGCCGACCAGTTCGGCCTTTCGACGCTCGCGCGCGCCATGTCCGCCATCCTGCCCACCGACACCATCGCCCAGTTCTGGTTTCCCAACTTCGTGGCGCGCCTGCGGGACTTTCTCGGCGGCAATTACTACCTGGCGATGATGGCCGTATTCGGCACGGCGTTTCTGGGGGCTGTGGCCATCGGCCTTCTTCCCCGTCACCCGAAAGATGAGGCACTTCGTTTACAAGAACTTGCACGAACTCGCGCAGGCGGCCGAAACTGAGGGCGCCGTCCACGTACGCTTCGAGCCCGACAAGGAGCGCGTGCGGGCCGCGTTGGCACGCAAAGTGCGCGTCGCCGACATCCTGGTGGGAAACTCCATTGCGATCCATCCCATGGAGGGTTGCGACGGCACGCTCGACGGCCGTCCCAGCGAACTGACGTGGCGGCGTTACGAGCGGTTCGCGCGCGGCGGCGCCAAACTCCTCTGGTTTGAGGCCACGGCGGTGCGGGCCGACGGCCGCGCCAACACGCGCCAGCTCTGGATCCACCGCCGCAACGTTTCCGACTTCGCCCGGCTCCTGGAGATGACGCGGCGGGTGCACCGCGAGACCTGCGGAACCGCAGACGACTTGCTGGAGCCGCTGCAACTGACGCACTCGGGCCGCCACAGTGTGCCGGATCCGGTGGTGGCGTACCACAACCCTTTCGTGGACGAAAAGACCCGGATTCCTCCGGACTACCCGGTGATCTCGGATGAGGAACTGGAACGGCTCGAAGACGACTACGTCGAGGCTGCGCAGCTGGCGCTCCAGGCGGGCTTTCGCGCCGTCGAAATCAAGGTCACTCACGGGTATCTGCTGAGCGAGCTCATGGGGGCCAGGCTCCGGGAGGGCCGTTACGGCGGCCCCCTGGAAAACCGCTGCCGCTTTGTGCGTAACGTAATCGGTAAGATTCGGGCGGCCGTGGGCAACCGGCTTGTGCTTGTGATGCGCCTCGGTTGTTACGACGGCATCCCGTACGCCCGGGATCCCAACTCCGGCCTCGGCGTCCCGTTTAACGTGCCCATACCGTATCCGCATGGCTTCGGTGTGGATCCGAACAATCCGCTGCGGGAAGATTTGAGCGAAGTCAAGCAGGCGGTTGCGTGGTTCAAGGACTGGGGCATTGCGTTGCTGAATGTGTCCATGGGGTCGCCCTACCTGAACCCGCACATCGGCCGGCCCTTTGAGAAGCCCGACGAAGGCAACTACGAACAGCCGGAGCATCCGTTGCTCGGAGTGGACCGGCATTTCCGCATCGCCGGGGAGCTACAGCGCACGTTTCCGGATCTGCCGATGGTCGGCACGGGCTACAGCTGGCTCCAGAAGTTCGCGATTCATGCCGCGGCTTACAACATCCTGGCGGGCAACATCCGTTTCTTCGGGGTGGGGCGCAACGCGCTTGCTTATCCGGACTTCGCCCGTGACGCCCTCGAAAAAGGCGAACTGGATGAGCAAAGGGTCTGCAAGACCGTCACCTTCTGTACCTACCTGATGCGCCGCAAGGAGCATCCGCTGGGCCAGTTCCCGACCGGCTGCGTGCCGTTTGACAAGGAAGTCTACGGGCCGCTGATGAAAGAGGCGCGGGAAGCGGCGCGGGTCAAGGTCTCTCCAGTACTGAAGTAGCTGGAGTAAAGGTGATCGGGTAGCGCGGTCCGTTATGTTTGCTTGTCGAGCTCGCC
Organism: Bryobacteraceae bacterium; assembly: GCA_035575135.1. Taxonomy (GTDB): domain Bacteria; phylum Acidobacteriota; class Terriglobia; order Bryobacterales; family Bryobacteraceae; genus JANWXD01. Next base: position 2,542 of record DATLYE010000038.1, read on the forward strand.
GTCTTGTCTTTGTTTGCGCGGCCGCCGCTTCCGGGGGTCCGGCCCAGGAGCTCTGGGGTAGCCGCTTCGAGCAGCTCCAAAAGGAAGACATTCGCGCCGCCGCAGAGTGGCTCCGGCGCAACGACCCGTTCGCGGATCGCTTCAGGGTTGAAGACAAGCGCCATGCGGCCGGAGACTATTCCCTCCTTGCACTCAGCGGTTACCCAGATCCTGCAATCCGCAAACAAGCGCCCGAGGAAGCCCTGCGAGGCGCCGGCAGCCTCGGTGTCTTCCTGGTGTACGGCCCGACCAACCAGGTCTACATGGTGCTCGATCTCAGGCCTCTGCACGCCCTTCCGCCCGGGGCGCCGCGTATCGCTTACGCGGGAGAACAAGATGCGGTGGTGGATCTCTGGGGCGATTATAACATGTACTTGGGATCCATCAAGTACGTCTATGATCTTCGCAAACGGCGCACTATATATAAGCTTCCTTTCATTCGACTCACGTTTGGTGACAGTACAATTATCGGTCCACGGATATACTATCTCGGCCTCGGAGGCTGTGCCTCGAGCGAGGTTTTTGAGTGCCGGAACTACGCGCTGGCGCTGGAGCAGTTCGCGCCCGGCGAGAAGCCGCGCTATGAATTGACTGAGGTGCCCGCGATACCGGCTTACGGCCCGAAAAGAAAGCTGGCGTTGAGCAAGAGGGGCATCACCGTGGGGGAGTCGTGCGGCGGCTCTCAACCTCCGCCTGTCGAACATCCGGATTTCCCCGGACTCCGGCACACGGTTCCCCCCTGCTACGCATTTCGTTGGAGAGACGGTTGGTACATCATCTGGAACGAAGAGTCCGCGCCCCGGGGTTATGGTGCGAGGCGCTCCGGCGTGTTCTGGGTCCCGGACCGTGGCCGCGGCCGGTTCTACCCGCTCCCGGTGCCTGACGTCGCCACGTGGCGCCGGTTCCGAGGGGCGGAGATGGAACCCTGGGATATCCAAAACCACTTCGGCGCCTTTGCGCGGGAAGGGGATCGGCTGTGGTTTGCCGGCACATTTTACGACGGCGAAGGCGCCTCCGGCGTGGGTAACCTGGGCTGGTTCGACTTAGACACGCGCAGTTACCAATTGTGGTATCCTCCGGAACTTGCTCCGTGGTCTGCCACGGCGCTGTTCGTCGAGAAAGATGCTGTCTGGATCGGCCTTGTCCAGCGCCCCGAAGGAGCATTGTTAGGTGGCGGGATATTGCGCTATGACCGCACCACGGGGCAGTTCACCCGTATTGCCGTTCCGGCACTGGTTAACTCGATGGATCGCTTCGGAGGCGCTGTGTACACCGGTGCGTCAGGAGGGATCTACCTGTTGCGGGACGGCTCGGTCACGATGCTCTCGGTCGAGCCCGTTGCCCCCGAGCGGTGGGACCTGGTCGTCCGCACCCCGTCACTTTCCCCATGAGCGAGGCTTGCAGGTTCTGTCAGATACTCCAGGGCATGCTGGATGCCCGCGTCGTCTTTGAAGACGCCGTCTGCGTGGCCTTTCTGGACCACCGGCCGCTGTTTCCAGGCCATACCTTACTGATCCCGCGCCGGCATTTCCAGACGCTGGGCGATCTGCCGGAGGAACTTGTCGCTCCGCTGTTTGGCAGCGCAAAACTGCTGGCCCGGGCGGTGGAGCTGGCCATGGGCGCCGAGGGCACCTTCGTCGCCATCAACAACCGCGTCAGTCAGAGCGTGCCGCACCTGCATGTGCACATCGTGCCGCGGCGCCACAAGGACGGCCTGCGCGGCTTTTTCTGGCCGCGGCAAAAATACGAAAGCGACGAGGTTGCGGCGCGGGTCGCGGCGACGATCCGGCAGGCAGTCGAGTCCCTGAAAGGCGCGGGCAGCTAGGGGGCGGTCGTTTCGCGGAGTTTCCGCACGGCCGGCTGCGGACTCTCCGATAGAATGGTGGGCGATGGCTCGACAATACGATCTCACCCCGCGCCGCGTGCCGCGCGTGGAAACGCGCTTCCGGCGCATCGTGACGGAAATCCCGGTCCCGGAATCGCTTCCCATCCTGGAAACGCTCCATCGCTATGAGCCCGTCGCCATGCGCGGCCAACCGCCCGTGGTCTGGGACCGCGCCGAGGGCTTTCAGGTCTTTGACGCCTGGGGCAACTGCTGGATTGACTGGTCAAGCGGCGTGCTCATCGCCAACGCGGGGCACGGGCGCACGGAGGTCGTTGAGGCCATCACCGCGCAGGCCGCGCGGCGGTTGCTGGCCAACTACTGCTTCCCGAGCGCGATCCGGGCCCAGCTCGTCGAACGCCTTGCCGGACTGCTCCCGGAGCCGTTGAAGAAGGTCTTCTTGCTTACCACCGGTTCGGAAACCGTGGAATGCGCCATCAAGCTGTGCCGCACCTACGGAGTCCGGGTCGGGGGGCGCGCCAAGCATGTGATCGTGTCTTACGACAAAGCGTTTCACGGACGCACTCTCGGTGCGCAGCAGGCAGGCGGCATCCCGGCGCTCAAAGAGTGGATCGTCAACCTCGATCCCGGCTTCGTCCAGGTTCCGTTTCCGGACGGGTACTGGACCGAAGACACCTCCTTTGAGGGCTTCGAGCGCGCGCTCAGCGAACGCGGCGTACGGCCCCGTCAGGTCGCCGGTGTGATTCTGGAGACGTACCAGGGCGGAAGCGCGGCCTTTGCTCCCGCCGAGTATATGCGCGCGTTGCGCGAGTGGTGCGACCGCCACCGGGTCCTGCTCGTCTGCGACGAGGTGCAGGCCGGCTTCGGGCGCACCGGAACGCTCTTCGGTTTCGAGCACTACGGCATCGTGCCAGACCTGGCCTGCTTCGGCAAAGGCATCACCAGCTCCCTCCCTCTCGCGGCGGTCGCGGGGCGGCCCGACGTGATGGACCTGCATCCGCCGGGGAGCATGACTTCCACCCACACGGGTAATCCCGTCTGCTGCGCTGCCGCCCTGGCTTCGATCGAGCGCGTCGTTCAGGAGGATCTGCCCGGCAATGCCCGGCGCGTCGGCGCCGTTCTGCACCGCGAATTGCGCCGCCTGGCCTCGCGATTCCCGCAGGCGGGCTGGGTTGCCGGCAAGGGTTTGGTGGCTGGCGTCACCTGCGTGCGCCCAGGCAAGAAAGAGCCCGATGGCGACTTTGCCTGGGACGTGGTCGAGCGCTGCTTCGAAAAAGGCCTGTTGATGTTCTCGCCCGTCGGCTACGGGGGCGCCACCGTCAAGATCGCTCCGCCCCTCGTGATCACGGAAGAGGCGGTCCTGGAGAGCGTTAGCGTGCTGGAGGAGGCTTTCGCGGAAGTGGCCGTGTCGCGGGAGGCCGTGGTGCGATGAAACCGCAGGTCACCATCGTCGGCGGCGGCATGATCACTCACGACCAGCTGCTGCCTTCGCTCTATCACATGCAGCGGTTGGGCTTAATCGGCGAGATCACGGTGTGCGCTTCTCACGCGCGGACGCTCCGGCGTCTGGGGGAATCGCCCCTGCTCGCGCGCGCGTTTCCCGGCCACTCCTTCCGGCCGCAGCCGCCGCTCGACGCCGACCCGGACGCCTCACACCCCGAGCTTTATCGCGGCGTGATCGCCGCGATGCCCCCGCGCAATCTGGTGGTGGTCGCGGTCCCGGACCAGTTGCACTACGAGGTCATCCTCGCGGCGCTCTCCTGCAACCAGCACGTCTGTGCCGTCAAGCCCCTGGTCTTGAAGGTATCCCAGGCGCTCGAAATCGAGCAGGAGGCCTACAGCCGGGGCCTGCTGGTGGGCGTCGAGTACCACAAGCGCTTCGATGACCGGGCGCTGTTGGCCCGCAGGCGTTACCGCGAGGGCAAGTTCGGGGAATTCCGCCTCGGTACGGCCTGTCTGCTCGAAAAGTGGTATTACCGCCATTCGAACTTCCAGAACTGGTGTACCGTGGAGAACTCGGATGCCTTCACCTACATCGGCTGCCACTATGTGGATTTGGTCCATTTCATCACCGGCCTGTTGCCCGTGGCGGTGAGCGTCTACGGCATCCGGGACCGCTATCCGAACGGCAAGGAAGGCTTCCTGTGGACGGATGCGCGCGTCCTCTGGAACAACGGAGCGTGCCTGAACGTGCAGAATGCCTTAGGGTTTCCCGACGAGGCTCCCGGCACCAACACGCAGGGGCTCACCCTGTACTGCGCCGGCAACGACAAAGGCGGGCTCATTTCCCATTCCGATCAATACCGCGGCATCAAGTACTGCTATATCGAGAAAGACGACGCTCCCGGCTCCACTTACTATGCCGAACCCAGTACGGACTACTTCCAGTATGTTGACCTGGGCGGCCCCGGGCTGGTACCGGTGGGTTATGGATACCGTTCGGTGGAGTACATCGTCAAGGCCGCCATCCGCCTGGAGACGGAGACGGCAGGCCTGCCGGAGGAGCAGGCGCTGGCGCGGCGGCAGGCGCTGCTGAAAGAGTACGACCACGCCGGGATCATGGCGACGCCGGCAAACAGCTACTACAACGAACTGGTCATCGAAGCCGGACGACTGTCACTCCTGAACCAGGGCCGCGAGGCCCGGATCGAGTACGGGGACAACCCGGGCGTGCGCCTGGGGTAGGGAAGCGCCCGCGGGGCTTCAGCGCGAAGGCGGCGGCGCAGTCACTGGACTCAGGGGCGTGCGAGTCGCGAGCTCGGAGGTCTTGAACTTCGGCTCGCTGATATATCCCTGCGCCTCGTTCTTGCCGATGCGATTCACCACCAGCTCCAGAGGCTGCGGCCGATCCGCCAGGTGGATGAGCACAGGCTCATAGAGGTTGACGTCCTTTTTCTTGAGCTTGTAGTCGTCCACGATCAGTTCCACTTCGAAGGTTTGCCTCTTGACGTTGGTCTTGCGGAGCGCCAGACTCAAAGGCCCGACGCGGTGGAACTGCTTGGATTTGGGGACCGTGAACTCGTAGTAGTTGCGCTCGCCGAGTCTGCGCAGAGCCTCCACCTCTTCATGCGTCTTCGCGATCCTGCCGCTGAGTTCGTCCCGTGTCGAGGCCAGCGACGCTTCCAGCTCCTGGCGCGTCTTGGTCATGGCCTCCCGCGTGCCGGCGATTTCTTTCTGCTGCTCCGACAGGCGGGCCTCCAGGTTCCTCCAGCGCGGATCTTCGGAGGGCGCCGGCTTCGGATGGGGCGACGGAGACGGCCGGCGGGCGGGCGGCGATGACGGCCGCGCAGAGATGCGGCGAACGGGCTCCGGTGCGCTCTGCGCGGCCGCGAGTTGGTTAGAGACCGTATCGAGTTGCATGCGGATCCGCTGGAGAGCCGCCGCCACCTGCTCGTGACCTTTCACTACTTCCCTGAGCTCGCTGCGCTGCCGCAGCGACAGGCCCAGCGCAGAGGCGGCAAGCGCAATCACGGCAAGCGAGCCCAGCGCGGCGGCAGCGAGCATCTTTCGTGACAGCACCGGGCCGTTTCCCTCGTGGCGGTGATTCGCTTCCGGTTCGTACATGGTTCCCCCCCTGCTTGCCACAGCAAGCCGGATGCCACGGCGATGACCCTGAAGACTTCTCAGGGTTTAAGGATCCCCCACCCCGGCAGTTGTTTCCACCGGAGGGAAAAACTTACCCGCCTCCCTGATAGCGGACCCAGACGGTCATGGGAGTAATATCGCGGTTGGCGATGACGCAGTAGGGAATGAACCGCAGCTCGATCTTGTCCGCCGGGCGCTGGCGCACGGGCCCGAACGGGCGATACAGCGGCTCGCTGGCGAGCGGTTCGCGGTACATGAGGCCCGGGTGGGTCAACACGGTCACGCCGCCGAGAAAGTCTTTGCGGAACTCTTCGCGAAACGCGGTGCGTGTGCCCGAAAGCTCGAGGGCCACGTCATCGAGCGAGTGCACCTGGGGCGGCTGATCCAGCCGCTCCAGCGCGTAGACCAGCGGCCCTCGCTCAACGGCCACCCTCCCCACGTTCTCCTTGACGAGCGGGTTGGACACAGTCAGGCGCGGCGAGACATCCAGTTTGAGGCGAACCACGTCGCCCGGCTGCCATCGGCGGCGGAGTGCGCTGTAGGTGCCCGGACGGACCGGCGCGCCCGCCGGCTGGCCGTTGACTTCCAGCGAAGCGGCGGAGGTCCACCCCGGAATGCGTACGTAGAGTGTGAACTCGGCCGCCTTGGCCGGGGAGACCGTCAGGGTTACGTCGCCGTCCCACGGATAGCCGGTCTTCTGCGTGATGCGGAGCGGAGTGCCGTCCTCCAGCCGCCAGTCCAGTTCGGAGTTGTGGTAGAGGTGCACGTAAATGCCGTCGGCGGCAGTGCTGTAGAAATATCCGGGCAGGGAAGCGAGCGTGCGCTGGATGTTAGGAGGGCAACAGAGCACGTCGTACCAGGCGTTGCGGATCGCCCCGGTGGCCGACTGCCAGCTCGGCTCGAGCACGCCCGAGAACTCGAGCGGGTTGCGGTAGCAGTAAAGCGTACCCTCGAGCGAAACTCCCACCGCAATGGCGTTGTAAAGCGCCCGCTCCAGCACGTCCGTAAACCGGGCTTCGCCGGTGGCCGCCAGCATCCGCCAGTTCCACATCAGATTCCCGATGGCGGCGCAGGTTTCCGCGTACGAACGTGCGTTCGGCAGCTCATAGGCTTCTCCGAAGGCTTCCCCAGTCCAGCGCGAACCCACGCCGCCCGTGATATACATCTTGCGGCGCGTCAAATCCTGCCAGAGACGCTCGAGCGCCTCCCAGTAGCGCTTGTCGCCGGTTTCCAGATAGTAGTCCGTGGCGCCGCTGCAAGCGTACATGGCGCGGACCGAGTGACCCTCCAGCTGCTTGCGCTCCCAGAAAGGCGTGCCGCTGAAGGTGTAGACGACACGGTCCGGACGGCGCTTCAGTCGCGGGTCCCCCGCGAGGATGTACCCGGCAAGGTCGAGGTAGCGGCGGTCCCCCGTGGTGCGATACAGCTCGACCAAAGCCATTTCCACCTCGGGGTGGCCTGCCAGCAAAGGTTTCTTGTCGGGGCCGAAGTCGCGGATCAGATAGTCCGCAAACCGCGCGCCCGCGTCCACTAACCTGCGGTCTCCCGTGGCCCGGTACCAGGCGACGGCCGCCTGGAGAAAGTGGCCGAGGTTATAAAGCTCGTGGCCCCATTCCATGGTCTCGGGAAGCAATCGTTGCTTGGCGAGGTCTCCCACGAAATGAGCGTTGAGGTAACCGCTCGGCTCCTGAATGGCGAGCACTTCGGCAATCGCCTGCTCGGCCGTGGCCCGCAGCGCAGGACGGTCTTCGCTTTGCAGCACGAATGCGACCGCCTCCAGCCACTTGTACGTGTCGGTGTCGGCGAAGACGGGCCCTTTCTTGGGCACCTGTTTTCCCTTGGAGATCCGCCGGAAGTTGTCCACGTAGCCGTGCTCTTCGATGAGCTGGTAAATCGTCGGGATGCTTATTTCGACGTTGACGCGGCGTCGGGTTTCCCAGAACCCCTCGCCGATGCGGACCGCCCGCACGGGAACACTCCGGAGCTTGGCATACGGTGAGCGTTGCGTGTGGATGACTCCCTGATCTCGCCATGGTGTTTGCGCACCGGCCGGCCCAAGTGCCGCGATCGCCCCCAACAGGATCCACCGGGTTCGGAATGGAGTAAGCGCTAACATGGCCAGCATTCTATCCTGGCCCCCGCCAGCTGTCAATCCGTGGGGTAAGGCTTACAGATTGAGCCGCAACCGCTCAGGGCGCCCTCGAAACCTCGGCAGCTTCCAGAGCCCGGGCCAGCTGCTGCTCCGAACGTGCCGCCTCCGCCTGGCCCAACTTGGCATGCACCTCGGCCAGCAAGCGGCGCGCTTCCGCCCAGCACGGGCGCAACCGGAGGGCGCCTTGGAGTTCTGTGAGCGCATCGCCCGCCCGGCCGCGCTGCAACAGAGCCCGCGTCAGTGCGTACCGGATTTCGGCCTTCCCCGGGTCCAGCTCCGCCGCCCTTCTGAGGAGCTCCAATGGTTCTTCCGACTTTGGCGCCACGCGCATTAAGGCCTTGCCGAGCTCGGCATAGGCATCGGCAAAGCCCGGACTTGTCGCGATCGCTTCCCGCAACTGCGCAATGGCGGTGAGGGCGTCTCCGGATTCGAGGCGCTGCACGGCCGTCTGGGTCAGGATCATGGCCCGACCGAGGTTTCGCTGCTCGGCCAGAAGCTCGCGCACACGCTCCGCCGCCTGTCGCGCTTCCGCCGCCCGCCCCGCTCTCTGGTGTGCCTGGGCGAGGTTCGACCAAGCTTTGATGAATCGCGGATTCAACGAAACCGCGCGCTCGAGAACCTCAATGGCTTCCGCGAACCGCTTCTGGCGCAGATGCACCATGCCGAGGTTGTTCCAGTTGTCGGGATCCTGCGGCGCAACGGCGGCGGCTTGGCGCAGTTCAGCTTCCGCGGCGGCCAGAGCGCCCTCATGGAGCAGACTCAGCCCCAGTCCTCTGCGGGCTGCCGCATGCTCCGGCTTCAGCCGGATCGCTTCGCGGAAGTACCTGCCTGCTTCTGCCGTCCGGCCAGCGGCGGCCAAAGCCACGCCGAGGTTGTAATGCGCCTCGGGATTGGCGGGCTCGAGCCGCACGGCTTCGCGAAGAGCCTCGATTGCCTCCTCGGTGCGCTGCTGCTCCGCCAGCACAATCCCCAGCGCGACGCGGTACTTCGCATTGCGAGGTTCGAGACCGACGGCGGCCCTGAGCTGCTCGGCCGCAGCTTCCAGCCGTCCGGCATCCTTCAGCGCCAGGGCGAGGTTGTAGCGCGCCTCGGAAAACTGAGGCAGGCGCTTCACCAGCGGCTTCAGGATGGTTGCGGCGCCTTCTGCGTCCCCCGCCTCGTGACAGGAACCGGCAAACATGTAGAGCGCCTCAGGGTAATCCGGCCGCAACCGCAACGCCTGTTGGCAGGCCTCGAACGCCTGCGCTCGATTGCCCAGTCGTGCATAGACGACCGCAAGGTGGTAATGCGCCTCCGCAAACTCTGGAGCGAGTTCGATGGCCTTTTGGAAGTTGGCAAGCGCCCCCGTCCAGTTCCCGCGTCCGGCTTCCGCCAGCCCGGCGCGGTCGTGGAACGCGGCCGCCGGATCGTGCGGGGCAGACTCCTGGGCCGGAAGTCCGGTGAAAACCAGCAGTGCGAATGCGAGCCGCGCGCGCCGCCTCATGGCCCGCCGTCGGCCCTCTCGCTCCGAGGGCGCAGTTTCGGTACCGCAACAGGAACGCGACCTGCGCCTTCCTTCACGGCAACGACTTGGTTCACGCGCAGACCTTCGATCACATCCCTGGCCCCGCTCGGCCACAAGATCTCCACCCGCTCGACCATTTCCCGCTTCCCCAGCCCGAAGTGCAGTCGCGGATCGTGCGCTGCCTGATAGCTCCGGCCTCCCGCCTTTTCGGCAGTCCACCGCTGCCCGTCCGCCCAGACTACCACCCGCGCGCCCACCGCGTCACGGTTGGACCGCGTGCCGATGAGATGGAGCTGGAGCCAGTGGTTTCGATTGCCTCCGTCGTTCCTCAACAGCTCCGCTTCCTGACCGTTGTTGTTTACGGCCACGTCCAGGTCCCCATCGTTGTCATAGTCGGCAAACGCCGCCGCGCGACTTACTCTGGGCCTCAGAACGTCCTCACCGAGGCGGGCCGTGAAGTTCACGAATTTCCCTTCCGCATTGCGGTAAATGAATTTCGGCTCGGCATAAGTTGTGTTCGGATGGTACAGATGAATGTTGTCCAGAATATGGCCGTTCGCAATAAAGAGATCCAGCCAGCCGTCGTTATCAAAATCCACAAATCCAACGCCGAAGCCGCTCAGGTGAAAGGTCTGGTATCCGGGACCGTCCCGAAATGTGGCGTCCTCGTAGCCTCCTTTGCCATGGTGCCGGTATAAACGGTTCAGCTCCAGGTCCAGATGAGTAATGAAAAGATCCGGCCACCCGTCACGGTTGTAGTCTCCCGCGTCCACGCCCATCCCCGCTTCGATCTCTCCGTTCTCGCCCCAGGCGACGCCCGTCACGGCCCCGGTCTCTTCAAACGTTCCGTCTCCCCGGTTCCGATACAAGAAATTCTCCGTCCCGTCATTGGCGAAAAAAATGTCTGTCCATCCGTCCTGGTCGTAATCGAAGCACACCACTCCAAGGCCGTTGCCCGGCTTGGATCCGATGCCGCTCGCTGCGCTGACGTCTTTGAAGGTGCCGTCGCCCTGGTTGCGAAATAGAGTGGGCGTTTGCCCGCGAAACTTGTTCGGATGGCAGTAGGCTCGGTATCCCGGCCGGCGTTCCCCACAGTACAGGTTGTTTGCGACAGACCAGTCCACGTAGTTGGCAATGACAAGATCGAGCCGGCCGTCCCGGTCGTAATCGCACCAGGCGGCGCTCGAGCCCCACTTGCCTGCGTTGGCGACTCCGGCCCTCGCCGTGACGTCCGCAAAGCGACCGTTTCCCTCGTTGTGGTACAGGAGGCCCCTTCCATAACCGGCGACGTATAAGTCGGCAAGTCCGTCATTGTCGTAATCGCCCACCGCCACCCCCATGCCGAACAATCCTTCGGCGGCGACTCCCGCCTGAAGCGTAACGTCCGTGAAGGTCCCATCGCCGTTGTTCCGGTACAGTGCGCTGCGCAGCGGGCGGGCCGGCCGGTATGCTTCGGTCGCGGCACTGTTGACCAGGTAGAGATCCAGGAACCCATCCGCGTCGTAGTCAATCCAGGCTGCGCCGGCGCCCATCGTCTCGATGAGGTATTTTTCCGGCGAGGCCGCATTGTCGTGCCGGAACGTGATTCCGGCCCGCGCCGCGACGTCCACAAACCGCACCGTCGGGACCGGCTCCGGCGGAGAAAGGGACCAGAGCACCATTCCCGAAAGAATCCCCAACGCGATGGCGGCCGCTTTCACCGCGTGCCCTGTCTGAGGATCTGCTCCAGACCCTGGCTGGTGAACTGCTCTCGCTCGTTCGCCTTCATCTTGCCCACGCGTGCAAACAGCTCCCGCGAACGAGCGAGGTCGCCTTTCTTGGCGTAGAGCTGCGCCAACTGGTAGAGGGCGCTCACATCATCCGGCGCAATCTCCAGGGCGCGCTCCAATTGAGCCGCGGCGCCCTCGAAGTCCCCGCGGCGGAACAGGAGCTTTCCGAGCAGCGCCCGTGACGGAGCCAGGTCCGGCTTGCTCCGCACGGACTTTTCCAGGGCTTGGATGGCTTCTTGCTCCTCGGCGCTGCCCGGGGGCGCTCCGGATCGGTACAGAGCCTCCGCCAGGAACCATTGCGCAAGGTAGTCGTCCTGCTGCGCCCGCTGGCGCAACAGCTCGATCGCCGCCGCATTTTCGTTCATTTGCAGGAGCGCCAATCCCAGAGCGACGTGCGCCAGCCCCATCTCTTTGGACAGCTCTGCGGCCTTGGCGAAAGCCTCTCGCGCCTGCGGCATCAGGCCCTTCCAGGCGTAAACCACCCCCTTCTGGATCCAGAGCCGGCCGGACTCGGGCCGGCGCCGCAGGCCGATGTCGGCGATCTCCGATGCCAGATCGGGATTGTTCTGGTCCAGGCACAGCGCGATCAGATCGAGGTAGTTTGCTTCATCCTCAGGCTCCAGCGTCGCCGCCTTGCGAAATGCCTCGTAGGCCTCCCGGATGCGGCCCGCGCCACGATAGGCGTGCCCCAGCAAGTTGTACAGCTCGGCTTTGTCGGGGCCCGAAGCGGCCAGATGCTCCAGGATGCGAACGGCCTCAGCCGGCTGGTTGCCTTTCTGATAGGCCAGCGCCAGATTGTATTCCACCTCGTAGCGGTCCGGATAGTTGCTGCGAGCCTTTTCGAACCGCGCAGCGGCGCCCGGATAATCTCCCAGTCGTGCCAGCAGCAGGCCCGCCTCGAACTGGACCGTCGCCTCGACCTCCGCCGGCAGATCCCCAAGCGCAGCCTTGGCGGCGTCCGGTTGATTTGACTCTGCAAGCGCCTGAGCGTAGTTGAGCAGGCGGCGCGGGTCGGTCTTGAACAGTCCGCCGCTTCGGTCGTAGTGAGCCACCACCGCCGGAAAGTCTTTTGCGACATACGCCAGATCTCCCATGGCCAGATGCGCAACCGGATTCGTCGGGGCAATCTTCAGCAGTTGTTCCAAATGGCGCCGGGCTTCCGCCGCGCGCCCCAAAGCGATCTCGTTGAGCGCCAGACCTTGCAAAGCGGGTACGAACTGCGCGTCAACCTGTAGGACTCGGCGAAAGGATTCGTTGGCCTCCGACAGGCGTCCTGCCGCCGAAAAAGCCATCCCCAGAAGTGTCAGGGCCCGGAGATCAGTGGGATTGCCCTTGATGTAAGGCTCGAGGAGGGCGACGGCGCCCTGCGGGTCGCCCCTCTGAATCCGCTCGGCGGCCTCTCGGTGCACGTTTGGCCGTTGTTGAGCTGCAACGACAGCGACCGCCACCGAAAAGCTGACTATCGTGGCCTTGAGAAGTCGTTGCCCGCGGGAACAGGGAGAAAGCGTTTGCCCATCCGCAGCTTGTGCCGGCCTCAAATGGTAGCAACGTCCCCAGGATTCGCCGAAAAGACCGCAGCCCGTGGCCTTAGAAGCCGTGAGCAAGCGCTTGCAGATTTTCATTGACAGCCTACTCGATTCATGCTAGCATACTGGCGTTACCCGGCCCGGCTTCACCGGCGCCGGGGCAAACACTCGGTTACGGGAGGCGTGCTATGACACACGCGAGCGCTCGCGAGGTTTCCTCCTGCGGAATCTTCCTGCGCCAGTTCCGCCTGGGAGTGGCTTTGTTAACTTTCCTTGCCCCCGCATTCGGGCAGTTTACTGCCATCCTGGAAGGATACGTCACAGATCCCTCCGACGCCGCCATCCCGGGGGCAGAAGTCGTGGTCGAAAACCAGGCCACCGGAGTCAAGCGCAACGTCAAGACTTCCGAGTCCGGGTACTTTCGCGTGCCTTCCCTGCCGTCCGGATTGTTTACGGTTCGCATCTCTGCGCCGGGATTTGAAACCACGGTGCAGGAAAACGTGCTGCTCCAGTCCGACCAGGTGAAAACCATCAACGTGCAACTGAAGGTCGGTACGCCGACAACACAAGTGACCGTTGAGGCCGCGGTGCCTCTGATCGAAACCGGGGAAGCCAAAGTTTCGGGCCACATTCAGGAGCGCCAGGTCGCGCAGCTGCCGCTGGTCGGGCGCAATTTCATGACGCTGGTCGTGTTGACGCCGGGTGTGACCGGCCTGCCGGCGGGAGGAGGCCAGGCCTACGCCCAGGCCACAGGCGACATCTTTGCCGCCGAGTACGGCGTCAATCTGAACGCGAACGGGCAGCGCGCGGAATCGAACAGTTTCCTTGTGGACAACACGTCGGTCAATGCCAGCCCCCGCGGCGGCGTCACCAACTATAGCCCCAACGCCGACTCCGTCCAGGAGCTGCGGGTGAGCGTCAACAACTTTTCCGCCGAATACGGCCGGAACTCCTCGGCGATGGTGAACGTGATCACCAAGTCCGGCACCAATGAATATCACGGCACCGTGGGCTGGTTTCATACGAACAACCGGCTGACCGGACGAAACGGCCGGTTTCAGCCCAAAGTGCCTGTGTTCCGCCGGAATGAATACAACGGCAGCATCGGCGGGCCCATTCTGAAGAACCGCCTGTTCGGCTTCGGCTCGTTCGACATCCTCCGCTCCGGGCTCGGCCAGGGCTTCTCTGCCGGCGCCGTCACGCCGGAGCTCATCGACTACGCATCGCGCCGGTTCCCCAACAACATCTCCACGCGCGTCATGAAAGAATTCCCCAACCAACTCGTCAAGCTGAGCGACGGGTTGTTCGCCGGACCTTTGGCCGGAGCCGTCCCCAACGTGGGCGCCTGCTCCTCACTCCCCGAGGGGCCTTCGACCCCTGTGGATACACCGATCGGCCGCCTGCCGTGTAATTTCCCGCTGACCTTCAACGGCACGTTTGCCCAGACGCTGCCCCGCGACGGCGAGCAGTGGAATTTCCGTATTGACTATGTGTTCAACGAGGGCAGGGACCGGATCTATGGAAGCGGAGCCAAGACGAACCTTTCCCAGGTCGCTTTCGGCTCGCCCTCCGTCTACCCGGCCTTCACCCAGCCCGGCACGGAATATACGGCGTATTTCAATTTGAACTATACGCATGTGTTTTCGCCCACCGTTTTAAACGAGTTTTCCTTCGGAGGAACCCGGGCGCGCGGCGACGTTCCCGTCATGCACGGCTACATCCCTCAGCTCAACGTTCCGGGCATTGCTTCCTATGGGAACGGGTTCTCGGATGCGACGTTCATTCAGAACAATCGCGAGTGGCGCAACGTCACCAGCATCAACCGCGGCGCCCACGCCTTCAAGTTCGGAGGCATCATCCAGCGGACCGTGCAGCCGGCTCTGTTTGGTAACGTCTTTACGCGTCCGTACTACAGCTTCACAAACCTGTTTGACTTTATCCTGGATGATCCCTTCTCGCAGAGCAACATCGGGTTTAATCCGCAGACCGGAGAGTTGAAGGGCATTGACTTTCGCCCCATCTTCGGCGGGCACGGGCTCTTTATTCAGGATGACTGGAAAGTTCGGCCCAACCTGACGCTCAGCCTCGGACTGCGATGGGAGGTGTACTGGAATCCCGACGAAGTGGACGACCTCTTCGTCGGTGCGACCTTCCCCAAGGGCACAACGTTCCTGGAGCGCATCGCCAACATGAAACCCGTCCAGAAGCGCCCGCTGGATGCCGTGGACTACAACAATTTCGCGCCGCGGATCGGCATCGCCTGGGACCCCACGCGTAGGGGCAAGATGTCTGTGCGCGCCGGCTTCGGCGTCTTCTACGACCGTCCCGCCGGGCAGTTCTACCGCGACGCCCAGACGTCGTTGCCCCTGTTCGGCCTCGGCTCCGTGAGCAAACAGACGGAGGTGAAGCCGGTTTATGGGTTGAGTTCTTCCACCACGAAACCGTGGAAGTTCGCGCTTCCTGTTTTGCGGATCGGGCTGGACGAGCGCAACGGGTTGATCGGTGTTCCCGCAACCAGCACCGTCTGGGATCCTCAGCTCCGGAATCAGTACAGCTTCAACTGGTTCTTTGGCATTCAGTACAGCCTGACCAACGACTGGGCCGTGGAAGCCAACTACGTGGGTTCGGCCGGACGCAAACTGTACATGGTTTACGACGTCAACCGCTTCTCCGGAGACTTGTTCGACGGCCGCCTGAACCGCCTCAACCCAAGCTTTGCCGACATCCAGTATGGCCAGGCCCTCGGCACTTCCCATTACGAAGGGGGCAACGTCAGCCTGCGCAAACGGTATGGATCCGGGTTGGATCTTCAGGTCGCTTATACCTTCGGCAAGGCGATTGATACCGCAAGCAGCTTCGGGATCAATCTCCCGGTGGTGGATATTTTCAACTTGAACCTGGAGAAGGGGCGGGCCAATTTCGACGTGCGCCACAAGCTCGCCATGAGCTTCTTGTACTCCCTGCCCGCTCCCGCAGGGTCCGGCGCGCTACGCCACCTGTTCGGCAACTGGGAGATCGGCGCGGTCACCATCCTGCAAAGCGGTCCGCCGTTTCACGTGATCTGCACCCTGCCCTTCCGTCCGGTTCGGGATGCGGCAGGAAACATTATCCGCAACGACGGCTGCGACTTCAACGCGGACGGGTTTAACAATGATCGGCTGGATGCTCCCACCTTTTCCAAACGCAGCGGATGGAGCCGGGAGGAGTGGCTGAACGGGGTGTTCCGCGTCAGCGATTTCCCCAAACCCGCCCCGGGCCGTCCGGGCACCCTGGGCCGCAATGTGTTCACCGGACCTGGTTTCGCCAACACGAACCTTAACGTGATTCGCAGGTTCCCGGCGCCATTCTTGGGCGAAAAAGGCAACATTGACTTTCGCGCCGAGTTCTTCAATCTGTTCAACCGGCTGAATCTGAATCCTCAGGGGATCGTGACGAACATCGCCGATCCGTCGCGCTTCGGCCAGGTTACTAGCGCGCTCGGCGCGCGCAACGTCCAGTTCGGTTTGAAGATTCTGTTTTAGTTTGCCGCGCCAGAGCCGGCGGATCCGAACCAGCGCTGCCTTCCGGACAACAGCGGGCGGGAGTTTTCTTGGCCGGTCGCGCAGCCTGCGGGTCCTGGTTTGTACGGCTGCACTCTTTGCCACCCGGCAGGCTTTGATTCCCCAAGGGATGGTCGGTTCCGGCCGGACCGCGCGGCACGCTCCGACGGTTGAGATACGAGTTCCTGCCCTGCCGCTGGATTTTCAGGACGTGGCCGCTGAGGCCGGTTTGGCGGACGTGCATGTCAGCGGCCACCCGGAGAGCAAGAAGTACATTCTCGAGACCACCGGATCAGGCGTGGCCATCTTTGACTTTGACAACGACAATCGGCCCGACCTGTTTTGGGTCAACGGAGGCACATGGGAGTCTGCTGCCGGCCGGCGCGCTCCCACCAGCCGCCTGTATCGCAACCTGGGCGGGCTCCGTTTCGAAGACGTCACGGAGAAAGCCGGGCTGGCCCGGAGCGGCTGGGGGCAGGGAGCTTGCGCCGCCGACTATGATAACGACGGCTTGCGTGATCTGTTCGTGACCTACTACGGTCAGAGTGTTCTCTACCGCAACCGGGGCGACGGAACCTTCCAGGATGTCACCCGAGCCGCGGGGTTGCTCTCCGACCGCGTGCGCTGGGACACGGGATGTTCCTTTTTCGACTACGATCTGGATGGCAGACTGGATCTGGCCGTAGCCGAGTACCTGGACTTTGACCGCCGCAAAGTCCCGGAGCCGGGAAGCAGCGGATACTGTCAGTGGAAAGGCCTGCCGGTGCTTTGCGGCCCGCGCGGTTTGCCCTTTGGACGAAACCGTCTGTTGCACAATGAAGGAGGCGGTCGTTTTCGGGACGTCTCGGAAGTAAGTGGAATCGGAAAGACCACAGGCTGCTACGGCTTCACCGTGATCTCCTCGGACTTCGACAATGACGGCTGGCCTGACCTTTACGTGGCCTGCGACTCCACCCCCAGCCTGCTGTACCGCAACCTGGGAAACGGCACGTTCGAAGAAATCGGAATTCCTGCCGGGGTCGCCCTCAACGAGGACGGCCAGGAGCAGGCCGGCATGGGCGTCGCCGCAGCCGACTACGACGAGGACGGCTTTGTGGACATCGCCAAGACGAACTTTAGCGATGACGTACCCAATCTCTATCGCAACAACGGCGACGGGACATTCACGGATCTGGTCAACGTGGCCGGGCTTGGCCTGCACGCAGCCTACGTCGGCTGGGGCGTTCACTTCCTGGACGTGGACAACGACGGGCGCAAAGACCTGTTCCTCGTTAACGGACACGTCTACCCCGAGGTGGATCGTGCCTCGTTCGGCGCACGCTTCCGCCAGCCCCGCCTGCTGTTTTGGAACGCAGGCGACGGCCGGTTTGTGGATGTCTCTTCACAGGCCGGGGAAGGCGTACGCCAGCTTCAGGTGTCCCGGGGTTCCGCCCACGGCGACCTGGATAACGACGGCAGCCTGGAGATCGTCGTCAACAATCTGGGCGACAGGCCGAGTCTGCTCAAAAATCGGGCGCAGCCGCGCGGAAACTGGCTGTTGGTACGCTGCGTCGGCACGGTGTCCAACCGCGACGCCGTCGGAGCCCGCGTCTTCGTTTACGCCGGCGGACGGCGCCTTTCCGGAGAAATCCAGACCGGCTCGAGTTTCCTTTCCCAGAACGATTCGCGCCTCCATTTCGGGCTCGGCTCCAGCGAAGTCTACGACCGCATCGAGGTCCTCTGGCCAGGCGGGACGCGGCAAAGCTTTGCGGGCGGTCCGGCCAACCGCGTCGTGACTTTGGTTCAAGGCCGCTGACGCACCCTCTCGTGGGCCGCCACCCGCTCCTGCTCCATGACAAAGCGCACGGCGATCAGGATCAGAACGTTCACCAGCAGTCCCGCCAGCGCGGAGAACTGCTCTTTATAAAAACTGAAAAACTGCGTCAGAAAGATCGAAATCAGGGCCGAGCGCTCGAACATGGCAAACGCCGCCAGCCGGGACCGCCGGATGCGCATCACGCCCAGCAGGGTGAACACTCCGGCCACAGCCGAAGAGGCCAGTTGCGCCGCGTCGGGAAACGTCAGGTGCTCCAGGCGCTCCGCGGCGGCGCCGAAGAGCCGCATGTCTTGCAACCTCTCCCAGCCCAGTCCCACGAAGAACACCAGCACGACGGCATACAACAGGCTGGCCCCCAGCTGGAACAGGAACAACCCCACCACGCCGGCTGTGAATCCCGGAAGCCGGGAGATCCGGCGATAGGCGGCGGCGAGCGCCCGTTTGCCGCGTGCAAACCAGGAAGGGGGCCGTGACGGCACGAGCGCCGCCTGCTCGACGAGCCGCCGCAGCGTAGGCACGAGCGGATGCGAGGGATCGCTTCGCTCCAGGTACCACAAGGCGCGGTCGCGCTCCTCTTCCGTCAGATCGTGCAGCGCCACCTCTTCCATCTGCCGCAGGGCATTCATGAGGTACTCCTGTTCGGAGTAGCCCCGCGCCGCGCGGATCCCGTGGACCGCGAGCAGCGTCAGGATGAATGCTGCATAAATCAGCGCCGGAGCCGGCGCGAAGAAGTAATTGTGGTCCCGGGTGACGAACTTGCCGATTTCATCAATAAACAGGCCGAAACCCGCACCGCCGGTCAGAGCCGCCGTGCGGTGCGCCGCCTTGCTCAAAAACGACAGCAGGATGATCAGGGCGGCCAGCATCAGCAAGCCGCCCCAGAGCACATGAGCAATGTGCAGGCCGCCCACGCCCAGCTGCGGGTAGCCGGTCAGGTCCAGGAACAGGCGCACGCCGAGCACGGTGGTGACCGCCGCCACCAGAAAGATTTCCACGTACGCCCAGGCTTCCAGATTGCGGATAAAGCGAGTCCGGCCCATCAACCGTCCCTTCAGAAAGGGCTTGTCCCCATCTTACGGGCGGCGCACCGGAGGTTACATCTGGTGCCAGGTCGAAGAGTTCTTGTCGCGGAAATTGGACAGAGCCAGGCCGTAGCGGCCCCGCACACCTGTCTTCTCGAAGATGTGTTTCAGGTGGATCTTGACGGTTCCGGGCTGGATGCCGAGTTCGCGGGCGATCTCGCTGTTTTTCATCCCCTGTTCGACCAGTTGCAGCACCTGGCGTTCGCGCGGGGTGAGTTCGGAGCGGTGTGCGCGGATGCGCCGCCCGTTGCCGTGGAACAGCACGTCTTCCATCCAGGTGGAACCCGAAGCCACCGTGCGCAGGCACAACAGGATACTGGCGATCTCCGCCGACTTGCGGATCACCCCTTTTGTTCCTGCCTGCAGCAGGCGTAGCGCTTCGGCTTCGCTGATGGACAGACCCCACACCACTACGGCGGTGCATGCGCGGTCGGGTATCGCCACGATCCACTCCAGCACGTTCTGGATGCCGAAGCTTTTGTCCACCACGAGCACCGATGGCGGGTGAATTGCGAGGCTCTGGCGCCCGGCTTCGAGCGAGAAGGCCGACCAGGCCCACTCAAGATCCGGCGCCTCTTCTACGACCGCTTGGAGTCCCCGGGCAGTGAGAGGCTGCGCTTCGCAGCAGCCGACGCTGTACGTCCGATTCAGGTCCGGCATGGCGTACGGGCCGGGCGTGCCGGCATAGTGCTTTTATCGGCGTTGGATTCCAATACCTTAGTCGCCGCGCGGCGCCGGAGTTCTCAAACTTTTTGACCCCTGTCCGATCTGCTTGGTGGAGACATCCGCGCGAATGCCTGTGGGCCATCCATGAACCCCGTTCCATCCTTTCCGGAAGACTGGCAGGCCTTGGTGCTGTGTCCCAATCGGGAGATGGCGGCCGAACTGCTCGGCCTGTTGGCCCGCTGCGCGCCCCGGCTGCGCACGGCGGAGTGGGATGCCTACCCGGGCCCGGAAGAACTGGTGCGGCTCTCGCGAACCCTGCCCCTGGATCTTTGCTTCTTGGACGTAGAGACGGATACGGCGCGGGCGCTGGAACTGCTGCAGCAGAGCCCCAGCATCACCTCCCGCGTGCCGGTGATCACGCTGCTCGGCCGCAACGACCCGAATCTGATTTTGCGCACCGTGCGCCTGGGAGCTGCGGGGTTCCTGCTCCGGCCCTTCACGGCCGACCAGCTTGCGCCCGCCTTCGAACGCGCGCGCCAGTTCCTGGCTGCACGCCAGCCCCCCGCCGAGCGTCTCGGTCGCGTCTGGTGCGTCCTGCCGGCCAAAGGAGCCAGCGGAGCCACCACCGTCACCATCAACCTGGCTTGGCAGGCCGGCCGGCTGGGTTCCGGCAAGGTGTTGCTGGCGGACCTCGATCCGCTCACCAGCCCGGTCTCCTTCCTGCTGAAGATCAAAAGCCCGTACAGCTTCGTGGATGCGCTGACCAATGCGACCCACCTCGACAACGATCTCTGGAAGGCTCTGGTGGTCCACTTTCAGGGCTTTGACGTTTTACTGGGGCCGGAAAATCCCGCCGACACCACCACCGAAAGTCACGGCCCCGCAGAGATGCTGGAGCACGCCCGGGCCCGCTACGACCTCGTGCTCGTGGACGTCGGAGCCCCTTTCAGCAAGTGGAGTCTCGACCTCGTTCAGCGCAGCGACGAGTTGCTTCTGGTGACCTCGGGCGAGCCGGCGGCGCTCTACGGGGCCCGCCGGGTCGTGGCGTACTTGCAGCGTGCGGGAATTGCCGCGGCCCAGGTCCGGCTCATTCTGAACCGCCAGCGCCGGGGAGTGGGCCTGGATCCGGAAGGCGCCGCCAAAGCCGTCGGCCTTCCCGTCTTCCACGTGATTCCCGAAGACACTGCGGCTCTGACAAAAGCCCAGATGAACGGTCGCCCCGCACCTGCCGACAGCGCCATCGGACGCAGTCTGGCGGAGCTCGCTTCCCGCCTGCTCGGCCAGTCGGCTCCCGCTGCTCCAAAGGCTTCGCTGTTGCGTTCGTGGTTCGGCCGCCTCGCCGGCGGCCGCTGACGCGGCGCCGCTGCTATCATAGCCGTTTGCTTGATCTGGACGTCTCCAACGCCGCACGGTTCGTCGCCGAGCGCCTCGGCTTCCATAAGGATTCGCTCCGTGTTACCGCGCTCGGCGGCGGCGTCTCCAACACAGTGCTTCTGATCGAGGGACCGCAGCGGCGTCTTGTGGTGAAGCAATCTCTTGCCAGACTGCGCGTCGAGCAGGACTGGTTTTCCAGTCGCGACCGCGTATTCCGCGAAGCCGCCGCCTTGCGCTGGCTGGCGCCTCATCTGCCCCCCGGTGCGGTCCCGGCGGTGGTTTTCGAAGACCGCGAGAACTATGCCTTCGCCATGACGGCGGCTCCCGCGCAAGCGCGAACCTGGAAGTCGCTCCTGATGGAGGGCCGCGCCGACCCCGCCGTGGCGCGGCGCGTCGCATCGCTGCTTACACGCATCATGCAAGCCTCGTGGCTGGATGCGGGC
The DNA here is from genome assembly GCA_035575135.1 of Bryobacteraceae bacterium. Classification (GTDB taxonomy): domain Bacteria; phylum Acidobacteriota; class Terriglobia; order Bryobacterales; family Bryobacteraceae; genus JANWXD01. The sequence goes on from DATLYE010000038.1 coordinate 23,880, forward strand.
GCCGCCGCCCGCTTCGGGGATCAGAGCGTGTTCGATGAGTTGCGCCTGGATCCCTACTACCGCGCCACAGCCGCCCGGCATCCGGACCTGGCAGAATTCTTCCACACGCTCGTGGAGACCTACCCGCAACGGCGCCTGTGTCTTGTCCACGGTGACTGGAGCCCGAAGAATTTCCTGATCTGGGACGGAAGCGTCATGGCCATTGACTTCGAGGTGATCCATTTCGGCGACCCGGTCTTTGACGCCGCCTTCCTGCTCAACCACCTGCTCCTCAAATCCTTCCACCGGCCGGAGTGTGCGCCACGCTATCGAGAGCTGGCAGCCGTGTTCTGGGAGACTCTCGAGGGCGAACTCCCCGAAAATCCCGAGCAGTTCCAGGCGGGCGTCATCCGGCACCTTGGTGCGCTGCTGCTGGCGCGCATTGACGGAAAATCTCCGGTCGAATACATCCGCGAGGAGGCCGTCAAGCAGCGGGTGAGAAACTTCGCTCGAGCTCTGATTGCCAATCCCCCCGGCCGGATCGCGGCAATCTTCGATCGTGTACGCTCATGAGCCTCACTATCCGGCGGCTTCACGCGCTCGAGATTCTGGACTCGCGCGGCCGTCCCACGTTGGCCGTCACGGCGGAACTTTCTGACGGCACATCAGGCGCGGCGAAAGTGCCCTCGGGAGCCTCCACGGGCCGGCACGAAGCTGTCGAGTTGCGCGACGGCGACCCGGCCTGGCACGAGGGCTGCGGAGTTCGCCGCGCGGTTTCTCACGTGGAAGAGATTCTCAGCCCCGCGCTCTGCGGACTGGACGCCGAGGACCAGGCGGGAGTGGACGCCCGCCTCCTCGAACTGGACGGCACGGCTGACAAGTCTCGCCTCGGAGCGAACGCCATTCTCGGTGTCTCCTGCGCCGTGGCCCGCGCCGCCGCGCGCGCCCGGGGCAGAGAACTGTGGCAGTATCTTGCGGGCCGCCGGCCCGCGGTCCTCCCGCTGCCGATGATCAACATCATCTCCGGAGGCCTGCACGCCGGCCGCTCCATTGAGTTTCAGGACTTCCTGGTCATTCCTCACGGATTCCGGTCGCTCGCCGCAGCGCTCGAGGCGGCCGCCCGGGTGCGCCGGACCGTGCGGCAGCGCTTGGAGGCGCTCGGCTACCGCCTGACAGGAATCGCGGACGAGGGCGGCTGGGGACCGCGCCTCGGGCGTAACGAGGCCGCCGTGGAGATCCTCCTGGATGCGATCGCCCGGGCAGGATTTCGCCCCGGAGCGGAGATCTCCCTTGCCGTGGACGTGGCCGCGAGCCACTTTTTCGAAGGCGGCTCCTACCACCTGGTCTCGGAAGGCCGCCGCCTGAGCGGGCATGAGATGATCGCCTTGGTCGAGGACTGGCGGCGGCGCTACCCCATCGTCTCCCTCGAAGACGCCCTGGCGGAAGACGAATGGGAAGACTGGCGCCGGCTGACCGCGCGGCTGGGCGCAACGACGCAGATTCTTGGAGACGATCTTTTTGTGACGAACCTCCCTAGGCTGGAGCGCGGCATTCGCGACGGGCTCGCCAATGCCGTGCTCGTCAAGATGAACCAGATCGGAACGCTCACCGAGACGTTTGCGGTCGTAGACCGCGCGCGGGAGGCAGGCTGGCGCGTGGTGGTGTCGGCGCGCTCCGGTGAAACCGAGGATGATTTTCTTGCGGAACTGGCAGTGGCCTCCGGCGCCGGGCAGATCAAAATCGGATCCCTGGCCGGCTCGGAGCGCCTCGCCAAGTACAACCGGCTGCTCGAAATCGAAGCGCGTTCCGGCTTGCCGTTCGACCCGCGCCGCTCCGGCCTGCCGTTGGAATCCTAGCTTTTGCGCTGCTCGGCCGCCTGCCCGGTTGCGCGTTGTAGTATGCTAGGCGAGTTGTGGGCTCCGCGACGTTCGCGTGGCGGAGCCGATTCAGGTTTGGGAGTTTCAGCAAATGTCATTGCATAGACGTTGGGTAGTACTGCTGTTTGCGGCCGCGCTGGCCATCCCGGCGGCGGCTCAGTACGAGGAGTCCGGGGACGTCCCTTATGTGCCCACGCCTCCGGAGGTCGTCGAAGGAATGCTCAAGCTCGCCGGTGTCAAAAGCACGGACGTCGTCTACGACCTGGGCTGCGGCGACGGCCGCATCGTGGTGATGGCCGCCGAGAAATTCGGTGCCCGCGGCGTCGGCATTGACATCAATCCGGAGCGGATCCGCGAGGCCGAGGAGAACGCAAAGAGGGCGGGCGTCACCGGCAAGGTTCGCTTTATTCAGGGCAACCTGTTTGACGCCGACATTCACGAGGCCACCGTCGTGACGCTCTACCTGCTTTCGAGCGTCAATCTCAAGCTGCGGCCGAAGCTGATCAAGGAACTCCGGCCGGGAGCGCGCGTCGTATCCAACACCTTCGACATGGGCGACTGGAAGCCGGACAAGGAGATCGAAGTCAACGGCCGGCGCGTCTATCTCTGGACGATCACAGAAAAGCTCAAAAAAAGCGGAATCCAGTAAGGTTCCCCTTCAGACGCGCGGGTTCCGGCGGGCCGGCATGCGAACCGCCGGGGCGGGGTTGGCTTTCCACTCGCGTTCCAGCTCCTCCAGTTCGCGCCCGATGATGGACTGTTCGATGGCCCAGCCGAGGCCCGGCGAGTTGGTCAGAATTCGCCGCCTGCGGATCACCTCGAGGATGCGAAACCCCGTTTCCAGCCGGTTGCGGAGATCCAGGGAGCTCCCCTTGCGGTTCCCCGCCGCCTCTTCGTGTGCCGGCGACATCGGTTACCTCCTTCGAGCGGGCGTCGGCCCGTGATCTAGTCCCTTCTATGTATAGTGAGGCCGGCCGCTCTCACCGCCAATAGCCTGAACGGTTCATTTTGGAGCCAGGGAGTACTAAAACCCTCAAAGCTTCCGGGGCCGCCGTAATCCGTTCGGGATTTCGGCCGTCATCAATGGGTGGAAGGAGACAAGGATGCGGATTCAGAGGCTATTGATCCTGGCGGCGCCGGCGATTTTGATGGCTCAGGCTCCGGCGCCCAATGTAAGCGATCTGAAGACGTTCTTGGGACTTACGGACGCCCAGGTCACCCAGCTCCGGGACCTGAGGCAGCAGGAGCGGGAGGCTCTGCGCTCCGTGGCTCAGCAGATGGCTGAGAAGCGCCGTGCGCTTGGACAGGCATTACAGGCTGGCAGTACCGATGCCACCGCCCTGGGCCAGCTGCTTGTGGATATCCAGAACCTCCGCAAGCAGATCCAGACCACGAACGAGAATTTCCGTAGCCAGGCCCTGGCGCTGTTGACGGCCGATCAAAAGGCCAAGCTGGCGCAACTAGAAGCGGCGGCCAAGCTGGCACCTGCGATCCGTCAGGCGACGGCGCTCAACCTGTTGGCGCCCCCGGCAGGTCCGGGTTTGGGCCTCGGGCTGGGAAGGTTTGGTCTCGGTGTTGGCCCCGGCCCGGGCGCAGGCATGGGCATGGGTCCGGCGATGCGGATGCGCCGCGGGCGCTGAGCACCGGCAGTTCTCACCCCCGACGACCCTCACGGGTCGCTGTCTCAGAAAACCGGCCCCGGCTTGCCGGGGCCGGTTTTTGTTTTGGGGCGATGGGGCGTTGACGAGAGATGGAGCCCCGGGTGGGGGGCCCGGGGTCTCCACTCAGAGGGGCTTAGCGACGAGCTGGGCCTCGTCGCTGGGGATGCATAAGTCAATGACGACTTATTTGCCAATCGGTAGTGCACGTGGCGTGCCAAATCGGTCTGCGCCGGCGTCTGGTGAATTCCATGGATTCCACGCGCTTTAGTGCGCCCACCCTCTGCCGAATCCCTCACTGAGTGGGGCAAATCTCACAGCCGGCGGGAAAAACACCCAGCGTAACGCGACACATTCAGCCTGTGACAGACGCCCCCACTGGTCTGGCCTCGCTCCGGGAGCGAAATCGTCGGGGACTCACAAGCCTCCGCTGGAATGGTCATTAATGGATTAATGGATTGTGAACTGGAGCCACCCGCCGGGATCGAACCGGCGACCTGCTGATTACGAATCAGCCGCTATGACCTCCCTGTTCCTACCCGGGCATAACCATAACTTTATGCTGGGGAAACGATTGTTCACCTGTTGCTTCCTGGCGCTTCCTCGGCTATAATCGGACCATGTGTATCCCTGAAGTATCCCTCGAAAGGTTGACTAACTCAAATCAGTAGGCCCTATGACGCGCCCCGATCCCCACCCGAAAGTGGTCGCAATGCCCACCCAGCAGCCAACCAAGCAACCGAAGACGGTGCCCTGTACACAGGCGGCAATCGACGCTCTGCCTTTGGGCAGCGGAGATTGGGTGGTCAAAGGAGTGCCCGGGTTGCTCGTGCGCTGCGGCGCCCGCGGCAAGAGTTTCCGCGTCCAACGACGCATTCGCGGCCGGCTCGTTAAACGTGTGTTGGGCAAGATGAGTGTGGCCGCCGCGCGGCGGGAGGCGATGAAACTGTGGGCCCAACTCAAGCCGGCACCGTTGGAAGGCAAAATGACATTAGCCCAAGCGTGGCATCGGTACTTGGAGGAGAAAACCCTGGCGGCCAAGACGAGGAAGGTGTATGCGCAAAACTTGGAGCTGTATTTGGCCGACTGGAAGAACCGCACGCTGGAATCGTTGGGTCAGGACCGCGCCGGCTTCCGGACGCGCATCTTGCAGATCGCCCGCCAACACGGCAAGGCGGCGGCGGGCAGTTTGCTGAGGACGTTCCGGGCGATTTACAACTATCATCGGCGTGTCAGCCCGGATCTTCCGGAATGTCCCAGCGTTGCGGTAGACGAGCCGCGCGTGCCTCCGCGCGACTGGGCCTTGTCGGACAAGGAACTGCGGGCTTGGTGGCGGGCCGTACGGCAGCTGGGCCCGTTGAAGCGCACGTGGTGGCTTACCGCGCTGTTGACAGGTGCCCGGGCGGCGAGCCTGAGTCATCTGAAGTGGGAAGATGTGGATTTCGAGCGCAAGGTGATTCGGTTCCGGGTGGCCAAGGGCGGGCGGTCGTATCGGGTACCGATGAGCGAGCGGCTGGCGTTGATCCTGTTGCGATGGCGCGAGCAGGCGGTGGCGAGCCAGTGGGTGTTTGCCTCGCCGCGGGATCCTTCGCGTCCGTTGTATGAGCAGGTGCGGGATGACCGCAAGGGCGTGCTCTCGCCGCACCATCTCAGACACACGATGCGGACGCAGCTGGCCGAGGTGGGCGCCACGTCGGATCTGGCGCGGATCGCCTTGGGGCACAGCATGACGCACGATGTGTCGCAGCGCTACGTGACGCCCCAATTGCTGGTTGAGGCGGTGCGGCCCTTGATGAACGCCGTGGCCGAGAAGTACGCGCAGAAGTTGGGGTGGGGCAGCTATGGCGCGACCGAGGAAAGCTCCGGTAGCGAAGGTCCGGCAGGCGGCAGCTGACGCTCGGGCTGCGCTGCTTGATCGGATTGTTGCAGAGATTCGGGAGTACCTGTGTCACGCCGCCGGGCTCCGGCATGCGACGATGAAGGTCGAGGCGCACCGGGCGTTCCCCTCTCCACAGAAAACCGGAGACAGACCCCGTGGCAGCGCGCGACGAGAAGCGCGGCGTGGTGAGCGCCCATCACTTGCGGCACACCTATCGAACCGTGCTGGCCGAGGCTGGGAGCAACCCCGGATCAGGCGCGCCTGCTGCTCGGGCACTCGCTGGGCGGTGACGTCTCGCGGGGCTACATCACGCCGCATCTGGTGGTCGAGTCCTTGCGGCCGCTGGCCGAGGCGGTGGCGGCGCGCTATGCTGAGCTGCTGGGATGGAGCTGGGATGAAGCAGGCCCGTAAGCAAGGCGCAGAAGGCATGGCCGGCGAGGCGAATTACCGGACCCGGCTGGAGGCCGCCCGCAGCCTGTTCCGGGATCTGGCTAAGCGTGCCGAGGCGTTTGCTGCTCGTTTGGAGCAGATTCGCGACTGGGTGGAAGAGCGGCAGCGGCTGGAGGCCGAGAGCGAGGAGCAGCGCTTACGCCGCGCGAGGTTGCACCGCGAGATCGAGAGCTTCTACGCCGGCTGGCGCCAGTGGGTGGCGGAGGCGCGCGCTGCCTGCGGGCGATTGCGGGGGCTGCTGCCGGCGCATGAGGTCGAGCGGTTTGCGGCGCGGCTCAGCGAGACGGCGATCGGGCCGAGCCTTCAGGCGCTACAAGAGCTCCTGGGGCGGCTGGAGGAGTTCCTCGCCGCCTCGAAGTCCGCACGGGCGCGCTTCCGGGAGCCCCGTAAGGTACAAGCGGCGGCGCAACCGACGCCATCACCTCCTGCTGCGGAGCGCTGGGTGACCGCCTCCGAGTATGCCGCCTACGCCGGCGTTTCGGTGCAGACGCTGGCCAACTGGCGCTGGCAAGACCGTAAAGCGGGCCGCGACCACGCCGCCCCCCGGCAAATCCGTCTACCACCGCATCGGACGCTCGGTGCGGTACCGGCTTGATGAGGGATAGCCACCCCGGGGAAGGGGCGGATCGGGCGAGTGACCGGCAGGGGCGGGCGTCGATGTACAGCGCTCGCCTAGATGCGCCAGCAGGCTGTGTCTAAAAAGTCGCTGCGAAATCATTTCATGCCGGACCGCCTTCGGCAGCGGCAGCGGGTGCTGATCTGCTAAGCCGAACGGGTCCAGGCGCCGGGGCATCCCTTCTACCGGAAGCTGAAACAGGTTCTCGAACAGGACGGCTTTGACGAGTTCTGCGAAGAGCAGTGCCAGCGCTTCTATGCCGGGCGGCGAGGACGGCTGTCGCTGCCGCCAGGCGTCTATTTCCGCCTGATGCGGGGGCTTCTTCGAGGGGCTGGACAGCGAGCGCGGCATCGCTTGGCGGGCGGCCGACTCGCTGAACGTACGCGAGGGTTTGGGCTACGGCCTGGAACAGCCGACACCGGACCACGTGACGGTGTCGCGGACGCGGCGGCTAACCGACGCCGCAACACACGAGCAGGTCTTCGGCTGGCACACGATCGGCGTGGATGCGACGACCCTAGAGGCCAACGCGGTGATGCGCTCGATCGTGCGGCGGGACACGGGCGAAAGCTACCCCGAATATCTGCAGCGTCTGGCGGCGGCCGAGGGTATGCCCGGGGCCGATGCGGCGGCGCTGCGGCGGGTGGACCGGAGGCGGCGCAAGCAAGCCTCCAACATCGAGTGGGTGAATCCGCACGAGCCGGAGGCCGAGATCACGCGCCTGAAGGACGGCCGCGCCGCGCTGGCCTACAAGGTGGAAGAGGCGGCGGACATGGCCAGTGGGGCGGTCCTGGGGCCTCGTAAAGGGCGGTCCGGCCCTCCCATCGCGGCCGTTTGCGTACAGCCAGGGCGTGCGGTCGATCCCACCGGACCCAACAGTTCTGCATATCTTAGGCACGGCCTGCTAGGGACCATGCGAGCTCAAATCCGGGAAGAAAAGGAGGAATCAGATTCAGCCTGCTCACGCCGTCGGTCGCCTGAAATTCCGGCGAAAAGCTGAGCCCGACCTGCGTGGATCACAGCTATAATGTTCGCGTTCGCGCCGGAGTCGGCCGAGCGCGGTCAGCCGGTTCGGTCGCGAAAAGTCGCCAAAGACGAGGAGAGAAATTCATGAGTTTTTCCTTGCTCACCTACGAGGAACTCCGCGCCGCAGTGGCCGGAACGGCCTTCGCATTCCGAGCCGTCACCGACCTGGATCCGGCCGGCGGCGACGGCGACAAGCTCTTCCCGCCCACCTATCAGGGCGGCGTCTACGCGCGCGAGCAGCGCATGATCGACGGCCGTCCTGTCGAGTGCGTGCTGCTCGACAGCGTGCAATCGCAGGCGAACCGGCTTGAGCTGGCGCTGCTTGAGTGGCATCGCAGCGCGCCGCCATCGGAGAAACCTTTCCCCCTCGTGCAGATCGATTTTTCCGGCACGACGGCCGCCGAAGTCGGTCTGTTCAGTGTGCTCGAGGCGCCGCACCGTATCGCCGACGGCGTTTTTCTGGCGAGCGAAATTGAGGAGGAGGACAGCGGAAGGCGCGAATGGAAGCCCTTTCGCCATCCGAAGTACCCGAACAAGTCGAGCGCCCTGGGAAGGCTGGTCGATGAGGCCAGTCCCGCACGTGCCACGGGCCTGTTCGGCCTGTGCCCCACCGCCCTGGTGTTCGGCATGTGGGACTCACACGGCTCGCGCGGCGGCCTCGGCCAGAAGTTCCAGCGAGCGCTGGTCTCCGAGATCATCGGCATCGACGCAACCGAGAACAATCGCCGCCCGGCCAGCCGGATCGACCCCCTCATCACGGTGGCCGGCGAGAGCATTCAGATCCGCAAAGCGGACGACAGGACCTGGACGGTCATTGAAACAGGCAAAGGCAACGCGAAGCTTTCCGAAGTCGGCTTGGGCAATGTCGTACCTTCCCTCAAAGTGCCGCCGGAGCAGCGCCGGAACTTCGAAAGCGAATATAACCACGGCGGCGTCTCGGTCCGCTTCGCGCGCCAGATCGCGGTTTTGTCGCTGCCGGCGCTGCGGCGCCTGCGCTTTCCGCTCGATTCGGCCTCGCCCGAGCAGCAGGCCGAGGCCGATGTCGCCGCCCGGACCGTGCTGGCGGCGTTCGCCCTCGCCGCCTTGGCCCGCCAGTGGGAAGCCGGATTCAGCCTGCGGTCCCGTTGCGATCTGGTGCCGCGCCACGAACTCACGCTGGCGCTGCTGGCGACCGGCGAGGCTCGCTCGTTCCGCCTTCCGGCCGATGCCGCAACCGAACTCTTGCGGGTTGCTGTGGCTGCGGCCAAATCGGCCGGGCTGCCCTGGCCCACCGGCGACAACCCGCCTTGGAAAGAGGGCTGCTTGACGCTGCGCCCTAACGTCGAGCTGGTCAAAGCTGTAACGCGCAGCCGCGAGCTGGCGGCCGAAGCCCGCGAGTGAACCCGGCGATGTTCGGTTTCGAGATCCGCTACCTGCGGGGAGCGGTGACCGCGGCCGACGTCAGCCGCGGAAGCGAGAAAGACGAGGTCGAATGGCCGCCGCACCCCGATCGGCTTTTTTGCGCGCTCGTGCAAGCGTGGGCCGACGCCGGCTGCCCGGCTTCCGCCCGCGCGGCGCTGGAGTGGCTCGAGTCGCTCGGGCCTCCCCTGCTCCACTGCGGGCGTCTCCTGTCGAGCCACGCGGTCCAGCGCTACGTTCCCGTCAACGACAAGTGGCAGCCGCTAGATGAGAAGAACAAGAAGCCGTTCGCGCCGATTCCGGAGACTCTGCTCGGGCGGGACCACAAGCCCCGGCGATTCGCCGTCGGAACCCTCAGTGAGGAGACGGTGCGCATCTGGTGGCCGGAGGCGGTCCCGGAGCCGCATGTGGTCCGGGAGCTGGAGGCGCTCGCGCGGGGCGTCGCCTGTCTCGGCCACTCCTCCAGTCTGGTCACCGTCGGCACGCTGGGCGAGGCTGAAGGTCTGGCGCCCGAATGGATCCCGCGAGCCGACGGCAGTCTTCCGCTGCGGGTGCCCGCGCCGGGCCGCCTCCGTGAGCTCGAGCGGGCCTACCAAGGCGGCCGCCGGCCGCCGCTGAGCGACTGGGCCAATTACGGCCGCCCGGAGAAACCCGTGAGTCTCTCTCAAGGACATCATCGAGAACTGATCGTTTTTCGGCTCGCCGCCGACCGCCCGCCTCTCCCGCTCGAAGCGACGGCGAAGCTGACCGCCGTCTGGCGGGCGGCTCTGCTGGCGCAGGCCGACCAGCCGGTCGCCGAGGCCATCAGCGGCCACGCGCCCGGGAGCACTGCGGCCGATCCGCGGCCCAGTCAGCGCCCCCACCTGGCGCTGCTGCCCCTGGCCGACGTCGGACACCAGTTCGCGCGGGCTCACCTGCTGGGCGTGGCGGCGGCCTTGCCGACCGGGCTCAGCGCCTTCGAGCGGCGCGCCTGCCTCCGCGCCCTCGGCCGGGTTGGGGAGCTGACGCTCGGCCGCTTGGGAGTGTGGCGACTCGAGCGCTGCGACGCCGTGGAGCGCCGCGTTGCGTTGCAGCCGGAGACCTGGACCCGGCCCGCCCGAATCTGGGCGAGCGTCACCCCGGTGGTCTTCGGCAGGTACCCGGACGAGCTGTTCGGCGACGAGGCCCGAGGGCTCATCCGGGAGGCCTGTGGAATCGCCGGCCTGCCGGAGCCATCTGCGGTGGTTCTGGCGCCTGTCGCCTGGGTGCTGGGCGCCCCGCCCGCATTTCGGTTCCCGCCGCTCCCGAGCCGCCCCGGCAAGTCGCGGCGCGCGCACGTGCATGTTCTGCTCGAATTCGACGAGCCCGTCGGCGGTCCGGTGCTGGTCGGAGCGGGCCGGCACGCCGGCTATGGGCTGTTCCGGCAACTGGGCGGAGGCAGGGCATGAGACTCGATCCGGCGCGCTTCGACACTTGGTTTCGGGCACTTAACGGGCAGGAGCCGTTTCCCTGGCAGCGAAGACTGTTCCGCAAGTGGGTCTGTCCGGACCGCCCGGATCAGGCGCGCTGGCCGCGCTGGCTCGAGCTGCCCACGGCGAGCGGCAAGACGGCCCTCATCGACCTTGCGGTGCTCGCGCTGGCCGCTGGTTCGCCGAGCGCCCGCCGGCGGATCGCTTTTGTGGTCGACCGTCGCGTCGTCGTTGATGAAGCGGCCCGGAGGGCGGCAGCCCTGGCCGACTCGTTGAAGAGCGCGGCGGCCGACCCTGAGAGTCCGCTTTACGAAGTTGCGCAGGCGCTCGCCGCCCTCGGCGGTGGCGAACCGTTGCTGGTGGCGACGCTGCGCGGCGGCATCCCGTCGGATGATCGCTGGGCGCGCTCCCCCGAACAGCCCGCCGTGCTTCTGTCGACCGTGGACCAGGCCGGCTCGCGCCTGTTGTTTCGCGCCTATGGGGATGCCGGGCCCCGGGCGTGGCCCATTCACGCCGGCCTGCTCGGCCGGGATAGCCTCATCTTCGTCGACGAGGCCCACTGCGCCCGCCCGTTCTGCCAGACTTTGACCTGGATCGCCGACCAATGGCAACACTTCGCGGAACACCAGATTGGCAAACCCATCGGCGTCGTACTGCTCTCGGCGACCCTGGGCGAGAAGGCGGATTTCGGCCTGGAAGAGGAGGACCGCCGCCACCCCGTGCTCGGCCGCCGGCTCGGCGCCTCCAAGCCGGTCGAGCTTGTGTTGGTCGACAGCCGGCGCAAGCCCGGCCGCGAGGCGCTGGTCGAGGCGATCGTAGAACGGGCCGGAGAGACGCTCCGCCGCATGCGCGCCGGCGTGCTCGGGATTGTCGTGAACCGCGTCCGCGATGCGAGGGCGATCTATGATGCCTTGCCGGTGGAAGAATCGCGCAAGCTGCTGTTGACGGGGAAGGTCCGGCCGTGGGAACGCGACCGGCTGATCGAGAGCTGGCTGACCTGGATCCGGGCGGGCCGCTCCGAGGCGCCTGCCGGTCCTGTGGCCGTCGTCGCCACACAGTGCATCGAAGTCGGCGCCAACTTCGACTTCGACTTCCTGATCAGCGAGATCGCGCCGCTCGATGCGCTGCGCCAGCGCTTCGGCCGCCTGGATCGCCTGGGAGACAGAGCCGTGCGTATTGAGGCGATCGGCGCGGGCGAGCTTTCGCCCGGGGCTGTCGTGGCCCTGTCGAGCGAGGTCGATCTGGATCGGCTCGAGAGATTCGCCGATCCAGTTTACGGCGCGGCGCTCGGTCACACCTGGCGTTGGCTGGACCAGGAGGCTGCCGGTTCACCCCCTGTGGTCGATTTCGGCATCGAGCAACTTCAGGCGCGGCTGCCGCGAGGCGACGAACTGGCGCGGCTCTGCCAGCCCGCGCGGACAGCCTACCGGCTGTTGCCCGCACATCTGGACCTGCTGGTTCAGACCAGCCCGCCGCCGGAGCCGGACCCTGAGATTGGCGCCTTTCTTCACGGCGTCACCCAGGCCGGTCCGGACGTGACCATCGTTTGGCGCGCGGATCTACCCGAGAACAACCGGGAGGTCTGGATCGACCGGGTGGCTGTGCAACCGCCCGCGCCGGGCGAGGGCTGCACGGTCCCGATTTGGGAGTGCCGCAAATGGCTGAGCGCCGCGGAGCCGGAGGAGAACGACGGGGGAGACCTCGAGGCCGCCGTCTTGGACCGCAAGGCGAACGGCGCCCCCAGATGGGTGCTTCGCTGGCGAGGGCCGAGCGAGTCCGAGACCGTACCGGCCGACGGCATCCGTCCGGGGGACGTGGTCGTCGTTCCGGCCGGCTACGGCGGCTGTGATGGGATGGGCTGGAATCCGGCCAGCGCGGAACCGGTAATAGACATCGGCGACACCGTCGCCTTCACTGCGGGGCGTAGGCCCGTGTTGCGTCTCGACGCCGCCGCCGGCCACTTCGACGGATTGGAAGGGGTCGAGGAGGCCCGCCGGGCGCTCGACGAACTCCGGCGCTGGGCCGCCGGCGAGCCGGATGCGGAGGAGCCGGCTGTCAGTCTTCGCCGGATCGCCGCAACCGGATCTCTTCCGAAGTGGCTGCGCCGGCTGGCCGACCGGTTGGCGGCCGAGCCGCGCCTGCGCGCTGTGGAGGTTGACCGCAGCTTCGCCGTCGTCGGCCGGAAGGGCCGGGGCGAGGACTGGAACACCGCCGCCGAGTCCTCGCTCGCGGCCTCTGCCGTAACCCTGGCCGAGCACAGCCGGGGCGTCGAGGAGTGGGTGCGCCGGTTCGCCGAGAGACTCGACCTTCCTGGGGAGCTTCGTGACGACCTGTCGCTGGCGGCCTGGCTGCATGACGTCGGCAAGGCCGATCCCCGTTTCCAAGTCTGGCTGCACGGCGGCGACGAGATCGCAGCGAGTCTGGCTGAGCAGCCGCTCGCCAAGTCCGGGCTCAGCGCGCGTGACCGGCGCAGTTTGCGGCGCGCGCGGCAGATGGCGCGCTACCGGGACGGGGCCCGGCATGAGCTGGCCTCGGTGGCGCTGGTTTCATCCTGCCGGCCGCTGATCGAGCAAGCGCACGACTGGGACCTGGTGCTGCATCTGATCGCCGCCCATCACGGCTTCGCCCGCCCTTTCGCGCCCGCCTCTGCTGACCCGGACCCGGTCCGCTTCGAGTTGCAGCACGACGGCCTGCGGCTGGAAGGCCGTAGCGACCACGGGCTCGAGCGCCTGGACCGCGGAATCGCCGAGCGGTTCTGGACGCTGGTCCGTCGGTATGGATGGTGGGGCCTGGCGTACCTGGAGGCGATCTTTCGACTCGCTGATCATCGCCGCTCGGAAGAGGAAGAGTCGCTGGAGGTGAGCCGTGATCGAGTTTGAGCTTACCGGCCCGCGCGGAGACAATCCGCTCGGGTTTCTGGCGGCGCTGGGCGCGGTGGTTGCGCTGGAGGATGCGGGCTGGCGCGCGCGGCTGGCTTGGAGCGGATCGAGGCCGCGGCTTCTCGTCGATGGAGAGCCGGCGGGTGCACTGGAAGGCCTGAGCGAAGCGGAGCGGCGGGAGCGCCTGCTCGAGCTGCTCGTCTCGCAGCTTTCGCGGCCGTCAGCAGGCGGCCGCCCGGCCGATCCGAGCGTGGAACTGGGCGAGGATCTGAACAAGCCGAATGCCGAGTTTCTCGCACACATCGACAGGGCGGCGCACCAGGCGAGCGCCCGCGACCGCCGCTGGGCGGACCTGGTGGCGGCCTATGGCGTGGCCGATGCGGCTGAACCGGAGGAGCGGATGAGCGCGACTCCATGGGCGCTGGTGAGCGGCTCCGGGCATCAACACTTTCTCGGTAGTGTGGCGCAACTGATGACTCGTTGCGGCGCGCACCACTTCGAAAGAGCGTTGTTCGGACCATGGCTCGCCGAGGACAAAAAGTTTTCGTTACGCCTCGATCTGGCGGAGGACCGCCGCTACGCGCTGATGGATCGAGACCCGAGCGCCGACACTCCCCTAACGATCTGGGGGGCCAACCGTTTGGCCTTCGAAGCCCTGCGCCTGTTTCCGGCCATGCCCGTTCGGGGCGGCATCGCGGTACGCGCCTGGCGCGGCGGAGAAAGCTCGCGCGGAGAGAACTGGAGGGTGCGCTGGCCGCTGTGGACGCCGCCGGCCGGTGCGCCCGTCATTGGTTCGCTGCTGAGCCTGCCCGAGCTCTGGCGGGACGAGCCGGAGTCGCGGAGCCGCCTGCGGACGCTCGGGGTTCACGTGGTGTACGAGTCGCGCCGGATCAAAGTCGGCGAAGGGAGCAACGTCAAGTACAACCTGACGCCGCCGCTGGCCGTCTGGCGCTCCTGAGGCTGGGATGCGGCAATCCTACCTGATCTGCTATTTGGGCCGCAAGACGTTTATGACCAAGTAGCAGCAGCTGACCGAGCGGTGCCCCACCGTAGCTCACTCTGCCAGTGCCTTAAAGCCGGCTTGGCTGGGCTCGCTGTAAAACTCAATGCGGAGCTTGTCCAGGATCTCGGCGGGAAGTGTGGCAAAGTCCCGGCTGTTTTCGGTGGGGATGAGCACGCGCCGGGCGCCGGCATCCATCGCCACGCGCAGTTTGTCTCCGAGGCTGTCAACGCGGCTTAGGACGCCATGCAGGCTCATCTGGCCCAGAACGACCAGTTGCGCCCCGATCGGCCGGCCGAGGGTGGCCGACAGCAGCGCAATGTAGAACGCCATCCCGATGTCCGTGGCATCCTTCCCCGGCGTCAAGCTCATGACCTGGATGCTTACGTCGTACTCACTGAGGTCGCGATCGATCCCAATCTTCTTCCCTGAGCTCCGCAGGTAGTCGTAAGCCATCCGAGCCGACTCCCGGATGCCTTTAGACGTCACCCCTACGACCGAAAATCGCCCCCCACCCGGCGCCACCGAGCACTGTATGCGGAACAGCGCGAGCCGGCGCTCATCGGCGTCGTACCCAACCGTGAACACGTCGCCGGGCGGCAGAGGTTCAGCCGGTATCAGCTCGGTAGCGCCCAATTCTTTGCAGCTCACGAAAAACTCCTGCCGCGTTTCCCGATCGATGTAGGAGAGGTTCACCCGCGCATACTCGACGCCCCCCATCCGCCGGAGCTGCTCCTTAACGCGACGGCGCAGCTCGATGGCAAAGCGCAGGTATTCTTCGACCTCCACTTTGGAACACACACCGTCGGGGTGGATGAGCTTGATCAAGCCCGATGTGGTCTTGGCAATGGCCTTCCGATCCCGTTCTTCCACGTGGCTGCCAAGCTGAAAGTAGCGGTCGTAGACGTCCGCAAATGTTCTTGGCCGCAGCGAGTGGTGAAAGATCTCGGCGATATAGTCGGCCACAAAACCCAGGTGGGCGGTGAAGTAACTCGGCTGCATCTTGGGCAACTCCCAACCCGGAAGGTAGGCGTGCCACCGGTCGTGAAACGCCATGTCGTTGCGAACCGTGTCCGGGAAAGGCAGAAACAGATGAAAGGTCCGGGCGATGGTCTCCACGTCCCCGTCCAGGTTCCCGTTGAAGACAAAACCGGCTTCTCCCTGGATGGTCCCCTTAGCGCTACCGCGTGAGAAGGAGCCCAGCTCCATGTAGTCCTTGTACAACTGCTTGTCTTCGGGCTTCTTGAAGTGCGACCCCGCCACCTCATCAAAGGCCACCAAGTCCCAACGCGTGACCAGCCCCGGCTCGTAAGGTGGAGCGTTGGAGGCAAACAGCTTCGGAATCGTTACCTGCCCCCCAGAAAGGAGAATGGAATAGGGAGAGAGCTCGCGGAACACGTAGGACTTGCCAGTGCCTCGCGGGCCCAGCTCGACGAGGTTGTAATTCTTTTCCACCAACGGGATCAGCCGCACCAGATACAGCCACTTGCGCCGCGGCGTGAAGTCTGGGTGGGTGGGCTCGTAGCCCATGGTGCGCAACAGAACGTTGATCCATTCATCCCGCGTGAACCGGCGGCGCCCCTCCACAAACTCGTCATACCGGGCGCTGGCAATTTGGATCGGCGCAAGCCGCTGGAGAACGAAGGGGCGCGTAACCCCGCGATGCACGATCGTCTCGTCGTACACCAGCTCGATGTTGGCCCAGATCCCGCCAGTGAAAAGCCGCTCGTGGCGGTGCACCAATTCCGGGTCGATGTGCACGTATTCGAGGCCACTGGTGGCCAGCCGCGCCCAGTATTTCCCCCCTTGGTCTTTCTCGTCGAACGTCACCGTGCAGAGGTCAATGAGCTTCATGGAACCATGCTTCTGGAGGCGCGCCTTGATCAGTTCGCCCTGATCAGCTCGGACAATGCGTTCCGTGATGATCTCCTTTACCTGCTCCAGGCCGGATTCAATCTCCGCACGATTCGTCGTCGAGCAGTACTTACCGAGCAAGTACTCCAACACGTAGACAGGCACGTTGAAGCCGACTTTGAGCTTCTTGACCAGATCCTTCCGAACCACTCGCCCGGCAAACGCTTCCAGGAGTTTCCGGTCCAAGTCGTCAACCGGGATCTCGTCAATAGACGGACTGAGGTCCCTCATTGCCTCGGCTTCCCCCATAGTTAATCCCACTCCTCAAGATCAACTTTGAGTTCGACCTCGCAACGGTCGAGCAGCTCATCGTTGTCGGCATCGCGCAGTTCTAGCTGGAGCCGGCTACCCCGCGCACAGCTCTCACCTGCCTCACGCTCGAGAACCAATGAAATCGGCTCGCCGTCTGGCTCAATCCTCACGCTCGCAGCTGCTTTGAACAGACGGCGGCCAGTTGCCGGCTCCACAACCTTCACGGTCACCTCCCGCCCGGTCACGCCCACTTCGGCTCCGAATCCTGGCAGACGACCGCTGCTGCCTGGCCGCACCTCGACCCGCGGCTTCAGCGAGGTTATCTCCGCTACAGGCGTCAGCACGGCCGCGACCTTCTCGGCCTTTCTCGGCCAACGGAAGATGACCACCGGGATGACCAACTCCTGTAGCGTGGCGCCGCCATGGAAGTAGCCCAAGCGGCCGTAGGTACGAAAGGCGTTGACGCTGCGCGGCACCCGGCACTCCAGATCACTGCCGGGCACTGCTGCTGCAATCGCCGTCGGATGCTTCAGTCCCCGGCCCACCACTGCGCGGCGCGACCGCCAAACGATCTCGCCACTCGGAGGTTCTTCCACCTCATCGGCGTCGGGTTCCCAGTGGAGAAACCCGTGGTCAGTTACGACCACCACGTTTGGATAGCCCGCCTCCCGCAGCCGCCGGATGGCTCTGACGTAGCGCTCGAGGTACTCCTCGGCGCCCGTGAACTGAAGCTCCCCTTCATGTCCCAGGACGTCGAATTCGTCTCCGAAGACGAATAGCAACCGGCCGGCCTCTTTCGGGGCCGGCGGCGACTCGAGTACGCTTTTGACGTTCGTGATCGACTGAGCTTTGAGCTTGAATCTCCGCCGCAGCCACTCCTTGCGCCCGTCCGCGGCCGCCAGGTCGTGCGCACCGTCCTGAGCCGTGACCCGCCACTGAGCCTGGGGACCTGCAGTGAGTTCCACCACCAAGCCAGAGGCCTCCTCCGCCAGCGCAAAGGGCATTCCTAGCGCGGTGATTGATGGCAAGGGCGCCCGCGCCGCCTCCACTCTTGCCCGGGGGACAGGCTCCCCTTTGTTCAGGGCCTCAGCCAGCCGTGCGCCCAAGTCGTAGCGGCACGCGTCGAGCACAAGCACTGCCAGGGGTTCCTTCGCCGGATGAAGGCCAGCAAGGATTTCCCCGGCGAACGGTAGGCCGAGCGCATCGACACCCTCGTGGTGGAGAAGATCAGAGAAAGCGGCGTTGGACCGGTCCAGGTGACGCAGGTAGGCCCGCCGAAGCCTTACCCGAACACCATGCAAACCTCCAGGCAGTTTGGGATCATGGCGGAAGAGCGCTTCTCCGTGCCGGTCAACCTCCCAGCCGTTGGTCGTGAACCAGCCTACCGCGTCACGCGGGTGCCTCCACTGTTTCTCGACGCCGAACTGTTGTCGTAGGAGAGCAGCAGCTCGCGCGAGTGTCACCAGGCTTTGCCAGGGCACCCGCGACTCGGCTCGGCTGCCCCAAAACCCGCGCGCGTGTGCGGCATAGAATGTTTCGCTCTCCTCGAGGCGTTTTGCGAGCTCCTCGAACTCCTCAAGCGATGCCAACTGGTCAACTTCTCTCTGGAAGAGCGCCTCTTCGGCGGCCCTCGAAGCCAGCGGCGGCGCGCTGTGCGCCAGGTTCCTCGCCCAGTAAGACAGAGTAGTCACCGCGTCGGCCTTGGGGATCTGAACCTCAAAGGACTCCATCAGATCGATATGCCTCTGCCATCGCTCCAGCAGCTTGAGCGCATTCTCGCGCGCAAGGCCTGGAGGGATCAGGCGGGCCGCCTCGCGAGGCGGGTCCGCCGGGACCTTGACTGTGGCCTCGGTCACGAGCAGCCGCGCCGTCGCCTCTATGCGCCAGTCGTCCTCGTTGCCGGCTACCGGCGCGGGCAGGCCAAAGTCGTCGGTTGCCCGGCGGACAAGAATGCTCAAACGCTCAGCACCCACTACGCCGGCGAGCGGAACTCCCGTCCGCGCAAGGGCCGACAGGACCTGATCGTCGTCCACCAGGGTTGACTTCGCGGCGCCGGGCGTCAGTTCACGCCAGGCCGAGCGCGGGCGGTCGACCCATTCCACAGCGTGAGCCGGAAGTAAATCGCGCAGTTCCGCCTCTTGATCTCGGGGCAGCTCGACGCCGAAGCGAGCCAGCGCCGAAATGAGCGGCTCAGTCCACACCATTTCAGCCTGGAGTTCGAAGACTTTCAGAAAGGTGATCCCGTCCCTTGCCACAGGAAGCCAGACGACCCGCGGTGCGCTGGGCGCGGCCAGCAGCCGCTCCCGAAGCACAAGTTCATGGGCCTCGTCGCACCACAGTTCAAAGGCGCCTCCCTCCGCCGCAGCGCGCAGCAGTTCCCGCCAGGCCCGCTGCGGGTCGCACCAGATCACGAGGGGGGGCGGGGTAACCTTGCGGGACAACACACCGGCAATTTCCGAGCGAAGCCACGAGCGAAGCGTTACTTCCGAAGCCACGAGACCCCCGGCAGTTCAGGCTTCTGAGCGGACCACAGTCTCAACCGCAAGGGTGGCTTCCGCGCCTTTGGGCCGGTAATGCAAGAGCTCGAAACCGATCACCCGTCCGTCGCGGTCTTTCATGAGCACCACCTCTTCGGCTGTCTCTTCACAAACGTGTTCCAGCGAGGGATCGTCCAGCCACACGGTCAGCGTGTGCCCTGCTGCGTCGTGTATCACTCGGATCTTGTCCATAAAATCTCCCCGGCCTTGATCGCCTCGGTCAGGTATGCGGTGATCAGAAACCCATATCCATTCTCCCGCCGCGCCACAGCACAAAGCCACCGCGGTTTGGCTCCGCGGTAGAACAGCAGCACCTCGGGATCTTTGCGGCTGCGCCGGACTTCGTCCGGGTCGGCCAGGACCAAGCGGATGTCTTCCTCATGGCCGGCCAAGGACGGATGCTTGTACCTGATAATGAAATCCCAATACTGGCGCGTACACCGCACTGAGAAGCCGAGCGGCGTGCGGACTTCGAAAAGCAGTTCTCCGCTCATCCTTGCTCGGCTCCTGCCTGCCACCACCCGGGCCTGGGCAGTTTGCCTTCGCGGCACCAGCGGCGCTCGTCGGCGCGCCATCGGGCGCGGTCGGCGATGGCCTTCTCGACATCTTTGGCTGCGAGCACCGGAGCCGCCAGAAGGCCGGCGTGCTGAAGCGGCGCGATATTCACGCGGATACCATCGTTCAAGTCGGGATCGTACCTCTGTTCCTGCATCAGGAACGCCTCGCGCGAGGCCGGCGCGGGTAACTTACCATCACGCGAGGTCCACTGGTCGAGCGGCTCGGCCGCGGCGATCGCTTCGAGCGTCTGCGAGGCGAAGCCGCTGTTGATCACTCGCTCCAGCCGGGCATCGAACGCTCTCAACTCCGCGAGGTTCTCTTCCAGTTCGAGGCGCCGCGCGTCCTGATCTGGAGTGCGCCGCGTCATCTTCTCCAGCCCGGAAAGTTCGGTCTCAAGGCGCGCCCGGAGCGGACCCACGTAATGGCTACGCAGCTTGGGCAGCAGGTCGGCATCCAGGCGGTGGTAATAGACCAGGCATGAGAAGGCCGGCGCACGCCGCCGGCCGCGCCCGCGGCGCCCGCTGTTCTCCTCGGGTGTGCTCTCGATCTGCCAGGCGACGGGACGCTTGCGGAACTGCGAAATATGGCGCCGGAAGAACTCCGAGCCCAGCCACTCGGAGAGCGGTTTGCCCACGATGTCGGCGAACTCCGCCTCGATGGCCTTCGTCCGATCGGGGCCGAAATCCTCTGCCAGCCGCGCCCTAACACGGGCGAGCAACGTTGGCTCGCCTGTGCCTTCCGTCAGGGGGATGATGCCGTCGCGGTCCTGCCAAGGCGCGGGCGACTCGCCCGCTTCCATCTGGCGCGGCCAACGGTGGCCCAGCAGGCGCAGCACCATGACGCTGAACAGATCTTCGACGAACCGGCGCTGCTCGGCCGCACAGACGACGCCCTCCGCCCGCAGCTCACATAAGAGCCAGTAGACCGTGATCGGGTGGATCTCGAGCTTCTGAGACAACTCTTCGAGAAAGGTCTCGGCAGGGATGGGGATTCGGGCGCCGGAGACGGGCGCCTCCTCTTCTTCCTCATCGTCGTTCGGCAAGGCTTCGCTCTCTTCGATTTCGGTCTTCGCTCCCGGCCCGGCTTCGTACAAGGCCCTAAGGCGCGCCTTCAGCGCCGTCAGTTCGGCGGCGGCAAGCGCCGTGCGGGGCTCGGCTGCAACCCGAGCGAGAAACTCCTGCGGGGTTTCCAGTCCTTCGGGCAGCGGTGGGAGCTGGTCGTATCCTTCAATCAGGGGGAACCAGCCTGCGGGCGTACCGGTTTCGTCGAGCACTGCGGCCAGGTCATCACCAGCGATGCCGTAGGCGGCAAAGACCTCCCGCTCCGAGATGCCTTCGAGCGCGTGGAGTACGGCCGCCACTGCCTGGGCTTCCGCCGTGGCACGTTCATGGGCCGCCGCCAGCGACTCGGCGCCGCCGTGGCTCGGAACGGCGAAGCTGCGCTCGGTGGCATCGAGTGCCACGAGCCAACGTTTCAAGCAGACGCAGGTAGCCGGGAAAACAGCAAACGCATCCGAATCAACGTCGGGGTAAGCAATCTGTGTCACGCATCCTTCGGGCAGTTGGATTGATGCGCTGATAGCACGTGCCATTATGCTGGCTGTACGGCAGTTCGCCACGGCCTGCACAGCAGCCGCATCGTCGCTCGGGAATATGCCCGGAGACTTGTGGCCGAAGACGCTGCCGTCTTGACACCGCAAGCCCAAACTCCCCCTTGCCATGTAGCTATACGTCCACCCCTCCTTGAAATAGCGCTCTTCGTTGCGAATGAAGCTGCGCGGAAACGCCTTGATCCGCGCCCCGTTGTGCTCCCAGTCCACGGCCCACCAGTGGTGCCCGAACCACTTGCCATAGCCGCCGCCCTTCTCAAACGGCACCCAGCGCCGTGCACGCACAGGCCGCGCCCATTCCTGTGGCAGCACCTCCCACGTGAAGCGCACGAAGCGCGGATCATCTGACGTCTGGAGGCCTGTTGCCACCGAGGCCACGTCCCCCAGTGTCCTCCCAGCGAGCAGCTCAAAGAACCTGTCCCGCAACCAGTAGCACAGCGGCGTCTGCGGAATCGTCAGGAACCGCGCCTGTTGGGGCTTGAAGCTGACTGCGGAGGCGCCATCGCGGACAGCCTGGCGCAGCAACCCATCCTTTTCCTCCGGGCTTTTCGGCCCGATCAGCCGGAAAGCCGTCAGGCGGTGCTCAGGTTTGGGCGCCGCGCGGGCCAGGACGAACATGACCACGAAGGCGCCTGCCGCCGCGGCATCCTCGAACGCATGCTCACCAAGGTGCGCCAGGGTCTCGATCGTGGTTTGCCGCAACACCCCGCGGAACGCCCTTTCATCTTTCTTTCGCTTCTTGTCATCTCGCTTTTTGTCATCTCGCTTTTCGTCATCTAGCTTTTCGTCATCCAGCGAGCGCAGGTCGGCAAACGAGCGTAGAAACATCCAGGACTGCTGTGTGACCATGGCGACCCTGCCGCCGTCCTTTGCCAGCTCGATGGCACGGAGGATGAACGCCGCGTAAAGGTCGCGCTTGCCGGCTTGGAAATGCCCTTCCACGTGACTCTTTACCACTGCCGCCATGTTCTTCGATCCCATGTAGGGCGGATTGGTGGCGACCACGTCATAGCGGCGCGCCAGCAAGTCCACCAGCGTCAGCCCCTTCTCAGCGTCCCGGCCGAAAAACGCCGTGCTCAAGTCGGGCGCGTTAGCCTCCGTTTCAAAATGCTCGCGCAGGCGCGCCAGGACGCCGCGCTTCCAGGCTTCTGGGTCCCCGGCCTGGTCTCGGAGAAGTCCCCTTTCCGTGTCCTTCCCCCACAGGTACCGAAGCTCTTTCTCGACGGGCTGCTCGATCCGGATCAAAGACCCCAATTCATCGGCGTGCTGGAGCCCCCTGAAGATTTCCAGCAGCGCCGGCTTGAGAGGCTGGTCCTCGGGGTGCTTGCGCAAAAAGGCATCCAGGTGATCCTTGTCCGAGGACAGATGGATATTCGTGGCCGCCAGGTTTACCCGCCGGGGGACGAAGTCGGGCGCCTTTTCCTTGGCTTTCATTAGCAAGGCTAGCGCGGCGATTTGAATGGCGCGCCCGTCTATGTCGATGCCATGAAGGTTGTTCTCCAGGATGGAGGCGCAGATGGCGGCAGGCTCGGTAATCTCGCCTTCCTCCTGGTACATTCCATAGAAAAGCTCGAAGGCTTCGATGAGAAAATGCCCGCTGCCGCAAGCGGGATCGAGGAAGGTGATCTCGCGGACAGGCTTCTTCGCTACGGGAACGCGGTCCGCCCCGTGGACGAAATATTCCCAGGCGTCCGAGAGGCGCGAGTCCGGGTACATTCCCATCCAGAGTGCCCCCAGCGAGTTCTGTACCAGAAACTTCACGATGTAAGGTTCGGTGTAGATGCAGCTTGCCGGAATGATCTCGGCGCCTTCGATCTTGGTGCCTTTTTGAGTGCGGACCTTCTCGAAAACCTGGTCTTTCTCTTCCGTGTTCCAAAATTGGTAGGCCCAGCCGAGTGCGTCCGGGGCCATGAAGACTTCATCCGTTGCGGCTTCCTGCCCCTTCGGAATCTCGGTTCCCGAAAGCAGCCCGATGCACCTCTTCAGTGCGGCCACGGAGGGCCGCAAGGCCACTTCAGGCGCTTTCGGGTCGAACAACTGGGGGAGCTCGCCGGCCCGACGCTTGAACTCGTCAAACAAGACGGCGTAGAGGCCCTCATCCTCTCCCGAACAACGCTCCGGCTGCTTGCGGGCGAGGCGGTAATGTTGAAGCGAGCGCCCCCCGTAAGCATCCTTTTGAAGGATCACTTCATCAATGAGGCCCCGCGCCTCCAGGCATCGCAGCGCGAGCAGGCGGTTGGCCCAGGTGTAAGCGGCCTCGCGGATGAAGTCCTGAATCGCCGCTTGGCCCCGGCTCTTCAAGAACGCATCCACCACATGCCGGGCTTCGACGTCCTCGCGACAGAGGTGCGGAAGCTCGTCCACAGGCACCGGCGGCCGCTCCCGGCGCACCCCGATCGAGGCCAGACGTCGCTCCAGATCGGCCTCGAGCTCATGACGAAGCTCGAGCACTAGCGCCCTGAGCGTGAGTTTGGCAACCATCAGGCGATCTCCAATACCCGGTCTTGAAGGCGAGATCCGGAAGACCGCAAGTCGGAGCCATCCGCCCTGTTCGCATGAATCACGACTCCCCGTTGGTCCATCAGCCGCATTACCGTCTGTGACGGCAAGCCGTGCCGCGGAAAGGGAAACACCACAGCTTGCGCGGGCCCCGCGATATCGAGTATGTCCTCGACGCCACCCGTCGGCCACCGGCCGGTCCTGGGGTGCCCCTCCCAACAATATCGCCGGCACCACTCTTCGCACCATAGCCACCAGGGCGACCTCCGGAGCCGTTGAGCCCGCGCTATGAGGAATTCAAAGGCGTGCTCTGGCGACCACCCAACGCTGTCACTGCCATGATGCGGCACTTTGAGAACGTCGCATCGAAGGCGCGAGGCGTTCGCCACAATGAGCGGGGTCCAGTTTTCCAAGTCACCCGTGAAAAGGAGGGATGTGAAACCCTCGCGTCCGACGACCGAGACTCGGAACACACAACTCAAGTCGTTTAGGATCGTGTCCTCATTGCACAACTCTCGCGGATGCGGTCCGGGCTCTTCACCCTTTGGGAATTCCCGCCACAGGCTCCTCGCTTCACGGGCTTCGCACTGATAACTGCTCACCAATCCCAGAGCTTGCTCGTCGTCAGCCAGCCAGTCTTCAAACCGCTTCTCGACGCTCTCGACCCATTGCGCGATGACCTTATCCTCTCTCGGGAACCGCACCCGCCGGTGCCGCCTCCGTCTGCCTTCCTCGCGGACCTCCTGCGGGGAATGCGGATGTCGGCCGATCTTCCACTCGAGTGGGATAGCACCCTTCTCCAAGATCCTTTTGAGTGTCTCTGGCGAGTGCAGGTACTCAAGGAAGTCGGCCGTCGGATAAAGAACCTCGAACACAAGCCCTCCGAAGCGGGTAACGTCCCCGGCCACGACTTGCTTACAAGGAATTTCTCGCTTGGCCGCCTGCTGTCGGGCATCCCAGCCCCGTGCCAAGGTCCACGCCGCCATGAACCGGAGTACATACTTCGGTTGCTGGAGTCGGGGAGGCGGGATGACGCCGCTTTCCAGAAACACTTTTAGTATGTCGAGGTCGAAAGTCCAGTATTCGCCGATCGAAATTTGCCGGTCCTCAAAGATAGCGAGCAGCCCTCCGAGATGATCGTAATCTAGATGGGAGGCCACTACCAAGTCAAGCCGCCGAATGTCATTGGCAAGCAAGTATTCGTGAGCGGTCTGGCGGTTGATCCCACCGTCGATCAGGACATTGTAGACGCGGTCTGCATCCGCATGTCGAATTAAGGTCGCGTCCCCGGCTGAGACTCCAATTAAGTGAAGCTCGGTCTTCATCACTCAAGCTCCACATCGAAATCCCGCAACAAAGTTCGCACCCGTTCATCAAGTTTCCTCTGCACGCCCTCCCACTCCTCCACCGTGCGCACTCGGCGCACCGTCGCGACATCGGACAAGCGAACTGCCCGGACCTCTCTCGCCGGACGCGGCCGCTCGCCTGGTTCCAGAGGTGGAATCCGCTTCTCGATCTCCCGCCGGAGCGCATCTCGCAACTGGCTGACCAAGCTTTGCGCACGTGCCGGGAGCGCTGCCACACGCGCAGGCTCAGTCTCCCGGTCCAGAGCGGCAATAAAGGCTTCGAGGACAGCGGCCAGTTTGTTCCCCAGTTCCTCGGGAAACTGCTCGCGGCGAAGATCGTCGGGCAGGCGCTCTAGCGCGCCGCGGGCGATCTGGTGGGCTTCCTGCCGCCAGGCATCGAGCAGGGATTGAAGCTCCAGCTCCGCGCCGGCCTTCGCTCCTTGGATTCCTTTCCAGATCTCAGGCTCCGCAAACCGGGCGCAGCTTTGTGCTGCCTGGTATTCTCCCAGAAAACTGTGGCAGGAGCCCTCCGGCGGCAACAGGTGTTCGATGGCCCGGAGCTGGCCGGCCAGGTTCCTCAAGTCGGTGAAGGCGGCGCCCCACTTCTCACGGAATGCCGAGAGCTGGTCAATGGCCTCGACCCCGCGCTTCAAGTCCTCCGCACGGGCGTGAATTTCCTTGACCCGGTGCACAGGGGCTGTGAGAGCAAGCACGCCCTCCAAGACCTCCTTCCCTTCGTCAAAGGCGGCCGGCCGAGGAAACCCTGCCGGCTCTGCCCAGTCAAGCACCTTTTCGGCGCGAGCCAGCACCTCCCGGCCGAAGGTTTCCATGGCTTCGTGCAGCGCTGCCGGCGTCTCGTCGATCTTCCGCTTGCCCGTAAGCTTCATCAGCAGCGTGCGCGTCTCTTCCAGCACTTCTGGGCTGACCTCAGCCTCTTCCAGCACCAACTCGGCCCTGCCGAACTCCCGGCTGTCGCGCAGCGCCTTCTGAAGCACCGGGTCGGCCGGGTTGGTGTAGGCCATCTTCCCGATGAGTACTTTGATGACACCGGCTCGGACACAAGCCGCCACCCCGACTCGCACTGCATTCGGATCCCAGCCATACGGCGGGGCGCTGAACTCATCCAACAGGTTCTGGCCCAGGGTGCGCTCCTTCTTGCTCTGCCGGCTGGCCAGGAAGACGCGAATCGCGTCCAGGAGCGGAGAGTGGGGATCCAGGGCGCCGCTCTTGTCGAACAGGCGGAGCCTCTGCACGTCGGGCGCCAGATTTCTCTCGCCTTTCAAGACGTCCAGGATGGCTTCTTGTTCCCGAGCGATCCGTACGGGCACCCTTTCGAACTTCGGGTATAAGGTGGGCCAAAAGGCGGCCAGTTCCGCACGAAGGATGTCGCCGGGCTTCTGCCCGGGGCGGGAGGGCAACGCGCGGCTTGAACCCCGGAAGATGATGTGCGCCTGCCGGATGCCCGTCTTGAATGCCTCCCGCACCTTGCGCGCCAGCTTTTCGAGATCATTGATCTCGCGTTCTTCTGCCAGTCGGCGCGCCTCTTCGGACTTGTACGGGTCACCCTTCCAGGCGTTGATGACCTCGCGCATGGCCAGGAAGCGGTTCAGGTCCTGATCGAAGCCCGGGATACGGTCGCAGAGGACAAAGATGGTCTGCTGTTCATCCGGGCGCAAACTCTGGTCTTCCAGGTCCGTGACTTTCGTCCCGCCCAACGCGGCCAAGGGGGAGAAGATGCGCACCTCGATGGCGCCTTCCTTGGAAGCAACGCTCCCGTCCATGCTCATCCGAACTGGAAACTCGGTGTCTTTGTAAAGGACCGTCTGGAAGTCCAAGAGGGCGTGCAGGTGATTCTTCTTCTTCTCGGGATCGTAGACAAAGTGCTTGGCCAGTCCCGCCTCCCGGTCGGCGTGCCGAAGTTCCGCCGCGCGTTGCGCGACTTCCTCTTCAAATGAACGCCTCTCGCCGGTGAGGAACTCGTACTCTTCGCCGATCTGGGCCACCATTTTCGCGGCGATAAGACGATCCAGTTCAAGCCGGATCCGCGCAACTAAGGTCGGAAGATCGTCCCAGGCCGATTCAACCAACAGCCGGGCCAGATTGTCGACCGTGCGCGGTACGTACTTGATGTCCTGCATCAGGAAGAGGACCTCGGCCACGCGGCGCGTCAGCGCTGTGGCGCCGGGGACAACCTGGTCAACTAACGCAAGCTCGCGCCGCACGTCCGGGCTGACTTCGCCCTCACCCGCAAGGTTACCGTACACCTCATCAAACGAAACCAACTCCCCGACCTCGGCCTGCAGGTACGGGCGGCGTCCAACGCGCAGGATGTCCTGGCTGATGGCGAGCAGCGTGCGCGTGGACCCGGACAACTGCTCGCCGCGACCGCCCTTCGATCGGAGGCTCTTCACAACCTCAGGAATCAGGTGGATCTGATATGGGAAGAACGGGTAGAACGTAACAAACCGGTCCCGCTCACAGTCCGGCAAGCGCCGTCCTTCGACGTTGGCGAGCTCGCCCAGCCCTCGCAACACGCCCGGCGCGGCATCGTAGACTGCCTCTACTGCATTCCGGCCGGAGATCTTCTTCTTGAAGATCCGGTCTTCCAGCACCAGCTCTATGTTCTCGGTGGTCAGCGACCATTTGAACCGGAAGCGCCCCTCCATTTTCTTCATGTCGGCCTGAAGCGCCCGAGCGTTCTGGTACACCGCCCCCATGTCTTCGTGGGTAGTGACGAAGATCCAGATCTTGCCTTGACCCCGGATGGCAGCTTCTTCCACCAAAGCCTGGAGCTGAGCCAGTCGGCTCGCATCGTCCTCGATCCACTGCCCGGATTCGTCCAGCACCAGGAGGATCCGCGCGGGTTTCCTGATCTGGCTTTCGCGCAAGGCCAAGTCGTCCAGCATGGTCTGGACCAGGAACTGGACGTTGTACAGCTCGCCTTTCTCTGCTTCTTTTAGCGCTTGGGAGACCTCCTGCGGCGTTTTGAAGGCTTCCGAGGCAACCTTGCAGGCTGCCTCGAACAGAAGCTTGGAATAGAACGCGGGATTCCTCTGGATCTCGGTCCAGGGTCGACCTGCGAGCGAAGCGACTTCGGCGTGAAGGTCCGCCAGTTTTCCGCGGCGGTCCACCTCACGCTCGATCACCCGCGCGTAAATCAGGTTGGTGCAGTACCCGCGGGCTTGGTAGTACTGCGAAAGAAGCAGGCGGGGAAGGGGACTGGTCCTGCTGTCCACCAAAGTATTCAAGTTGAAGGCCAGCACCTGGGTCGAGCACTGATCGATCCGGGCCAGGCTGCGCAGAATCGAGTTGCGCCGCGGCGCGGCTGGCGGTATCCGGCTTTCAAAGCGTTTCGCGGCCGGGTGTCCTTGCAAAGTTCGATTCTCGACCAACAGGGCCAGAATCTTGGCCAGGTGCGACTTGCCGGAGCCGAAGTAACCAGAGATCCAAACGCCGATCTCGCTGGTCTGGAGGCGGAGTGTGTCCGTGTAATGCTCCAGAAACTCGTCTATGAACTTTTCGATCGTCGGCGTCACCACGTACGAGCCGATCTCCGACGCCAGCTTGGCCTCGTCCTGTACTTCCCCAACCTTGATGACCGGGTCGATCTTCTCCTCGATCCGCGTCTCGAAAATGTCCGCCAGCCTCATCAATCTCGTCCTCCGCCCGCCCTCACAGGATGTCTCCCCGATACATGAACTCCTCTTTGCCAGGATCCCCCACGAACTCGTATACGCGTGCTTCGCGGAGGACGCCCGGCACGAGCAGCACCACTGGTCCTTCAAGCGTGGTGCGGTCGCCTTCCCAAAGCGCCTGCATGATTGCGCGCGGCCCTGATACTGGGTAGAGCGCTGCAAGACGTTCCAGCACCACCACCGGACGCCCGACGCCCGGCTTGAGGGCAGCCTCCCGGACGCTAGCAACCACCGCACTGGTCCACATCGTCCCCAGTTCGGATTCCGGGTCGGAACCCGGCATGGGGTCGTTCATGGCCTCAACGAGCGTTTCTGCTCCGAACTGCCGAACGACGGCGGAGGTCACCTCCAACACATCCACCGTGCGGACATCAAACTCCGGAGCCAGTGTTCCCGTGAGGGTGCGCCACTCCCTCAAGACGGCTCGCTCCGCGTCGGGAGGATAGACTACGGCAAGAAACGGGGCGCCGCTCTTGCGCCCGATGTGGTCGTAACGCGTCCGAATACGATCAACCGCCTCGCGCAACTTCCACCGCCAGTCGCACTCGCCGTTCATCGTCCCTCTCCAACTGGGTCTTCCGGAAGATGGAGCCCCCCGAGCGCGAACCTCACGTCCTCCACCTCCCACAGGAACAGACGCCAATCGGGTGCTTCGACTATGGCGCGCCCGCGGAGCCCCTCCCCATAAAGCAGCCGCCACAGGTGAAGGGCGACATCCGGCGGAACCCCGGGCCGCCGAATCTTCTTCCGCCGAACTCCGTCTAGCACTCCAAAATCTCGCAGTGCACTCAGGATGTTGCCCGCAAGCTTCTTTCGCGTTGTCTCGCGCCACCGCTTCACTTGGGTCTCCCGGCCTTCGCGCTCGGCCAGGAAGTCAAGCACGTCGTCGCGGCGGACCTGGACATTCCTGGCCCTCCAAGAGGCCGCGAGCCCGTCGGTGACAAACTCGAACGTCAGGCGGTCACGCCGCGCGTAGTGGATGTAGGCCAAGCCCACGAAGCGCGTGTCAGTCACTTCGCCTCGGGCGGCTTCGGCCAGATCGGCAAGCACCCATCGAGGCGGATTCCACGCGAAGTATCGATGGTGGAGTGCGTTCCAGATTTGGCGCCGCGTTTCGCGCGCGCGCTGGCGCAGGATTCGGCCGCTCAGGCATGCGGCTTGAACCTCCGCGATACTTGCCCCCGCGCCTAGGAGCCGAAAGACCGCATGGACCTCGGCCAAGAGTGCCCCTTTCGAGGTATTGCGGGCACTGTAAGGGCCAATATCCCGGCCCCACCGGGTTGCGCGGCTCTCTCCGGACCAACCAGCCGGCGGCCGCGTGGTCGCGGACGGGATCGGCGAACCTCTCATCCTCGCCGCCTCCGCTGCCGTCGCTGGCCGGTTGTTTCTCTAGTTCGGCTCTGAAGGTCAATCCACGCGTTGATGGCCGTGCGGCTGAACCTCCACTGGCCACCGACCTTGAAACCGGGGAGGTCTCCTCGCTGCGCCAGGACGTACACCGTCTTTTCGGCGATCTTAAGCAGCGCCGCAAGTTCGGGGATCGTAAGAATCTCGTCATGCGCCGCCATCGTATCTCTCGCTGGCTGGCGTGGAATTCCCGGAAAAATCCGCCGACAGACGCCATAATACAGGAAAGCAAAGTACGTAGCACCGACACAACCAACCGCCGGGGTCGCCATCGGACAGAGATCGTCACTGGAGCCTCAAGGGAATCTCCTCAAACGTGCTCCTCCCGGCGGTGGAACTCGCCTCGCTCCTAACCCTGCTTTCCCCCGCATTACCGGTCGGTGAGCCGAGTTGAAAACAACCGTGAGCATGGGACCAGTCTCAGCGGTCATCGGATGATGTTGCGCAGCTGCGCGAGCAAGTCTCGTGCTAGCTGCGACGCCCCCTAGTTGGCTTTGAGCGGCCGGAGCGCGCAGCCGACGGGTGATGATCTGGGCCAACCGCCACCTTTTGCACGCCTGCCACAGATATTCTCAACGCAATTCCGGCCGCCGGCGGCTAGGAACACCACCGTTCCAGAGCGTTGTAGAGCGCGAGCACCGTAGTCTTGAAGCTCACGATCTGTACTCGGTACAATGGGACGGCATACGTCAAGTGCGAGTCAGAGTCTTCACTGTTGTTTTCTTCACCTTGCCGGGTCTGATCCGGTGTCAGCAGGCAAGCACTCTTAGAGACGTGAAGAAGATCTACGTCGATACTTTCGGAACCGCTGAGGGTGCTGATCTGATCAGGGAAAAGCTAATCAACAGGCTCGTTAGGAGCGGTCGAGTCTCGGTGGTTGAAGACCCGGGTGTGGCTGACGCAGTCCTCATTGGAATCGGACAGATCCATAAAGACGTGGGCTATTCGGCAAGCGTTTGGCAGTACGGTGGCGCGGCATCCGGGGGCACGCGTTACGACGCAACGCTCGTGGTGCGCCTGCTTGGCAAAGATAGGCAGATCCTTTGGGTCGACGAGGCCAAGCCCGGATTTCGGGCGCGCAGCGTGAGTTCAAGTGTTGCGGACAAAGTCTCAAAGAACCTGCTCAAGGCGATTGAGAAGGCCAACAAACAAAAGTAGTTCTCCGTGTACCCGCTTCCTTCCACGCCGCACTTGGCCCCGGCCGGTACAATACCGTTGGTTTCATCCCACATCGACAGCATTCAACCGACACCGTGACGATGCCGTCAGTATCGCCCACCGCGGCCGTCCGGAAAGCCACCTTGTGGAAGCTCGCCTCGAGCGACCGGTAGTCCGTGTCTGGGATCAGATCGCCCTGGAGACTGACCACGGCGGTCTCCGTAGTCTGTTTGCGGAGCTCGGTGAACGCACTCGAGCCGTTCTCAAAGCGCGCCACGAACTTGAGCGAGGCCTCACGGTCGCCGAACTACATCCGCCCCGGAATGGCCGCCCCGTCCTGCGTGCCCGAGCCGGGATAGAAGCCCGAGTCGAGCCGCAAGTTGTTCTTGAAGCTGAGCTCGAGTGAGACGAGGGTTGCGGCCCGCAGCTCGATGCCGCCCGGGACCCGATCTTGCGGCGTGCGCGTGTGGATAATCACGCGCGGTGGGCCGCTCTTCACGCCGCACAGAGCCCGAAGACGAACGCCGAAGCCGCGATCTCGCTCGACAGATACTTCTCGATCGAGCCGCTCACGTCCCAGCAGCACTTGAACGTTTGGGAGGCGAACTCGTGCCCCTTGGGACCAAGTCGGCGGAGTGGCCTGGCGGTGGCTCCGACTTGGTTTTTGAGGCGAACGGCGAGCTGCGACAACCGGACTAGCGATACGGCTCACTCCCACCGGTTTGCCAGACCTGAGACGGCAGCAGCCGGGTCGTGTGGGGCGGTCAGCGATGGCAGAACTTTCTGGAGGACAGTCGCTGCCCCGTAAGGAGGGGTCATGCTGGCTCTGAGTTGCACCCAGCCGGCAATGCCCAAGAAGTCCCTCCATCCCGACGGGCAGCCGCGGGCCCTTGAAGGGATGAGGACCGGGCGTGCCCCCACTCGTCGGGCAGCCACAATTTTCAGGCCGGAAAGGGCGGCGAAAAAACTCCGTGCGAATTTTCTGCAGCCTTGACCGACCTGACCCTGCCCCCTCCTGAGGCGGGTGCCCCAGAGCGGCTGTTTTCGACGGGCTGAAGAAGGCGCGGAAGCCGGGGATCAAAGGGCAGGACCGGCAGTGTACCCTGCTCCCGGTCGGACGATGGCGTGAACCGGCGCAAAGGTAAGCTTACCTAAGACGCGCGCGCGAAGTTGCGCCCCTTGGGTGCGGATAGACCGTTTCGGCAGGCGCCATACCCGTCGCGGGTCGCAAGTGCCGGCGGCGGCTTCCGGCATGCCCTCAGGTTGTGGAAATAGCCGGCATAACCTGCAGTGGAGCGTTTTCGCTCGAGCATCAGATCCCTGTGAGGGTGAGGGATTACCGCTCTAAAGCTACGGCGTCCTAGCTCTGAAGCCGATGAGTGCTCTGCCGGCAGCCGTCATTCCTGGGCCGCAAAGACTGCTGCACTGAAGCCAGCCAAAGGAAGCGGGCCACCGGCCAAGGCCGGGCGTGACCCTCCGCTCGTTGGGCAGTCACGATTTTCAGTTCGGAAAGGGCGGCGAAAAAACTCTATACGAATTTTGTGCGGCCTCGACCGACCTGACCCTGCCCCCTTGGTGAGGTGGGCGCTCCAGAGCGGCTGTTTTCGCCGTCCCGAAGAAGGCGCCGAAGCGGGAGCAAAAGGCAGGACCAGTCGTGAGAGGGGGCCGAACTGTATCCCCTGACGTATCCCTTGATCGTCGCTGTCCAGGCTGTAAGTCCTTGATATTCAATGGAGCCACCCGCCGGGATCGAACCGGCGACCTGCTGATTACGAATCAGCCGCTCTGCCAGCTGAGCTAGGGTGGCCCGCCAGGCACTCCCTATTTTACTCCAGCGCCCAGATACCTCGCCAGATCCGGAAATAGCAGCTCCCGCACCTCCGCCTTGCCCAGATCCTCCCGCCTCACCAGCCGCACCCCGGAGTCTACATGTGCCGGAGGTGTCCTCCCCGACAGGTACAGCGCCACCGCACGCGTGGATTCGTAGCCCATCTTGAACGGATTTTGCACCACCAGCGAATCAATCCAGCCTGCCTCCAGATCCGCCACCAGTTGCTCGGAGGCATCGAACGCCACCAGCTTTACCTGACGCGCTCCCCGCGATTTCAACGCCTGCACCGCACCCACCGAGCTCGATTCGTTATCCGCAAACAGCCCCGCCAGATCCGGATGCGCCGTGAGCAGGTTTTCCGTCACCGCCATGGCCTTGGCCCGGTCGGCCATGCCAAACTGAAGCCCCACGATGCGAATGCCCGGAAACGATCGCGCCATCTCTTCCTGAAATCCCTGCTCCCGTTCCATCGTCGAAGCGCTGCCCGGCATGAACCCGATGATGCCCACCTTTCCCCGGCCGTTCAGAATCGCCCCCAGCCGGCGCGCCGCCATGCGGCCGCCTTCCAGATTGTCCGTGGCGACATACGTGATCCGTTTCGGCGTGTCAATGCCGGAGTCGAAAATGGCCACCGGAATCCCCTCCCGGGCCGCCCGCTCCACCACGCCCACCAGCGCCTTGCGGTCCACGGGCGCCAGCACGATGCCGGCCAGCCTCCGGTTGATCATGGACTCGACGATGGCGATCTGGCGCCCGGAGTCAATCTCGAGCGTCGGCGCGTTCCATTCAATCTCCAGGTCATACTCGCGGGCCGCCTTGATCGCTCCCGCATGCACCGTCTGCCAGAAGATGTGATTAGCGCCCTTGGGTACAACGCCCACCACCGGGCGGGTCTGTCGGCGGCAGCCTCCTGCCGCCACGGCGGCCAGCAGCAAAACGACCACGGCGCGACGTCGCATCACCGCCCCGCTCCCCTCTTGGATACAAGCTCCTCGATGCGCCGGGCCAGCTTCTCCCGCGCCGCAAACAGCGCCGCCGGATTGCGCGAGAACGCACTGACGTCCACGACCAACTCCTGCGCGACCTGGTCGGCCAGCGCGCCGTCACCGAGCGATCGCAACAGCCACAGATACTCGTAATCTTCAATCCCCTCCCGCAGCAGTTCGAAACGAATCGAGGAGACCGGGCCGTCCACGTCCGGCTGGCCCGTGTGTCGCCGCACGCGGCTGCCCGGATACAACAGCGAGCCCTCGCCGTTGAGCACGCCGCCCCGGCTGCAGAAAAACCCGCTCAGATACGTCACCGGATCGAGCCAGGGGTCCGCCGTCTGCGTCCAGTAATCCAGAGCCCAGTAAAGGATGCCGTTCATTTTGTACCTCCAGGTGATCCAGGGAACCATCACCGGGTCCATGGCGGGCGCGTCAATGAAATAGTTCGGCTGCGGGTAGATCTGGTCACAGGAGATGTACCAGGTGATCTCGCCGCCTCGCTCCTGTTCCCTCCGGATCGCCTCCCGGACTTCGAGGCGGTTCAGGGCGTTGCCGTGCACCGAAAAGTGATTCACGAATCCGGTGAGCGGGCCCCAGTCCGGGTTGTCGGGAACCGGAGCCTCGGTCGCCAGAAACGGAACCCCCGGAGCGGCCTCGTGCACCAGCCGCGCCCATCGCCGCGTCTCCTCGTATTGCTCGGCGGTGTTCGGCTCATCAATCGGGCTGTTGAACACCAGCCTTTCGAGCCACCCGTTGCGCCGGAAGTACTCGGCCACCTGGCCGAGATAGGATCTCACCCGCCGGTTGAAGATCTCCGAGAAGGGCTCGGCGCCGGAAGCGCGCCGCAATTCGGAGGGGCCCGCTTCGAGCACCACCCGCCTCGTCTTCCACTGCCGGAGGTACAGATCGTAGGCGTCCTCGTCAAAGTGGACCGCTACGCCGTCCCCGGTAACTTCGAGCCACGGCTGCAACATCTCGTTGAACCACGGCTCCATGCGGTTCTGGTAAAGAAAGCCGTGATATTTCTTGAGCAGCTCGCGCGCTCGGTCAGATCCTGCCGGCACCTCATGTTGCAAGGCGATCCGGCGGCCGGACAGGCCCATGTAGGTGACCAGATGGGTCTCCTGCGGCAGCGCAAAGTCGTACACTTGCAGGCGGACCTGGAGCTCGGCGATCGGGCTTCCGTGCTGCGTGACGCGGATCTTGCCCGTGTACTCGCCCGCCGGGATATCCGCGGGCGTGAAGATGTCCACCCACACGCCGCGGTTGCGCACCGTCTGGCGGAACGGAGCGGCCATCGAGAAGGGCTCCGCCAGCGGCGCCAGCGCATCCGGCCAGAAGCCCGTGTCTCCCGCCGGGCCGGACTTGGCGTAGCACAGCACGACATGCTGGAGATATAGCCGGATTCGCTCGCGCGGAATCCGGCCGCCGGCCGACTCAAGCGCGTCCGCCTCCACGAAGAAGCCTCCCGCGGCCGGCTCGCGCCGGCTCGGCGGCGGAGGGACGGAGATGATGATCTGAAACGACACGTGCTCGTTCTTGGCCCCCGCCAGCCGGATCGTTCTGGTGCGGCCATCCCACACCAGGTTCGACTCCTGAACGCGCGCCTCCGGCCGCACTTTGAAAATGGCGGGCGCAGCCCACACCTCCGCGGCGGCGGTGTGGCCACTGATCCCCGCCGCCAACAAGGTCGCATAGAGGATTGCGCGGCGCATGGCAGTTTATTGTAGTAGTTTGCCCGAGCTTCCCGAAGTCGAAACCATCGTCCGCGCCCTCGCCCCGCACCTCGTCGGGCGCCGCATCGCCCGGCTTCAGTTCCTTGCCCGGCGCGCAAGGCGCGGCCGCATCCCCGACCTCCGCGCGCGACAAATTTGCGCCGTCCGCCGCTACGGAAAGTACATCCTGCTCGAACTCGACCGCGGGGTGCTCGCGATCCACCTGGGCATGACCGGCCGGCTGCTGCGAGACGCCCGCACCGGCCCGCACACCCGTGCCGTTTTGCAGCTCGTGCGGGGAGATGAGATCCTGTTCGATGATCCTCGCCAGTTCGGCGGTATCCGCTACGGCAGCGGCCCGCCGCCGGGACTCGGCCCCGACCCGCTCGAAATTTCCGAAGACGAATTTCTCGCGCGCCTGCGCCGCCGCAAAGGCCGCATCAAGCCCCTGCTCCTCAACCAGCGCTTCCTGCGCGGCCTCGGCAATATCTATACCGACGAGAGCCTCTTCCGCGCCGGCATCCACCCGCGCGCGCAGATCCCCCGGCTGGCCGAGACCCGCCGCCGCGCCCTCTACCGCGCGATCCGCGCGGTGCTCGCGGAGGCCATCAACGCCGGCGGTTCCTCCGTCTCGGATTACGTCACGCCGGAAGGCGCCCGGGGCCTGTTCCAGTTCGATCACCGGGTCTACGGGCGCGCCGGCGAGCCCTGCGTGGCTTGCGGGGCGCCTGTCCGGCGTATCGTCGTCGCCCAGCGCGGAACCTATTACTGCCCCCGCTGTCAGCTCCTCTGATTGCGTGCCTCCAGGATGGCGTCCGCCACAGCCGCCGCCGCCCGCATCTCGACCACATCGTGCACCCGCACCAGGTGCGCCCCGCCCAGAATGGCTGCGGCCACCGCCGACGCCGTGGCGAACACGGTCTCCCGCTCCGTGCGCTGCGCCAGGAAGGACTTGCGCGACGGCCCGACCAGAATGGGCAGATCCAGGCGCGCCAGTTCGTGCAGCCGCGCCAGAATCTCCGAATTCTGTTCTTTCCGCTTGCCGAACCCGATGCCCGGGTCCACCACGATCTGCGTGCGTTCGATCCCCGCCCGGCGGGCGCGGTGCACCGCCGCGTCCAGATCGTGCAGAATCGTGCCCATCACGTCGGGAAGCGGAGGCAGTTTCGCCCACGTCTCCGGATTGCCCCGCATGTGGTTGAGGATCAGACCCGCGTCGTAGCGGGCCACCACCTTGGCCAGTTGCGGATCGAAGGTCAGCCCGCTCGGATCGTTGATGATTTCCGCGCCGAGCTCCAGGGCGCGCTCCGCAACCGCCGCTTTGTAAGTGTCCACGGAGATGGGAACCGTCAGCTTGTCGCGGAGGCGCTTCAGGACCGGAACCAGGCGGCGCAGCTCCTCGGCCTGCGAGATGCGCTGCGAACCCGGCCGCGTGGATTCCGCCCCGATGTCCACGATGTCGGCCCCCTGCTCTTCAAGTTCGATGGCGCGGGCAAAGGCGCGATCCGGGTCCAGGTACTTTCCCCCGTCGGAAAACGAGTCCGGCGTTACGTTCAGCACGCCCAGGATCAGCGTGCGGTCGCCGAGCTGAAGAGTCCGGCTTCGGAGCTTCCACTCATACCGCTTGCGCGCCATAGCCGTCTCTGCTCAGCCGTACTCGAAGCCCGCGATGGCGTACACCATGGAATCGTCGTGCTCGAAAGAACCGGCGGCCGCCGGGCCCCGCCGCACCATGCGCACCAGCTCCCGGCGGCGCTCAAATCCGAACTCGCGCGCCAGCGCCACAGCAGCCTCGTTGGCGGGCAGCAGGTCCCAGAAGACCGGTTGCCCGGCGTGGCGCTCCAAGAACCATTGAAGCAGATTGCGTGCCGCCTCCGCCGAGCGCGCCACACACGGCCCGAAGTAGGCCGCCAGCGAGCCGGGACGCGCAAAGGCGAACCCCAGTCCTGCGATGGCGGCCGCCGGTCCGCGAGCCAGCCGGGCCAGCAGGCGCGAGCGGTCCGCGCCGAAGGCGCGCGCATCCAGCTCCGGATCGGGCCGGTACTCTCCGGCACAGGAGCGAGTCACGGCCGGCGCTGCCGCCGCCCAGCGTTCCACCGGCCCTTCGTCTTCGAAGCCCAGCTTCTGGTACAGCGGGCGGCCCATCGCCGTTGCGTCCAGCTTGATCCACTCCACCCCGCGCGCCTCCACAAAGGCCAGGGCATGTTCCATCAACCGGCGCGCGTATCCCCGGCCGCGGAATTCCGGATCCGTGAGCACCATCCCGATCCAGGCCAGCTTCCGCCCGTAGCAAAACACGGTCGTGGTGGAGACAAGCAAATCATCCCGGAACAATCCGAAGCATCCCTCCGGCTCCAACTCCAGAAGGCGCAGCCAGTCGGCTTCCGTCTGGTTCCAGCCCGCAGCCAGGTTCAGCCGCATGGCGGCGGCGACGTGGCGAGCTTCCAGGCGCTGGATCCTCTCATTCATAGCGCAGGCACGCTGCCGGATCCAGATTGGCGGCGCGGTTTGCCGGATAGTATCCGAAGAACACGCCGGTTCCCGCCGACATCGCCACTCCCAGCAGCACCCACAGCAAGGATACAGTGGCCGGAACCGAAGGCAGCAGCCGGCGGACCGCAACGGCCACAGCCGCCCCGAGCAAAATTCCCAGTACGCCTCCTGCCACGGAGACCGACACCGCCTCCATCAAAAACTGCGCCCGGATATCCGCGCGGCGCGCGCCCACCGCCTTCCGGACGCCGATCTCGCGCGTGCGCTCCGTGACCGAGATCAACATGATGTTCATCACGCCCACGCCTCCCACCACCAGGCCGATCGAGCTCACCGCCCCGGTGAGGATCACCAGCGCCCCCGTCAACTGGTTCCACAAGTCCGCTAGAAATTCCGGCGAGATGACCTCGAAATCGTTCTCGGCGTGGTGTGGGACCTTGCGCCGCCGGCGCATCGCCTCCACCACCTCATCCAAGGCCCGCTCCACACTGGTCCCCGCCGGGACCGTAAAGGCAATCACCATTTCGCGCGATTCCGGGTGATTCTTGCGGAAGTTGCTCAGCGGGATCAACGCAAAATCGTCCACGCCCGGACCGCCGAACAGGCCCGGATATTCCTCGAGCACGCCGATCACTTCGTACGGTTTGCCGTTAAGCTGCACCGTCTTGCCCACCGCCTCCGTGTGGGGAAACAGCGCCTCGGCTACTTTGTGACCCAGCACTACGACTGGCCGGCCGTGGTCTTCGTCGTAGCGCGAAATGAAGCGCCCCTCGGCCACCGTGAAGATCGGGAGCGCCTGAGCGTACTCGGGCTCGACGCCCCGCACAATCAGCCGCTCGACCACCTGGCCGCCGTAGCGGATCTCGTTGATCTCCCCCAGCATGGCCGCCCGCGTCCCGAACGCCGTCACAATCCCCACCGAGCGGCACGCCTCCCTGAGAAACGCCGCGTCGCGATAGTCGAGGTACTTGCGCGTTCGAATCCTCTCCGGCATGGCTTGCGGATTGGTTCCGGCCGGAAAGCGCGTGATGAAAAACGTCCTGGATCCAAGAGCTTGCACCTGGGTCTGAATGTAACGGTTGAGGCCTTCGATGATCGCCGCCACCGAGATCACCGACGTGACGCCCACCACGATGCCGACGAGCGTCAACGCCGAGCGCACCTTGTGGGCCCGCAGCGTCTCCAGCGCGACCAGCAGATTTTCCCGCAGCTCCGCCGCACTCATCTCATTCCGCCCGCAGAGCGGCCACCGGGTCCAGCCGCGCCGCACGCCGGGCGGGATAGATTCCGAAAAACAGGCCGATCAGGAAACTGAAGCCGAGTCCGAACAGGACCACCCAGAAGCGCACCGCGGCCGGGAAGGGCGTGTAGTTGTCGAGCAGCAGGGCCACGGCAAGCCCCGCCGCCACCCCGGCCAGTCCGCCGAGCAGGCACTGGGCCAGACTCTCGGCCAGGAACTGGCGCACGATGTCCCCCTGTGTCGCTCCGGCGGCGCGCCGGATCCCGATCTCCTTGGTACGCTCCGTGACGCTCACCAGCATCACGTTCATGATCACAATGCCGCCCACCAGGGCCGCGATCGAGCTCACCATGACGTAGACCGCAAAAAACGCCGCGCTGATGCGGCGCCACAGCGCCAGGTAGCTCTCTTTCGTCCCGATGAAAAAATCGTCCTCCCGGTCCGGAGGCACCCGGCGGGCGGCGCGCAACGCCAGTCGAGCCTCGTCCTGAGCCTGCTCGAACGCCGGACCGCTGCCCGCCGCCTGCACGCTGATCGTGACGCTCGTGCGGCTGCCGCGCAGCTTCAAAAACGTCTCCATCGGCACGACCGCGAAGTTGTCCTGATCCTGCCCCAGCACGGAGCCGATCTTCTCGTACGCGCCGATAACCACAAATTCCTGCTCACCCAGTCGCACGCTGCGCCCGATGGGATCGGTTCCGGCAAAGAACTCCTCCCGCAGCCGCGCGCCGATCAGGCACACCTGCGCCCCGCGCCGGTCTTCTCCCTCCGTGAAGTAGCGGCCGAGCTCCACCGTGCGCGTGTCGATCTCGGCCATGCTCGGCGTCTGGCCGATCATCGCCGTGTCGGCCAGCTCGCGGTCCCGGTATCGCGAGCGCACAGTCGCCCGGACTTCAGCGCCCACGCGCAGGCAGTGCTGGCAGCTCGCCGCGACCGCCCGCATATCCTCGAGCGTCAGCCGCTTGAAGCGCAGCGCCTTGATGATCAGATCGTAATCGGCAACGTTAAAAGGAAGCCGCGAGATTTGGAAAACGTTCGTGCCCAGATTGGCGATCTTGTTCTCCACATAAACGTTGGCGCCCTGGATCAGGGTCATCACCGTGATGATTGTGGCAACGCCCAGAGTGATGCCGAGACTGGCCAGGGCCGCGCGCAGCCGGTAGGCCGCCAGAGCAGCCGCCGTCTCCGCCAGGGTGTCACGCAGTGCGGGCACTGGCGCTCGAGATCTCCTCGTGGTGGGCGGTCGGCGCCGGCGGGCTCGTCTTGGCCGTCCCCGCTGCGCCGTTCATGCCGGCCTCACAATCGGCCGACTCAGGGGACCCTGACGCGCTTCCACTTGCGTCCGGCCTGAATCGTGAGCACGCCCGGGGCGTCGGGAACCGTCAGATCCAGACATTTGCAGCCGTCCACTTCGACGGCGCCCGCCTTGATCTTTCGCGTCGCGTCGCTCACCGACTCCGCCAGCCCGATCTTCGGCAGCAGTTTGTGCAGCAGGATGCGCCCGTGGTTCCGTACCCCCTCCGGCAGCGCGACCGTCTCCACTTCCGACGGTGTCGCGCCGC
This sequence comes from Bryobacteraceae bacterium, assembly GCA_035575135.1. Classification (GTDB taxonomy): domain Bacteria; phylum Acidobacteriota; class Terriglobia; order Bryobacterales; family Bryobacteraceae; genus JANWXD01. The sequence goes on from DATLYE010000038.1 coordinate 64,895, forward strand.
CGCGCACCACTCGATTGAATTCTTCTTCGGCTCGGGCTGCCGCCGCGCTGCCGTGAAAGTCCGTCACGATCGAGCGCGCCAGAGCCATCTTGGCCTCCATGGGATGCAGCTCGCCGCGAGCGATCCGCTCCCGCATCCCTCCGATCTCCGCCACACTCGCGTCCGTCAGCAGCTCGTAGTAACGGAACATGAGCTCGTCGCTGATGGACATGATCTTGGCGTACATCACCTCCGGCGGCTCCGTGATGCCGATGTAGTTACCGAGGGACTTGGACATCTTGTTGACGCCGTCCGTCCCTTCGAGCAGCGGCGTGGTGGCCACAATCTGCGGCCTTTGCCCGTAATCCTTCTGGATCTCCCGGCCCACCAGAAGATTGAATTGCTGGTCCGTCCCCCCGAGCTCGACGTCGCATTGGAGCATGACCGAGTCGTAGGCCTGGGCCAGCGGATACAGCAGCTCGTGGATCGAGATCGGTGAGCCCTCCCGGTACCGCCGGGCGAAGTCGTCCCGTTCGAGCAACCGCGCGACGGTGTAGCGGGCGCACAGCCGGATCAGGTCCTCGAAGGTAAGCCTGTCCAGCCACTCGCTGTTGAAACGGATCTCGGTTTTCTCCGGGTCCAGAATCTTGAAGACCTGGGCCTTGTACGTCTCCGCATTGGCCTCGATTTCCTCCCGCGTCATCGGAGGGCGGGTGACATTGCGCCCCGTGGGATCGCCGATCCGCGCCGTGCCGTCGCCGATCAGAAAGATCACCGTGTGGCCCAGATCCTGGAAGTGCTTCATCTTGCGCAGCAGGACCGCGTGCCCCAGGTGCAGGTCGGGTGCGGTGGGATCAAAGCCGGCCTTGACGCGCAGCGGTCTTCCGCTCCGCCCCGACTCAACGAGCCGCTCGCGCAGCTCGTCTTCGCGGATCAGCACCTCCAGCCCCTTCTTGAGATACGTGAGCTGTTCGTCGAGCGTCAGCGAACTCACTTTCTCATTGTACGATTGAGGGGACGGAGACCCCCGATGCAGCGCAGACAGTTTCTCTCGGCGGGATTGGCGGGCGCGGCCGCGCTCGGCCGGCCTGTGGCCTCTCCGGCGGCCCCCGGCCCCCTGAAGATCACGCGGATCCGTTTTTACCGCGATCCGAATTCCCGGCCGATCTTCAACCAGAGCTCCCACATCGTCACCATCGAAACGGATCAAGGCATCACCGGCATCGGCGAAGGCGGAAGCAGGGACACCGTCGAGCAGTGCGCCGCTATGCTGATCGGCGAAGACCCCTTCCGCATCGAGCACCTGTGGCAGTTGATGTACCGCGGCTACTTTTACCCGGCCGGCCGCGAGAAACTTCACGCCCTCGGCGCCCTGGACCTGGCGCTCTGGGACATCAAAGGCAAGGCGCTGGGCGTTCCCGTTTATGAGCTCCTCGGTGGCGCCACGCGCGACTATTTGGAATGTTACGCCACGGCCTTTCCGGCCAAGGGCACCCTCCGCGAGACGGCGCGGGCCTGCATCGAAGCCGGCTTCCGCGCCTTCCGCACCAGCGTCGCCGGCCCGCAGGGAGACGCTCCCTTCGACGCGCGCGAAATGGTCCGCAGGACCGTGGAGCAGTGCCGCGAAATCCGCGAAGGCGTGGGCAAAGAGGGCGACTGGGCCATTGATTTTCACACGCGGCTCGATTTTGCCGACGCGGTGCGTCTCTGCCGGTTGATCGAAGACCTGGAGCCGTTCTTCGTCGAAGATCTGGTGCGCTCGGAAAATCCCGCCGTCTACCGCACGCTCCGCCCTCAGGTCAAAGTGCCGATCGCGGTAGGGGAACAGTTCGGGGACCGCTGGGACATCAACGAGCTCATTGAGCAGCACCTGATTGACTACTCCCGCGTCAGCATCCCCAACTGCGGCGGCATCACCGAGTTCATGAAGATCGCCGCTCTCTGCGAGACCCACTACGTCGGACTGGTGCCGCACTTCACTGGGCCGGTGGCGACGGCGGCACTCGTGCACTGCTGCGCCGCTTTTTCAGGCCCCGTCCTGATGGAAATGCTCGGAGCCGGCCCGCGGGAGGTCCCGCACCTGCCCCAGCACTTCGACTTCCGCAACGGCAAGCTGTGGCCCAACCGCCGTCCCGGACTGGGCGTCACCTTCGACCCGAAACCCCTCGCGGTGGTCACCGAGATCACGGAGCGGTCCCGTCCCATCCCGCTCTATCGCCGCCGCGACGGATCCATCACGAACTGGTGAACCGTGGCCGGCCAATGGGAGCGATCCCGGCAGTGGCTGGAGCGGGCGCGGCAGTCGCTCCCGCTCGGCGTCAGCAGCCCCTTTCGCGCCCGATTCCCCGTCCCCCTCTATTTCGCCGGCGGCTGCGGGCCCTACCTCACGGACGTGGACGGTAACCGCTACATTGATTACACCCTCGGCTGGGGTCCGAACATCCTCGGCTATGCCCATCCGGCGCTGGTCGAAGCAGTGACCGCTCAGGCCGCCCGGCCGTACACCTACGGGGCACAGCACGAACTGGAGTTCCTCGTCGCCGAGAAGATCCGCGAACTGGTCCCCTGCGCCGGGCGCGTGGTCTTCAGCTCGAGCGGGAGCGAAGCCGTGCAACTTGCGCTGCGGCTCGCCCGGGCTTACACCGGCCGGAACCTGATCCTCAAATTCGAGGGCCACTACCACGGCTGGATGGACTCGGTGCTGATCAGTCACCACCCGCCGGCCGGGGCCCTGGGACCGGAAGAGGCGCCTTGTGCCGTTCTGGAGTCTCGCGGTCAGGTGCCCGACGCCGCCGATAACGTCATCGTGGCCGTCTGGAACCGCATCGAATCCGTGGAGGCCGCCTTCGCCCGCGCGCCTGCGCCCATCGCAGGCGTGATCATGGAACCCGTACTGTGTAACAGCGGATGCCTGATGCCGCGCCCCGGGTATCTGGAGGCTGTACGGGATATCTGCCGGCGGGAGGGCGCGCTTCTGATCTTCGACGAAGTGATCACCGGCTTCCGCATGGCTTTAGGGGGAGCGCAGCAGCACCAAGGCGTCACGCCGGATCTGGCCACTTTCGGCAAGGCGCTCGGCGGCGGCCTGCCCGTCAGCGCCGTCGCCGGGCGCGAGGAGATTATGGACTTGGTCGGCAACGGCGTGGCCTTCGGCGGCAGCTTCAACGGCAACCCGCTGGTCCTGGCGGCGGCCCGCGCCACACTGGAAGAACTCTCGCGGGATCGCGGCGCCGCTCTGGAGCGCGCCAACCGCACCGGGCGCGCGCTGATGGAGGGCATCCGGGACGCTGCGCGCCGCTGCGGCGTGCCCGTCGCCGTCTGCGGTTTCGGCGCCGCCTTCGCCGTCCACTTCACCGAAAAGGCAGACCTCTATACCTATCGCGACACCCTCGCCGGCAATCCGCAGAGACTGGCGCACTTCGCACGGGCGCTGCTCGAACGCGGCGTCTACATCCTTCCGGATGGCAGGTTCTACGTCTCCGTCGTGCACGGAGACGCGGAACTCGACCGAACCCTTCAAGCAGTGGAAGAAGCGCTCGAGCGCTTGCCTATTTCGCGATAAGGGAACCGAGTCGCAAAACTGCGGCGGCGCGCCTGCTGCCTGCTCACTCCACGCGCAGCAGCACTCCGGCGCCGGGCGCCAGCCAGTCCATCTCGCGTCCGAACGGCTCCTCCCGCCCGGAATATGGCGAAACGCGGACGAGCTTGCCCTCCCGCCGCAGCCGCACCCGGAACTGAAAGGAATGGTTCAGATCCTTGTTCACCAGCAGGAAATACGGGCGGCCTCGCTCGTCTTCGAACTCCCCCACCAGAAAGCGCCCGGCCGCAGGCGGCCGCACGTAGCGCTGCGTCATCTCCACGCTCTGGACCAGCCTGCTTTCCGCCAGCGGCCGCGCCTGCTCGGGCACGTCCGGGTAGTGATAAACTCCCGTGCTCTTCAGCGCCGTGATGGTCGGCGCGAGCGCGTGAATCTGTTTGTTGATACGCCGCAGCATGTCCCAGGTCGGCGTCTTGTTGCCGAACGGATCCACCGCTGCCAGCCGGTAGTTGCCAATCGGAGGGGTAAAGTAAGTGAAATACTGAATGCCCCGGCCGCCGTAGGCGAGGGTGGCATAAACCTGTAAGGCGAACGTGGCATCCGAGGGCTCCATGTAGTTGAAGTGAGCGTTGGCCAGGATGCAATTCCAGAAGGGCACGCCCTTGTCGAGCGCCGCACGCCGGATGATTTCCAGGTTGGTATAGAAGGAATCCAGCATCTCGCCGCCCACAAGGGAGTAATTGTCGTAGCTCAGAAATCGCTGCCCGACCACGTCCACGAGCATCCGGACATAGCTCTCATAGTCCGTGCCTAGGCGCTCCCGGCTCACGCGGTGCGGGAACAGGTTCACGTAGGTGGTCTTACCCGGCGCCAGCTCGCGCAGCAGGGACGCTACGCGGCCCAGACCCGGCATCAGCGAGGCGTGCGGCTCATCCCGCAGGTAGAAACCAAGCACCGCCGGGTTGTCCTTGACCGCGGCCACGACCTCCCCGATGTTCCGCCGCAGTTCGGCTTCCGGCGGCAGCCGCTCCCAGTCGTAGCCGTTGATCCGCTTGTCCGATACAAAACAGGCCAATCCGGCCTGGCGCACCGGCTCGATCTCCTCCGGACGGCAGAATCCGGAGATGTTGAGCCCCGCCTCCTTCATCCAGCGCAAGTGCTCCGCATCCGACGGCGACCGGCCCCAGGCCATGATGGCGAACCGCTCCGGGGGCGGAGGTTCCGGATTGTAGATCGCCTGCCCGAAAAGCGTCCAGCTCAGGGTGGCGACAAGTGCTGCTGGAAGGCCTCTCATCTGTTTTCCCGTTCCCCCGGAATTCGGTTTTCCAGGGCCCCGTTCTGTTTCCCGCCGGCCGCAGAGCCCCGGCTCATACCGGCGCAGATTTGGGGAAGCCAAGCTGCCCGATCAGCTTCCCGGCGCAGACGCCTCTTTCGGCGCTGTGGCCCGCGCCAGGTTTTCCAGAATCGCCTTGACTCCCGAGAAAATGTCGATCGGAATCGGAAAGACAACCGTCGTGTTCTTCTCCGCGCCGATCTCGACCAGGGTCTGCAAGTACCGCAACTGAATCGCGACGGGCTGCCGCTGGATCATCTCCGCCGCCATGGCCAACCGCTCGGCGGCGGCGTACTCGCCCTCTGCATGAATGATCTTGGCGCGGCGTTCGCGCTCGGCTTCCGCTTGGCGCGCGATGGCGCGGATCATCTGCTCGGGCAAATCCACCTGCTTGACCTCGACCATGGCCACTTTGACGCCCCACGGCTCGGTGTGCTGATCCAGGACGCTCTGCAGCCGGATGTTCAGCTTTTGGCGCTGGCTGAGCAGGTCATCCAGTTCCACTTCGCCGAGCACGCTCCGCAGGGTGGTTTGAGCCAGCTGGGAGGTGGCGTAGCGGAAATTCTCGACTTCGATGACCGCCTTGGTCGGATCAATCACGCGGAAGTAGATCACCGCGTTGACCTTGACGGTGACGTTGTCGCGCGTCACCAGATCCTGCGGCGGCACCTCCAGGGTTTCCACGCGCAGCGAAATGCGCACCATGCGGTCAATGGGCGCAAAAACCAGGATGATTCCCGGCCCTTTCGGCCGTGGGAGCACGCGGCCCAGCCGGAAGATGACTCCCCGTTCGTATTCGGCCAGGATCTTGATCGCCGACAGCACGTACAGCACGATGATGATCAGCGCAATCGTGGGAATGTCGAGCATCGAATCCTCCGTGTCGAGCTTATTCCGGCTCCACCTTGAGCCGCAAACCGTCTACGCCGACGACGCGAACGCGCGCGCCCGCCTCGACCGGCTTCGAGCACACCGCGTCCCAGAATTCACCGTGGACAAACACCTTGCCGGCAGGATTGAGCGTCGTCTCCGCCCGGCCCACCTCGCCGATCATGCCCGCCGGCCCCGTGGCCACCTTGTACTTCCGCGCCCGCAGCACCAGCGACAGCAAAAACACCGTGATCAGCGCGAAGGGCAGCGCCACCGCCACCGCCGTGCCCAGATGGACCCGCATCTCCGGCAGCGGACTGTCAATCAGCAGCAGCGCGCCCAGAATCATGGCCACCGCGCCCCCGGCCCCGAGGATCCCGTGGGAGGCAAACTTGGCCTCGAGGATGAACAGCGCCGCCGCCAGCACCAGCAACGCCACGCCGATCCAGTTGATGGGTAGCACCGAGAGTGCGGACAGCCCCAGCAGCACCAGAATCCCGCCCAGCACCCCGGGCACGATGAGGCCGGGAGAGCTGAACTCGATGTAGACCCCCAGCGCGCCCAGCACCAGCAACACCAGGGCGATATTGGGATCGCTCACCGCCTTCATGATCTGCTCGCGCCGCGTGAGCTCGTACGGAGCCACGACGGCTCCGCTCAGCGCGAGGGTTTGTTTGCGCCCGTCAAACCGGGTGACCTCCCGGCGGTTCAGCAGCTCCAGCAGCTGCCCCTCATCGCGCGCCACCAGATCAATCAGCTGGTTGTCCAGAGCTTCTTTTTCGGTGAACGACTTGGACTCGAGCACGGCGCTTTGGGCCAGGTTCGCATTGCGCCCGCGCTTGGCGGCGATCGAGCGCAGCCACGCGGCGGCGTCGCTTTCCACCTTCTTCCGCATCACCTGATCCATCTGCTGGCCGAGCAGCACCGGCGCAGCGGCCCCGGTGTGCGTCCCCGGAGCCATCGCCGCCACGTCGCCCGCCATCAGAATGAAAAATCCGGCCGAGGCGGCCCGGCCGCCGCTCGGCGTCACGTACGTAGCCACCGGGACCGGGGAGGCCACGAGTTTCTCCACGATCTGGCGAGTTGCCTCGAGCAGCCCGCCGGGTGTGTTCAGCCGCACCAGCAGCAGATCGGCGCTCTCGCGCCGGGCCTTCTCGATGGCGTGAGACACGATATCTACGGTGATGGGGTGGACCACGCCGTCTACGTCCACCGCTACGACGCGAGCCGCGGCTCGCAGCCCGGCCGGGACGCACCACAACGCGACCAGAAGCGCAAATTTCGGACTCAAACCACCCCCAATATAGCACCCGCCTCGCGCCGCCGGACGCTTATTCGTAGCGCAGCGCCTCGACCGGATCGAGCCGGGAGGCGGTCACCGCCGGCCAGACGCCGAAAAAGAGTCCCACCGCAACGGAGACCCCCAGCCCCGCCGCCATCGAGGAAGGAGGCACCTCGGAGGGAAGCGCGGGCACCAGCGCCCCGATACCCCATGCCGTAAGCACGGCGCAGCCCAGACCCAGCAGCCCGCCCGTACCGGTCAGCGCCACCGCCTCGAGCAGAAACTGCGCAACCAGATCCCGCCGCCGGGCTCCAAGGGCTTTCCGCACGCCGATTTCCCGCGTCCGTTCCGTTACGCTCACCAGCATGATGTTCATCACCCCGATGCCGCCCACCAGGAGACTCAGACCCGCGATGGCCAGCGAGACCATCCAAGCCAGACCGGTAAGCTGGTCGAACTGCCGGATGATCTGATCCGGTGTGGTCAGCGAGAAATCGTTCTCCGCGCCCGGCGGCGTGCGGCGGATCTTGCGCAGCAGGGCCGTCACTTCTTCGATCGCCTCCTGGCGCAGGCCCGGTTGTGCTTTGACGACGATCATGAAGCGGTCCACGGCCGGGTAGCGCGAGCGCGCCGTCTCCAGCGGAATCGTGATCTGCCGGTCCAGGCCGTTCTCGCCGAAAAAGCCGCCCTTAGCCTTGGCGTGGACCCCGACCACGGTGAACTCGGCGCCGTCCGCGATCAGAGTCCGCCCCACGGCGCCGTGCGGAAACAGCGCCTCCGCCAGATCGTGACCGATCACCGCCACGCGGGCCGCACGCCGCGCCTCCTCGGTTGTGAACGTGCGCCCGTCCTGCAGCTCGCGCGGTGCGATCGAGCTCATGTTCGCCGTGGCCCCCAGCAGCGAGAACCTGTCGGTCTGGTAGCCGGGTACTTTGGCGATGAGCGCGCGGCCCTCCACGACCGGGGGAATGAAGAGCTGTACGCCGGCGTCTTCGACGGCCGGACACAGCCGCCGGATCAGCTCCGCATACTCAGGACGGATCGGCTTGCGCCGCCGCTCTTTGGGGCTGATGCGAAGGCTGTTGGGATCGCCGCTCGTCCGGTAAATGAACAGATTATCGGGCCCCAGCTCCTGGAAAAAGGTCACGATACCCCGGCGCAGCCCGCTCAGAAGGGCGCTTACGGTAACCACGGTCGTGATGCCGATCACCACCCCGAGGATCGTGAGCGCCGACCGGAACCGGTACTCCCAAAGCGCCCCCAGTGCCAGCCGTAACGTCTCGCCCGCTGCAACCCGCACCGCTCACTCCATCCGGATGGCCGTCACCGGGTCCAGCCGCGCCGCGCGCCGGGCCGGATACCACCCGCTCAGGACCCCGGTCACGCACGCCGTGGCGATCGCCAGCGCGGCATAATCGGCCGTCATCTCCAGCGTGATACCGAACAGCGCTTCCAGCAGGACGACGAGCCCCGCTCCCAGAGCCACGCCGGCCAGCCCGCCCAGACCCGCCAGGAACACCGCCTCCAGCAGAAATTGCAGCTGGATGTCACGGCTCCGCGCGCCGAGCGATTTGCGGATTCCGATCTCGTGCGTGCGCTCGGTCACCGTGACCAGCATGATGTTCATGATCACAATGCCGCCCACCACCAGCGAGATAGCCGTCACCGGGACCACCACGGCGGAAATCATCCCGAGCACGCTTTCCACCCAGGCGCGGAGACCTTCGGGCGTGGCGATGTCGAAGTTGTCCGGCTGCCCCAGCGGCGTCCGGAAGCGCGTGCGCAGGGCCACACGCGCGATGTCCAGGGCTTCCTCGAACTCGAGCCCGGCGCGCGGCTTGCCGTAGACGTGGAGCGACTGCCGCGTGCCGTATAAGCGGGTATACGCTGGCGACGGGATGTACACAATGTTGTCCTGCGTCACCCCGAACACCGCGCCCACTTTGTCCAGAACGCCGACGATGCGGAAATCGTAACCCCGAATTCGCAAGTCTTGTCCCAGCGCAGATTCGCCGGCAAACAAAGCCGCGGCTACGTCGGCGGCGATCACACACACGAAACTTGCGTGCCGCTCTTCGTCCGCGGTGAAAAACCGCCCCTCCGCCAGGGGCAGGTCCCGGATCTCGGGCAGCGTGAAGGAAACTCCGGTGACGGCGGCGTTGTCGAACACCGCGCTGTTGCGCCGCAGCTCCTCGGGTTGCGTCCGGGAAGTGCTGTAGAGAACGTGCTCGCCGGTCGCCGCCTCCAGATACGCGTAATCGCTGTAGCGGATTCGCTTGTTGCGCCGGGCTTTCTCCCAGTACTCTTCAACGGTGGTGGCGGTCGCAATCTGCGCGATCAGAAAGGTGTTGCTGCCGAAAACCTTGGCGCCGTTCTCCTCGGCGTAAAGCCCCAGACCGCGGATGGCGGCGCCCACGGTAATCAGACTTGCCACACCGATGATGACCCCGAGCAGCGTGAGAAAGCTGCGCAGCTTGTGAGCCCGGATCGCCTCCCAGGCCAGTCCTGCGGCGGTGCGCAGGTTGTGCACCGTACGCACCCAGCCGCCCCGTTGGCGCGCCATCACCCCTCTCCGAATGGTACAACGAACAGCGTGGAGGCGGCGCACGTCGGCCGTGCTGAGGCCAACCATCCGCCGGGCAGCGCACGCCGGACGCCTCCGCTAACTGCCGGCCGTTGCCCGCCTTCCCCGCTCGCGACTACAATGGGCGGGAGTCTGGGAGGATGGAATGCTTGACCGCCGGCAGTTTCTGACCGGAGCGATCCTGACCGTTGCCGGCCGCGCGCCGGCCGCCTCGCCTGAATGGCGCAACCGCCAGCCCGGCATGACCTACCGCCGCCTGGGCCGCACCGGCTTTATGATTTCCGAAATTGTCATGGGCGGCAACCGCATCGCCCCCGACAATTACGAGCACGTCTTGCTGGCCCTCGACATGGGCCTCAACTATTTGGACACGGCCCCGGCTTACGGCAAAGGGGCGAGCGAACTGGGCTACGCGCAGGTGATCCGCTCCCGCAGGCGCGACACCTTCTTCCTCAACACCAAGGTCAGCCTGTGGGACATCAACCGCAACCGCCTGTACCGCGAAATCTTCGAAAGCTTGCCGGAACCCGAGCAGAAAAAACTTCGCACCAGAGCCCAGGAGGACATCGAGCGGCGCAAGGTGACCGATCCGGACTACTTCTGCAACTACTTTGATGGTCAGCGCGCCGAGCTGGACGATGCCGCCCTGGCTAACGTCATGGAAAAGGAGTACGGGCGGCGGATCAACCGCGAGACCAACTACAAGAAGCTCATCCTGGACTCCGTCGAGGAAAGCCTCAAACGCCGCGGCACGGATCACCTCGACCTGCTCATGTGCCCGCACGGGGCCAGTACACCCTACGAGGTGCTCCATTACCCGGAAATCTTCGAAGCTTTCGAAACACTCCGTAAATCCGGTAAGGTCCGTTACCTGGGCCTTTCCGCACACACCGACCCGGCGGGGATCCTGGAAGCCGCCATCGAGGCCAAGGTTTACTCGATGGCCATGGTGGCCTACAACATCGTGAATCACCGCTTTGTCGCCCGTGCGCTCGAAAAAGCTCGCAGCGCGGATCTGGGCGTCATCGCGATGAAAGTTGCCCGGCCCGTCTACCGTACGGGCGAGGAGCGCCCGGGTGACGCCGCGCGCGCCCAATGGATCGAAAAGGCGGTCCCCGGTCCCTGGAAGCGGCCCCAGAAAGCCTACTTATGGGCCCTGCAAAATCCCAATCTGAGCGGCGTCATTTCCGAGATGGTCAACGCGGCTATGGTGAAGGACAACCTGCCGCTGGCCGGCCGGAAACTGGCCGCCTGAAATGCCCCGCGCTGCCATCCGCCTGGCCCTGGCCGTCGAATTCCTTGTGGCACTGGTTGCCGTGTTCGCCGTCTGGGGCCAGGTCGGCGGCCAGGACCATCTCGACCTGATGCCGTGGCACTGGAAGCTGGTTCTCGGCGGGGGACTCGCCGCAGCGTGCGTCCAGCTCACGGCGGCCGCCATCGAGGGCGAACGCGCCTGGACGGCGCGAACTGTCGGCTGGCTCGTCGTCGCTCTCGCCCTGATGCTGTTGATGGGCGCCGCCACGTACTACGTCCACCTCCACGAACCCGCCGAGGAAGAAGCTCCCGCCGCCGAAACGCAGCGCCTCTGAGGCGAGGATTCCGATCGAGGCGGCCTGTCGGTGTATCCACGCCCGCGCTCAGGGCGCCGGGCTGCGTTGCGGAATCCAGCCGTGGACCGCCAGCCAGTCCCTCAGGCGCAAGACCCAGCTGGACAGCACCGGATCGTGCGGCGCCAGGCCCACGCCGTGGCGGCCCCGTTCGTAAATGTGCAGCTCGGCAGGCACGCCCGCTTTGCGCAGCGCCAGGTAGAACAGCACGCTGTTTTCCGGAGGCACGGCACGGTCTTCTGTGGTGTGAAACAAAAACGTGGGGGGAGTGTCCGCCCTGACCCGCTTTTCCAGGGAGAGGCTTTCGACCAGCTCAGGGTTCGGGTCCTCACCGAGCAGAAAACTCCGCGATCCCTTGTGTGCGTACTCGGTGGTGAATGAAATGACCGGGTATGCCAGAATCGCGAAATCCGGCCGGCAACTGAGTCGTTCGACCGGATCGGCAGCCAGCGGGTTGCCGGAGTCGAAGTGCGTCGCCGCCGTCGCTGCCAAATGGCCCCCCGCCGAAAAACCCCACACGCCGATGCGTTCCGGGGAAACGCGCAGGTCTTGAGCGCGGTACCGTACGCTGCGGATAGCGCGTTGGACGTCTTGAAGGGGAGCCGGATGGCGGTAGCGCGGCCCGAGGCGGTACTTCAGTACGAATGCCGCCGCACCGAGAGAGTTCAACCAGCGGGCCACCTGGTCGCCCTCATGATCCGTCGCCAGCGTGCGGTATCCCCCGCCGGGACACACCACCACGCCCGTCGCCGCCTCGGTCCCCTCCGGAAGGTAGATGCTCAGCGTGGGACGGTCGGCTTCCTCGTTGCCCACGGCCCCCGGTGCGCCGTCCGGCCAGAGCAGTTCGATCCGGGGTCGCTCGGCACACAAGGCCGCAGCGGTGAAGCAAACCGCGGCCGCCGCAATCCGCAGCCTCAGGTGGCGTCGAGACATTCTTTGATCTCCTGTTCGGACACGGCCCCTTCCTTGATCACCCGCCAGCCCGGTCCCGTGATGTCCACCGTCGTGCTGCCGGGCCCGGGGCACACCCCGCCGTCCAGCACCAGATCAATGCGTCCGTCCATCATGCCGAACACCTCGATGCCGCTGCGACAGGTGGGTTGTCCCGAGATGTTGGCGCTCGTGGCAATCAGAGGCTGCCCGAGCTTCTCGAGCAGCGCGCCGGCCACGCGCGAGCGGCTTTGGCGCACCGCCAGGCGGCCCGTGTTTCCGGTCACCTTCAGAGGCACTTTGGCCGAGGCGGGCACGATGATCGTCAGCGGTCCCGGCCAGAAGCGCCGCGCCAGAGGGTGGAAGGGCGGAGGGAGCTCCTTGGCAAGGTCTTCGGCCATCAGCACGTCGGCGACCAGCAGGGGCAGCGAACGGTGGATTTCGCGCCCCTTGGCCACAAAAACCAACCCGACCGCGTGGAGGTTGAACGGATCGGCGGCCACTACGTACAGCGCATCGGTGGGGATGGCGACCACGCGGCCCCGGCGGATCGTCGCCGCCGCGCGCTCGATCGCTTCAGGACTGGGATTTTCGGGATCAATCTCGATCAGGTCCGTGGGCACTTGCGATGCGGTCTCCTACCGGGAGCCGATGGCCTCCGCCACTTCGATGGCCATCTCGTAGCGGCCAAACGGTGCGCTTAATTGTACACCCTGCACCATGGGCCGCACGCGCTGGACCATCTCCCGGGCAATCGCTACGCCCTCGCGCCGCGCCTTTTCCGCGCTGTCGGCCAGGCGCATGCGGCGCATGTACTCCTCCGGCACCGGCACCCGGAGCTCGTTCACCATGAACTCCGCGTTCCGGTAGCTGGTCAGCGGCCAGATGCCCGCAATGACCGGGATGCGCACGTGCTCGATGCGCTTGAGAAAGTTCTCGAGCAGCCGCAGGTCGAACACCGGCTGCGTGACGGCGTACTCGGCGCCCGCCTGAACCTTCCACTCAAAGCGCCGGATCTCTTCCTCCAGGTTCACGGCGCCGGGGTTGGCGCCGACGCCGATCAGCAACGCCGTCTGCGAACCCATGGGATTGCCGCCGATATCCAGGCCGTGATTCAGGTTGTTGACGATGTTCACCAGACCGATCGCGTCCACATCGAACACCGCCGTGGCGGCCGGATAGGAGCCCATGCGCGGCGGATCGCCCGTGATGCAGATCAGGTTCCGGATGCCCGCCGCATAGGCCCCGAGCAGCTCGGACTGAATCCCGAGAATGTTCCGGTCGCGGCAGCAGAAGTGGAGCACGGCTTCGATTCCCGCATGCTGCTGGATCAGCTGGCAGGTCACCTGGGCGCTCATGCGGGCGCTGGCCCGGGGACCGTCGGGCACGTTGATGCAATCAATCCCGTGTGCGGCGCACAGCTTGGCCCCGGCAATCTCCTTGCTGGCGTCTACACCCCGCGGCGGCAGAATCTCCACAAACGCGACGAACTTTCCTGCCGCCAGCTTCGCCCCGAGTTGCGACTTGGCCGCCATGGGGACTTTCGGCAGCGCCTGCGCCTTGACCGAGGGCTCCTCCACCGTCGCCTGCAGCCGGCGGTGCAGCGGCCTCAGCGAGCGGACTTCCGAACGGATCGCCTTGATGTGTTCCGGCGTCGTGCCGCAGCAGCCGCCGAGGATCCGCACGCCCGCCCACAGGAACCGCCGCGCGTACTGAGCCATGTACTCGGGCGAACACAGATAGATCTTGCGTCCCTCCACCGTGGCCGGATGGCCCGCGTTCGGCATGGCGCTCAGAGGCTTTGCCGTGTAGCGCTGCATCTTCTCGATGGTCTCGAACGTCACCTTCGGGCCGGCTGAGCAGTTGCAGCCTACAACGTCGGCCGGCCATTCGTCCAGCCGCCGCGTGAAGGTCTCCGTGTCGGTGCCATCCGGCAGGTTGCCGTAGTCGTCAATCGTCACCTGCGCGATGATCACCAGATCGTCGCCGGCGACTTCCCGTGCCGCAAAAATCGCCTCCCGCAGCTCGTTCAGATCGTAGAACGTCTCTAGGATCAGAAGGTCCACGCCCGCCTCGACGAGGGCTTCGACCTGCTCGCGGAACATGGCCCGGGCCTCGGCAAACGAGGTGGGCCCGAGCGGCTCGATGCGGATGCCCAGCGGACCGACCGAGCCGGCCACAAACGCCGATTCCCCGGCCGCCTCGCGCGCCAGCCGCACGCCGGCCTGGTTGATCTGCTTGAGCTTGTCGGCGAAACCGTACTGGCCGAGCCGCGCCCGGTTGGCCCCAAACGTGTTGGTTTCCAGGATCTCGGCGCCCGCCCGGATGTATTCCTCGTGCACTTCCTTGACCAGCTGCGGCGCCGACAGGTTCAGCTCGTCATAGCACCGGTTGATGAAGACACCTTTGGCGTAGAGCATGGTCCCCATGGCCCCGTCGGCCACAAGGACCCGCTCGGCAAGCTGCTGCCGGAATTCCCGGCTTCGTGTTGTGGACACGGATCCAGCGGGCTGGGCGGGCAATCCGCTGAAATTGTAACGCAACTTGGCTCGTAGAAACAATTCCCGCCGCTTATGCTGCCGCTTGCGCCTGCCTTCCTTCCGGCCCTTACCAGATCGCGAGTTCGGCTTGCGTGCCCACCGCGCAACCGGTGATTTTGGCAGCCGACGCCTGATTGCTTGCAACCTCAAAAAAGCCGGTGCTGCCGGCGATCAGCACCAGCTCCCCGTAATCTCCTTCCGCATAGCTGTGGACGAGGCGCCGGATGCGATGTGGGCCTATCGTCATCTCGAACGGCCGGCGCTCCAGCACGGCAAACTCCGCCGCGGGGAAATTCGTGATCAGGTTGCCGAAACGGTCAATCTTCAGGATTCGTCCCGCCCAGTAACGCTTCCCGGTGCGCGTGGGCCGGTCAAATTCCGACCGCAGGTAGTCCTGAATCAATTTTCCGCATTGCGCAGGTCTCAGGCCCCGGGCCAGATGCGCCGCCACGGGGGCGAACACATCCCGCCCGTGGAAGGTCTGGCTCAGCGGTTGCAGGAACAGCTTCTCGGCGGTGATCACCCGCACTTTGTGCTTCTCCCGCGCGTAGATCATCGAGAGCACGCCGTTGTCGGGCGCCACGAAATACTGGCCCGCGGCTTCGGCCAGGATCGGCCGCCGCAGCGTCCCCACGCCGGGGTCCACCACCACCACGTGCACCGTCTTTTTGGGAAAGTAAGGATACGCCTGCGCGATCACGAAGCCGGCTTCCGCAATCTCAAAGGGCGTGATCTCGTGACTGATGTCCACAATGGCCGCCTGAGGACACAGGCGCAGAATGACGCCTTTCATCGTGCCGACGAAGTGATCCGCGGAGCCGAAATCGGTTGTCAACGTAATGAGGGGCTTGCGCATGGCTTGATAGAATGAAGGCAGTAACTCCGTGAATCGTTTCTATTTCGACCATAATGCCACGACGCCGGTCTCTGCCGAGGTCCTCGAGACGCTGGTCGCCGTGTTGCGCGACGTCTGGGGAAACGCCTCGAGCGTCCACTACTGGGGTCAGGCGGCCAAACAGCGGCTGGAGACGGCGCGGCGCCAGGTGGCGGCGCTGATCGGAGCGCGCCCCCCGGAGATTGTGTTTCTGAGCGGCGGCACGGAGGCGGACAATCTGGCCGTCCTGGGTACCGTGCGGCGCGTCACGGCGCCGCGCAAACACGTCATCACGACCGCCATCGAGCACCCCGCCGTTCTGGCCACCTGCGCCCAGTTGGAGCGCGAGGGCGTCGAGGTGACCTACCTGCCGGTCAGCTCCGAGGGGCTGGTGGATCCCGACGATGTGCGCCGCGCGCTGCGTCCGGAAACCGTGCTCGTTTCCGTGATGCACGCCAACAACGAGATCGGCGTCATCCAGCCCCTGAGTGAAATCGCCCGCATCACGCGGGAGGCGGGCGTCGTGTTCCATTCCGACGGCGTGCAGGCCCTGGGCAAGATCGCCGTCAACGTCGAGGCGCTGGGAGTGGATCTCTACTCCCTGAGCGGGCACAAAATCTACGCCCCCAAGGGCATCGGCGCGCTTTACGTCCGCCGGGGAACGCCGCTGGCGCCCATCCTCTACGGCGGGCACCACGAGCGGGACCGCAGGCCGGGGACCGAGAATGTGCCTGGAGCCGCCGCCCTGGGCGCGGCCGCCTCCTGGGTCCAGACCCATCTGGACTCCGAGGCCGCGCGGCTGGCCGCCCTGCGGGACCGCCTGGAGCGCGGCATTCTGGAGCGCGTGCCGCAAGCTACGGTGAACGGCGGTAAAGCGCCCCGCACTCCGAACACGACCAACATCTCCTTTGCCGGCGTCGAGGGCGAAGCCATGGTCATTGCTCTGGACTTGAAGGGGTTCGCCGTCTCTACGGGATCGGCCTGCTCGAGCGGCGCCATCGAGCCCTCTCACGTCCTCACAGCTCTGGGCCTGCCGCCCGAGCAGGCCAAAGCCAGCGTCCGCTTCTCGCTCGGGCGCTCCAACACCGAGGAACAGGTAGACGCTCTGATCGAGGCCGTGGCCGAGGTCGCCGCGCAGCTGCGGCGGCTTTCTCCGACCTACAGCCATGCCTGAGAATCTGATCGCCGTGGCCATGAGCGGCGGCGTGGACAGCTCCACTGTCGCCGGGCTGCTGGTGCGCCAGGGGCACTCCGTGATCGGCCTCACGATGCAGCTGTGGAATCAGCGCCGGCTGCCGGAACTTTCCCGCGAAGGCGCCACGGGCCGCTGCTGCTCGCTGGACGACGTCTACGACGCCCGGCGTGTGGCCGAGACTCTCGGCATCCCGTATTACGTGGTCAACTTCGAGGAAGAATTCGAGCAGCAGGTGGTGCGCCCCTTCGTTGCCGACTATCTGTCGGGCCGCACCCCCATCCCCTGCACGTTGTGCAACAACTACATCAAGTTCGAGCGCTTCCTCGAACTCGCCGCCTCACTCGGGGCCGAGCGCATCGCCACGGGCCATTACGCCCGCATCCGGCGTGACGAAGAAACGGGCCGCTTTCTGTTATTGCGCGGGGTGGACGCCTCCAAAGACCAGACCTACTTCCTTTGGGGTCTCACCCAGGAGCAGCTGGCGCGCACGCAGTTTCCGCTCGGCGAGTTCACCAAGGCGGAGGTGCGGCGTATGGCCGAGGAGATGGGGCTTCCGGTGGCCTGGAAGGAGGACAGTCAGGAGATCTGCTTCGTTCCGAGCGGAGATTACGCCGCCTTCATCGAGGCCTACTTCCGCGAAAAGGGTTTGCCGCGCGAGCATGTGCGCGGCGAAATCGTCTCGACCGACGGCCGCGTTCTCGGCGAACACGCCGGAGTCCATCATTTCACCGTGGGCCAGCGGCGGGGCCTGCGGGTGGCGGCCGGCGAGCCGCTCTACGTCATCGCCACCGAGCCCGCCACCCAGCGGGTCATTGTCGGACGCGGGGAGGAGCTTCTGCGGGCGACGCTCACGGCGCGCGACGTGAACTGGTTCCCCTGGCCGTCCCTTGCCGCACCGGTTCGTGCCGAAGTAAAGATCCGCAACAAGCACATGGCCGCCGCTGCCACCATCTATCCCACCGCGGACCCCCGGCGCGTGGAGGTCCGCTTCGATGAACCGCAGCGCGCAGTCACCCCGGGCCAGGCAGCCGTATTTTATCAGGGCGATCTGGTGCTCGGGGGCGGGTGGATAGAATAGTCCGGTTGTCCCGCCGCTCCGCCGTACGCGACACGCTCGAGTATGCTGCGGCTGCCGCCGTCCTCAAGGTCCTTGCGTGGCTGCCGGCGCCGCTCGCCGAGGCCGTGGCGCGGGGCTGCTTCCGCCTGCTCGATCTGGCGGTGCCTCGCCTGCGGCGCGTGGCGCTCAAAAACTTGCAAATCGCCCTGCCGGAACTCGGCACCGCCGGACACCGCCGGATCCTGGCCGGCATGTACCGCTCCCTGGCGCGCTCACTGGTGCTCTTTGCGCGTTTTCCTTCCCTGGACGGCCGCAGTGTCAGCCGGTGGATCCGCATGGAGGGCCACGAGCACGTCGAGGAGGCCTTCCGCCGCGGTAAAGGCGTGCTCTTTGCGACGGCTCATCTGGGCAACTGGGAATTGAGCGCCGTCGCGTACGCACTCCTGGGCCGTCCGATGCACGTGGTGGTCCGCCCGTTGGACAACCCGAAGCTCGATGCGCTCGTGTCGGCACGGAGGCGGATCGGGGGAAACCGTCTGATCGAGAAAAAAGACGGGGCGCGGAGCATTCTCCAGGCCCTCGCCGCCAACCAAGCCGTGGGCATCCTGGTGGATCAGAACAGCAGTCTGCAGGAGGGCGTCTTCGTGGACTTCTTCGGCATCCCGGCGTGCGCCGGCACGGGGCTGGTGCGCCTGGCGGCCCACTCCGGGGCCGCGGTGATCCCCGGCTACGCCCTGTGGTCCGAGCAGGAGAAGCGGTACGTGCTCCGCTTTGAGCCTCCGGTCGAGATCACCGGGGACGCCCGGGAGGACACCGCACGGCTCCAGAAACGGCTCGAAGCCGTGATCCGCCGCCACCCGGAGCAGTGGCTGTGGATTCATCGCCGCTGGAAGACCCGGCCCCCGGGCGAGCCGCCCCTGTACTGATCGGGCTTCAGTCGCCGCGCGGATAACAGCCCAGCACGCGCAGAAAATCCGCCAGTTCGCCCAAATGGCGGAGGGCGTTCTGCGCGCGAGGTTCGTCCACGTGGCCGAGAAAATCCAGGTAAAACAGATACTCCCACGGCTTGCCGCGCAGGGGCCGGGACTCGATTTTGGTCAGATTCAGATCGCGCAGCGCGAAGGCGCTCAGGGCGCGGAACAGCGCGCCCGGGACGTTGCGCGTGGTGAATACGAGCGAGGTCTTCCAGCCGCGCCCCGCGTCGGCAAGCGGCGGCTTGCGGGAATCGGGGCGCCGCAAGAGAAAGAAGCGGGTGAAATTGCGGCGGTCGTCTTCGATGGACCTGCGCAGGATGCGCGCTCCGTAGATTTCAGCCGCCAGGGCTGAGGCGATGGCGGCAGCGTCCCGGAGCCCTTCCTGCATGATCATTTTCACGCTCCCGGCCGTGTCGTAAAAAGGCACCTTTTCAATCTCCGGGTGGCGGGCGAAAAAGTTCAGGCACTGGTTGAGCGCCACCGGGTGCGAGTACACGCGCCGGATCTGGCGGAATCGCACTCCCGGCGGCGCGATGAGGTTGTGGACGATGCGGATGCTCGTCTCTCCGACGATTCGGAAATCGTAGTGCAGCAGGTGGTCGTAGTTCTCATGCACTGAGCCCGCCAGGGAGTTCTCAATCGGGATCACCGCCGACTCGGCCCGGCCCGACTCGAGGGCCTGAAACACGTCTTCAAAGCGCTGGCAGGGCAGGACGGCTGCGTGCTCCCCCGCCAACTTGCGGACGGCCTCCTGGCTGAACGCTCCGGGTTCGCCCTGGAAAGCAACGCACGATTTCGCTCTTCGCGCCACGGAACTAGGATTGTAGCGGGCGCCGGCCGTCCCTCTCATTCCCGCCACCGCTTGGCGTCCGGGTCGGGCAGCCCCAGCAGATCGAGCACCCGATCCACGCTGTGGTCCACGATGTCGAGCACCGTGGCCGGCTTGTGGTAGAAGGCCGGCACGGGCGGAGCGATGATCGCTCCCATCTCGGCAAGCGCGGTCATGGCCCGCAGGTGGCCGACGTGCAAGGGAGATTCCCGGATCATCAGGATCAGTTTACGGCGCTCCTTGAGCGCGACGTCTGCGGCGCGCGTCAGGAGGTTGCCCGTTACGCCCGAGGCGATGGCCCCCAGGGTGTGGACGGAGCAGGGGGCGATGACCATCCCGTGGGTCGCAAACGAGCCGCTGGCCAGCCGGGCGGCGATGTCGTCAATGGCGTAAGCGTGGTGAGCCAGAGCGCGCACCTCGGCGACTTTCCGGCCCGTTTCCTCGTAAATTGTTCTTTCACCGGGCTTTGAGATAATCAAATGGATCTCCACGCCCGGCTGGCGGCGTAATTTTTCGAGCAAACGCACACCATAGATGGCGCCGCTTGCCCCTGTGATTCCCACCACGATTTTCAAAAATGGCCTCCTGTTTGCCGGCCTGTTCCGAATTCAGAACGAAAAATCAAAAAACGCCCTTGCTCGGCCCGCACCGGGCCGCTATAATGCAGGTCAGAAAGAGTTTTTGCATGCCTCCGACACGCGGATCGTCCGGCAGCAGCGAACCCGCCCTTGCTCGGAAGGATCATAGCATGGAAGAGGCGGGGCTGAGGCTCAAGCGAGCCCGGGAACGCCTCAATCTCCGCTACCGGGACGTCGAGGAAGCCAGTCTCCGGATCGCCGAGCGGCATAACAACAGCGAATTTGTGGTGGCGCTCAGCCGCTTGGCCGACATCGAAAACAAGGGTACGGTTCCGACGATTTACCGGCTCTACTCGCTGTGTGCGATTTACCGGCTGGATTTGCTGGAAGTGCTGGAGTGGTACGGCGTCAACGTCTCCGAGATGCCGGCCGATGCCACCACGGTGGAAGTAGAGCGCACGCACTCGATCGGGTTCGGCTCGGAGGGCTACGGCCATGTACAGGTCCCGCTGTCGCTCGATCCGGGGCTGGATTTGCGCCGCACCACCTATTTGAGCCGCCTGATCCAGCGCTGGGGCAAGCTGCCGTTGATGCTGCTCAACGGACTGGATCTGCGCAACCACCGCTATGCGCTCATCGGGACCGAGGACTGGTCCATGTATCCGCTGCTGGCGCCCGGCTCGCTGGTGCTGATTGACGAGACCCGGCGCAAAATCGCCACCGGGGGCTGGAGCAACGAATTCGAACGCCCCATTTATTTCCTCGAGCACCGGGAAGGATACGCCTGCGGCTGGTGCGCGCTCGACGGCGACCAGCTGGTGCTGCAACCCCACCCGGCTTCGCTGTGCGTCCCGCAGTTTTTCGCCTACCCCGAGGAGGTGGACGTCATCGGGCAGGTGGCGGGCGTGGCTATGCGTCTGGATCAGGGGCGGCGACGTCGTACTCGTTCTTGAGCAGCTCGAGCAGCGTCTCCAGATCGGCCAGATACAGCTTCCGCTCCACGTCTCGCGCCGAAGCCGGCACCAGAGTGCGGTAGGGCGCCAGGCGGATCCAGGTGTCGAGCAGCGTGCGCTTGTCCGTATCGAGCCCGGCCAGGTACAGATCCAGGTCTGTTTTCTGCTGCTCCAGGGTGTAGCACAGCCAGTCGTGAAACGTGGCGGCGTGACTTTCCCGCAGGGCCTCGTCGGCCACGTCTTCGCCGAACAGCTGCGCCAGGCCGTGATGCTCGTACCGGCCGGTGTTCTGGTCCCGGAGCGAAGCCAGGTACACCAGTCGCCCGAACAGGGAGGGGATCTGCGCCAGGGTGTTGCGCCACAGTTCGGCGGCGGCGCTCCGATCCAGAACCGTCTTTTGGCGGACGCGCTTCATGGCCGCTGCCGCACGTAGCGATTATACCCCAACTCCGCGGTCCGCGTCCGGTTTTCCACAGGGGCAAAGGCTTGGGCGAGCCTGTTCCGAATTCGGAACATCTTCCGGGATTTTTTGCGCCCGTCTGAAATGCGGATATTGTGGAATTTAGCGTGAAAAACGCTTGGAAATTTCCCAGACAGGAGAGGAAAGAACCATGCTGAAAAAGGTGTTGTTGGCGATCTTCCTGACCTTGCAGTTTGCGGCGGTCGCTGGCACGCGCATCCCGCTTCCAGGTTGCTATCCCTGCCCTGAGGTCCGCTGAGTAGTTTTCGGCGATCTGCGATAAAATAACGCAGGCCCGTCTGAAGCCTGCATGGAGCCGCTGTCGCAGCTCGAGCGCGTGCTGTGGTGGGCGGAAATCGCCCTGCTGGCGCTGCTCGTCTGCCGGCTGGCCCAAGTCGGACTGGCGCGGCGTTACGTCTGGTTTTACGGCCTACTGTGGGTGAGTCTGCTGCAGGCCGTAGTCGTCGCGACGCTCAAGCCGAACCCGAACAGCCAGTGGTATGCCCAGTTCTACCTGGTGAGCGAGCCGCTGCTGTGGTTCTTCTATATCGTGACCGTCCTCGAACTCTATGGGGCAGTTTTACGCGATCACCCGGGGATTGCAACGCTGGGCCGCCGCACATTGATGGCCGGCCTGGTGATCGCGGTGGTCGTCTCGGGCATGACGCTGCAGGCCGACCTCCAGGGGCCCGCCGATAACTCCCGAATTCTCGTCTATTACGGCGTCGTGGATCGGGGAATTTCGTTCAGTCTGGTCATATTTCTCGTGATTATGCTTTTATTTTTGGCGCGCTATCCGATTCCGCTCAAGCGGAATCTGGCGGTGCACGCCATCGTGTATTCGGTCTTTTTTCTCACCTCCGCTCTGGCGCTGTTCGTCATGAATGTGACCGGCTTTGAGATCCGCCGGATGGTGAGCACGGCTCTGCTGGCCATTGCGGACGCCTGTCTGGTGGCCTGGCTGGTATTGCTGCGGCCCGCCGGGGAAGAGCAGACGGTGGTGTTGCGCCAGAGCCTGACGCCGCAGGATGAGGTGCGGCTGCTGGAGCAGTTGGAAGCGCTGAACGCCAGCCTGTCGCGAAGCCTGCGAAAATAAAGGGATTTGCCCGAGGAATACCCCTGGTACGAGTAGTACTCGAATACTATGAAAATCCGTTGCAATTTTCGGCATTTTGGGTTATGCTGTTGCCATGTCGCGCAGGAGGTAGCGAGGCGTGATGAACCCGTTGATTATCGCTGGCGTGGGCGTTTTCGCTGTACTTGCGGTGATGCTCCTGCTACTGGCCCGGAGGGTACTAGGCAGCGGGCGGCAACACGAGGTCAGCCCGGAGTGGCTGCGCTCGTTTAGCACCGCAAGGTACCGGCCGATGGAGCGCATCCTGGCCGAAGAGGATTTCCGGTTTCTAGCCTCCCAATGCGGCTACGAGCCGCGCATCGAGCGCAAGCTCCGTGCGGCACGCAGGCGCGTGTTCCGACAGTACCTGCGGTGCCTGCGCAAAGATTTTGCGCGGCTCGAGGCTTGCTTGCGCTGGCTGATGGTCCACTCGGCGGTGGATCGTCCCGATCTGGCACGGCTGCTGTGGCGATACAAATTCGCCTTCCTCTGCGCCCTCGTGGGTGCGGAGGCCCGGTTGCTGCTGCACGGTTTTGGGTTGCAACCGGCCGACGCCGGCCGCCTGGTCAGCGCGCTCGATCTTCTGCGCGGAGAGCTCAAGCGTTTGGCGCCCGCAACTGTGTCGGCCTGAGCAGGCCCGCCGGGCGCCCGCTCGGTATTGCTCACCGGGGCCGCGCGCTCGTAAGGTTGCGGAGCATCTGTTTTGCCCGCTCCAGCCCCACAAACATCCGCTCCGCTTTCCGGAACGCTTCCGTGTGAACCCGCCGTTGCGCGCCGTTGTGCTCCTCGGGGAAGTGCAGGTGAAGCATTTCGTGGAAGAGCACGTAGGCGACCGCCAGCCGCGGCACCCGTTCGCTGTCCAGCAGCCGGCTGATGACGATGGCGTTGTGGGCCGGGTCGTAGTGGCCGAGAATCCGCCGGGATGGCCGCTGACTCCAGCTGAGCACGGGACGGCTGAGTGCGCCGTTGAAGTATTTCGTGTTGAGTTCGTCGAACAGTGTTTCGAGATCGTAGTGGCTGCCGGCGGGGCCGGTGAGGAACTTGCGGCCCCGGGAGCGGCGCAGTCCCTGGACCCGGTGGCGGACATCGCAGCGGTTGAGGTACAGCCGGTAGCGCCGGCGGTAGGCAGGAGGGACCGGCCGGCGGAAGAGTTTGCCGAGCAGCAGATAAAGAAGCGCCTCCAGCACCGGCGCCGGGGCGCCGTCGAGTGCATCGGTAATGCGGACGTGGAGGCAGCCGTCCCGCAGCCGGGCCAGGCTCGTGGCCGAGGCAAAGCGGCAAAACTCGATGCGGATTTCCGGCACAGCGGTCGCGGGACACAGCGTCCGGAAGACCCGCCTGCAGATCTGCTCGGGGGTTTCAAACAGCACCGCGCTCTCGACTTGCACTTCCCCCATATGTAACATAGTCAGAGTGAACGCCTTTCCCACCACTACGGGCCGGCGCATCCGTGGCGCCAAGATCTCCGCAGTCGGCTGCTACGTTCCCCCCAAGGTGCTGACGAACTTCGACCTGGAGCGCATGGTCGAGACGAGCAACGAGTGGATTCTCGAGCGCACGGGCATCTCGGAGCGCCGTATCGCAGATCCCGACATGGCCACCTCCGACATGGCGGTGGAGGCGGCCAAGGCGACGCTGGCGCAGCGCGGCATCGGGCCGGAGTCGCTGGACGCGATTCTGGTCTGCACCGTCACGCCCGACATGTTCTTCCCCTCGACTGCGTGCCTGGTGCAGGACCGGCTGGGAGCGCGCGGCGTCTGGGGGTTCGACCTGATTGCGGCCTGCTCGGGGTTCCTGTACGGTCTGACCACGGCGGCTCATCTGGTGGCAGCGGGAACGCACGACCGGGTGCTGGTGATCGGGGCGGACACGATGTCGCGGATCGTGGATTACACCGACCGCGCCACCTGCGTGCTGTTCGGCGACGGGGCCGGAGCGATGCTGGTCGAGCCGGCCGAAAACGGCGAAGAGGGTTTCATTGATTTTCTGAACGAGATTGACGGCTCGGGCGGTCAGTTTCTCAAAATGCCGGCGGGCGGCAGCCGCATGCCGCCCTCGGTGGAAACCGTCCAGAAGCGGCTGCACTACGTGCACCAGGACGGCCAGCAGGTGTTCAAGTTTGCCGTGCGGCGCATGTACGAGGTATGCCGCGACCTGCTGGCGCGCAACCACCTGAGCCCCGGTGACGTGGCGGCGCTGATTCCGCATCAGGCCAACCGGCGGATCATCACGGCGACGGCCGAGCGGCTGGGGCTCGACTGCGATCGCGTGATTCTGAACATTGACCGCTACGGCAACACCACCGCGGCCACCATTCCGCTGGCGACACGCGACGCCCTGGAAGCGGGCAAGATCCGCAAAGGCGATCTGGTCTTGTTTGCCGCTGTGGGCGCGGGCTACACCGTGGGGGCCAGCCTCTGGCGCTGGAGCTACTGAGAAGCCAGGGCGGCGTAGGCGTGCTCGGCGGCGGCGCGCCCGCTGCCGGCAGGGCGGAACCCTTCGGCGCAAAGCGCCCGTTCGAGGGCTTCGAGCAGGCGTAGAACGTTTTCCTCGGTGGAGCTGGCGCCCATCAGTCCGATGCGGAAAATCTTGCCGGCCAGGGGACCAAAGCCGCCCAGGATTTCGATGCCGTCCTCCTCGAGCAGGCGGCGCCGGATGCGGACATCGTCAACGCCGCCGGGAACGCGCGGCGTGTTGAGCACCCAGAGGCGGTGCGGCTCGGCCACGTGCATGGTGAGT
>DATLYE010000039.1:0-95465 GCA_035575135.1 Bryobacteraceae bacterium
TTGTTCTACAACAACCGCCTGTGCGCGGTGGAACTGGACTGTTTCCCGGATGCCGAAAAGCTGGCGGCGGCCTACGGGTTCAAGGGGCGGACGATCGAGCGTCCCCAGGAGCTGGCGCCCGCCTTGGAGGAGGCCGTGGAAGAGCCGGGGCCGTATTTGCTGAACGTGCGGGTTTCGCCGTACGAGAACGTGTATCCGATGGTGCCTGCGGGAGGGGCCATCAACGAGATGGTCCTGGGGCCGCCGCAGCCGGTTCCGGTGCCAAAGTAAGGAGCACGCCATGCTGCAAGTGATTTCGTTGCTCGTGGAGAACAAGCCCGGCGCGCTGATGCGCATCACGGGCGTGTTGACGGCGCGGGGCTACAACATCGAAAGCCTGACGGTGGCGCGGACGCTGGATCCGACGCTGTCGCGCATGACGATCGTGGTGGACGTGGATCCGAACCTGCGCGCGCTGGTGATCAAGCAGATGAACAAGCTCATCAACGTGCTGCAGGCTGCGGATCTGACCGACGACCACCGGGCCGTGACGCGCGAGATGGTGCTGATGCGGGTGCGGGCGCCGCTGGAGAAGCGTACGGCGGTTCTGAAAGAGGCAGAGATCTTCGGAGCGCGGGTGATTGACTCCTCGGTGGAAGGCTTCGCCCTGGAGGCGAGCGGCGATCCGGAGAAGCTGGACGAGTTCATTGACATCATGCGCAGCTACGGCGAATTCGACGTGGCGCGCTCCGGAGTCGTGGCGCTGTCACTGAAACCGCGCCGCCCGCATCTTTCCCCGCCGGTGCCGGCGCCGGGAGAGGCGGAGGGGACGGAAGAGACGAAGGGAGTGAGGAATGGCCAGGAGATTTTACGAAGCAGACGGTGATTTGCGATTGCTGGACGGCAAGACCGTAGCCATTGTGGGCTACGGCAGCCAGGGGCATGCGCACGCGCTGAACCTTCGGGATTCGGGCGTGCGGGTAATCGTGGGGCTGTATCCGGGAAGCCGGAGCTGGCCCAAAGCGGAGGCGGCGGGCCTGACGGTGAAGACGACGGCGGAAGCAGCGGCGGAAGCCGACGTGGTGATGCTGCTCGTGGCGGACCATCTGCAGCCGGAGCTGTACCGCTCCGAAATCGCGCCGCACATGAAGGCGGGCAAGACGCTCATGTTCGCGCACGGTTTCAACATCCACTACGGGCAGATCGTGCCACCGCCGGAGGTGGACGTTTCGATGATTGCTCCGAAGGCCCCCGGGCACCGCGTCCGCGAGCTGTTCACGGAGGGCGTGGGGGTGCCGGCGCTGGTGGCGGTGCACCAGAATGCCTCCGGGAGGGCTCTGGAGCAGGCTCTGGCGTACGCGCGGGCGCTGGGGTGCCTGAAGGCGGGCGTGATCGAAACCACGTTCCGGGAGGAGACCGAGAGCGATCTGTTCGGGGAACAGGCGGTGCTCTGCGGCGGGGTCTCGGAGCTGATTCGCGCCGGCTTTGAGACGCTGGTGGAGGCGGGCTACGCGCCGGAGATCGCCTACTTCGAGTGCCTGCACGAACTGAAACTGATCGTAGACCTGATCCAGGAGGGCGGTCTGAGCTACATGCGTTATTCGGTTTCGGACACGGCGGAATACGGCGACTACACGCGAGGGCCCCGCGTCATTGACGCGCACGTACGGCAGACGATGCGCCAGATTCTGGCCGAGGTGCAGTCCGGGCAGTTCGCCCGGGAGTGGATCGAGGAGAACCGGAACGGAAGGAAGAATTTCCTGGCGATGCGGGAGGCGGCACGGCAGCAGCCTCTGGAGGAAGTCGGGCGCGAGCTGCGGCAGATGATGAAGTTTCTCAAGAAAGCCAAGGAGGCCGGGGTGCCGGAAGACCAGCCGGCGGCGGCCGGACGATAGGCGCAGGAGATTGCGATGCGCATCTACATCCTGGACACGACCCTGAGGGACGGCACGCAAGGGGAAGCCGTCTCGTTCAGCGTGGAAGACAAACTGATGATCGCCCAGAAGCTGGACGAGCTGGGCATTGATTACATTGAGGGGGGCTGGCCGGGGTCGAACCCCCGCGACAAGGAGTTTTTCGCGCGGGCGCGGGAGCTTCGACTCCAGCACGCGCGCCTGACGGCGTTCGGCTCGACGCGGTTTGCGCGGAATCCGGTGGATCGGGATCCTAATGTGCGGGCGCTGCTGGAGGCCGGAACGCCGACCGTCTCGATCTTCGGCAAGAGCTGGGATCTGCACACGCAGCGGGCGCTGGGGGTGACGGAAGAAGAAAACCTCCGGATGATCTCGGAGACGGTCCGGTATCTGAAGGAACACGGGCGCGAAGTGATCTACGACGCCGAGCATTTCTTCGACGGCTACAACTCCAATCCGTCGTTCGCCCTGCGCACGCTGGAAGCGGCCAAGGAGGCGGGTGCGGACGTTTTGTGCCTGTGCGACACCAACGGGGGCACGCTGACGGGGCGCGTGGCGGAGATCTTCGCCGAGGTGAGGAAGCGCTTTGACGGCACGCTCGGCATTCACACGCACAACGATTCCGATGTGGCGGTGGCCAACGCGCTGGCGGCGGTGGAGCTGGGCGCCACGCACGTGCAGGGCACCATCAACGGCTACGGCGAGCGCTGCGGCAACTCGAACCTGTGCTCCATCATCGCCAACCTGGAACTGAAGATGGGGCACACCACGATCGGGCGCGAGCGCCTGGCCAATCTCACTTCGGTCGCCCGCTATGTGGCGGAGCTGGCCAACCTGCCGCTGCGGAACGACCAGCCCTACGTGGGCCGCAGCGCTTTCGCGCACAAAGGCGGTGTGCACGTCAGTGCGGTGCTCAAGGATCCGGCCACCTACGAGCACGTGCCGCCCGAGGCGGTGGGCAACCGCCAGCGCGTGCTGCTCAGCGACCTGTCCGGGCGCGGCAACATCCTGTACAAACTCAAACAGCACGGCATCGCGGACCGCCTGGACGAGCGCGCGCGCAAGGAACTGCTGGAGCGCATCAAGCATCTGGAGTATCTGGGCTACGAGCTGGAGGCGGCCGAGGGTACGTTCGAGTTGCTGGTGCGGGAGGCGCTGCATCCGGGCCTGCACTTTTTCGACGTCATTAACGTCGAGGTCACGACGCGGTTGCTGGCGGGCAAGACTTCCCGGACCACGGCGGCGGTCACCATCAAGACGCAGGACGGGATCCATTCGGCGACGGCGTCGGGCCACGGCCCGGTGCATGCGCTGGACTTATGCCTGCGGCAGTGCCTGTCCCCCCTGTACCCGAGTCTGGCGGATGTGCGGCTGACCGACTACAAAGTGCGGGTGCTGGAGCCGAAGAAGGGGACGGCGGCGCGGGTGCGCGTGCTGATCGAGTGGTCGGACCACCGGCGCAGCTGGGCGACGGTGGGGGTTTCCGACAACGTCATCGAGGCCAGCTGGCAGGCACTCGTGGACGCGCTGCGCCTGGAGCTGATGCGGCTGATGGAGGAAGACGAGACCATCGAGAAAGCCGTGGAAGACTACTGCTGGGGCGTGTAGTCAGGTGGAAACGTCCCAGCCCTCGCCTCCGCGCAGCGGAACGAAGCGGCAGTAGGTCACGGTGCGGGTCTGGATCTTGCCGTTCTGCTTGATGACCAGCCGGAGCTCCTGATCCCACAGCGAGCCGACGGGGATGACGAGCCGGCCGGGATCCTTCAACTGTTCCAGGAGCTTCGGCGGAACCTCCGGGGCGGCGGCCGCCACGGAGATGGCGTCGTAAGGGGCGTGGTCCGGATAGCCGGCCGAGCCGTCTCCGCAAACCACGGTGATGTTGTGATCCCGGCCGGCGCGCCGCAGGTTCTTGCGGGCCTGCTCGGCCAGCTCCGGGATGATCTCGATGGAGTAGACCCAGCGGGCGATGGCACCGAGCACCGCCGCATGGTAGCCGGAGCCGGAACCGACATCCAGGACGACCTCGTCTCCGCGAAGCTCGAGGCATTCCACCATGAGGGCGGTCATGTAGGGTTGCGAGATGGTTTGTCCGAAACCGATCGGCACGGGGTCATCAATGTAGGCCAGGTGGCGGAGGTGGGCGGGGACAAACTCCTCGCGGGGGATTTCGAGCATGGCGGCCAGAACGCGCGGGTCGCGGATGCCGCGCGCTTTCAGTTGGCGCTCGACCATCTCTTTGCGGAGGGCGGCATAATCCGGCTCCACGCGGGCGGGCTCACTTGAACTGTTTCCGGTAAAGAACATCGACTCCGAACAGACCATTCTCGTCGCGCACCGCCAGGATGGACCATTCCCGGGTGACGTTCCACTCCACGCGGACCGCCTGCTGCTGGCTCTTGGCGAGGTTGGTGATGTAGGTAAAGGTGATGTCCTTGGAGATCTGCTGCTCGAGGGTGAGCTGCGCCTGAGGGTTGTTTTCCACGCCCGTGAGCTTGGGGTCTATCTTGATGCGGCTGACTCCGAAGAAGCGTTGCAGGCGGCCTGCCACCTGGGACTGCAAAGCCTGCCCGACGAGGGTGCTGGCGCCCACCTGCGCCCAGCTTTGATCGAGCTCAGCCTGGCGGGCAGCCAGGGTGGGGTCGGAGGTGGGGGCGCGGCCCACGGCCAGAAGGGCGATGATCTCGTTGGTCTGGAGGGGCGGGTCGGAGCGGTAGGTGACGCTGAGCCGGGTGGGGGCGCCCGACAAGGTCAGCGTGACGTCCACGCCGCGGATGCGCGTTTCCAGGTCGAGATTGACGACGGGCTCCAGCCGCACGGGGTTGACGAAGGAGATCTCTCCGCGATTGATGAAGTAGCGGTTGCCCAGAAAGCTGATCTCGCCCTGGGTCACGGCGAGGCGACCCAACAGGACGGGGCGGTAGGGCGTGCCGCGCAGTCGCAGATCGGCCTCGGCTTGAATGTCGCGCGTCAGGGTGGTTTCAAAGGTGGCGCCGGGCGCCGTGACGACGCGCAGGTCGAACTGCATGTTGCGGAGCAATTCGTTCTGTGAAGCGGGCGTGGCCAGAGGGCGGGAGGAACCGGCCAGCAACTGCGCAAAGTCCAGGCGCGGATTGAGGGCAGAACGGAGCACGGTGACCGTACCCGCCAGGGTGCTTCCCTTGGCGGTGCCGGTCCAGTTCAGAGCGGCGTCGAGCGAGGTGCTGAGGCCCTCCGGGTAGCGGACGCGGACGCCGGAGGCTTTGGCGCGGAGCTGGTAGGTCGCATCGGCACCCAGTCCGATGAATCCGCTGAGCTGCAACTTGCCGCCGCCTGTTTCCGCGGTGAGGTTTTCGATGGTGATGCGGCGGCCGGAGAAGGCGAGGGTGCCGGCGGCCTTGTCCAGGCCGTTCGGAACGCCGCGCAAGTAGAAAGAGGCGTTGCGGAATTCCAGGCGCCCGAAGATCTCGGGGTCGGCGAGCGGGCCGCGGACGGTGGTGTCCACGGTGGCAGAGCCGGATGCCGTCAAATCCGGCTGGAAGGTTTCGAGGATCGCCAGATTGGTTTCGCCGTGAATCCGTAGCCGGTAGGCCTCACGCCTCTCGGTGAGCAGCACGGCTCCGCTGATCTCCATCAAGGTGCCCGGGCCGGTGAACCGCGCCCGTTCGACGCGAAGGGTTCCGCCGTCCCAGGCCAGGGTCAGGGGGCCGTCGTTGCGGAAGCGGACCTTGTCACCGGCGGCCGTGTTTGCGGGAGCCGCTTCGAGAGCAGCCAGTTCGAGGCGGCCTTTCCAGTTGCGCGGGTCGAAGCCCGCGCCTTCGAACCGGAGCATGCCGGTGGCGAAGCCTGTCAGGGGTGCGGCCGCCTTGGCACTCCCGGGGCGCAGCGCGGCCAGAGCGTGGAGGGGGAGTTTCTCGAAGCGGAGTTCGCCGCGTGCCGCATGGGGCGGCGCGATTCCCCACGAGGCTTGCCCGTTCCAGGCTGCGCTCAAGAGGTCCCCAGCGGCACGGATGTGCACGATGCCGCTGGTGGTTTCGGCCCGGACCTCGAAGTTCCCGGCCCTGCCGCCGTTCAGTTGAATTCCCGTCAAGCGGAGGTCGCCGCGCAGTTCTGTCAACTGCGGGCGGAGAGCCGCCACATTGAGCTCGGCCGCCACGTCGAGAGCAGCCGCGGCGTCCAGGGTCTGCGGCAAGCCGGTCAGGGCGGACCAGCGGGCGACGGAGGCATCCTTCAACGCCGCTTCCAAACGCACCGTTCCGCTACGGTAGTCGTCTTTAAAGACCCAGGCGCCGCGGGCCCGGATCTGCGCCTCATCGGAGGCGATCTCCGCCGCCAGCAACTCCAAAGTCCGTCCGGCGTAGCGGAATTCGGCGCGAGCGCGGCTGAATTTGCGGCCTCCGATCGCGGGCCGCGCGATCTGGAGGCGCGCGGAGGCCTGCGGTTCGGCGAGAGAACCACCAACTGTGACGTGTCCCGAAGCGATGCCGGAAAGCCCGAGTTGCTTGGCTCGCGGCGTGATCCATTCCTCCAGCGACTCACCGGTGACGGAAAATTCCCCGGCGACGGGCCCCGTTTCGGCAGGTCTCCAGTTGGCCAGGCCAAGGCGAAAGCGGCCCTGATAGCGCGCCGCGCCGCGCTCGACGAGCAGGTTCTCGACCGAGAGCTCACCCGCGGAGGCGCGGAGCTCGGCGGCGATACGGGGGAATTCGCGGTCCTGCCAGCGCACGCGTGCCGCAGTGAGGCGGCCCGAAATGGCAGGCGCAGTCCAGTCGCCGCGGATCACGCCGTCGAAGCGGGCGTGGCCGTCCGCGCCGAGGCCGACGGGGAGCGCGGGGAGTTTCTTGCCGGAGGTCCAGGAGGCCAAGGCGGCCAGTTCCTCGAGGCTCGCGGTCCGAAGCGACACGCGCACGGCGCTGCCGAAGACGCCGTTGAACTCGAGCCGCGATGAGGGCGT
Organism: Bryobacteraceae bacterium; assembly: GCA_035575135.1. Classification (GTDB taxonomy): domain Bacteria; phylum Acidobacteriota; class Terriglobia; order Bryobacterales; family Bryobacteraceae; genus JANWXD01. Next base: position 6,823 of record DATLYE010000039.1, read on the forward strand.
GGCCAGCCAGGCGCGGTGCATTTCCACGCGCCGGGCGCGCTGATCGTAGACGGCCTCGACGGAACCCTGCACGGGAAGCTCTCCAGCTTCGGCGCTCACCGACAAGCGTGCCACCGCGCGAGTGTTGGTGAGGCTACCGTTCCGTAGTTGCGCCGCGAGTTCCAGCGGGCCGGAGATGCGCCCGCTGAGGGAGGGCCCGGCGGCGCCGCGCAGGCGCGCGAGCTCGGCAAGAGAGAGGCCGCGCACCTCGCCGGCGACGCGCAGGTCGCGCCGCGCCGTGAGCTCGAGGCGTCCGGCGCAGCTTCCACCGAGCGCTGTGACGTTCAGAGGGGAAATCTCCAGGCGGTCGCCGTGCAGTCGCACATCGCCCGCCGCGCGGACGTCGCCGATGCGCACTCCGGCGGCGCGCAAGGCCAGGCCGCCCGCGGCGGCGCGCGCCTCCAGGTCGAGGCCGGAGCCGGCGGAGAAGCGGAGCGCGCCGGAGCGGAGGGCCAGCCGGCCGCGGGGTTCGAGCGGGCCCAGCAATGCGGGATCAAGTCGCGCAAGCTCGATCTCGCCGTCGAAGTGGAATTCGGCGCGTGGGGCGGACCAGTTTTCCAGGCGGCCGCGGATACGCATCTCGGCGCCCCCGGCAGCCAGGCGCGCGGACGCGATTTCCACGCGGTCGCCGAACAGGGAGACGCGTAGGGCGGCGTCCATTCCGCGGGCCAAAAGGGCAGGCCGGGTGAGCACGAGGTCGCCGCAGGTGAGACTTCCTTCATAGCGCGGCCCGGCGGCATGATAAAACCAGTCGGCGCGGAGGCGGCCGGCGCGCAGATCCAAGGGGATCCGGCGTTCGTTGAGTTGCACGACGCCATCGCGGACGCGGAAGTGGCGCACGGCCAGCTTCAGGAATTGCTCGACCGGGTTGGGGCCCCGCCGGGGGAGGCGCGGCCTGGGGACGTTCGTGCGGCCGTCGGGATAGACCGCGATGTAGACCTCGGGGGCTTCCAATTCGAGGAGGTCGAGGTCCACGTCGCGCCGGAACACCGAGACGATGCGCAAGCCGACGGCGACGGAGCGGGCGCGGAAAAACGGAGGCTCGCCGGGGCCCTCGGCGCCATGGATCACCAGCGAGCGGGCTTCGGCCCGGAGCGCGCGCCAGTGGAAGGAAAAGCCGCCGAGTTCGACGTGCCCGCCGGTGGCATGCTCCGCCTCCCGTATGATGCGCTCTCGCAGATGGCCGGCGAACCACTGGGAGCGCACGAGGAGCGCTGCTGCGATCAGGAGCAGGATGACGGCGGCCGCCAGCCCGCCCAGGAGCCACGCCGCCGGTTTCCGGAAGCTCTTCATTCAAACGCCTTGGCCTTGAACTCGATCCGCGTCTGGGATCGCGCCTGCTTCAGCCACTCCTCCAAGAGACGATCCGCCTGCTCGCCGGCCAGGAGCTGCTCGATCTCGGCCTGGACTTCTTCGAATGGCGGAGGTTTGGTCCCGCTTTTATTCTGCCACTCCGGAAGCATGCGCGTTTCGTAGTAGCGGCGCAGTTCCGCCTCGGGCACGACCACAGCGGGGCGGAAACGCAGTTCGATGAAACGCAGCGTGGCGAGCTGGCGGGCCAGAGCGTCGTGAAGGTCGTCCTCGGTGATGCGGTAGCGTTCCAGGGCGCGGCGGAAGTCCTCGGGCGTCTTGAAACGTTCCTTGCGGATCTCGGCCGCGAGGGCGGCGACCTCGGATGCGTCCGGGAGAGCATAACGCGCGGTTTCCATCTCGCGCCGGATCAGCGTCTGGTCCACCAGGCGCTCGGCGGCGAGCCGCCGGGAGGCCGGGCTGAAGTCGGGCTCTTCTCCGTTCAGGAAGGCGGTGACGCGGATGGCGCGGAGCAAGGCGCTTTCGGTGATCACGTAGCGCCCGATGATGACGGCGATGCGGTCTATGACCTCCGGGCGAGCAGGAGCCGCCAGCAGGCAGAGCAGGGCGGCGCAGCGGCGCAGGCGACCGGACTTTCGACGGGCACTCTGCGGACTCAAAACGTCTGCCCCAGGGAGAAGTGGAACTGGAAGCGGCTGATGCGCTGCTCGGTCTGAACGGGGCATCCGAAGAGCAACTGTTCGCGAGTTCCCTGGCAGCCGAAGAAACGGGGGGAGTTGGGGGCAAACGCCAGGTCAAAGCGCACGGGTCCCACCGGCGTGCGGTAGCGGATGCCGAAGCCGAGGGCGTGCACCATGTAATTAAAGTCGTCGCGGTTTTTTTGGCGAGGACGGAGCGACACGGTTCCTGCCCGGGAGTATATGTTACCCGCATCGTGAAACACCGCGGCGCCCAGATTTTCTCCGATGAGGGGGAAGCGCAGTTCGGTGCTGAGCAGCACCATGGCCTTGCCGCCGAGGGGAAAGCCGGTGAGGAGGTCGCGGGGACCGGCCTGGTTTTCCGGGAAGCCGCGATGGGTCGAGGCGCCGCCGGCGAAAAAGCGCTCCGGCAGGGGGATGTCCTGCTCTTTGAGGGGCAGCGCCGGGTTGGTGCGCACGGTGCCGAGCAGGCCCACGGAGGCGGTGCGGGCCAGGACCAGCCGCGGGGTGAGGGTGTGGTAGGTGGAATTGCGGGCCACCAGGCGGAGGAAGTCGGTTTGAGAGCCGAAGAAGCTGGAGGCGTAGCCGAGGTCCAGGGAGTTATAGGTGCCGCGGCGGGAGTCGGTGGGATCGTCGCGGCGGTCGTCCACATAGGTGGCCGCGAGCACGCCGACGCGGGCCGGCTGCGTCAGCAAGGGAATCAGTTCGGGCTGGATCTTGACGTCGCCGACCGAGACGCGGCGGAAGGCGAACCGATAGAAGAGAGTGCGGGAGCGCGTCCAGCGGTGGGTGAGCTGGACGGAGCCTTCGCGGCGGCGGGCGGTAAAGGTACGGACGTCGCGGGAGTCATCGTAGAGGGCGGTGAAGGAGAGGTCCACGTTGCGGCTGCCGCGGATCTGCGGGGCCAGGTAGGTGGCCAGGGCGCGCTGCTGGAGATTGGAGACGCGGCTGCGGAACAGCAAGGTGTGGCCGCGGCCCCGGAAGTTGAGCCGGCCGAAGTTGAAGGAGAGGCGGGGGCTGAAGCCGGCCTTGCCGCCGGGCGCCTCCAGACTAGCCGGATCGCCGCCAATGCGGGCGATTTCAGCGCCCACGCCGACGGCCACGGAATAACGACGCGCTTCTTCGAGCTGGTAGAGGACGTATTTGTATTTTTCCTCTCCGTCGGGGTTCTGGATGGCGGTATCCACCTTGGCGAAGATTCCCAGGTCGGAGAGCTGGCGCTGGGTTTCCAGCATTGCGGACTGCGAGATCGGTTCACCGGGATTCAGCAGGATGCGGCGGTGCACGATCTGGGGCCGGGTGTGCTGGAGGCCTCCGATGAGGACTTCACGGACAAAGCGGCGCGGCCCTTCGTGGATGCGGAAGGTGAGTTCGGCGCGGTAGGGCTCGGGCGCCTGGCGCCAGCTCCATTCAAAGGAAGCGGACGGATAGCCGCGGTTGAAGTAGTAGGCCAGGATGTTGTCGCGGTCGGCGGCCACGTTGGCCTCGCTGAAGGGCTGACCGGGGGCGGATTGCAGCATGGAGCGGATGGTTTCGGCGTGTTCGGCGGAGGCGCCTTCGAGGTTGAGGTCCGAGACAAACCACTGGGGTCCCTCGCGGATTCGGAGGAAGACGGCGACTTCGCCCTCTTTGCCCCGGTAGTCGTGCTCGACGGTGCTTTCCACCTGGACGTCGCGAAAGCCGTTGGCGCGGTACAGATCCCGGATCGCCTCCAGGTCGCGCTCGAGCAGGCTCTGGCTGAAGCGCCCGCGGCGGAACTGGAAGGAAGCCGGGGTGACGAGCATGCGCTCGCGGATGGTTTCCCGATCGAAGTAGCGGTTCCCTTCGATGGCGACGCGGACGAGTTTGTAGCGCCGGCCGCGCTCGATGTGATAGACGATCTTCTGCCGGGCCGGGCCGTCGGCTTCCGTGGTGAAGGTCACTTTGGTGTCGAAGTAGCCCTGGTTCTGGAAGTACTCGGTGAGGTTTCCGGCGCCTTCGACGATGAGATCGCGGTCGGCGGAGCGCTCCTCGAAGACGGGCACGAGCCTCCGGAGGCGGCCGCGGGAAACCTGGGATCCCTCGGTCTCCACGGTGATGACGGGGCCCGCATGGGCGGAAAGGAAAGGCCGGGCGCGCCGGGTGTCGGTATCGTAGTCCATCTTTTCCAGGCGCACCTCGGCCATGAGATGGTCCTGCTTCTGGTAGGCGCGGCGGATGCGCTCGAGTCCTTGCTGCAGGCGCGTTTCGGTGACGGGCCTCCAGCCGAGCAAGCCTTTCCATTTTGTGGCGCGGATGAGGCGGTCCGGAGGCCACACCGGATTGCCGCTGATCTGCGGGCGCGTGAACCGCGCGCGGGGCCCGGGCTCGACGCGAAACTGGATCATGGCCTGTTGCGTGCGCGAATCGTATTCGACGGAAGGCTCGACGCGGCTTTCGAAAAAACCGTTGCGCTCCAGGGTCTGGCGGAGCCCTTCGACGGCCTTGCGGAGGTCTTCTTCATGGAAGGGCGCGCCGAGGCTGAGTCCGGTGGCGTTGACGAGCTGGCCGACGCTGGGCGGCTGGGGCACACGCTGGACGGCCACGGGGCCGACAAACCAGTTGTTCTGCGTGAGGAAGCGGAGGACGACCTCTCCGTTGTGCAGCTCGGCGTCCACGACGATGTCGGCGTAGCGCCCGGTGGCGTAGAGCCGCTCGATGGCGGTTTCGACGTCCTTCATCCGAAGAGGCTGTTTGCGCTTGAGGGGAAGGATTTCGGCCAGTTCGGCGGGGGCGAGGGCCTGCTCTTTGGGCTCGAAGACGATGAGGCCGATGGGCTTGCCTTCGAAATCCTGCGTGGCAGCGCTGAGGCGCGGGAGCGCCCAGCACAGGCACGCCAACCCGATCGCGATCCAGGCGTCGCCAAGCCGCACTACCCGCATGATACTTCACGGCGGCGGCCGTTCCGCCGCTGCTAGGATGGAGTCGGAATGAAGCAGGGGCGCAAGGAGCGCTATTCCCGTCAGGTTGTGTTTGCGGAACTGGGCGAAGAAGGCCAGCGGCGCCTGTCGGAGGGCTGCGCCGTGATTGTGGGCTGCGGGGCGCTGGGGAGCTTTCAGGCCGACGCGCTGGCGCGCGCCGGGGCGGGACGGATCGTGCTGATTGACCGCGATTACGTGGAGTGGAGCAACCTGCAACGGCAGTGCCTGTTCGAGGAAGCCGACGCCGAGGAAGGGCTGCCCAAGGCGGTGGCGGCGGCGCGGCGTCTGGGGCGGGTGAACTCGGAGATCGAAATCGTTCCGGTGGTGGCGGACCTGACGCCGGAGAACGCCGAAGAGCTGCTCGGCGGCGCGCAGGTGGTGCTGGACGGAACGGACAACTTTGAAACGCGATACCTCATCAATGATTTTTGCGTGAGCCGGGGCATTGCCTGGATCTACGGCGGGGCGGTGGGCTCCTACGCTGTAGCCATGCCGGTGCTGCCGGGCGAGACGGCGTGTCTCAAGTGCGTATATCCGGAACCGCCGGCCGGAGACCAGCCGACCTGCGAGACGGCCGGAGTTCTGAACGTGGCGCCGCAGTTCATTGCGGCGTTCCAGGCGGCGGAGGCCTTAAAGGTTCTGGCGGGGCGCAGGGAGAGCGTCACGCGGCGGATCCTGACGGCCGATCTGTGGCGGGGCGAAGTGCGGCAGGTGGCGATGCCGGCGCGCGATCCGGAGTGTCCGGCCTGCGGGCGCCGGATGTTCGTGCACCTGGAAGGGAGCGGGCGGGCGCCGGTGAGTCTGTGCGGGCGCAACGCAGTGCAGATCCATGAGCGGCGGCGGCCGATTGATCTGGAGGCGCTGGCGGGGCGGCTGGCGCGTCTGGGCGAAGTGCGGAGCAACGAGTTTGCGGTGCGGTTTGTGACGCCGCCTTACGAGCTGACGATCTTCCCGGACGGGCGGGCGATCATCAAGGGCACGAGCGATCCGGCGCTGGCGCGCAGCCTGTATGCGCGGTATGTGGGGAGTTGAGGGCCTCCGGGGCGGCGGCTCTAGCGGGCGGGCATCAGTGTGAGGACCTCGCGCGGCTGGGGGTGGTGGAAGCGGAGGGGCAGGCCGCGGCCTTCGGAGAAGGGGCGCCACTGGTCTTTGTAGTGGCGGGAGAGGAATTGGCCGGACTGGCCTGTCATGAGGTGGACGAGCGAGTTGTCCCACGCGGCCAGGTCGAAGACCAGGCGCAGCGAAGGGCCGAGCTCGGCGGTCACCTGCAGCACGGTTGTCTCTGAGCCGTCCAGGGGCACGGCGCCGATTCCCGTATACCGGCCCACCAACGGGAGCCGGCTCAGCACGGGGTGCACGAAGGCGAGCGTATTGTAGCGACCGTATCGCCACCGCTCCATCCGGCGCCCCTGCAGGCGCTGCCCTTCCTCGACAGCGTCGGCGAGTCGGTCGAGCAGCACCTGATCGTAGTCGTCAAACCAGCCGGCGGGGCGCTCGTGGAGCAGTGTCTCCAGCGCCGCCGGCGCCATCAGGTCTTCGTAGACCAGACCCTTGCCCGGCGAGGCCCGCTCGGCAAAGGCGGTGCGCAGGTGGCGGTAGGCGAGCTCGGCGATCATGGGCTCGGGCGCGTCGCGCCGCATCCGGCCGTCCCACCGGGAAAGCAGGGCCACAGCCTGGACGACGAGCGGGTTGTTACTTTTTTTTCGTGCCTGCGCGGCGACTAACTGGCGCGCCAGAAAGTGCGAGAAGGAGGAGTAAGTGTCGGTCTGGATGCGGAGCATATCTTCAGGACGCCAGCGCCGGCCCCGCTCGAGCAGTTCGCGGATGCGCCGGGCGCGATAGGGAGGCGCGAAGCGGCCGTTGACGGGGTAAGGGTAATCCTCCGGGAAAGGGTTCTGATTGGCGCTGACCAGAATTCCGGAGGGTGGGTTGAAGATCGAGGGCAGGGCTTCGAAGGGAATGTAGCCGTCCCATGCCGCCGTGGCCGGGTCGGCCGGGACGTCGCCGTGGTAGTTGCGGCGGATGGGAAGCTTGCCGGCCACCTGATAGCCGATATTGCCGTCCACGTCGGCGTAGACGAAGTTCAGCGGCGGTCCGGCCAGGCGGGCAAGGGCCGTGCGGAACTGTTGCCAGTCGCCGGCGCGGTTGATGTCCAGGAAGGGATAGGAAAAGGAACCCGGCTGAGCCGCGATCCAGGCCATCGAGAGAAAGCGACCTTGCTCGGCGACAAAGATGGGGCCGCGCCGGGTGACCCAGTTGAACAAGGTGGCGCGCTGGCCGCCGCGCACCAGGATGATCTCCCGCTCCAGGCGGGCCTGTTCCATGCCCCCGCCTTCGGCATAGCGACCGGTTTGCGGATCGAAGCGCTCGACGAACAGATCCTGGACGTCGAAGCCGAGATTGGTGATGCCCCAGGCGATGCGCCGGTTGTGGCCGAGGATGATGCCGGGCAGGCCGGGGAGGGAGGCTCCGGCGGCGTCGAGGCCGGGCGCTTTCAGGTGCACCAGATACCAGATGGAGGGAAACGTCCATTCCAGATGCGGGTCATTGGCTAAGATGGGCCGGCCGCTTGCGGTGTGGCGACCTGCAATGGCCCAGGCGTTGGAACCGGGAGGGGAGAATCCGCCCGCCCTGATGGAGAACAGGAAATCCACTTTGGCTGGGTCTCCGCCCTCGAGCAGGGCCTGCTTGCGGAGTTCCGTGCGCCAAGAGCGGGTGAGGCTGCGGAACATTTGCAGGCTGATGACGATGGAGTCGGCGATGGTCCAGGGGCGGGGGTCGTAGCGCAGGACGGTGAACTCGAGCGGAAGCCGCCCGCGGTGGGTTTCGATGAAGTGATTGACCCCGCGGGCATAGGCGGCAAGCGCGGCGCGGTCTTCGCCATTGACGGCGCGGGCGTGCTCTTCGGCGACGCGGCGGAGGCGCATCCGGCGGGCTTCCTGATCCGAGGCCAGCGCTGCCGGTCCGACCACCTCGGCCAGCTCCCCGGAGGCGGCCCGGCGCATGGCGTCCATTTGCCAGAGGCGGTCCTGCGCCGTGGCGAAGCCCTGCGCGAACAAAGCGTCTTCGAGGGAGGCAGCTTCGATGTGCGGCACGCCGAGCGCGTCGCGGGCGATGGTGACCGGCCGGCGGACGGGGGCCGAGACCGAGCCCGAGGTCTGCGGGAGCGGCCGCCAAGCCCACCAGTAGCCGACAAAGAGAATCAGGGCCAGCGCCGCGCCGGCCGCCACGTTAAGATATTTGAGGACTCGACGGGACAGCACTTGGAAATTGTAGCGGAAGGCTGTGCTGCCGCCGTCCGCCTCCATGGACGAGGTCTATTACGGTTACCGTTTCCTGCTGCTGGTGCTGATTCTGGGAGCCAACGCCTTCTTCGCCGGTGCGGAGGTGGCGCTGGTTTCCGTGCGGCCCTCCCGGCTGCGGGAGATGGCTAGACAAGGGCACACCGGCGCGCAGGCGGCTCTGAGCCTGCTCGGGAATCCGGAGCGGCTGCTTTCGGTGGTGCAGGTGGGGGTGACCGCCGCCAGCCTCGGACTGGGATGGGCGGGAGAAGATACTCTGTTTCGCTTTTTTACGGGGTTGTTCGAGCCGACGCTGTCCCCGGGCGGCGAGCGCGCGCTGCACTGGGTGAGTTTTCTGACGGCGTTTCTGCTGATGAGCTACCTGCACGTGGTTTTGGGCGAAGTGGCGCCGAAGAATCTGGCCATCGAGAAGGCGGACCGCCTGGCGGTGCTGGTAGCGCCACCGCTGCTCGTGTTCTACCGCCTGACGGAGCCCTTCGTGTACGTGATCGAGCGCTCCGCGGCGGCGGTGGCGCGGCTGCTCGGCCTGCGCGGGGAGCCGCTGGGAGGCGGACACTCGGCCGAGGAGCTGAAGCTGATTATCAGCCGGGAGCAGGTCCGCTTCCCGGCCTTCGAGCGGGAGGCGATTCAGCGACTGCTGGACCTGAGCGGTGTGGCGGTGCGGGAGATCATGGTGCCGCGCCACGATGTGGTGGCGGTCCCGGCGGACGCTTCTCTGGAGGAAGTCGTCGCCGCGATGCTCGAACACCAATACTCGCGAGTACCGGTCTACGAAGGGCAGCCGGAGCGGATTTTAGGCATTCTGCACTTCAAGGATGTGCTGCGGCTGCGGGAGGAATTCCGCGGCGCCGAAGCGTCGCGCCGGGCCATGTTGCGGTTTCGGCTGCGCTCGGTGTTGCGCAAGCCGGTGGTGGTGCCCGAATCGAAGCCGGTGAGTCAGATGCTGGATGAGTTTCGGCGCTCGCGCTGTCACATGGCGCTGGTGGTGGACGAGTTCGGGACGATTTCCGGGATTGTGACGCTCGAAGACGTGCTGGAGCAGATCTTCGGGGAGATCGAGGACGAACACGACGCGGTGCGCCAGGCGCCGGCGGCGGGCGCGGAAGCGCTAGAGGTGGAAGGCACGACGAGCATCCGCGATCTGGCGGCGCAATACGGCATCACGCTTCCGAGCGGGGCGGGATTCGAGACGCTGGCGGGGTTTCTGCTGTACCGGCTGGGCTATATTCCCAAGCGCGGGGACAGCGTGGAGTACGAAGGGCGGCGCTACACGGTGGTGGAAATGGAACGCAACCGGATCGCACGGGTGCGGATCGAGCCGGCGGCGGTGCCCGAGGCGGCGCCTAGCGGTCCCGGCGCATCTTCCTGAGACGTTCGAACTCGGCGAGGGCCGCAGCGGCGGCTGCCGCGTCGCCCTGGCGGCGGTAAAGGCGGGCCAGCGCGTAGTGGGGCTCCGGGGAGCGGGGATCGAGTTCGGCCGCGCGGCGGAGTTGTTCGATGGCTTCCTCGACGGCGCCGCGTTTTTCGAGCAGCGTGCCGAGGCGCAGGCGAGCCTGGGCGAGCCCGGGGCCGAGCTGGACGGCTTCGCGCAAGTACGGCTCGGCCTCCGCGATCCGGCCGAGCTTGAGCAACAGCGTGCCGAGATTCAAGGCAGGCCACGGCGAGCGGGAGGGCTGCTGGCGGTTCAGACGCACGGCCTGCTGGTAGCTGGCGACGGCCTCCTCGAAGCGTCCCAGGGCCTCCAGGCATAAGCCCAGGTTGTCGTGGGCGCGCACGAAATCGGGCCGCAGCTCGAGGACGCGGCGGAAGCCGGCGGCGGCCGCTTCGAACTTCTGGTCGTCGTAGTCCAGGCGGGCCAGCCAGTAGAGATAGAGCGGGTTTTGCGGATGCGCCTGGCGGAGCAGTTCGAGTTCGCCGCGCGCCAGATCGCGGCGCTTGACGGCAACGTAGGCCATCGCCAGCGTAAAGCGGCTGGAGGGATCCAGCGGGCCGAGCTCGCCGGCGCGCTGAAAGGCCCGCACCGCGTTCCAGTATTTGCCGCCGAGAAAGCAGACTCCCGCCAGCAGCTTGAGCAGTTCCTGGGAGGTGGGATTTGCGCTGACAGCTTCCTCCAGGAGCGCTTCGGCGCGCTCGAACTGCCGTGCCGCCAGCGCCTGTTCGACGGCGGCGCGGCGCTGCGGGCTCAGCGGCGCAGAGGCGAAAGGCAACGGCGGCGGTGTTTCGAGCTGCGCGCGAAGCATCGAAGCCGCAAGGACGCTGAGGAGCAGGGCGCGGGTCATTTCCGTTGGGCTTCCAGTTTGCTGCGCAGTGTGCGCGCGGCGAGACTCTCCGGGACCAGCGCCAGCTCGCGATCCAAAGCCTGGCGCGCTTCGGCGGTTTTGCCCTGGGCCAGATAGACGGTTGCCAGGGCGAAGTGGATCTCCGGGAGCTCGGGATCGCGGCGCACCGCTTCCTGGTAGGCGCGGGCGGCCAGCTCGAGCCGGCCCTGGGCCTGGAAGGCCTCACCGAGGGCCTGATACAGGCGCGGGGACCGATCTGGCGCGCGGCGCAACTGGTCCAGGCACCAGGCCGACAGCCTCATGTAGGCGCGTCCGAGCTGGTAGAGGTATTCGGGCTCGCCGGGTGCGAGCCGGAGCAAGGTTTCCCATTGCTCGATCGCAGCCAGAAAGTCGCCGCGCCGTTCGTACGTTCTCGCCAGATGGAGGCGGGCGAGCGGCTCGCGCGGGGCGAGGCGCACGGCGGCTTCCAGTTCGGCGGCGGCTTCGGCGGCGCGTCCGAGCGCAAGCAAACTGGCGCCCAGCGCGATGCGGGGCGCGGCGTAATCGGGATCGAGGCGGATGGCTTCGCGAAACTGGGTGGCGGCGCGCTGGTGGTCGCCGCGTTGCTGATAGACCAGTCCGAGGTTGTTGTGGAGGAACGCGGTCTTACCTCCGCGGGCCAGCACTTCGAGAAACGCCTTTTCGGCGGCTTCGAGGCGCCCGGCTTTGTAGTGGGCCACACCCTGGTGGAAGAGGGCTTCCTCGGCCGGAGCGAGCTGGGCCCCGGCCGGCAACGCTGCAAGCGCGGCCGCAAACAACCACAGAGCCGGGCGCCGGATCATGGCCGGTCTCCGGAAGGAATGCGAGGAATCAACTCATCCGCCGAGAAGATGGCTTGTTCGGCTTCCATCTGCCGGGCGGCGAGTTGCCGGGCCTTTTCGAAAGCCTGGCGGGCCTGCTCGGTTTGGCCGAGCTTTTGAAGTGCGCGTCCGAGAAGCACGTAGGCCTGGCGCATCTGGGGCTCGAGTTCCGCGGCGCGCCGGAGCTCGCGGGCGGCGGAGGTCGCATCGCCCTGACGCAGCAGCGCGTCTCCGAGTGCGAGGCGGGCGGGCGCAGCGCCGGGATCTGCGGCAAGCGCCCGGCGGAACCAGCGGGCTGCCTCGGCGGGCCGGCCCTGAAACAGGCGGCACGCTCCCAGTCCGTAAGCTGCATCGTAGCTGGAACGCTGCAACAGGAGTGCCCGGGCGTAGGCAGCGGCGGCCTCCTCATAGCGGCCTTGCCGGCGGAGCAGGTCTCCCAAGGCGGTGAGGATCTCCACGGATTGGGGATCCGCTTTGAGAGCGGCGCGATACTCTCTTTCGGCGGCGGCCAGGTCTTCGCGGGCGGCGTGGGATTCGGCCAGGAGCTGATGCACGCGCGCGGAGTCGGGCGCCAGCGCCTCGAGGCGCTCGTAGGCCTGATGGGCGAGGGCCGAAGAAAGCTTCGAGAGAAAATACAGGGCGTCGGCGTGGTGCGGGGCGCGGCGCAACACTTCCCGGAGACGGCCGTAGGCTTGTTCGAGTTTGCCTTGCGCCATTTCGGCGCGCGCCAGGAGCACTCCGGCTTCCGGCGACCCGGCGCCGTCCTGCCAGGCGGCCCGGGCCAGTTCCTCAGCCCGCGGGTAGTCGCCCGCAAGGAGAGCGCGGGTTGCGCTGAGGTGGTCGGCGCCCGGCTGCGCCGAAACGGCCGCAGGCAGAGCCAAACCGAAGACGAGTGTCGCGATCCGTTTCAATAGGGCCTCACTTCGATGGTCCTAAGCAGCAGTTTCTCTTTTTCGGAACGCTTCTGCTGCACCTGCTCGAAACGCCGGGCCTGGCTCTCCGCTCGCGGATCGCGGGTGCGCTGGTACAACATCAACAGATTCTGGTTGGCCAGGTAGTTGTCCGGGTCGAGGCTGAGAGCTTTCGCCAGAACCTGCGCGGCCTGCTCATGTTCTTTACGCCGGATGTAGAGGAGTCCGAGCTCGGCCCAGGCGTCGGCAAACTTTGGTTCGGCTTTGAGCGCGGCCTGGAGGGCGGCTTCGGCCTCCTCCAGACGGCCCTGCTGCCGGGCCAGGCGGCCGAGGAAATAGCGGGCGCGCGCAGCGGTCGCGGGATCGGCGGAAGCGGTCTCGAGCTCGCGGCGGGCCTCGTCGTACTGGCCGCTGTAAAAGCGCGCCACACCCAGTAAGAAGCGGGCCCGGGGATCGTCCGGATGCCGCTCCAGGTACTTACTCAGATGCGGCACGGCCAGGCTGGTGTCGCGTTCGTAGAGCAACACGGCGCCCAAGGCGTAGTGGTGGTAGACATTGTCGGGGGCGAGTTTGACCGCCTCTTCCAGAGACCGTCTGGCTTCGAGCGGGAGCTCGAGTTCGGCGCAGACGACCCCGAAGAAGAAATGAATCCCCGCGTTGTGCGGCTGGAGATCGCGGGCATGGGCCAGGTATCCGAGGGCACCTTCGAGGTCCCGCTGTTTGTACGCGACGCGGGCCAGATCGAGGAGCGGCTGGAGCCGGCCGGGCGCGGCCCGGGCGGCGGCTTCGTAACGCCTGCGGGCTTCGGAAAGGTTGCCCGCCTCCTCGTATAACGCCGCCAGGCGGTCCAGGGTGGCGGACGAAGCCAAGCCGCGCCGCTCGAGCCCCTCAATGAGCTCGATGGCAAGCGCGGGGAGATGATGCTGGGCAAGCAGGGGCAGGATCTGGAGCACGTCCGCTTCGCTGAGGTCCGGGGTGGCAAGTAACTCTTTTGCCGCTCTGCCGGTGCGGGCCGGATCGCCGAGGGCGGCATAGTTGCCGAGGGCGACGGCGAGGGCCTGCGCCCGTCCTTGCGCCTCCGGCGGGAGTTTTGCAAGGTGGTCCAGCGAATCCTGGTAGCGCCCGAGTAGCTGGGAGATCACAGCGGACTGATAGCGTGCTTCCAAGTGGTCCGGCTGGAGCGCGAGGACGCGGCCGTAGGCGGCCAGGGCCTTTTCAAGAGCCTGTTCGAAGTTTTCCGGGTGCTGCTGATACAACCGCGCCAGGTTTTCCCAGGCGGCGGCAAAGTTGGGAGCGAGCCGGGTGGCGGCGCGAAAACTTGTCTCGGCGCCTTTGAGGTCGCCCGTCTGGGCGCGCAGCGCGCCTTGGAAGTTGTGGAGCCGAGGGTCGGACGGGTAAGCGGCCAAGGCGCGCGCCACGCGCCGGGTTGCGGCTTCCGTGTCGCCACGCTCGATAAGGGCTGCAATCTCACGCAGGAGGTGCGAGGGCGGCTCCTGCGGCGGCGCAGAAGCCTGGATCCCGACCGCGAGGGCCAGCAACGAGGCTGCAAGTACTTGCCGGCCAAGGTGTTGAAAAATTCTGTATTGACAATTAACTAATGTCAATGTACAATCCGGTCCAGGCTGAGTACAGTCTAACAGGATCTCATATCAGGAGGAGACGTCTATGGTTCCGCCAAGAGGATGCCGTCCGGGCACCCTGGGGTTTGCGCTGATGGCCGTAGCGCTGTGCGCCAATATTGCGCTCGGGCAGTTCCGGAGCACGATCAGCGGGACGGTGCTCGACCCGGCGAACGCTCCGGTCCCGAACGCCGAGGTGACGGTGACCAACACGGCCACGGGGCAGGAAATGAAAACGACGACCGGATCCGACGGGCTGTATTCGTTCCCGAATCTTGTCACCGGCACATATGAGCTGCGCGCGACGGCGGCGGGTTTCAAGCCTTATGTGCAGCGGGGCATCACGCTGACGCTGAACCAGCTGGTGCGGGTGGATGTGAGGCTCGAACTGGGCACCGTGGAGCAATCCATCGAGGTGGTGGCCAACGCCTCGCCGCTCAACTTCGACAACGCCACGCGAGCCGAAGGGGTGGCGCCCGAGACGATCAACGACCTTCCTTTGATCGTGAGCGGGGCGCCGCGGAACTCGGCCCAGTTCGCGGTGCTGCTGCCGGGTGTGACCACGGGCGCCGGAAGCAGCGCCTTCGATGCGCGGATCAACGGCGGATTGCAGTCGGGAGACGAAGCGATCATGGACGGGGTGAGCATGCAGCAGGGCACGATGAACCAGAGCGGGATGATTTCGTTCTGGGACTTTCGCATGACGCCGGACATGATCAGCGAGTTCAAGGTGCTGACCTCGAGCTACGAACCGCAATATGGGTCCACGACGTCGGCGCAGATCATGGTGACGACCAAGTCCGGGACGAACGAGTTTCACGGAGCCCTCTACGAGTACTTTCGGAACACGGTGCTCAACGCCCGGCAGTTCGGCGCCGACCGGCGGCCCAAAGACATCGAGCATGATTTCGGAGGTTCGATCGGCGGGCCGGTGAAGCTGCCGGGGTTGTGGTCGTCGAAATTCAAGACGTATTTCTTCACCAACATTGAGAAGTTCTACATCCGGGGCGGCGTGAACCGGCCGACGATTTCCATTCCCTCGCTCAAGCAGCGGAACGGCGACTTTACGGACTGGGTGGATGCGGACGGACGATTGATCCCCATCTACGATCCGGCCACGACGGCTCGGGTGGACGGGCGGATCGTGCGGCAGCCGTTCTCGGGCAACGTCATTCCCCGCGCGCGGTTTGCCAACTCGCTGGCCTTGCAGTGGTTCAAGTACCTGCCGGAACCGAACAAACCGGGACCCTTGAACAACTACCTGGTGCCCACGCCGGTGCCGGACACGATTCTGGGCGACGCATTGCACTGGCTGGTGAAGATTGACGAGTACGTGGGCGACAAGCATCACTTTGCCGGGACCGTCTGGCGCCAGAAGGCGCCGCCGAAGTTCGCCACGACGCTGCCGATTCAGATTGCGAATGAAACGTTTTCCGATCCGCAGAACTCCTGGGTCAACCGGCTGAACTGGGACTACACGATTTCACCCACGCTGCTCAATCACCTTGCGGCGGGATATCTGAATCGGAACGAAGGCTACGGTTCGGTGAACGGCAAGTACGCCGATGAGCTGCCGAAGATCCCCGGAGTGGCGGGCCACCGCTATCCTCCGGTCATTTATTTCAGCGACGGTTTTGCGCAGTTCGGCAACAGCTCCGGGCTGAACACGGGCAACGTGACGACGCGGCCGGCATACGTGGTCAACGATCTGCTGACCTGGGTCAAGGGCAAGCATACGCTGAAGTTCGGCGGTGAATATCGCAATCTGGGCCAGAACTTTCACGATACGGGCAACGAGTCCGGCTCCTTTGGTTTCGACCGCGGGCCGACGGGACTGCTGGGCGTCGTCAGCGGCAGCCCGATCGCGTCATTTCTGCTGGAGCAAGTTTCCTGGGGCAGTGCGACGTTCCGAACGGTAGATGCCTGGTACGCGCGCTCGGACGCGGTCATCTGGCACGCCGGCGACACGTGGAAGATCACGCCGAAGCTGACGCTGAATTACGGCATCCGCTGGGACATGTTCCGGCCGACGGCGGAGAAATACGACCGGCTTTCGTTCTTCGATCCGAGCGGCACGAATCCTGCGGCGGGCGGGCGCCCGGGCCGGCTGGCGTTTGCCGGAACGCGCTGGGGGGCTGCCAGCTTTGGGCGGCGACATCCGGAATTTGTCTGGAAGCGGGGATTTGCTCCGCGGGTGGGCATCGCCTACGCGGTTGACAACCGCACGGTGGTGCGGACCGGTTACGGGATCTTTTACAACCAGGCGTTTTACCCCGGCTGGGGCGGCGGGATGAACCTGGACGGCTTCAACGCGGAAGTATCGTTCGGCGCGACGGAGGGCGGTCTGGTTCCGGCCTTCATCCTGAGCGCAGGCTTTCCGCAGAATTTCGCCCGCCCGCCGTTCATTGATCCGGGCTACCGGAACGGCCGCAG
Source organism: Bryobacteraceae bacterium (assembly GCA_035575135.1). Lineage (GTDB taxonomy): Bacteria > Acidobacteriota > Terriglobia > Bryobacterales > Bryobacteraceae > JANWXD01. Next base: position 23,193 of record DATLYE010000039.1, read on the forward strand.
TACGCTGTACCGTCCCTTTGACGCCAACCGCCTGTCTTACGCCCAGCAATGGAACCTCACCATCGAGCGGCAGGTTGGGACGGATCTTCTGGTGAGCGCGGCGTACGTGGCCAATAAAGGGACGCGCCTGCCGTCGGCGATCAGTCCTGTGAACGCGCTCGATCCCAAGTACCTGAGCCTGCGGGAGAAACTCTATGACGAGTTTCAGCCCGGGCAGACGGAGCTGCACGGGGTGCGGGCGCCCTATCCGGGATGGGCGCAACAGCTGCTCGACGCCGGTTGCTCCCCTTCGGTGGCGCAGGCGCTGGTGCCGTATCCGCAATTCTGCAGCTCGCTGCAGGGTCTGAACGAGAACCTGGGCAATTCCACTTACCATTCTTTCCAGGCCAAAGTGGAGAAGCGTTTCTCGCGAGGCGTGTATCTGTTGGGCGCCTACACGGTTTCGAAGCTGCTGACGAGCACGGGGCACATCAACGACCCGGTGATCGCCAACTGGAGCGGCGTGGGCGGCGTGATCTCGCCCTACGAGCAGAGGCGCAACAAGTCGCTGGCGGCGGACGATGTGCCCCAGGTGTTCAGTTTCACTCTGGTGTACGAGCTTCCGTTCGGCCGCGGGAAACGGTTCCTTTCCACCAGCCGGGCGGCGGACCTGCTGCTCGGGGGCTGGTCGGTGGCCAGCATCACGCGGCTGTCCTCGGGCACGCCGCTGTTTTTCCGCTCGAGCTTTTGCAACGTCCCCGGGCAGTTCCGCGCAGGCTGCATTCCGGCGATTCTGCCCGGAAAGAACGTGTTTGTGAAAGACAAGGGCGATTTCGACCCGGGGCTGGGGCAACCGTTATTTAACAAAGACGCCTTCGAGCCGCTGGAAGCCTTCAACTTTTACTGGGGTGCGGGGCCGCGGGTCTCGAACGTGCGCGGCTACGGTTACAAAAACGAAGACCTCGCGATTTACAAGAACATACGCATCAACGAGCGGCTGAAGTTTCAATTGCGCGGGGAGTTCTTCAATCTGTTCAACTTCCATAACTTCACCGGTTACACCTCGGGCGGGGCCAACTGGTACTGGGCCTCGGCCTTCACGACCGACCTGGCCAGTCCGGATTTCGGCAAGTGGAACGGGAGCGTGACGCCTCCGCGCAACATTCAGCTCGGGGCGCGGTTTGAGTTTTAGGCGGGCTGGAGAGGAAGGCCAAAGAGCCGCCCTCGCCGCTAGCGCAACCAAATCCGAAAGCCGTGGTGGAGCGCGGCGGCGCCGGCCACGCCGGAGATCGCCGCACCGAAGGCGGTGAGCGGGCCCCGGCGCTTCCACTCGCTGTGGACAGCGTGCCAGCCCAGAAAAAGAAAGCTTCCTCCGGCAAGGGCGAGCGGCAAGGGCATCCAGGCTCCCCCCAGGGCGGGATGAAGTGCGGCAGCCGCCTGGCCGCCCGCCAGAGTCGGCAGCTGCGCGGCGGCGCTCCAGGCCAGGGCGGGCCACCTCGCACCGAGCGCGGACACGAGAATTGTGCCGTAGGCCAGCCCCTCGGGAATCTTGTGGAGCGCGACGGCGAGCACCACGGCCGTACCGAGCCGGCTGGACTCCATCTCTGAGGCGACCACTCCCCAGCCGTCCAAAAAACTATGCAGCACGCCGGCGATGACGAGCGGCGGTGCGAAGCCGTGAAGTCCGGCGGCACACTGCTCGTGGTCGTGCGTGTGGGAGCAGGCCGGGCAGACGGGATAGAGATAGCGGTTGACGGCCCAAAGCATCGCCACCCCGGCTGCCAGCAGGGCGGCGGCGCTCCCGATGCCGAGGCGCCCGGCGAGCTCCGGCCAGACGCCGAAGCCTGTGATCCCGACCAATATGCCGGCGCTGAAGGGCACCAGGCTGCGCACCAGGGCCGGGATGCCGCTCAGCCGGATTGCGGCTCCGGCGCTCGCGACGCCCAGGAACGCGGCCAGCGCCAGAGGCGCCACGCCAACCGGAGGGAACAATCCGAGGGCCAACACAACCATTGTAGTTGCCTGGGAGGCGCTCGCCGGAGCGTCCGGAGCGCGGCACGGCGGAAGTGCTCACGCGCTGATCAGAAACGGCCAGCGGGGCCTTGCTTGGCGCGACCAGCTCAGAGCCACCGCGCGGGCGGCCGAGCTCGGATACGACGAGTCGGCGTGTGGCGGCCGTCTCCGGGGGCGAGGGCGCGAGTGCACGTGCGGCCAGGTTGTAACTGCCTGGCAGGCAAGAGAATATTTCTTGAGAGGAGTTTTGACAAGAAAACTTCGTCATAGAAAATCGGCGGTGCGATGGCACTCGGAGTAGGAATTTCCGCGCTGACCCCTCGTTGGTCGGCACCGGCATACGAACGTTGCATTCAGACCGCCGACGGGTATTATGGCTGTTTGATGAACGAGCGAGAGCTCTGAAGAGAGGAGGGGGCTGTGCGCCGGCTGGTCGGGCTTTACGGAATCGCGGTTTTTGCAAGCTGGGCTCAAGTGCCATCGCAGGCGTCGGAGCTCCTTCAGGCAAACCGGAGCGTTTCCGGAGTCGTGTTGGACCACGCCTCGCGACAACCAGTGTCCTTTGCGGAAGTGACTGCGCGCGCCACGCAGACTTTCAAGACCAAGGCGGACGAAGCGGGCCGCTTTACATTCGGTAAACTGCCTCCAGGCCGATACTCTTTGACGGCGGCAGCTGAAGGCTACTTGAGGGGCCGTCCCGGAACAGCGGACGCTGCCGTGGTGGATCTCAGACAGTCCGGCGCAGCCAGCGGTGTCGTTCTCACGTTAAAGCGAGGGGCTTACCTGGGCGGTAAGGTGGTTGACGAAGCGGGCAACGCCGTGGCGGGGATTCGTGTAGATCTGCTCGCCGCCCAGCGCCACTTGGGGATCAGCCGGGTTGGGGTCTACCGCAGCGTATTATCGGATTCCAACGGAGATTTCTCGTTTATTAACGTCCACGAAGGGACCTACTATCTCCGTGCGGCATCCGGCGAAGTTGTGTTAACCCCGGAAGGCGTAACCAAGCCGCCGCAGGTTGCCGGTATAAACTTCATTTACTTTCCTGCGAGCCCGGAGTTGAGAGGTGGCGAGCCGTTGCGCGTTTGGGCTGAAAATCGAATTGACGGTCTGCGGATCCGTTTTGCCCCCGCCCGCAGCCACCGGCGGATCCGGGTTACAACGTCCCCGGCGGTGAGCCCTTCCTGGAGCGGCTCAGGTGTTGTCCGCTTATCCTCACTCGAGGATTCGAGCCGGATCGTGTTGCAACAATGGCAGGTCGTTCCGTCGAATGGGTTCGTATTGTGTTGTGTTCCTCCGGGAACCTATCTGTTGGAGGCGTATGTCCGCACGGGCGAGACGGCGTATTATGCCGCCGAGGAGATTATCACGGGTTCAGATGGTGAGGATACCGGAGAGCCTGTTAGCGTGAGCCCAACGTTTCGGCCGCTGGTGAGCATTCCGGGTCGTGTCGTCATTTCAGGGGCCACAGAAGAGAACAAATGTACGCGCGCGTTCCGTCTCTCCGTGGAACCGTTAGAGCGGGCTTTGTGGAACGTCGAGAAACCCGATGCTGTCTTTACCTCTGCCGGCGCGTTCACCATTCCCGCCGTATTCCCCGACTTAATGACGCTCCACCTATGGGGTCTTCCTGCCGGGTGCTCCGTCGCGTCTGTGGTCTATCGGGGCATGCATATCGAGCATGGTGTGCTCGACCTGCGGGCGGGGATCGGCGATCCTGTACTTGAGGTTCGCCTGAGTCCTGAAGCTGCCCGCATCTCAGGGCGCTGTGTGGATCGGACCGGGCAGCCGGCGGTGGGAGTGGCTGTGTTGCTCCCTGCCGCCCGACCGAGGGTGTTCAATGCCTCGTTTCTGGTCCGTCAAGCTCCGCTCGAACCTGTCGACGGGCGGTTTGCCTTCGGTTCTCTGGCGGCGGGCGAGTATGTTCTGGCTTGCGTGCCCGATGATCGGATGTCGGAAATCTCGGATTCTATGGTTCTCGATGAACTGTACGCGTCGGGAAAGCGGCTTAAGGTCCACCAAGGCGAAGTCATTCGCGACATCGAATTGCGGCTTCTGGGACGACTGAACTGACCGAGAGGGACCTGCGCGAGGGTTTGGGGATGCGGAGGCGCCAACGTTCAGGAGCCGACGTAGCTTCCGGCGGGCTGCCGGAGTCGATCGAACAGGGCCGGACCAGGCGCCACTTCCAGCCCGGGGAGGCGGGCTCGGCGGCGGAGCAGATGTGCGCGGTCGCCGTGACCGCGGGCCGGATTCTGGATGGGAGGGGAGAGCCGGTGCGTGGGGTTCAGGTTTATCGCTGTGGTACGGCGCGCGGCGGGAAGTGTTACGACGGCCGATTTGCGGCTGAGGCGGTAAGCAGACAATCCGCGATGCAGTGCACGTGCGGCCACGTTGTAACTGCTTGGCAGGCAATACAATATTTTTTTGAGAAGAGCCTTGACAAAAAAAAAATTTATCTTAGAATTCGGCCAAGGAGGTGGGGGATGATCCAAAACAGACTAAAGCTGGCGATGATTCTCGGTCTTACGGCAGGGGCTCTGACACTGCAACCGCCTGAGGCCTCGGCAAGCTGCTATTGGTGTTGCCGCGGCTTTTATGGGACGTGTAATTTTTGTGGTTGCTGGATCCAGCCCACTGGCCACAGTGCTTGTGTCCCCAGCGAGTCATGTGAGACTTGGTGTGGCGGGTGTGGGTCGGATTGCGGGGGGCAGTCTCAGCCGTGTGAGATCCGTTAGAAGTCTGCCCGTGCAGGCTGTCCCAAGCGGCCCAGGGGTTGAAACAGGCGAGATAAAGCATGAGCGCTGGTATCCTGCCGGGGATGGTAGCGGGAGTGATAGCGTGGGTGGCTCAGCCAAACAGGGTGGGGGAGTCGGAGGCTGGTTACCTGCGACTGGGTGAAGGGGTATTGAGAAGACTGGCGCAGCACAGTGTTATGCCGGAATATCCCAAGGCCAGTCGCGAAAGAGGGATTACCGGAGTTGCTGTGGCCGAGCTCGTGACCGATGTCGCGGGTTCGGTGCACAAGGTGAGGATCCTCGAAGCGCCCGACGAAGGCATCGGTAGGGCCGTAGCGGCGGCTGTGCGCCAGTGGCGGTTTCCAAGCCTAAAAGTGAAAGGGCAACCCGTGCCGCTCGTGGGAAAACTGACGTTCTATTTTCGAAAGCGGGGGAAGATGTTCGTCGTCGAGTCCCCCAGCGGGGCCTCGCGGGTGCGTTCGCCTTCTTCGCGATAGGAGACACCACAATGGGGGCGCGACGTCGCGTTGTGCTCGGATGGATGTTAAACGGCTTGTTGGTGGCCACGGGCGGGTGGTTCATTTTCGAGGTGGGCCGACGGATCGGGGCCGTAGTTGAGCAGTTGCCAGTGCGCGAGAGAGCCGAGGGTGTTTCGTTACCGGCGGCGGGCTCGATCTGGCCTCTCAGGGACGTGCTGGCCCGCGATCGGGATAGAACCGTAGAGGGCCGATCAACATACCGGTGGACGAAGTTGGCATACGGGCACGCGAGGAGCTGGATTTTGAGACACCCACCGTGGTTGATTGCACCTTCACCGAGATGAACCATTGCGACATTGCGGCGTTCACTCTCGGCAGATTGGGATTCACGCGGGTTCACCAACTGAACCGCGGGAGGGTGGCGGCAGCATCTTGCGAAACGTCCGGGGCTTCCATGCGGCGATAAAATTCTGGGCGGCGGAGGGGGTGATGAGACTCTCCGGAGCTTTGTTTGGTGCGGCCGCGGTTGCCGCGGGGGCGGGCCTGCTGGCGGTGGGTCAGGATCGGCCGGAGGCAAAGGCAAGCGGGGAGAGTTGCAGGATCGAAGGAAGGGTGACGGAGGCGGACGGCAAGACTCCGGTGGAGGGCGCCTTCGTGAACCTCAACCCGCCGCGCGGCCTGCCGCTGAAAACGGATGGTCAGGGACGTTATGTGTTCGAAAGCCTGCAACCGGGCGGTTACGGAGTAAATGTGGAAAAGGAGGGGTATGTCACCATCGGGCTTCGCCGGCTGGTTCGACTCCAGGCAGGCGAGCGGGCCTCGGGCATTGATTTCCGACTGCCCCGGCAAGCGGTCGTGACAGGCCGCGTGTTCGACGCGCGGCGGAACCCGCTGGCAGGCGCCTTGGTCTGCGCCTGGCAGATGGTCTACCTCGACGGGGTCCGATCACCGCAGGGGAATTGCACGACGGAGAGTGACGATCGGGGGGAGTACCGCCTTACGCGTTTGGCGGAGGGTTTCTGGTACATCGGGGCGGTACGGACCGATATCGTACGGCTGCATGCACCGCCCCGGAGTAAGCGGGCGGACAGCAGCAAGGGCAGCGCCGCGATGGTGGTCCACCCGAACGCCCTGTGGTTCGATGCAGCGGCACCCATCTACCTTCGGGCCGGGGAGGAACGCACGGGGGTGGATATTGTCTTCCCGGAGGTGAACCGGTTTTGCGTGAGGGGTTCGCTCGAGGCGGCAGGCGGCACTGAGACCTTTGTTCAGATCAATCCTCAAAACCCGAACTTCCCTCTGCGGAGCCTGATAGTAGCGCGCGTGCCCCGCCCCGGGCCATTTGAGATTTGCAATCTGGCGCCAGGTTCTTACGTGCTGCGGGCCACCCTGTCGGGACCGGACGGGAGCCCGGCGCCTGGCGGGCTCGTGTTTGCGGAGTTCACCATCACCGACCGCGACGTCGAGCTTGGAGAAATCCGCCTGGACACAGGAACCAGCGTTCCCGGTCAAGTGACTCTGGCGGAGGGGGGATCCGCACGTTCACCGGAGGGCTTGTATGTGGGCCTGAGGCCGTATCAGCGTTTTCCGTTCATGGGCGAGAACCCGACGGGTCCGGTGGATGCTTCGGGTCGCTTTGTGCTCAAGCGGCTCTTTTCCTCCAGCCTTTACTGGGGTCCTGCCGTGTCGAGCAAGGATTACCTTCCTGCCAAAGGCTTCTACATCAAAGAGGCGTGGATGGGCGGTAAAGATCCACGGCGGGAACCTGTGTACCCCGGGGCAGGGGAGTTGCGGCTGGTTGTCGGCTCGGACGGCGCCGCGCTGCATGGGAGAATCGTGCGTAAAGACGACGAGCCGGCGGCGGACGCTCTGGCCGTCCTGGCGCCCGCGCCTCTGACGACCGCGGTATCGCCTTACGAGATCCTGATCCGGGGAGCGGACCAGCACGGCCGGTTCGAGATTGAGAGTATTCCGCCGGGAGAGTATCGCCTGCTGGCATTCGAAGACGTCACCGCCGGAGAGGCTAAGTCGGCGGAGTTTCTCCGCGGCTACCTGAGCCGGGCGACGGAGATCCGGCTCGGGCCGCACGAGACTCGCACGGTGAGCGTACGGGTGATCTCCCGGCAATGATTCGCCGGCTCGGTCGTGCCGTTCTGTGAGTTTGCGATGCCTTGGGGGACGCGGGGCCGAGCGGGGCCGGCCGAACGGTTCTCTCCGGAGGCTCATGTGAAAAAGCTGCTGGGGGTCTACGATGAAGTGCTGGATGGCCGCCTCCGCCGGACTTGAGGGCCGGCGGGCGGCGCAACTGCTAGCGCTGTCTCTGCTGGCCAACCTCGCGGCGAGCCGGCCCGGTGAGGGAATTCAAGGGCGCGTCCTGGATGGCGAGTCGGGTGAGGGCGTGGCGCAGGCCACGGTCCGCCTGCTCACCTGGCCAGAGCGGGAAGAGACGGCCGCGGCCGTGACCGACGCGGCAGGGAGATTTTCCTTCGACGGCGTGGCGCCGGGCCGTTATGTACTGGCGGCGGTCAAAGCGGGCTATCTCCATCTGGTTCCCCAAACGAGTCCCGCAAGAGTTCTTACGCTTCCGGCACAAAACCGGGAGGGGGAAGTCCTGACACTCGTCCGGAGCGCCGTGATCGCGGGCAGGATTCTCGATGCGAGGGGACAGCCGTCAGGCGGGGTTCGGGTCACTGCTTTGGTGAGGCGCGCGGGTCCGGGGGGCGTTGTATTTGTGCCTTCCGGCAGACCGGCGCTGACGAATGACGAGGGTGCGTACCGGATCTGGGGTTTGCCTCCGGGATGGTATACCGTGGCGGTGACCGGCTCGCTGGAGCGAGGGCTGGAAGGGACGTTTCCACCGGCCTACTACCCAGGAACGCTCTCCATCCAAGAGGCGCGGTTCTTCCGGCTGAAGCCCGGCGAAACCCGTTCCGGCACCGACCTCTGGCTTGCCCCAGCGGGGCCCTCTGTCGAGCTGAAGGGCGTGGTAACGGGGATCCCCGCTGAGTGGGGCGCGCGCCCGGTTTTGGTTTTTCTGGCGGCGAAGGACGGATTGGCGGCCGCCGCGCAGGTGACCCAAGCCGGCTCCGACGGACGGTTCGTTTTCCGCCAAGTCCGCGCCGGCGCCTACGTTGTGTTGGCGATCGGCCCGGTCGCAGGGCGAGGGCCGTTTGGGCCGCTCACTGGCGCCGGCGCCAGGCAAGGCAGGCGGGAAGTGGAGGTCGGAGCCGGAGATCCCATAGAGGTGGAGGTGGCGTTGAGCGACCCGGTCACCCTGGAGGGCCAGGTGCGCTTTGAGCGGCCTTCGGAAATCGGATTGACGTGCCACACCGGGGCCGAGGTGATTCTGGCGCCCGGCGGTTTTGCGCCCCAAGGACGGCCGTTCACCTCGCGGATCTCCGCAGAGGGGCGGTTTCGCATCGAGGCAGTGTTTCCGGGGAATTACCATCTTTCCGTTCGTGGCTTCGCCGAGGGCTGTTATCTCAAAGATGTCCTCTATGGGGGCGGCGCGGTTCGCGAGGGCTTCCTCAATATCGAAGGCGGAGCCGGAACGCGGAGCGTGACGCTGGTGCTGGCCTCCCGGGGTGCAACGGTGGACGGAATCGTGCGCGGGCCGGACGGCAAGCCTGCGGCAGGCGCCGCGGTGGCGCTGGTGCGGCGAGGAGACCTCGCCGGCTTCGACTCGCACGTCGTGACGGCGGACGCCGCGGGACGCTACAAGCTGGAAGGGATTCCTCCCGGTCCGTACCGGCTGCTGGCGCTGGCCCGTGTGGTTTCCGAGGAGTATCTGGATCCGCTGTTCTGGCAGGAGGAGGGCGGCGGGTTCGATATCACGTTGGAACCGGGAAGCATTACGACGGCCGATTTGCGGCTGAGGCGGTGACCAAGCCGCCGGCGAGGCAGCGCTGTGGCCCTGCGATGGGATGATTTCAAAATCGCTGCGCGCGCAGACTTCGACGGTTGGTGGCAGTTCTGTGTGTCAGAATCGGGAGAGACCTATCGGGGTTCCGCGAGTTGCTATTAGGAGGAAACCATGGGGTTCAGAGGTGTCATACGCCCAGCACGGGGGGTTGGTTTGGCGGTGGTCGGTTCGCTCGCTGTGGCCGCATTCGGGATGCCTGCCCAGACGGCCGAACGCCGCGAATGGACGTGGAAGTACCGGAAGATCCAGGTGCCGCTTCTCGAGCGAACTCTAACCGTGGAGCTCGCTGCGGCAGACCCAGGGAGAGAGTACGTGGTCGGGATCGCCGCCGACGATGCGCCGGAGGCGGTTTTTGCGATCGGCGAGGCGGTGATCGCCAAGGGACCGGCTGCTCCGCTGCGCCGGATCGAAGGGATCGAGAACGTACCTGAACACTTCGTGGAGGTCTCCAAGGGCCGGATTCGGGTAACGGGGACGAGCCGCCCGGATACCGCCCTTGTCGTGAGGGGTACAGTGCCTGCGGGCACCGCCGTCAAAATCGAGCGACTTGGGACCGTGGTGGCTGCGGCAACGGTGAGCGGGGACGCGCTGGTCGTTCACAACGATAAGCTGCGGCAGCCGGGTGCGGCAGGAAAAAACTGGAGCCCGATCTCGGTGCTGATGAGGCCCGAGCCGGTTGCAAAAGCAACCGAACCGCTTCCCTTGCGAAACGGCCGCTATCTGGTGACCCCTGCGGCGATGGCGCGAAATCTGCTTCACTTCGCTCTACCGGACCTTGGCGGGAGGCCCGTGACGCCGGAGATGCGGGCGCATGTCAGGCTCATCGTCAATACGCAAGGAGAGGTGGAGCACGTGGAAAAGATCAGCGGGGATCCGCAAGCACTGGCAGCGGTGGAGGCGGCGGTGCGTCAATGGAGATTCCGTCCTTTTGCGGTCGGCGGTCAGGCCGTGGTGGCGGAGGGCACGTTGTTTTTCTTCTTTTCGACCGACGGGCGAGTGTCTTCTCCGATTCTTGCCGAATTAGGCCAGTAGAGGGCCGCACGATGACGGTCGAGAATTTGTTGACGCGCGCTTTTAATTGCCAGCGCTACGGATGTTTGGGTGCCGCGCTGACAAGACAACGAGCCGACGACAAGCTCTCGCGCGAGGCTTCCTCGCCGCTCATTGCTTGATGATGGTGCCGTCGCGGCGGCGGATCTCGCCCCAGCCGCCGTTGAGCCGCCGGCGCTCGCCCTGCTCGAAGCTGCCGAAGGGATACTTGGCCGCGGCTTTTTCATCCACTTCGATGCCCCAGCCGGGCGCTTCGTTGGCCCAGAGGTAGCCGTTCTTCATCACCGGGCAGCCGCGGAAGACCTCCTGGGTGCGCTCGTTGAAGGGCGTGTATTCCTGGATGCCGAAATTCCAGCAGGCCAGATCGAGAGCGATGTTGCAGGCGTGGCCGATGGGCGAGACGTCGCCGGGGCCGTGCCAGGCGGTCTTGACGCCGAAGATTTCCGCAAAGGCGGCCACCTTGCGCGCGGGCGTCAGGCCTCCCATTTGAGAGACATGCATGCGGAGGTAATCAATGAGCCGTTCGGCGATCAGGGGCGTCCACTCGTGAGGGCTGTTGAACAACTCGCCCATCGCAATGGGAGTGGAGCACTGCCGGCGCAGGATGCGGTACCAGCCGATGTCCTCCGGCGAGAAAGGGTCTTCGAAGAAAAAGAGGCGGAACCGCTCGACGTCCTTGCAAAATTGCAGGGCCTGGGTGGGCGTGACGCGCTCATGGACGTCGTGGAGGAGCTCGATCTCCTCGCCGAGCTGCTTGCGGGCCTCTTCGAGGAGGCGCAAGGTGCGCCGGATGTAGGCGGCGGGTTCGAAGACGGGCCCATCGTGGAGCGCCTCGACTTTGGCCTGGCCGCGCGCGGCCCCGTAGCCGGCCATGCCGGGCACGCCCACCTGGAGGCGCACGTGGCGGAAGCCCTGAGCCATCCAGCGGCGGGCGCTGTCGAGGACTTCGGGAATTTCGGCGCCGCTGGCGTGAGCGTAGCAGTCGGCGGCCTCGCGGCACTTGCCGCCCAGCAGTTGATAGACGGGCATCCCCGACTGGCGCCCCTTGATGTCCCACAGAGCCATGTCCACGCCGCTGATGGCGTTGTTCAGGACGGGGCCGTTGCGCCAGTAGGAGCTGTTGTAGCAGGCCTGCCAGATGTCTTCGATGCGGTCGGCGGGCTTACCGAGCAGCAGCGGCTTCAGGTAGCGTTCGACGGCCGGGCCGACCAGATCGGCGCGCTGGGTGAAGGTGGCGCAGCCGTAGCCGTACAGGCCGTCCTGATCGGTGATGACCTTGACGACGGTGAGGCGCAGCCCGGCCGGGGCGGTGTTGATCACCTGGATGTCGCGGATCTTCGGGGAAGGCAGGCCGCGCACGGCGCGCTCGGCTTGTTCCTGCGCCTGGAGCGCGCGGGCCGCGCTGAGCCCGGCCACGGCGCCGCCTGCGGTTTTGCGCAACAGTTCTCTGCGGCTCATGGTTTTTTCTCCTGATGTTCCAGCATATGCCGGAGTCGGTCCAGTTGCTTGCGCAGGGCTTTTTCACGGCGGACCAGCGCGATCACATACAGCGCCACGATGAGCCAGGCGGCGGCAAAACCGTAAAACATGTACAGAAAATTTCGTTCGTCCACGGAACTCCTTTCTCGAGGGGTTACAGGGCGTGCGCGTGCCGGCGCAGCGCCTCGATCTCGCGCGCCGTCTCCTCCTGCCGCAGCCGCAGCATCACCAGCGCACAGGCCAACAGCAGCAGCGGGATCCAGTTGAAGAACAGCATCTGGTACATGGCCGGATCCATCGAACCGCCGCCCCAGACCACGGGCCCGGGATGCTGGGTGCGCCACCACTTGATGGAGAACCACACGATCGGGACATCCACGAACGCGAAGATGGAAAACACGGCGGCGAAGCGGGCGCGCTGCGTGGGATCGTCCACGGCGCGGCGCAGCATCAGGTAGCCGGCGTAAAGCAACCAGCAGATCAGCATGGAGGTGAGCCGCGCATCCCAGGTCCACCAGATGCCCCAGATGATGCGCCCCCAGATCATGCCCGTCACCAGATTGACCGCGCCGAAGGCCAGACCCACTTCGGTGGCCGACACCGCCAGTGCGTCGTAGCGCAGGTTGTGCCGGATCAGATAGAGGACGCTGCTCACCAGGGCGACAAAGAAGCCCGCAAAGGCGGTCCAGGCCGCCGGGACGTGGAAAAAGATGATGCGGTAAATGGCGCCCTGGGCGGCTTCGTCGGGAAGCTCGAGCAGCATCACGTAGAGGTTGCGCGCCAAGAGCAACCCTGCGAGGGCCGCCAGTGCGATCAGGATTTTTTCACGCATGCTCACCCCACCAGAATGGTCTCGACCAGCGCCAGAGACAGCGCTGTGAAGATGATGTCAAATCCGGCCAGCAGCTTCAACCAGTCGTAGAGTTCGGGGCCCAGGGGCTGGCCGGCCACCAGCGGCGTGGTCAACTGAATGGCCGCCATCAGGCCGGGCACCAGCAGAGGATAGACCAGCGCCGGCAACATCAGTTCCCGCAGCCGGAGATTCACGGTGAGGGCGCTGAAGATCGTGCCGATGACGGTCAGCGCCCAGGTGCCGAGCGCCAGGACCGCCATGAGGGGCCAGAACTGCGCGGTCCAGCGCACGTTGTAGAAGACGCCGAACACCGGGAGCGCGACCAGCTCCACGGCGACCAGCAGCAGGAAACTAGCCAGCGCCTTGCCGAGGTAGAGCGCGCCGGCGGAGACCGGAGAGGCCACCAGGGCGTCCAGGCAGTCGTTGGGCAACTCGCGCACGAAGCTGCGGTTCAAGATCAGGGCTCCGGCAAAGGCGAAGACGAGCCACAGCAGCCCGCCAGCGATCTCGCGGGTCTGCTCGGCGGTCGGTTCGAAGGCGAAGCTGAACAGCAGCAGGATCACCAGGGCGAAGGCCAGGGAGGCATTGAGGGCCTCTTTGGTGCGCATTTCCGCGCGCAGATCTTTGGCCGCGATCGCGAGGGTCTCGCGGAAAAAGCGCATCAATTTTCTCCGTAGCGGCGATAGAGCCAGGCGGGATCGGCGGCCATCTCCGGGGTGCGTTCTCCGAAAAAGGCGGTGCGGCCGCGGACCAGCAGTAGCGCGTGCGTGGCCAGTTCCAGAGCTTCGCGCAACTGATGCGTGGAGAGCACGATGGTGGCGCCGCGCGCGCGAGCCTCCGCAAGCAGGCCCTGGAGGACGCCGATGGCGCGGTCGTCGAGGGCGGTGAACGGCTCGTCCAGCAGCAGCACCGACGGTTCGTGAAGGAAGGCGCGGGCCACGGCCAGGCGCTGGCGCATGCCGCGGGAAAACTCGCGGACCAGGCCGTCCTTGACGGGATCGAGGCCCGTGCGTTCAAGCCAGCTCAGCGCGGTGCGGACCGGGTCGGCCATTCCGTAAAGGCGGGCAAAGAGGCGAAGATTTTCAAACGCCGACAGCTCTTCGTAGACGCCGATGCCGTGGCCGAGAACGCCGATGCGCTGCCGGGTGTCCTGCCGGCGAACGTCCGCGCCGAGGATGCGCACGCGGCCGCGAGCGGGCCGGGAGAGTCCGGCGAGGATGCGCAGCAGCGTGGTCTTGCCGGCGCCGTTGCGCCCGAGCAGCGCCAGGCAGGCTCCGGGCTCGAGCTCGAAGGCGATGTCGCGGAGGGCCGGGAAATCGCCGTAGAACTTCCACACGCCTTCGCAGGAAACCGCGCTCATCCGCGCCGTGCGCCCTTGCCCGGCGCGGCAGAGGGGATCGCCGCACTGCGGCGGTAGAGCAGGACGAGACCAGCCATCAAAGCACCCAGGGCCAAACCGACAATCCAAGGAGCGCGGTCATAGACGCGGGGAAGGATCTGCTGGAGGCCCGGGCCGGAATCCTCACTGTCCTCGGCCGCGGCCCGCAGTGTGCCGCTGCCCTCGATGCGGACGGCGTACTCGGCGCCCGTAATGGAGTAAATCGCGGCCTGGGTTCGCGGCTCACGGCCGAGCAGCTCGACGCCGTCGCCCGCGAGCGTCACACCTGCCGGCGCCACGAGGCGGACGGCGCCGCGGTGCAGGATCTTTCCGCGAAATTCGGCCGGGTTGGCGAGGGGCACGCTGTAGGTGACGTCAAAACGGGTCTCGCCCGGCTTGATCGGAAAGTCCACTTTGTAGACCTGCGGCTGGCCCGCGGGCTCGGCGGCGCGCTCGATGGGCATACCGGCGGGCGCGGTGGCCATCACGCGGGGTTTGGCGCCGGGCGGGATCCAAAGGCGGAGCGTACCGCGCTCGGGATCGTTGTAGGCCAGCTTGCCGCTGTTTTCGAAGATCAGCGTTTCGGTCACCGCGAGCTGATCGCCCGAGGGTTCGAGCAGCACCATGTGCTGGGTCACGCGCGCCGCGCCCGGGCTCGAAGAGGAGTTGTACACCTCGAGTTCCAGTCCGGTGGCCGGCGAGCCCGGAGGCAGCATGTGGTTGTAGGTGACGCCGTCGAAGGCGGTCTGGATCAGATGGGGCCCCTCGGGAGTACGGTCCATGCGGAAGCGGCCGTCGGATCGGGATTTGACGCTTTCGACCGCCTCCATGCCGGCGCCGCCGAGTTTGTAAAGAGTGACCGTGGCGCCGGGCTGGGGCTTGCCGGTGGTGCGGTTGATCACCACGCCCTCGACGGCGGCGAAGGCGGCACCGGAGAGGAACAAGACAGCCGCGATCTGTTTCATGCGGTGACTCCCGTCATGGGCGCGCCGCATTCGCCGCAGAATTTCATGGGCCGGTCAAAACGTGCGCCGCAGCGGGCGCAGGTGTTTGTCGCAGGGGTCGCCGGCGGAGGCGGGGCGGCTTTGGGTCTGGCGGGGGCCGGCTGGAGTCGCTCGATTTCGGCCAGCACTGCGGCCAGTTCGCGCTGCAAATCGAGCTTGGTCTGCTGGTAGTCTTCGTCGGAGAGCTTGCCGGTGCGGTATTCGAACTGCAGGTCGCGCAGGTTTTCGTAGATGGCGGCCTTGCGCTCCTCCAGGTGCGCGACGGGGGAGACCGGCTCGGGCTCCGGGATGTCCTGCGGGCGTACGGCGAGGGCGTAGAGGATGACGCCGGCGGTCAGAAGCAAGGCAGCGATCAGCATCAGTCCAGTCGGGCCAGATCCTTTTCTATCTCGTCGCGGTAGCGCGACAGCGTCTCATCGGGAACGGCGGAGGACGCCTCCGCCGGTTTGCGGAAGCGGTGGATGAAGACCCAGATCAGCATCAGGCCGGCGGCGATGGCCACAAACGGCATCGTCCAGGCCAGCAGGTTGAATCCCTCGGCCGGGGGCACGGCCAGGACCTGCTTGCCGTGCTCTTTGACGAAGATCTCGATGATTTCAGCGTCGGATTTGCCCTGAGCCAGCAGCGCGGCGATGCGCACGCGCGCCGGTTTGGCGAAGTGGCATTCGAGCATGGGACAGTCGGCCACCGTGTTTTTGCAAGTGCCGCACAGGCAGGCCAGGTGCACGCCCACGCGCCGCACGGCGTCGCTTTGAAGCTGGGAGGCGGTCTGCGACAGTGCGGCCGCGGCCAACAGGAGGACCAGGGCGCTAGTTTTTAACCGCCGCATAGCGCTCCGCGACGCCGACCACCTGAGTGCGCGGATACTCCCGCCGCACCTTGCTCGGGATCAGGCAGATCAGGGATCCGAAAATGAGGGTGGCGAATCCGATCCAGATCCAGGAGACCAGAGGAAACACATAGGCCTGAATCACGGCCTTGGAGGGGTCTTCGTTGGAGAGGCCGGCGTAATTGAGATACAGGTCCTCGTTGAGGCGCCGGCGAATGGCGACTTCGGAGGTGGCCTGTTCGCTGGATTTGTAGAAGCGCCGCTCCGGCTCGAGCGTGCCTGCCGGCCTTCCGTTCTGCCGCACTTCGATGACGGCATGCTGCCAGGTGTAGTTCTCGTTGTCGCCCTCGCGCAGATCGAGCACGCGCAGATCGTAGCGGCCGATGCGGAAGGTGTCGCCCATGCGGACTTCGACGGTGGAGTGCTTGTTGAAGGCCGCGCCGGCAAAGCCGAGGAACATGAAGACGATGCCCATGTGCACGATGTAGCCGCCGTAGCGTCGGGTGTTGCGGTGGGTGAGCTCGACCGCGGCGGCGAGCCAGTTCTGCCCGGTGCGCGCCCGGATGGCCCGCGCGCCTTTGTAAAACTCGGCGACGATCGTCCAGGCCACGAACAGGCACAGGCCGAAACAGACCAGCGCGTAGAAGTGACGCACGCCCAGGGCAAGCAGGACCGCAATCAAGGCCAGGCCTGCCACCGAAGGCCAGAGGAAGTTGCGCCGGAGGCTTTCGAGCGAAGTCCGGCGCCAGGCAAACAGGGGACCCACTCCGGTCAGGAACAGCAGGAACAGCCCGATCGGGACGTTGACGCGGTTGAAGAAGGGAGCGTCCACGCTGATCTTCTCACCGGTGACCGCTTCGGAGATCACGGGAAACAGGGTCCCCCAGAGCACGGCAAAGCAGCTTGCCACCAGGATCAGGTTATTGAACAGAAAACTGGATTCGCGGGAGATGACGCTTTCCAGGCGCGCTTCCGATTTCAGGTAATCCAGGCGGTCCAGGATGAGGTAGGCCGCCACAGCGAAGATGATCCCGAGGAAGACGACGAAGTACTTGCCGATGGGCGACTGGGCGAAGGCGTGAACGGAGCTCACCACGCCGGAGCGGGTCAAGAAGGTGCCGAAGATGCACAGCCAGAAGGTGGCCGAGACCAGCACCATGTTCCAGACCTTCATCATGCCCTTCTTTTCCTGCATCATCACCGAGTGCAGGAAGGCGGTGGCCGTCAGCCACGGCAGCAGCGAGGCGTTCTCGACGGGATCCCAGGCCCAGTAACCGCCCCAGCCGAGCACGGCATAGGCCCAGCCGGCGCCGAGCAGGATGCCGCAGCTCTGGAACAGCCAGGTGACGATGGTCCAGCGGCGGGTGGTGTGGATCCAGGCATCGCCGGGCTCCCGCGTGATGAGCGAACCCATGGCGAAGGCGAAGGGGACGGCGAAGCCCACGTAGCCGAGATAGAGCGTGGGCGGGTGAATGGCCATGGCCCAGTACTGAAGCAGCGGATTGAGGCCGCGGCCGTCGGGAACCGCGGTCACCTCGCGGCCCACCGCCAGGACCTGGAACGGGCTGGCGACGAAGGCGTTGAGGATCAGGAAGAACACCTGTGTGGCCATCAGGGTGGCGGTGACGAAGGGCATGATGCGGCGGTGCTTGCGGCGGTTGGTCAGCACGACTACGGCGGCGTAGCAGGAAAGCAGCCAGCTCCAGAACAGCAGCGAGCCTTCCTGTCCGCCCCACCAGGCGGCAAACTTGTAAAGCGCCGGCATGGCGCGGTTGCTGTGGGCCGCCACATACGCCAGCCGGAAGTCGCCCGTAAGCAGCGCCGTGACCAGGATGGCGGAGGCTATGGTGAGCAGGAACCAGATGGCGAGCACGGAGCGTTCGGCGCTCGCCACCAGAAACGGTTTGTTTTTCCACCCGCCGAGCAGGGAGGCCAGGAAGGCGTAAACGCCGAGGCAGAAGGCCAGAAGGACGGCGAGCGATCCCAGGTTTTCCATGCGGCCACCTCAGAGTCCGGCGCGGCGGTCCGCGGTTTTTGCTCCGGGAGCGGCTTCGTATTTGGAGGCGCACTTGGCCTGGATCCGGCTGGCCCGAAAGACGCCGTCCGGACCGAGCCTGCCGTCGGCCAGGGCCTGGGCTCCGTCACGGAAGGTGTCCGGCAGCGGGTCCACACCGTCGTAGACGACGGGCAGCTTGCGATCATTCTGGACAAGCACGAAGCGCACCTGGCGTCCGCTGCGGACGATGGAGCCGGAGGCGACGTCGCCGGCCACGCGGAGCCGTTTGCCGAGCGCGTTTTCCCCCATCTGGTTGAGTTCTTCGATGGTCTTATAGTATGTCTTGGTTTCGTTGATTCCGCCCGCCGCCAGCCACACCAGCGTGCCGACAATCAATGCAATGAGGGCTGCGAACTTGCCGTATCGCTTCATAGGGAACCGCCTTGTCACCAGTATAGCCTCCGCGGAGCTCGCCCCGGCGCGCGCGGATCGCGGCAGAGGGGCTTGATTCTCTCCTATGGATTCTGCTGGCACGCCGGCTGCCAAACCGATCGAGCAGCTCTACCGCCGGCGGTTCTCTCCGGGCTGGCGGGCGCGGCTGTGGCGCGCGCTCCAGCCGCCGGAGCCGCTGCTGCGCGATCCCCGGGAACTGCGGGTCGAGGCGCCGCTGGGCCGCTGGAATCTGTACATCGGGGGTGCGGGCGCGCGCGTGCCGGGCTACGTGAACGTGGACCTGTTCGCGCTGCCGGGCGTGGATGTGGCGGCCTCGGCGGAGGCGCTGCCGTTTCCGGACGATTTGTTTCAGCGCGTGGAATGTGACGCGGTACTGGAACACGTACGGCATCCCGAGAAGGTGATGCGGGAAATCACCCGGGTGCTGGCGCCGGGCGGGTTTGCTCACATCGTGGTTCCGTTCTGCCACCCGTTCCACGAGTATCCCCGGGACTACCGGCGCTACACGCCGGACGGGCTGCGCGAGCTGGCGGGGCCGCTCGAGGTGGTGGCGGAGGGATGGCGTACGGGGCCGACCGCCACGCTGCTGGTATTCTTTCTGGAATACGTCAAGCTCTGGCTGCCCTGGAGGCCGCTGCGGGCGGCGGCGCACGGCCTGCTGGGCTGGCTGCTGTGGCCGCTGCGGTATCTGGACGTGATTCTGCGGCGCTCGGCGCGGGCGGGCCGGATCGGGAACCATTGTTATGTGTGGCTGCGCAAGCCGGAGCGGGGGCCGGCGTGACGCCGGGCGGCTCTCGCGAGGCGGTTTCGGGCTGCGCTAAGCTGAAAGAGGGCGGCGACGCCGCCCTGTGCTCCCCGGTCGTCTAATGGTAGGACAGCGGCCTTTGGAGCCGTGAATCGAGGTTCGAATCCTTGCCGGGGAGCCACACCCCAAAGCCATAACTTCCCGCCGCCCCGTTTTGCTTGACGCCATCGGTGTTCGCAGCCGCCCGTCAACCCAAACGTTCCAGGGAACTTGCGTTTTGGCGCAGTTGTCCGTGTGGAAACGCCTCAAGCGGCGGGCTGAACGATTATGTTCAGCCTGTTGGCCTCGCGCAACGCTCCACGCTCTCCGTTTTCTGCGTTGACAGGTCCGCATGTACTGGCAGGGCGGTTGAGAACGTAAACCAGCTGGAGGTTTCGAACTCCACTGACTCAACGCGGAATATGATCCATGTTGTCCACGACCGGAAGCAGCTTTCCATCTCTCTCCATTTCCTGAATCCTTCGGAGTGCTAAGTCGACAGTCTCCAGTAAGATTCGCTCCCAGGCGATGGGGGGAAGAGCAGGCGGCGTGGGAACCTCGTTTGGGTACTCTCCTCTTATCCGAAGGTATTGTTCAATGATCTCGAGCTGCCCCTTCACCTTCTCTTGGCGGTTCCGGTACCAGACGTCTTTAATCAGCTCGCGAAACTCTTTAATGATTTCGGCAAGGCCCGTGAAACTGAAGCCACCAGGCGATGCAAACCTGGCCGCGTGCAGCCGACAACGCGCGCCTTCGTCTGCATACATCCGAAGTGATTGAAGAATGTCGCTGGCGGTCGGCACTTGGGGAAGGTAATAGCCGCTCCACTGTTGTTGCATTGGCAGAGGAGGAGGTGAGAACGCGAAAAAGGGAGGGCCTTCCTCAACAGCCCATAGCCAACGACGAACCCATTCGCGAAGGAGGGGATCACCCGTGTACTTCTCCCACGACCTCAGAAGCTGCTGCCAATAGCGCCGGCGTTCGACAAGCTCACGCTCCGCCAGCCGGTCACGGATGTGCACGGCTAACAAGGCGTCATAGATTTGCCCCACGCTGCCGGTGAGCAGAAGGCGCCCTAGCCGCCGTCCGTGCGTGAAGCCGCTGCCGGTGACGGATCTTTCCGGGCTGACGCTTTAGTGGGTGCCCCCCGAGAGGGGGCTGGCCGAAGCAGCGGCGGTCGCTCGGCGACCGCCAAGCGGTGCGCACCGAACGAGAAGCTGCCCAATCGTGCCTAATCGAACTCGCGCCCATGTGATGTGGTTCCGCCGCTGTGCCTTGTGTACAAGGTGTCCGAAAACACTGCCCCGCACCCCCGTCCCCGCCGCCCGCGAGGACAGCATGAGGAGGCAAGACGCAGGAGACTTCTTTATTTATCGCTGGTAAAAAGGGCAGG
This sequence comes from Bryobacteraceae bacterium, assembly GCA_035575135.1. Classification (GTDB taxonomy): domain Bacteria; phylum Acidobacteriota; class Terriglobia; order Bryobacterales; family Bryobacteraceae; genus JANWXD01. The sequence goes on from DATLYE010000039.1 coordinate 43,540, forward strand.
TCACGCCCACGTTGTGCCGAGCAAGCACCACGGAAATCTCAAGTAGCGGCAGGTGACTGAATTTGTTCAAAGCCCGCCCGGATCAGCGCCGGCGGACACGTCACAAAAGTTCGAAACGCGTCGACGACGGGGAGCGACACCGAAGCATGACTTCCCGCCGCCCCACGATTGCGTGATGCCATCACGGTTCGCGGCCGCCCGTTACTCGAACGTTCCGAGAATGAAGCCTCGAGTGCGAGGATGCCGCCCGCGAGCAGGGTCGGCAGGGCAATTCGACTAATATTTCTCTACTAGAGTCTTCGCCTAATATTTTGAGAGTATGGACTCCAGCAAGCCCGGTCAATATACTTGGGCTAATAGTTATGCGTATGGGGGGCTTTTCGATGAGCCGTGCCGCCTTATCCGTGTATGTCTTGGTTGTATGTTCGTACGCTCAGATCAATTTTGCGACGCTGAGCGGGATAATCGAAGATCCACAGAGACGGCCGGTCCAGCAAGCGCGGGTACAACTCAAGTCGGCCGCCACGGGCGCCGTTCGCAGTGTGGTCACGGGCCCGGAAGGGATCTACCAATTCGCCAGCCTGGCGCCGGGAGAATACGAGCTGAATGTAGAAGCGGCCGGTTTTGCGGTGCTGACGCGGCGCCTGCGGGTGGAAGTCGGGCAGCAAATACAGCTCGACCTTGCCCTGGCGCTCGGTCAGGCCACGGAGTCCGTGGATGTTGTGGGCACTGCCGAATTGATCAAGACGGCCGATGCGAGCCTCGGTGAAGTGGTCGAGCAGCAGTCGATCCGCGAGCTCCCGCTGAACGGCCGGATGCTGCTCGATCTGGTTCTGCTGGTGCCTGCCTCGCACCACAGTCACGGGGCACAGCGAGGCGATATGAACCCGCTTTACTGGCGCCCGGGTCAGCCTTCCGCCCTGAGCATCGGCGGGAACCGCCCGAACGCAAATTACTTCCTGCTCGACGGGGCCACCAACACCGATCCCACCTTCAATACGCAGAACCTGAGCCTGTCGCCGGACGCCGTGCTGGAGTTCAAGGTCCAGACAGGAAGTTATTCCGCCGAACTCGGCGGCGCCGGAGGCGGGCAGATCAACATTATCACGCGGTCGGGCACGAGCAAGTTTCACGGGACGGTTTACACATTCCTCCGTAATGACGCCATGGACGCTCGTAACTTCAACGAAATGGAGGAGACCAAGCACCTGACACAGAATAACTTCGGCGCCGCGGCGGGAGGTCCGCTGCCGGGTGGAAACACGTTTTTCTTCGCCAACTATGAAGGATTGCGTAAAGTGAAGGCCATGACCGCGGTCGCCACGGTCCCTACGGCCATGGAAGCGATGGGGGACTTCTCCGAGGCCGGCGTCAATATCTTCAATCCGTTCAGCTCCCGAAACAACCCGGACTTCGATCCGTCACGTCCCGCGGGCCCGACCAACCCCCGGATCCTGCGTGATCCCTTTCCGGAAAACCGCCTTCCGGAGAGCTTGATCAGCCCTGTAGCGTCCCTCATGCTGAACAAGTACGTGCCGCGCCCGAACACGACCGGCCACATGGGCATGGGAATGAGCATGATGGGAGTGCCGGTGGTGGTGGGGACCGGCATCGCTTCCAACAACTATCTCGACGTGCGCAAGCACCGCCACGCGCAGGACCAAGGAACGTTGCGGCTCGATCGGATTCTGAGCGGCGGCGACATGATCTTCGGACGTTACTCCGCGAGCAGAGAGCGCGGCTTCACGCCCGAGAATCTGCCCGGATTCGGCGCCTTCCATAACAACATGGCCCAACATCTGACCGTCTCGTGGAACCACATCCTGTCGCCTTCGGCGGTGAACACCGCGCTGTTTGCCATCTCGCGCCTGGCGATGCACCGGTCGTCGGAGAATAACGACAACAATGACATCGTGAGCGAACTGGGCATCGAAGGCGTGGGCTTCGGCGGCAAGGGCGCCTATGGAGCGCCGTGGTTCGCCGTGCAGGGCTACTCGGGATTCGGCGACAGCTATGCCGCCACGCCCGTGAAACAATGGGACACGCTCTATGAGGGCCGCAACACTCTGTCCTGGCAACACGGCCGCCACGGGTTGAAGTTCGGGGCGGCCTATCGCCATTACGTCTGGCCCATGTGGGGCTTTTTCCAGAACCGCGGTTATTACCAGTTCACCAACGGCTTCACGACACGGACAGCGACCTCGGACGGCACCGGGTCTGCCCTGGCGAGCTTCCTGCTGGGATTGCCGGCGCTGCGGCAGCGCCAGGCCGGCATTCCGAGCATGGATCTGCGCCAGTGGTACGCCGACGCATTTGCGCAGGACAGCTGGCGCGTCACGGCGAACACGACACTGGAGTTCGGCGTGCGTTACGAATACATGAGCCCGTTGCGCGATATCGCGCGTGCATGGAGCAACCTGCTTGTGGGCAACGGCAGGCTGCAGGCCGTGATCGGCGGCCAGGAGGGGCTCCCTCGCGGCCTGATGTTCGCCAACAAGAAGCGCTTTGCGCCGCGGTTCGGGGTCTCTCACCATGTGTCTTCGGTCGGTTTGGTGCTGCACGCCGCCTACGGCATCTTCTACACGCCCGTGGATATGAACACCTGGTGCAACCAGTTGCACAACGTCCCGTTGGTCTTCCCGGAGACCAACCAGAGCGACAACTTTATTCCTTCCATTCTGACGTTGAATTTCGGTCCGGCCGTCCTCGGCCGCACCGTGGTGAGCTTCACCGCGTTCGATCCGCGCCCGCCGGCCCAGTACATTCAGCAGTGGAGCGCATCCGTAGAGAAGAGCCTCGGCGCGCAGACCACCTTGGAAGTCGGCTACCGGGGAGCGCGCGGCTTCCACCTGCAGCGGTCCCATCTGATCAACAACGCGCCTCCCGGCCCGGGTCTGATCCAACCGCGCCGTCCCTACCAGACCGCGAGTTTTTCTGAGGCGGCCAAACTGCCCGACAATATTACTGTCGCCAGCAGAACCTTTCCTGTGAGCGCCGTGAATATTCTCGAGAATACGGCCAGAAGCTGGTACGACGCGGGCTACGTCAATGTGCGCCGCCGCTATTCTTCAGGCCTCGGCCTGCTCGCCAACTACACGTTCGCCAAAAACCTGAGCGACGCTCCCGCCTTTCGGTCTCCGATGTTCGAATCCGCTGTGCCGCAGGACAACAACAATCTGCGCGCTGAGAAGGGTCCTGCCTGCGATATCCGCCATCGCTTTGCCCTCAGCGCCGTCTATGAGCTGCCGGAAGCCTCAGGTTGGCGCTGGAGCCGGGCGGTGACCCGCGGCTGGCGGCTGTCGGCGATCTACCAGGTGCAAAGCGGTTTCCCGTTCACGATCTCCGTATTTGGCGATACCGCCAACGCCGGAACAATTTTGGGAGAAAATCCGATCCGTGCCAACTATACCGGCGCGCCGGTATTTGGTCCGGGGACCCGAACGGCGGAACGCTGGTTCAACCCGGAGGCCTTCGCGACGCCTCCCCCCTACACGTTCGGCAATGTGGGACGCAATTCGGTTTATGGTCCCGGGATGCAAACCCTGGATATTGCGCTGGTGCGCGAGTTCGCCCTTTCGGAGAGTGCGCGCTTGCAGTTTCGCGGCGAGCTTTTCAATGCGCTGAACCACACGAATCTGGGCATCCCTAACCGTTTTGTGAATACGCCCCAATTCGGCACGATAACGGAAGCGGCAACGCCGAACCGCGAGGTGCAGCTCAGTTTGCGCCTGTCCTTTTGAGCGCCACCCGCGTGGCGGATGTGCCCGAAAAGGGCCGGGGCGCCGGCCGGCGAGGCAAGCACGCCTCAGCGGCCCGGCTGTGTCCTCTGGCGGCTGTCGAGGCTCAGGGGGCCGGCTCCGTGGCCGACCACCACCGCAAGCCCGCCCATGATGGCGAGGTTCTTCATGAACATGATCATCTGCACCTGGCGCTCCATTCCTTCATAGGTCCAGAAGTTGTGAAAGATCAGCGAGACCGGGATCAGAAAGACGATGAGCGCGGCGGCGCCGAGCCTGGCCTTGTAGCCGAGCGCGACGCTGAGTCCCCCGCCCACCTCGAAGACGATTGCGGCGATGAGAAACAACGGCACGAGCGGCATGCCTTTTGAGGCCATGTAGCCGGCCGTCTGTTCCCAGGCGCCAATCTTGTTGAGCCCGCTGGCCAGGAAGATCTGCGCCAGCAGAAGGCGCCCTACCAAGGGCGCGAACCGTTCGAGCTTCTCCATGTCGAAACCTCCTCGAAAGATCTCGAAGCGCCTGGCACCGGCGAGCGCCTTTGCAACAGGCGTAAACTGCCGGTCATCCATTGACGCCCACCCGCAACCGGCAGACGCTCGCTTCTTCGATACTGATACAGGCATGGATCGGTCAGGTCAAGCGTGACTTCCGGTGCGGTTCGACGGCAGCGGCGGCGGTGCGGCGCCCGGCGCCGTCTCGATGGCCGGCGTGAGCCCGCCCGGGAGGCGCCAAACGGGGCGGTGCGTGCGCGACAAACATCGCAATCGTTCCGATTCTTCGCGACGGGCCAAGCGCCGCGGGCGCTCCTTCAGTGCCCGTGAGATTTTGCCCCCGCTCGGGCCACTATTTGATGTCTTGGCCCTGTTCCGGACACGCAGCGCAGCGGTCTACGGTATTGACGCCTGCCCGATCGATGTGGAGGTGGATCTGTACGCCTCCGGATCGGCCCAGAACTTCATCACCGTGGGCATGCCGGACACGGCGGTGAAGGAGAGCCGGGAACGGATCAAGTCCGCGCTGCTCAACTCCGGTTTGGGTTATCCCAACAAAGCCGTCACCATCAACCTGGCGCCAGCCAACGTGCGCAAGGAGGGGGCGGGTTTCGACCTGCCCATGGCGGTCGGAATCCTGGGCGCCATGGGGACGGTGCCGCCTACGGACCGCTTCCTGCTGGTCGGGGAGTTGTCGCTGGACGGGGCGATCCGGCCGGTGCGGGGCGCATTGCCGATTGCCGCCTGCGCGCGCCGCCACGGGGTGGAGAACCTGGTGGTGCCGGCGGCGAATGCGGCCGAGGCGGCGGTGGTGGAGGGAGTACGGGTCTACGGCGTGACGCACGTCGCCGAAGTCGTCAAGCTGCTGGTCGAGCCCGATCAGTTCACCCCGGCGGCGGCCCCGGCACCGTCCCTGGCCGTGGCTTCGTCCCACGGGCTGGATTTTCGCGAAGTGTGCGGGCAGGCGACGGCCAAGCGCGCGCTCGAAGTGGCCGCGGCGGGAGGGCACAACGTGTTGATGATCGGCCCGCCGGGTTCGGGCAAGACCATGCTGGCGCGGCGCCTGGCGGGAATCCTGCCGCCGCTGACCTTCGAAGAGGCGCTGGAGACGACGAAGGTGCATAGCGTGGCGGGCACGCTGCCTTCCGGGGCAGGGCTGCTGACCGAGCGCCCGTTCCGCGCGCCGCACCACACGGTGTCCGACGCGGGCCTGCTCGGCGGAGGCAGCGGCATGCCGCGGCCCGGGGAGGTCAGTCTGGCGCACAACGGCGTACTGTTTCTGGACGAATTGCCGGAGTTTCATCGCAACGTGCTGGAGCTGCTGCGCCAGCCCCTCGAAGAGGGCTCGGTCACGATTGCGCGCGCCAACATGACGCTGTCCTTCCCGGCGAGCTTCATGCTCGTGGCGGCCATGAATCCCTGCCCGTGCGGCTTCTTTGGAGACGCCACGCGGGAGTGCCGCTGCACCGGAGCGATGATCCAGCGTTATCTGTCCAAGATCAGCGGGCCGCTGCTCGATCGCATTGACCTGCATATCGAAGTTCCGGCGGTTCCTTTCAAGGAGATGCGCGGCCAGGGCGGCGGCGCTTCCTCGGCTGAGATGCGGGAGCGCGTGCTGGCGGCGCGGCGGATCCAGCAGGCGCGCGGCTTCCCCAACGCCCGGATCCCCACACGCCTGCTGCGGAAGCTGTGCGAACTGGACGAGGCCGGCGAACGCACCCTGGAAACGGCAGTGCGCCGTCTGGGACTTTCGGCGCGGGGCCACGACCGCCTGCTGAAAGTCGCCCGTACGATTGCGGATCTGGCCGGCTCGGAGGCCATCACGGCCAAACACGTGGCTGAAGCGGTGCAGTACCGGAGCCTGGACCGAAATTACTGGAGTTGACGCGCAGCTCCTTCCTCGCGGGTCTCGCTGTGCAACGGTGCCGCGGCGCCCCGCGTCAGTGCTAAACCGTCTCCCAGTAGACAGCGTAGCGGCGGTCAAAGAGGCGGTAGAGCGGCACCAACGTCACGTCCTTGCTCTGCCCGACGGTCCGGAAGGTGAGCGGTTGTGCCGCCAGCTTGATCCAGGTGGCGGGATCGTCACCCGCCGGTCGCAACCTAGGGATCTCGATGTCCGGAACCGGCGGGACCTGGTTGGAGGGCGCCAGAGGCGAGCCGTGCTGCTCGACGCCCGGCGCGCCCACGCGAAAATTAGGGCCGATGATGTGTGCTTCCGTGAGGCCTTCCGCGCCCAGATCGCCTGCCAGAACCAGCGGTCCGTAAAGAAAGGCCTGAACGTGTGCATCGTCCGGCATGGCTTCGACGCCAAGACGCATGGGGAGCCGCAGCTCCACTCTGTCACCCGCCTTCCAGACCCGGCTGAGCGTCAGGTAACTTCCCGGCGAAGCGGAGATCTCCAGCACCCTGCCGTTGAGCTTCACGGCCGGAGAGGTTTCGAGCCACCCGGGGATGCGGAGCCGGATCGCCAGACTCTCCGAAGGTGCGGCGGTCACGGTCAGGGCGATGTCCTCCGACTCCGGATACTGCGTCTGGAGGCGGAGCTGGAAACCCTTTTCCGGCCAGTCGAGCTCGGAGGGGAGGAACAAGTTAACGTAGAGTCCTTGTTTGTCGTGCCAGTAAATGCTGTCGTTGAGTTTCGAAAACTCTTCGATACCGGTGCCGGTGCAACACCAGAAAGTCTGATCTTCTGTGTTAAATGTCTTCCAGACACCAGGACTCAACGATAAGTAATACTGCGTATAACCTGAGTTCGGACGGATCGTGCCGATCCGGTGGTTGAGCAGCAGGCGCTCGTAGTAATCAAAATAAGTCGGATCCGGGTTCCAGCCGTAGAGGTAGCGTGTCAGGCGAAGCATATTGTACGCGCAGCAACACTCGGCCGTGTTGACGCTCTGCCGCCATTCGGCGGCGAGCCTCCGGGGCGGGGCCAGCCAGGCCTCGGCGTTGCTGGTGCCCCCGGTGACATAGGAACGTGCGGTCTTGATCTCGTAGAAGAAGAACTCGGCTACGTCGCGGAAGCGAGCGTCTCCGGACAGTTCGTAGCGGCGCGCCGCGGCAATCACCTGCGGGATGTGGGTGTTGGCATGGAGCCCCCGCAGCTCGTCGCGGCGGGCGGCCAGCGGGTTGAGGAAGCTCTTCTTCTGGAACCGGTCGCCGGCGCGAGCCCAGCGGTCCTCGCCGGTGGCTGCGGCCAGATGGTAGAGCGTTTCGGCGATGCCGCCGAACTCCACGTTCAGGATCTGCTGCATGTGGGCCTCGCTTTTCGAAGCGGTCCACTCATCCACCCACGCCGCCATCCCTTCGAGAACCTGGAGCGCCTGCCGGTTGCCCGCCAGGCGGTACATGTCGAACAGGCCCGCCATGATCTTGTGGATGGTGTAGAACGGAGCCCAGACGCGTTCGCCGCGCTCCAGACGGTCGAACCAAGACGTGGGAAAGGCGCTGAGATAGGCGCCGCCGAGCTTCTGCTGGCACTTGGCCAGTTCCGCGACCATGTAATCGGCCTTGGCCTTGGCCTCCCTGTCACCGGAGGCCGCCAGTTGCGCGCTTGCCGTGAGGAAATGACCGGTGAAATGGCCGCGCAACTCGCTCGAACGCTGGCCGTTTTCCGGCTGCTCCCAACCTCCCAGAGGCCTGGCGGAACCCACAGGCAGGCCGGCATTGGCGCGGAAGGTGTAAAGCAGCCGGTCCGCATCCAGGCGCGCCATGTAACCCCGATTCCATTCGTGTGCCTTTGAAAACAGGCTGCCGGGCAACAGGCGGACCCGGCTCATCGGGAACGGCTCGGCTTTCGGCGTCACCTTGCCGCGGCGGAACTCCAGTGTTCCCTCAAAGGCGGGCGTTTCCGGAACCAAGGGACGGCGAAAGGACCCGGGCGCGGGACGATCCGAGGGCCGCTCGCCGTGCCCGGTCTGCTGCGCAAATGCCGGAACAGCCGCCGGCGACAGAGCTACGAGAGTGCCGAAGCGGCGGCGGCTCAAACGGGCAGATCGGTTACCGGTTTCCATCGAGCCTCCTGTCTGCGCGGCACCCGGCGCCGGATTTTCTGCCGGGGCCTTTTTGCAATCCTACCTCAGCCAGCCGCCTGCCACGTCATTGGAAGCGCTTCCGCTCCGGGATCCCGCGGCAAAGACGTGGCTGAACTCGGCGGCGGCCCGGCTCGCTGGCAGCGCCTGCGCGCGGGGTTACCAGAAAATTGCCCGCACGGGCGCGCCTGATTCCGACGGCCGGTCAAAACGCATCGAAGGGAGAAAAGTCCCAGCAGTCGGGCTGGGAAAGTACGGATTTGAGGTCGGCGCTTGCGACCCGGTAGTAAAGCGGCCAATGGCCGCGGCTTCGATACTTTTTCGGAAACAGGGACAAGGCCGCCTGCCGCTTGGTGGGAGCCCAACCGATCCACTGGACCGAGCCGGCGCCGAGGCGACGTGCGGCGCGCACCGCCCCCCGCAGCAACGTGCGAACGACGGCCGGTGAGTCGCCGAGCGCCTGAAGGTCGGCGATGAGATAGCTCCGCAGGCCCCGGGAGTGCTCCTGAGCCTGCGCCACCAAGACGAGGTAACCCAGGAGTTCGCCTTCGCGCACGGCTCCCAGAATGATGGGCCTGTCGGGCCACCAGGCCTGGCTGAAGCGCCACCGGAGCGCCTTTGCCGTCCGAACGGCCACGAGACGGCCCGGTTGCCGCCGCAGTTTTTCCCAAAACCGGTCGAACTCTTCGCCGAAGCTGTCGAAGTGCCGAATCTCCGCTGCCGCTTTGCGGGGGAGGCGGCCGGGAAGGGCGGCGAGCGCAAGCGCCAGGGCGGCCGGTACGGACAACCACCGGGCGCCCGGAACCCGCCGTCGTTCCAGCGCCGCAGCGGCAAACGCTCTCCGGCGGAGGACCCAGAAATAGCTGCAATTGTAGTCCGGGGCCGGGATGGGCTGAGCTCCGAATGCCGACATCACCCGGGCGGCCGTTTCGTTCGCGCTGCCGTTGAGCAGTAAATCCACATGGCCCTGAGCGAAATAGGACATGGTGAGCAGCAGCGAACTGCGGCGGTACTCCGGATCCACGGCCCAGGAGCTCGCGGTCGCGCATTTGAGCGGGCGCCCTTCCAGTTCGTACAACATCGGGACATTGGTCATGGTGCCCACGATGCGGCCGGATTCGTTTTCGAGCACCCAGCCGATGGGCACTTCTTCCAGCTCCCTGCGGAAGGGATGGGCCAGCCACCAGCGCCGGCGAAGGTCCGGATCAAAAGCGGTAAGCCCGTTGCGAACCGATACGTCGAGAATCGCAGGGATATCGTCCACGGTCGCGCAGCGGACTCGGGTCATGGAAGTGCGTACCGGTTTGTGACAGGGCCGATGGCTCGTTCCCGGAGGAAGCCGGAGGGAGGGAGACGAATCGGCGTCATTTTCGATCTTTCTTAGCCCTCACGCCCGGCCAATGCATACAAGCCGCTCACTTTCGCGCGAAAAATTCTGCCCGGCATTCCGTGGTACACCCTGAGCCGCGGTATTGCCCAGCGGAGGGGGCGCTCTCCGGCATGGCGATCTTCGACCGAGAACGCGGCCTGATATCCCGCCCGCTCCGCCAATTGCATCACTTCAGCGGAGTAGTCCTCCGGGCCTCCGTTCGGGTACGCCAGGAAGCGACAAGGGGCGCCGGTCTCGGTCTCGATCTTCTGCCGGCTCTGTCGCAGTTCGGAGTCCACGGCCTCGGCCGCCAGCGACGTCAGCACCGGGTGCGAAACCGTGTGCGAGCCCAGCTCGAATCCCTGTGCTGCGAGCCACCGGGCTTCCTGCCAGTCCATGAAAGCATGCGCCTCTTCATCGTAGAGCGAGGGGAGGGCTTCGGTTTTCGACCGCAGCAGCACCAGCAGCTGCTCCCGTGTCTCAAGGGAAGCCCGCTTGCACTGCTCGACGAGCTGGTTGGCCACGCCGAGCCGCCGGCGGCGGTCGGGACCGCACCTTCTGAGGTCGTAGCGGCCCAACGTGCACGCAATCTCCTCCTCCGGCCAGTCCAGGACTCGCAGCCGTATCTCGGTAGTCCAGAGGATCGAGCGCGAGCCGAGGCAGGCGGTCGTCAGGTGGAAGATTGCCGGCACTCCCATTTTTTTCAAGACGGGCGCAGCAAGCGTCACATTGTTGCGATAACCGTCATCGAAGGTAATCACGACCGGGTTGCCGGGCCATGGCCGATTCCCGAGTAAACCGTCACATAGTTCGGATGCGGAGAGCGGCGTGAAGTGTTTGCATATGTATTCGAGCTGCGCCGTAAATTCCGAGACATCCACCAGGAACGTGAACAGGTCCTGCCAGTCGTTCCGGGGGTGCGAAATCACGCCGTGGTAACACAACACCGCGAGCCGGCGGCGGCAAAGGCTCCGGCAGACGGCGTATGCGCCCAGTTTCTCGGCGGTCGAAAGCGTCCAGCGTTTCAGCGCGGGGACGGTTTTGGTTGCCATCCGCGATTCCAACCTCAACGCCCTCGGACTACAAGGTACAGACCATTGCCGCTCCTGTCCATTGCACCGGCAGGAGCGCACCGGCCGTCGCTTCCCCGCCCATAACCAGGCTCAGCAGCTGAGCCCCCCATCCACAAGGATCACCTGTCCGGTAATGAAGCCTGCTTCTTCCGACAGTAAGAACTTCAACAGCGCGACGGTATCCGCCGCCTCTCCCAAGCGGCCGAGAGGCGTGCGGCGGACGACCTGCTTCAGATCCTCCTCGGAAAGCGCTGCGGACATGTCGGTCCGGACATAGCCCGGGGCGATGGAGTTCACCGTCACGCCCAGGCGTCCCAGTTCCCGGGCCAGCGACCGCGTCAGGCCGTCCAGGCCGGCCTTGGAGGCGGAGTAGGCCGACAGTCCCGTGTAGCCCCGGCTGCCGATGATCGAGCTGATGTTGACGATGCGGCCGCCGCGGCGGTGGCGCAGGAAATGCCGGGCCGCGGCGCGCGACATGGCCAGCGGGCCGAGGAGGTTGGTGCGGATGATGCGTTCGCAGTCCGCCAGCGGGAAGGTGGCCAGCACGCCCGCCCCGGCGATGCCGGCGTTGTTGACCAGCCCGTAGAGCGGCCCGCCGCGGGCCACGCAGGCGTCGAGGAACTCTTCGTAACACTCGATCCGGGCCAGGTCAAAGGACTCGTAGTAGAAGCGCTCGCGAACGGCCGGATCCGCCTGGAGCGAGCGAATGGAGTCACTGGGCGTGCGGCTGCAAGTCGAAACGAAGTATCCCTCCTCGAGCAGGGAGCGAACGGCAGCCGCTCCGATGCCGCGGCTCCCTCCGGTGATCACCACGTGTTTCATTGCGGGCCTGTCTTTTTCCATGAGCTGGAAACAGCGACGCCTTCGACGATCTGAAACCGGCGCGGAACTTTGTGCGGGGGCAAGCCCTTGAGGCACCAGGCCAGCAACTCTTTTTCCAGGACCTCCGGAGGCGGCGCGCCGGAGGCGGGCACCACTTCGGCGCCCAGGACCGCGCCCGTCAAGGGATTCGGGATGGCGTAAACGCGCGCCTCTCCGACCAGAGGATGCGCCAGCAGGTAAGCTGCGACCTCATCGGGAAACACCTTGAGCCCCGCCACGTTGACGACCTGATCGTGGCGCCCCCGGAACAGGACACGGTCTGCTTCGATCTCGACCAGATCTCCGGTCCGCAACCAGCCGTCCTCCGTCCACGGCGCCGGCTCGCCGCCGGCATAGCCCCGCATGCGCGACGGCGCCTGAACTTCCAGCATCCCGTCGCGAATGCGCAGCCGCACGCCGCCCGGCAGTTCCCGCTCCAGCCACGCTGCGGGGAAACCCGCCCGGCCGTCGCTGACCGAAAACAAGGCGCCTGCCTCCGTGGAGGCATAGATGTGCGTCACGCGGGCCTGCGGGAAGGTGCGCTGTAAACGATCCAGGGTTGCCTGGTCTGCGGCTTCTCCCCCGAGGGTGATCTGGCGGAGTGCGGGCAGCCCGCCGGTGTCCAGGGCCAGCAGCAGGGAGCGCCAGAAGGTGGGCGTCCCGCTCAGATGCGTGACGCCGTATTTTTTCGCCAGGCGGGCCAGTTCGGCCGGTGTCCGGCCTTGGCCCACCACGAGGACTCCCTCCGACAACGCGGCCGAGAGCACCACCTGCAGCCCGGCAAAGGAATGGGTTTCGTAGGTGAGAAGCCAGATTCCTCCGCGGTTGCGAGCCAGGGATTCCGCCTGCATGCGCGCGGTCAAGGCCTCGAGCGTCTGGTGGACAACCTTGGGAGGACCCGTGGTGCCCGACGTCAGCAGGAAGATCCCCGGCTGAGAGGCCTCGGAGCAGGCTGCGGCGGAGAGGGCGCGCGCGGCAATCCGATCCGGCGAGTGCACGACGAGTTGCGGCTCGAGGCTTTCCGGAAGCTGGTCCGCGCCGATCGAGGCTCGGCCCAGTATCAGGCCGGCGGGGCGCTGCTCGGCCAGGACTAAAAGCGCCAGCAGGGTTGCCGGGTCCTCGTCGAGCGAAAGCAGCCGGGACGCACCATGAGACACCAGGGCGTCTTCGAAGCGGCGGGTGCGCGCGAGGATTTCCACGCCGCTCGCCGGGCCGTCTTCGCGCAGCACCACCGCCGCATCGCCGCGCGCCTCCAGTGCCGTGCGCAAGCTCTTCATGCCGCAAACAGCCGGGCCAGTTCGCCCACCGTGCGGAACTGGATGAATCCGTCCCGGAAGGGATCTTTGCCGGTTGCCGATTGCAGTTCGATGACGATTTGGGCCAGGTCCAGCGAGTCTATGGGCAGCGTGCCGTCGAGAACAGGCACGTCCTCGCTGAGCTCGACACGTGGAACTCCCTTGGCATCCAGAATCTGATTCAGTACGGCCTGAATCCGGGTGATCAGTTCCTCGTGCCCCATGGTCAATAGTTTACCTGTTAGCCGCCGGGGCCCGTCCGGCGTGAAAGCAGCGCAGCCCGGCGAGGTCAGTGCGCGGGATCCCCCCGGTGATGGATCAGGAAATCCGCGTCAATCTTCTTGCGGCCGCGGTAGCCTTCCTCCACCCGGTGCCAGAACTGAATCCCTTCCTCGCCCATGCGCCAGCAGAGGTAGACTTCTTCGCCGCGGAACAGCGTGGGGAAATCAATCAGGCCGATGTCCAGATCCTTCACGAGACAGCCGTACTCGTGAATTCCCTGGATGACTTCCTTCAGGCGGGCCCCGAGCGCCTCCCGGCGCGACTGGAGCCGCACCATGTGCTGGTGGTTGATGACGGAGCCGCCGAGCAGAGCCACGCGCCGCAGGATGGACTCGATCTCTGCTTCCGCCTTGCCGTATTCGGCACGAAGGGTCATGGCCTGGCGCAGATCTTCTTCGACCCGCGGCAAAAGCCGCTCGGCCTCCTCGAGGGTGAAGTGCCGCGCCATGCCTTCCTCAGATGCCGGAGACCTGCACGGCGAGACTCCGCGTCCGGGGGCCGTCGAACTCCGCGAAGATGATGCTTTGCCAGGTGCCGAGCAGCACGCTGGAGTTCCGTACCTGCAGGGAGAGGCTCTGGCCGAGCAGCATCCCTTTCAGGTGCGAGTCGGCGTTGCTGCGCTCGCAGTCGGAGAAGGCGGGATCGTTATGCCTCCAGTTGCGGTCGCGGGCCACGGTCTGGCCGAGGAACGTCTTGATGTCTTCGAGCAGGGCATCCTGCCACTCGTTCAAAAACAGGGCCGTGGTGGTGTGCAGCGACTGCAGGTGGACAATGCCCTCGCGGATCCCGCTTTTGCGCACGATGTCGTTGATGCGGTCGGTGATGTTGATGAGCTCGATTCGCTCCGTCGTAATCCAGTCCACGATGCGGCTGAAAATTCGGTAAGTACCCTGGCGCGCGGGTGAAGCAGCCGCACCGGGCTCCGCGGTCTGAACCTTTGCGGTTGGCATGCAAACTCCCTCTCAAGAACGGGCTGTGATACGGGAACTCAACAGTTCAGCGGAATCTTCAATTATATCAGGGCGTTCCGTTCCCCGCCCCCATCGCGCCGCGACGTAGGAATTCAGGATGGCGATGAACTCGGAGACGATGCCTTCCCCGCGCAGGGTCGTCAGAAGGCGTCCGTCCACGTAAACCGGCGCTTTCGGTTCTTCGAAGGTGCCGGGCAGGGAGATGCCGATGTCGGCGTGTTTGGATTCGCCCGGCCCGTTGACCACGCAGCCCATGACCGCCACCTTCAACTCCTCGACGCCCGGGTATCGCTCCTTCCACACGGGCATCTGCTCGCGCAGATAGGTCTGGATCTGGTCGGCCATCTCCTGGAAGAACGTGCTGGTGGTGCGGCCGCAGCCGGGGCAGGCCGCCACCTGCGGGCTGAAGCTGCGCAGTCCGAGGGACTGCAGGATCTGCTGGCAGACCACGACCTCTTCGGTGCGGTCTCCGTTCGGCAGAGGCGTCAGGGAAGCCCGGATGGTGTCGCCGATGCCTTCCTGGAGCAGGATGGCCAGCGCCGCGGTCGTGGCCACGATGCCCTTGGTGCCCAGACCGGCCTCCGTCAGTCCCAGATGCAGCGGGTAATCGCACTCGGCCGCCAGCATCCGGTACACCTCGATGAGATCCTGCACGGCGCTGACTTTGGCGCTGAGCACGATGCGGTCGTGCGGCAAGCCATAGCGCTCCGCCGCACGGGCCGACCGGAGGGCGCTTTCCACCATCGCGCGCAGCGTGACGGTGCGGGCGTCGAGCGGCTCCGGGCGCCGGGCGTTTTCGTCCATCAGCTGCGTCAGCAGCACCTGATCGAGCGAGCCCCAGTTGACTCCGATGCGGACCGGCTTTTCGTACTCGACGGCCGTCTCGATCATGGTGCGGAAGTTGTCGTCGTGCCGCTTGCCGATGTTGACGTTTCCGGGGTTGATGCGGTACTTGGCCAGGACGCGGGCGCACTCCGGGTATTTTCGGAGCAGGATGTGGCCGTTGTAATGGAAATCGCCCACCAGGGGCACGCGCACGCCAAGCCGTTCCAGACCCTCGGCGATGCGAGGCACGGCGGCTGCGGCCGCCTCCGTGTTGACCGTGATCCGTACCAGTTCGGAGCCGGCGCGGGCCAGCGCCGCAGCCTGGGCCACCGTGGCGGCCACGTCGGCCGTGTCGGTGTTGGTCATGGACTGGACCACGATCGGGTGGCCGAAGCCGATTTTGACGCCGCCCACATCGCACACCACCGTGCGCCGGCGCGGAGCTGCTGCCATCTCCCCTCCTGCTCTCCGTTCCATTCTAGCGGCTTTTCCGGTAGACTTGTTCGGAACAGCTTCGAAGGAGGCGCTCATGAGCTGGATGCGATGGCCGCTGGGCGCAGCGTTTGCGCTTCTTGCGGGGGCGGGCTTCTGGGTCACCCGCTCGGAGGCCCAGCCCGGGACGGTGAAAGAGATCGCTCCCGGGGTCTGGTTCCGCGAGGGCGAAATCAAAGAGATGGGACATTGTAACAACGTCATCATCGAGATGAAGGACTATCTCATCGTCGTGGACGCCAATTTCCCGAGCGGCGCCCGGGCGGTGCTGGCCGATTGCAGGCGCCTGTCGCCCAAACCGGTACGCTACGTCTTCGACACGCACCATCACGGCGATCATGCCTACGGCAACCCGGTGTGGACCCAGCTCGGGGCGATCACGCTGGCGCACGCCGGCGTGGTCGAAGAGCTGAAGCGCTACGAGCCGAAGCGGTGGCAGGAGACGGCCAAGTCTCGTAAGGACGTGGCAGAACTGAACCTGCCCACGGCTGAGCCCCCGAAAGAGACGTTTTCCCGCAGTCCCCACGTGATCACGGACGGCTCGCGCCGGGTGGAGTTCCATTTCTTCGGCTGGGCGCACACGCGCGGAGACGGCTTCGTCTACCTGCCCAAAGAGCGCGTGCTGTGCACCGGCGACGCCGCGGTCAACGGCCCGTACAATTACACGGGCGACGCCAACCTGGGCAACTGGCCCAACGTGTTACGGGCGGCTCAGAAGCTGGATGCCGTCCACGTACTGCCCGGACACGGCGGCCCCGGGGGCCGCGAAATCCTGGACGGCCAGCTCCGCTTCTTCACCGAACTCATGGCCGCGGTGCGGAAGGCGGTCAAAGAAGGGCGGAAGCTCGAGGATCTGGTGACGCTGAAAGACGGGCGGCCGGTGGCGACCACAGTTCAGCTCCCGGAAAACGTGCGCAACTGGGTCGGCAATTCCCTGCCGGCTCAGGTCCGGGACGCCTACGAAGAGATCACGCAGGGCAAGCCCCACGGGGAGATTCTGGGCGGCAAGTGAGACCGGGGGCAGAAGGGGAACGCCGCCTCGCGCCAAGCCGCAGGCGTGGGAGCCGCGATGGTCTGCGCCCCGCCCGCCGCTTTCATGCGGCCGGCGCCGGTTCCAGCTTGCGGGCGTAGCGGCACTCGCTGTTCGGGCAGCGGACTTCCGGGCCGTTCTTCAGCCACTTCTCGATCAGGTACGGGCTGCCGCATTCCGGGCAGGACTCCGCCACGGGCTTGCTCCAGGAAACGAAAGCGCACTCCGGATAGCGGCTGCACCCGTAAAAGGTCTTGCCCCGCCGCGAACGGCGCTCCACCAGTTCGCCCTCGCCGCAGAGGGGGCACTTCATGCCGATGGTCTTCTGGCGGACGTATTTGCACGTGGGGTAGTTGCTGCACGCCGTGAATTCGCCGTAACGGCCGTGCTTGATCGCCAGGTTGCTGCCGCACTGAGGGCACTTGTCCTCGAGCGGAATGTCCGGCTTCTTCTCGGCGACGCCGATGCGTTTGGTGGTCTTGCAGTCGGGGTAACCCGAGCAGGCATAGAACTGGCCGAAGCGACCCTTCTTTAAGACCATCGGGCGGCCGCAATTGGGGCAATACTCTTCGTTTTCCTGCTCGCTTAGATCCACCTTGTCGAGGTCGGGCAGAGCCACGCCTACCTCGCGCGTGTTGGTGCACTCCGGATAACCGGTGCAGGCCAGAAAGCTGCCGTGGCGCCCCCACTTGATGACCATGGGTCGGCCGCATTTTTCGCAGGTCAGCTCGGTGGGCTTCTCCATGCGCTTGATGTCGGTCATGTTGCGGGCGGCGCGCTCGAGGTCGGCGCTGAATTTCTCGTAGAACTCGGCCATCGCCTGGCGCCAGTCCCGCTTGCCTTCCTCGATTTCGTCGAGCTCTTCTTCCATGCGGGCCGTGTAGCGCACGTCGAAGATATCGTCGAAGTTCTGCGTCAGCAGGTCCGCCACCACCATGCCGAGCTCCGTCGGGACGAAACGGCCGTTCTGCTTGCGCACGTAGTCCCGTTCCTGGATGGTGGACAGGATCGAAGCGTAGGTCGAGGGGCGGCCCACGCCGTCGGCCTCCAGCTCTTTGACCAGAGTGGCTTCGGTGTAGCGCGGCGGCGGCTCGGTGAAATGCTGCTGGGGATCGAGGGAACGGAATTTGAGCTTCTCGCCTTCGCTCACCGGCGGCAGCTTGTGCTTGAGCTCCTCGTCCTCCTCGTCCTTTTGGTCCTTTCCTTCTTCGTAGACCGCCAGGTAGCCGTCGAACTTCTGGACGCTGCCGGTTTCGCGGAACAGGTATTCGGCTCCGTCCTTGCCGCGGGCCACAATATCCACAGTGGTCTGATCGAAGACGGCGGGCGTCATCTGGGAGGCGACAAAACGCATCCAGATGAGGCGATAGAGCTTGAGTTCGTCTTCGGACAGATACCTGGCCACGGACTCCGGAGTGCGCAGCACGGAGGTGGGCCGTATGGCTTCGTGGGCGTCCTGGGCGTCCTTTTTGCTCTTGTAGACGTTGGGGGCGGCGGGCAGGTAGGGCGGCCCGAACCGTTCCGCGATAAACTTGCGCACCTCGGCCACGGCATCCTCGGACACGCGCGTCGAATCCGTGCGCATGTAGGTAATGAGGCCCACGGAGCCCTCCTCGCCCAGTTCGACTCCTTCATAGAGGCGCTGGGCGAGCATCATGGTGCGCTTGACGCTGAAGCGCAGCTTCCGGGCGGCCTCCTGCTGCAAGGTGGAGGTGATGAAGGGCGGGACCGGGTTCCGTTTCTTCTCCCGCGTGGTGACGGACTGGACGACGTATTCGGCGCCCTCCAGCTGGCGGATCAGGTTCTCGGCGGCCGCCTGGTCCGGGATTTCGATGTTCTCCCCGTTGCGCTTGAGCAGCCGCGCCACGATGGCGGGAGGCTTGCGGGCCGACAGGTGTGCGTCGAGCGTCCAGTATTCCTTCTTCTGGAACTGCTGGATCTCGCGCTCGCGCTCGACGATGAGACGCAGCGCCACGGTCTGCACGCGGCCAGCGGAGAGGCCGCGGCGCACCTTGTCCCACAGCAGCGGGGAAATCTGGTAACCCACCAGGCGGTCCAGCACCCGGCGCGCCTGCTGTGCCTCCACCAGATGGCGGTTGAGCGTACCGGGGTTCTCGAAGGCCTTGCGGACGGCGTTGGCGGTGATCTCGTTGAACATCACGCGGTAGATGGGCGGGCCGCCGTTTTTGCGCGTGCGCAGTTCCTCGGCCAGATGGGCGCAGATGGCCTCGCCTTCCCGATCCGGGTCCGCGGCCAGGTAGACGGCCTCGGCCTCCTTGGCGGCTTTGCGCAGCTCCTGGACCACCTTCTGTTTGCCCTCGATGATCTCGTAGGTGGGCTCGAAGCCGCGTTCGATGTCCACGGCCAGCTCGTTTTTGGGCAAATCCTTGATGTGGCCGAGGCTGGCCTTGACCACGTACTGCTTGCCCAGATACTTGCTGATGGTTTTCGCCTTCGCCGGCGATTCGACGATGACGAGAGACTTTCCCATACGAATTCTACGGGACCGGCCCGGGGCCGCCCGCCCAGTCGCTACCACACTTTAACAAAGTTTCTGCCGGGGAGTTGTTTGACGAATCCCAGCATCTCGAGCTCGAAGAGCGCGGCAATGACTTCCGAGGAGGAACATTCCTCCAGGCGGTCGAGCAACTCGTCCATATGTACCGCACGTTCCACGGTCAGCTCGTCGAGGATTCTGCGGCCCAGCGGCGAGGCGGGCCCAACGGGCAAAGACGTTTGTCCGCCCGTGCCGGTTCCGTTGCGCTCGGGCACGCCCTCGGCTTCGAGGCGCGCGCGACCCGCTGCCGCCAGGCGGCGGCGATCCTCCGCCGGGAGCTCGGTGACCACGTCGTTCCAGTCCTGCACCAGCTTGGCGCCCTGCTTGATCAGCAGGTTCGGCCCCCAGCTCATCTTGGAGGTGATGTTGCCCGGCACGGCGAAAACCTCGCGCCCCTGATCGAGCGCCAGCCGTGCCGTGATCGCCGAGCCGCTGTACTGCGCGCCTTCGACGACCAGCACGCCCGCGCTCATGCCGCTGACGATGCGGTTGCGCACCGGAAAGTTCTGGGGATAGGCAGGAGCTCCCATAGGGAACTCCGAGACCACCAGACCTTTT
Source organism: Bryobacteraceae bacterium (assembly GCA_035575135.1). Classification (GTDB taxonomy): domain Bacteria; phylum Acidobacteriota; class Terriglobia; order Bryobacterales; family Bryobacteraceae; genus JANWXD01. Next base: position 63,109 of record DATLYE010000039.1, read on the forward strand.
TCGGCGATCTCGGCGGCCAGCTTCCGGTTTTCGGCCGGATAGACCACGTCCACGCCGCAGCCGAAGACGGCGACGGTGGCGCCGCCGGCTGCCAGCGCCCCTTTATGCGCCGCCGTGTCAATGCCGCGTGCCATCCCACTGACAATCGTCAATCCCGCCGTCGCCAGGTCTGCGGCGAGCCGTTCGGTCACGGCCACGCCATAGGGCGTCGGACGCCTTGTTCCCACCACGCCGAGCATGAGCGTCTGGAGCAACTCCACCTTCCCCTGCGCAAACAGCACCAGAGGCGGGTCGTAGATCTCCCGCAACCTCGGCGGATACCGCGGATCCGATACCGGCACCAGTATGGCGCCGCTGGCCAGCATTTTCTGGTGCTGGATCACGGCGTCCTCGAACGTGCAGCCGCTCGAGATGCTTTGCGCGACGCTGCCCGCCAGGCCGGCGGCTTCCAGTTCCGACCGGGACGCGCGAAACACCGCCTGCGGCGTCCGGTAGTGCTCGATCAGCTGTCCGGCTTTCCTGGCGCCCAAGCCCGGGATCAGCCTGAGAGCCAGCCAGTGAAGCTCTTCTTCCCGGCTGAGACTCGGAGCAAGCATATCCGCGTCGGAGGCTTGCCCCGGGAGGTCCTGCTTTCCTGACTTTAGCAGGCGGTCGGCGGCGCGCGCAAGCGGGGCGAGCGCTCCTCAAGGAAATGGTGTGCGGCCTGCGGCCGCGCTCTCAAGAAATTCGGGGCGGCGTGAAGGGCGCCGCGCACCGCCGTGGTCCGGCCTGTGGGCCCTCTTGGCAATTTTTGTGCTATCCTCAGGCCAAGTGGTCGGGGGAGTTTCGAGCCATGAAGTTCCTGCAAGCATTCGCTCTGCTGTTGGGGAGCGCTGCGCTTTGCCAGCAACCGGCGCTCAAAGTCGTCAGCCACATCCCGCTGGGCGAGCTGCCCGAAGCGCTCTACCGCGCCTCGGTGTGTCCGGGCGATCTGGTTTTGATCACCAATAACCGGGGCGAGGTCATCATCGTGGACGGTCGCGGCGGAGCCCTCCTCTACCGGGCCACGCTCGCCGAGCTTTCCGGAGCTGCCGGCAACGCGTGTGACGAAGAGGGCAGGTTGTATATTTCCGCATCGCCCGGGCTCGTGCGTGTGTACCGTTTTTCCCCGGGACGGCAGCTCATCCCGGAGGGCACGCTCGAGACAAAAGGTTCGCACAATCGCCTGCTGGCGGTGAACGGGCAGCTCTATGTCACGGGCCTCGCCCGGGCGGGCACGACGCACGTATTCCTGCGCCGGTTCAAATTGCCGGAGGGGGTCTTCCTGGGATCTCCACACATTGACTTGCCGGTCCGGGTCGGGGACGGGTTTAATCTGCTGGCGACCGAGGGGGTGGCGTTCTGGCATCCAGGACGAAACCAGGTGGTATATCTGCCGGCAAACCCGCTGGCCTTCTGGTGCCTGGACTCGGACGGCAGCGTGGCAGCCATCGAGCGACCCAACCTGGCCGGATTTGTTAATACGGCCACCGGCTCGGCGGACACCGCCCCTTTGATCTACGGTCAGCTCGACCAGGTCAAAGGCGCGGCGGCATTGCCGGACGGCTCGGTCGTTGTACAAGCCGTGACGCGCAGCGCCGGAGGCGTCCTGCAACTTTTCGACCGTGAGTTTCGCCCGCTCGGGAATCCCATCCCGGCACCGGCCGAACTCGGACGCCTGGTGGGCGCGGGCGGTGACGGCATGCTTTACTTTGCCGACTTCGCCGCGGGCGGCAGCTCGCTGATCAAAGTGCGGCTGCTTCTGTAGGCTGAGCGGGCCGGCCGGACTCTGCCACACCGGCCGGACGAGGGTACGGGCGGGTTTGCCCGGGGCGAGGCTCCCAACGACCCTTCGCGGCGAACTACGCAGGAGCCCGCTTGCGCCTGGGGCGCTCGACGGGCATCTCCACCACGGCGGCGCGCGCCGGCTCGGCCGCAACGGCCGCCGGCTTCTTGAGCTGCTGCAAGCTGGCTTTGAGCGCCTCCATGATGTCCACCACCGGAGCGAGCTTCTCGGCCGCCGGCGCCTCGACCACCTCCGCGCCCCGAATTTTGGCCTCGATCAGCGCCCGCAAGTTCTCGCGGTAGGTGTCCTTGTACTTTTCCGGTTCAAAGGGCGCAGCCAGGGTTTCGATGAGCATCGTGGCCAGCTCGATCTCCTTGTCTTTGACCTGAGAGGGGTCGGCGCGGAATTCTTCGGTGGCGCGCACTTCGTCCCGGTAATACATGGTGTGGAGAATCAGGCCGTAGCGGCCCGGCCGCACGAGCACGATGTGCTCGCGGTTGTGCATGGTGAGCTTGGCCACGGCGGCATAACCGGTCCGGCGCATCGCTTCGAGCAGCAGCGTGTAGGGCTTTTCACCCGCCTCTTCCGGATGCAGGTAATAGGAGGTTTCGAGATATACCGGATCAATCTCCTCCACCTTGACGAACTCGAGGATCTCCATGACCTTGGCGGTCCGGGGGGCGATCTTCTTGATCTCCTCCTCCTCGAGGATCACGTACTTGTCTTTCTCGTATTCGTAGCCTTTGACGAGTTCGTTGCGCGGGACAGGTTTGTCCTCGGCCTGGCAGAAGAGGACCTGTTTGACGCGCGAGTGGTCCGTGCGGTGCAACTGATTGAAGCTGATCGTCTCCGTGCGGGCGGCGACCGTCAGGCGGACCGGGAAGGAGACCAGACCAAAGGTCAGATGCCCCTTCCACACACTGGATGCCATGTGCTCCTCCGTTTCCCCGGCGTCCTATGCATATCATAAAGTGGACACTTTGTTCAACTCGAAGGCGTTGTGCCCCTTGAGGAGTACGCTCGCAAGCGGTCCTTTTCGAAGACGCCGGAGCCGCCCCCGCAATCTCCCCCCGCCCGGCCGGGCCGGAGCTTCTGCGTACAGCGCCACCTGGCGCGCCGGCTGCATTACGACCTCCGCCTCGAAATCGGCGGGGTGCTGAAGTCCTGGGCGGTGCCCCAGGGACCGACGCTCGATCCCGCGGTCAAGCGTCTGGCGGTGCTGGTGGAGGACCACCCGCTCGAGTACGGCGAATTTGAAGGGAATATCCCGCCCGGCAATTACGGAGCCGGAAGCGTGATGCTCTGGGACCGCGGGACCTACGAGTTGCTGGGCGAGGGAACGGTGGAGGAGCAGTTTGCACGCGGGGACCTGAAGTTCCGCCTCCACGGAACCAAGCTCCGGGGCGCGTTCGCTCTGGTGCGCATGAAGGGACGTGGCAAGGGCAACGAGTGGCTGCTGATCAAGAAAAAAGACGAAGCGGCGCAGGCGGGCTGGGATCCGGAGGCGTTTGCCTGGAGCGTGCTGACGGGCCGCACCCAGGAAGAAATTGCGCGCGAACTACCGGCGCGGACAAGCACGAATCCGGCCGCGCCGCAGCCAGCCGCCGCTTCCGTGCCGGGGGCCGTGCGGGCGGAGATGCCCCGCGAGATCACGCCGATGCTGGCCGTGCCTGCCGAGCAGCCCCCGGCCGAGCCGGGGTGGCTTTACGAGATCAAATGGGACGGAGTGCGGGCGCTGTGTTTTCTCGAGCCGGAGGGCCTGCGCATCGTCTCGCGCAAAGGGACTCCGATGGAGCGCCAGTATCCGGAACTGGCCGTCCTGCCGCATCACGTCGAGGCCGGAGCGGCGATCCTGGACGGCGAGATCGTGGCGCTGGACGAGCAAGGCCGGCCCCGCTTCGAGCGCCTTCAGCCCCGCATCATGGCCTCCGAGCCCGGCGCCATCGCGCATCTGGCCCGCACCCGTCCGGTGACGCTCTACGTCTTCGACCTGCTGTACCTGGACGGCTACGACCTGCGCCCGGCGCCGCTCGTGGAGCGCAAGCGCCTGCTGGCTTCGATTCTGCGGCCCGGCCCGGTCGTGCGCCTCTCGGAACACTTCGAGGCCGGCGGTGCGGAGCTGCTCGAGGCGGTGCGCGCCAACCATCTGGAGGGCATCGTAGCCAAACGCGCCGCGAGCCCCTACGCGGCGGGCCGCAGCGCTGACTGGCTCAAGATCAAAGTCTGCTCCGAGCAGGAATTTGTCATCTGCGGCTTCACCGAGGGGCGCCGGGACTACTTCGGAGCCCTGCTCCTCGGCGTCTACGAGGACGGCGAGCTGCACTTCGCAGGAAGCGTGGGCACCGGTTTCGACCGCAAGACCATGGAAGGCATCGCCCGGTCCCTGGAACCGCTGCGCGCACAGGCGTGCCCCTTCCGAACCGCGCCGGAACTGCCGCAGCCGGTCACGTGGGTGCGTCCCGAGCTGGTGTGTACGGTGCGGTTTCATTCGTGGACGGAGGAGGGCCGGCTGCGCGCCCCCGTCTTTGTCGGCGTGCGGCCCGATGTAGACCCGCGCGAATGCGTGCGGCGGCCGGCCCAGGTCGCCGGCCCGAGGCCCCGCAACATCCTCATCGCCCCAGGACGCGCGGAGGCGGTGGTCGAGGCCGGCGGGCGCAGAATCCGCCTGCGCAACCTGACCAAGGTGTTTTACCCGCGCGAAGGATATACCAAGGCCGACGTGATCTGTTACTACGATGCGGTCGCCGACCTGCTCGTGCCGCATCTGAAAGATCGGCCGCTCGCGCTGCGGCGCTACCCGGACGGCATCGAGGCGCCCTATTTCTTTCAGAAGGACGCGCCGCGCGGCCTGCCGGACTGGGTACGGACGGAGGCGATCGAAGAAGAGGACGGCGGCAAGCCGAAGCGATACGTGATCGGCGCCGACCGCGCCACGTTGTTGTATCTGGCGAACCTGGGCTGTATTGACCAGAATCCGTGGATGAGCCGCATCGGTTCGCTCGATCACCCGGACTGGATGCTCATTGACCTGGACGCGCAGGAATGCGGTTTTGACCGGATCGTGGAGGCGGCGCTGCTGGTGCGGCGCAAGCTGGAGCAGGTCGGGCTGGCGGGATACCCGAAGACGACAGGCGGCGACGGCATGCACATCTATGTGCCCCTGGAGCCGGTCTACCGCTACGAGCAGACCCGGGCCCTGGCCGAAATTCTCGCGCGGCTGCTGGCGGCCGAGCGCCCGGATTTGTTCACGGTTCCCCGCGCCGTGGCGGCCCGGGAGAAAGGCAAGGTCTACTTCGACTACCTGCAAAACGCCCGCGGCAAGACGATCTCGGCGCCGTACGTGTTGCGGCCCTATGCGGGCGCGCCCGTGGCCACGCCCCTGGACTGGTCAGAGGTCGCACCCGGACTGTCGCCCGCGCAGTTCCACATCCGCAACGTGCTCGAACGCTTCGAGCGCCGCGGGGACTTGTTCGAGGGCGTGCTGCGCAAGCCGCAGCGCCTGGAGGCCCCCATGGAGAAACTCGAACAGATGATCCGGGAGGTGAGATAACCGGGCGGTTCCGTGTTAGCTTAAGGAGGAGTTCGTTGAGGAGGTTGCCATGATATTGCGTTTCCTGCTCGCCGCCTCCCTGGCGGGCGTCCCCGTTGCCGCCCAGGACAGCTTCGCCGAAATCCAGTCGCGCGTCACGCAGTTTACGCTTGCCAACGGGATGCAGTTCATCGTGCTCGAGCGGCACAACGCGCCGGTAGCCTCCTTTCTGACCTGGGCCGATGTGGGTGCCGCGCAGGAAGTCAAGGGGATCACCGGTCTGGCCCACATCTTCGAGCACATGGCGTTCAAAGGCACCGACACGATCGGAACCCGCAACTATGCCGAAGAGCGGCTGGCGCTCGACCGCGTGGACCAGGCCTTCGCAGCCTTGCAGGCGGAAAGACGCAAGGGGCCGCGCGCCGATCCGGAAAAATTGAAGAAACTCGAAGCCGATTTCAAGGCCGCACAGGAGGGGGCCGGTAAGTTCGTGGTACCGAACGAGTTTGGGGAAGCGATTACGCGTGAAGGCGGGCGAGGCCTCAACGCCAGCACTTCCTGGGATTGGACGACTTACTACTATAGCCTGCCGTCCAACTCGATCGAGTTATGGTTTTACCTCGAGTCCGAACGATTCCTGAAACCGGTGCTGCGGGAATTTTACAAAGAACGGGACGTCGTGATGGAAGAGCGGCGCATGCGCACCGAGAGCCACCCCATCGGCAAGCTGATCGAGGAGTTTCTGGCTGCGGCCTACAAGGCGCACCCCTACGGGGAGCCCGTCGTGGGACATATGAGCGATCTTGAAAATATCACGCGGGCGGACGCCGAGGCGTTTTTCCGGAAGTATTACTCGCCGGCCAATCTCACCGGTGTGGTGGTGGGCGACGTGGATCCGGCGCGCATCCGGAAGCTGGCGGAGACTTACTTCGGCCGGATTCCGGGAGGGCAGAAGCCGGAACCGCTGCGCACCGTGGAGCCTCCGCAGGAGGCCGAGAAGCGGATCACGCTCCGGCTCCAGGCCCAGCGGCTGGTGCTCGTCGGCTATCACAAAGGCGACATCCTGCACCCGGACCATGCGGTGTACGAAGCCCTGAGCAGCCTGCTGAGCGAAGGACGCTCCTCGCGCCTGTACCGCAGCCTGGTGCGGGACAAAAAGGTGGCCGTGCAGGCCTTCGGCTTTCCGGGACTCCCGGGGGAGAAATATCCCGGTTTGTTCCTGTTCGCCGCTTTCACCGCGCCCGGACACACCAACGAAGAGGTGGAAAAGGCGCTGGAGGAAGAGATCGAGAAACTGAAGAACGAGCCGGTGAAGCCGGAAGAACTGGAGGGGGTCAAGCGGCGCGCCCGCGCCAATCTGATCCAACAGCTCCGCGACAACTCCACGATGGCCTTTCAGCTGGCGCGCTGGCAGGTGCTCACCGGAGACTGGCGCAACCTGTTTCGCTACCTGGATCGCATCCACGCCGTGACGCCGGAAGACATCCAGCGGGTGGCCCGGGCCACCTTCACGCGGGCCAACCGCACCGTGGGGCTGATCGAGCCGGTGGAGGCAGCCAAGTAGGCGTCAAGGGAGGAGGCCATGAGTCACTCAATACGCTTCGCCATCCAGGCGGCGGTCCTGGGGCTGTTGTTGACCGGCCCTTCGGCCGCGCAACGGATCCCGAAAAGTTACAAGGATTTGAAATTCCCGCCTCTCGGCGAAATCAAGGTGCCCGAGCCGGTGCGGTTCGAGCTGGCCAACGGGATGGTCGTCTACCTGGTGGAGGATCACGAGCTTCCCGTCATCGGCGCCACGGCGATGATCCGGACGGGAGCGCGCTGGGAGCCTCCGGAGAAAGCCGGGCTGGCCGCCATCACGGGCACAGTGATGCGCACCGGGGGCAGCACGTCGCGCTCCGGCGATCAGCTCGATGAAGAGCTGGACCGGCTGGCGGCCGTGGTGGAAACGGGCATCGGCCAGGACTCCGGACGGGCAATGGTTTCCGTACTTAAGGAGGACATCGAACGCGGGCTCGAGATCCTCGCCGACCTGCTGCGCAATCCCGCCTTTCCTCAGGACAAAATCGAGCTGGCCAAGATCGCCCAGCGGGACGCCATCGCCCGCCGCAACGATGATCCCTCCGGAGTGGCCTTCCGCGAATTCGCACGGATCCTGTACGGAAAAGACAGCCCCTACGGACGGCTGCCGGAATACGAGACCATCAACGCCATCACGCGGGACGACCTGGTGCGCTTCCACCGGGAGTTTTTCCAGCCCGAGAACGTGATCCTGGGCGTGTGGGGCGATTTCCGCTCCGAGGAAATGCGCGCGCGGATCGAGCGGATCTTCGGAGCCTGGCCCCGGGGCGGGAGACCGAAGCCCGTGCCGCCACCCGTCGAGAGCCGTACCGCAGGCGGAATCTATTTGATCCACAAGGAAGACGTGAATCAGTCCTGGGTGATGCTCGGGGGACTCGCCGGGCGGCGCGACGATCCGGACTATTTTGCTTTGACCGTGGCCAACGGCGTACTGAGCTGGCGCTTGCTGAACAATGTCCGCACGGCGGCGGGCCTGGCCTACGCCACCGGATCGGCCTGGGACGCAGGCTGGGACCGCCCGGGGATCTTTCGGGCGTTCGGTAACACCAAGCTCGAGACCACGGCGCAGATCCTGGAGGCCATCCGAGCCGAAATCACGAAGCTGCGCCAGGCCGAACCCACACCTTCGGAGTTCACACGGGCGCGGGATGCGATCTTGAAGGGTTTCGCATTCGAGTTCGACTCCACCCAGGAGATCGTCGAGCGCATCGTGGGCTACGAGTACTACGGCTATCCGCGCGATTATCTGCAGCGCTTCCGGGCGGGCATCGAGAAGGTCACACCCGCCGACGTGCTGCGCGCCGCCCAGAGCCGCCTGGACCCGGACAAGCTCACCGTGCTCGTGCTCGGCAACCAAAAAGGATTCGAGCGCCCGCTTTCCAGCTTCGGCAAGGTGGTGCCCTGGGATATCTCCATTCCGCAGCCGAAGCAGGAACAACTGGCGGCGGCCACGCCGGAGGCCGTGGCGCGCGGCAAGCGGATTCTGAGCGCGGTGCGAGACGCGCTGGGAGGAGCCAGGCTCGACGAGATCCAAGACTACGTGCTCGAGGCTTCCCTGACGATGAGCACGCCGCAAGGCGAGTTCAGCCTGAGCAGCGAATCCACCGTTAACCTGCAAGGCAAGCTCCTCGAAAAAGTCCGGACTCCGGTGGGCGAGATGGTCCAGGGCTTCGACGGCAAGACCGCGTGGATGAAGACGCCGCAGGGCGTGCGGGATGCTCCGGCGCAGATGCGGAACGAGATCGAGGCCGGCTTGTTCCGCAACACCCTGGTGCTTCTGCGAAGTCTGGGGAAGCCGGAGCTGACCGTACAGTGGGTGGCCACCGAGGAGTGGCAAGGCAAACCGGTCGAGGTGGTGGCTGTCAGCGACGCCGCGCGCAAGCTTCAGGTCAAGCTGAGCGTAGACCCGCAGACCAACCTCCCGGTGAAGAAAACCTACGTGGGTGCGTTTCTGGGTGCGCCCGGCGAGCTGGAGGAAGTGTACTCGGATTGGCGGGAAGTGGAAGGACTGAAGCTGCCCTTCTCGACCGTGCTGGTGCAAGGAGGCCAGAAACGCGGCGAGCAGAAAGTCACTCAGGTGCGGGTCAACCCCGGGGTGCCGGAATCCGCTTACGCTAAGCCGTGAGCCCCGGCAGGTAACGCGAAGACCGCCGGCGACAGGCGCGGTCGCGAGGTTTGCACGGCCTTGGCCGGCTCAACCGCCGACCAGCTCCACGTGGTCAATGATCCCGATCACGGCCATGTCAATGGGCGACATGGGCCGGTCCACGCTGGTCATGGCGCTAAAGCCTTCCGTGGCCAGCAGCACCCGGTCGCCCACGCCCGCGTCCACGGCGTCGAGGGCCACGACCGCATCGCCGCGGTCCGTGCCGTCCAGGTTCAGGGGTTGCACCAGCAGCGCCTTGCGCCCTTCGTGGCTGGAGTGTTTTTGCGTGGCGACCACCTCGCCGATGACGCGGGCGATCAGCATCGTCAGCTCCGCTTGACGTGAAGCTCGTCCACGATGGCCACGATGGTGGTGTCGGTGGGCACTTCGGCAGGCAGGAAGGGGAAACTCGATTCCCTGCCCCGGCACCAGTAGATGAGTTCGCCCGCGCCGGCGCCTACGCAGTCGGCGCACACCAGCGGCTTGCCTGTGGGTTGGAGCTCAGGAGTCACCGGCTGGACCACCAGCAGGCGCTGGCCGTGGAGCGCCTCGTTCTTGACCGTGGACCAGACTCGGCCGATGACGCGTCCCAGAAACATCCGTGCCGCCTCTAGCCTTGATCCAGACTTACGGTGTCCACGATGCCCACGATCGCGGTGTCTACGGGGCGGTCCTTGCAGCCTTCCGCCATGCGGGCCGAACTGCCGGAAACCGCAAGCACCAGCTCCCGGTAACCGGCACTCACCGTATCTACGGCCACCACGTAGCCGGACTCCTCCTTGCCCTCCGGGGACACCGGCTTGAGGATCAGAAACTTCTTACCCTCAAGGCGCGGATCTTTCCGTGTGGCAACCACCGTGCCCACTACACGAGCCAGCAGCATAGGCGACTGGCGGCGGGAGCCCCCGCCGCGCGCTCCTTACTTTCCGGTATTGCTCTTGCCGATCGGCAGCACGTCCTCCAGACTGGGGTGCGGCCGCGGAATCACGTGCACGGCGATGAGCTCGCCCACGCGCCGGGCCGCCGCGGCTCCCGCATCGGTGGCCGCCCGCACGGCCGCCACGTCACCGCGCACCAGAGCCGTGACGTATCCGGAGCCGATCTTTTCCCAGCCCACCAGCGTCACCTTCGCTGCCTTCACCATCGCGTCGGAGGCCTCGATCAGGGCCACCAGACCGCGCGTTTCGATCATTCCTAATGCTTCACCCATTCAGCCTCCAGTTTCACAAAAAAATCTCCAGAGAAATCCCTCCGCCGGACTCAGCTCCGCGCTTTCAGCGCCTCGTTCACCAGGGCAACCAGCTCCGAGCGTGTGACCTCGAATCGCTCTTCCGCCCGGGCGGCCTCCTCTGCCGGCACCGGGCACCAGGGCTCCAGGCCGGCCCGGGAGGTGATGCCGTAGCGCTCGCGCGCTTCAAACAGTTTCTGCACCTCCTGCCGCGGCAAAACTTTCGGTCCGCCGAGCAGTTCCGCCACCAGCGAAATCCGGGCAAAGTGCTCGACCGTCTCCATGCGGAAATAGGCTTTGTAGACGTCCTCGCCGTAGCAGACCGCCCCGTGATTGGCCATCAAAATGGCATCGTACTTCGGAATGTAGGGGAGCATGGGCTCGGTCAGCTCCGGTGTGCCGGGAAGGCCGTACTCGGCAAGCGGGACACAACCCAGGCCGATGATGACCTCCGGCAGCAGGGCCAGCGTCAAAGGACGGCCCGCTGCGGCAAAGCCGGTGGCCACCGGAGGATGCGCGTGCACCACCGCCCGCACGTCCGGACGCAGGTTGTAAATCGTCAAATGCATGGCGATCTCCGAGGTGCGTTCCTTGCGCCCCTCGATCTTGTTGCCCTGCATGTCCACGATGATGAGGTCATCCGGATGCATCATCCCCTTGCTGACGCCTGTCGGGGTGCACAGCACGCGCTCCGGATCCAGACGGATCGAGATGTTGCCGTCGTTGGCCGCCACCCAGCCTTTCTGCCAGACCAGCCGGCCGACCTCCACGATATCCTGCCGGAGTTCCCGCTCCGTCTTGCTCATCTGAACCCAAGATTGTACCAAGCGTGCGCGCGGAGCCGTGCCGCGATTCCCCCGGCCGGAAAAGCCGTGCGGGTACAATGGTCGCGTGAGCAAGCGGCGGATGTGTCCCCACTGCCGGGCCTTCATTGACGCGCGCGAGCGCGTGTGCCCTTATTGCGAAACCGAGGTGGGTCCGCCGGCCGCAGCCCGGATTCCCAGCGATCTGCTCGGCGGCCTGGTGCCGGGCACGCGCTTCGTCACGTTTCTGATTCTCCTGGTGAACCTCGGGTTGTTCGCCGCCACCTTCATCTACAGCATGCGGCGCGGCAATCCTTCGCCCGCCATGGGCATTGACGGGGTCACCCTCTATACCTTCGGCGCCAAACTCCGCGAGGCAGTGCTTTTCGGCGGCGAATGGTGGCGTCTGGTAACCGCGGGTTTCCTGCACGGAGGAGTGCTGCACATTCTGATGAACACCTGGATCCTGTTCGACCTGGGCGCGCAGGTCGAGGAGATCTACGGCTCCCGCCGCTTCATCGTCATCTACTTCACGGCTACGGTTGTCGGTTTTCTGGCGAGCACTTTCTGGTCGGCGGGTCTGTCGGTGGGCGCCTCTGCGGGCCTGATGGGGCTGATCGGGGCCATGATCGCTTTGGGAGTCCGCTACCCGGCTTCCATCGCCGGCGCCATGCGCGGCATGTACGTGCGCTGGGTCCTCTACATCCTTTTGTTCGGACTGCTGCCGGGCCTGCACGTGGACAATGCAGCCCACGTCGGCGGCTTGGCGGGAGGATTTGCCGCCGCATGGCTGGCCGGCCTGCCGGGCTTGGAAGGAAGTGCTCGCGAACGGATGTGGCGCATCGCCGCCTACGGGGCAACCGCAGTGACCGTACTTTGCTTCGTGCAGCTGGCACGGCAAATTGCCGCTCTCACGTAGCGACAGGTTGTTGCCCTCGGGATTATCCCCCTAGATATAGGAACCTCGGTGTAACCTGTTGCCCCTACGGAAGAAAGTTCTTGCATTTGGTGTGGCTCTCATGCCACAATCGGGTGTGGCCGATAGTGGCTAAAGGTGACCGAAATTGGCCGAAACACGCGAGAACACGGTCCCAATCGAGCCGCCGCGGGGCATCCGCCAGGCCAGCGTGGATGCCAAAGGGCGCTTGAAACTGCCCTCGGTGATGCAGCAGTACCTGAGCAGTCTGGGAGAGCGCAAGGTCTTTATCACGAGCTTCGATTATCGCACGGGCCGGATTTATCCACTTTCGGCGTGGCGCCAGGTCGAGCGGTTTTTCGACGAGTTCCGCGAGGACCCGGAGATTGCCGAGCACGTCTCGCTGATCGCCAACGACGTGGGCGCCGACAGCGAGATGGACAGCGAAGGGCGGCTGCTGCTGCCGCAGGAGTTGCGCCGGCGTTTGAAGCTCGATACGCCGCAGCAGGTTTACCTGCATCCGTACAAAGGGCGGATCAACCTGTACACGGCCGACGTGTATGCGGCCATGAAGGCGCGCGCAGAAGAAGGATTGCTCGAGAAAGTGCGGCGGCTCGAAGAAAAGGGCCTGAAGTGATGCATGCTCCACGTTCCGGTGCTCGTTCGAGAGGTCTTGGAATACCTGGCGATTCGCCCGGAGGGAATCTACGTGGACGCGACCGCCGGCCTGGGCGGGCACACGGCCGCGATCGCCGAGCGGCTGACTTCGGGGTTCGTGATTGCCAACGACCGGGATGCCGAGTCGCTGGAGATGTGCCGGCGGAACCTGGCTCCCTTTGCCGGGCGGGTACGCTTCCATCACGGGCGTTTCTCCGAACTTGCCGAGGCGCTGGCCTCCTTCGGCGTGGAGCGCGCCGACGGGCTGTTGGCCGATCTGGGCGCCTCGCTCTACCAGCTCACGGATCCGGAACGAGGGTTCTCGTTCTCGGCCGATGCGCCGCTCGACATGCGGATGGATCGAAGCGCCGGGCGGACGGCGGCCGAGATCGTCAACACCATGGCCGAAAAGGCACTCGCCGACCTGATCTTCAGGTTCGGCGAAGAAAGGAGGGCGCGGAAGATAGCCAGAGCCATCGTTCGGGCGCGGCCCATTCGCACCACGCTGGAACTGGCGAGGGTGATCGAGCGGGTCGCGCCCCGGACGAAACGCCTGCATCCGGCCACGCAGACCTTTATGGCCTTGCGCATTGCGGTCAACGACGAGCTGGGGGAACTGGAGAAGCTGCTCGAACTGATGCCGCGGCTGGTCCGCAGCGGCGGCCGTGCGGTGGTGATCTCGTTTATGTCGCTCGAAGACCGCCGAGTCAAGCACGGGTTTCAGGCTCTGGCGCGGCAGGGACGGGTACGCGTGCTCACGCGGCACGTGGTGCGGCCGTCCGAGCAAGAGGTGCGAAGCAATCCGGCGGCTCGCAGCGCTCGCCTGCGCGCCGTGGAGTTTCTTTAAAGACGGGAGCGCGGTAAACACAATGGCAACACAACCCAACTGGCACGCTCAATCGGACTGGGACGCGCAGCGGGAGACGGCCCGCCGGCATCTCCCGGGTCCACCGGCAGTGGATCCCTACGCACTGCGCCCTTTGCCGAACGAAGAGGTCTGGCTGTTTCGCAAAGCGATTGACAACTCGCGTCTGGTGCGCGAGCCGGACCCGAACGCCGGCCGGCGCTGCGGGCAATGGATCGCCGTCACGGCTGCGGTGACCCTGCTGGCCGCAGCCTCTCTGTGGCCTCGCGTGGAGGAAACGCTGGCGGGCTACCGCATCGAAGCTCTCCGGCAGGAACGCGAGTCGTTGCTGGCCGAGCGCGCGGCGCTGGATCTGGCCGAAGCCCGGCTGCTCGATCCCCGCCGCCTGGAAGAGCTGGCGCGGATCCAGCAGTTCGTGGACCCCGCCCCTTCCCAGGTCGTGCACCTGAACCCGAAGGACCGCAACGAGCTGGCCTACCGGCCGGGCACCGACACTGCCCCTCGCAGGCGGTGAGGCTCTGATTCGCCGAGCGGGGCGCGGCTCGCCGGGATCTTTGCAGCCACAGCGCGAGGAGGTGAGAAAGTGAACCCGACCGAGCTGCCAGGCAGCCGCCGGTTGCGTTGGCTCCGCCGGGCAGGTCTTCTTTGGGCGGCTGCGCTGGCGTTACGTCTGTTTTACCTTCAGGTCGTCCGGCATGAGCACTACCAATCCCTGGCGCAGAAGCAGCAGGAGCACCGCGTCACCCTCCGCGCGCCCCGCGGAACCATTTTCGACCGCAACGGCGTGCCGCTGGCCGTCACGACGACACGCGAGGCGGTGGTCATCAACCCGTTACAGGCGCCCCCGGAAGATGTAGCAGCCGGCATCCTGGCGCCGATCCTGGAGTTGGATCGCGCGGACCTGGCCCGCCGGATCCGCCAGGCGCGGCAACGCAAGCGCGGATACTTACGCATCAAGCGGCGGCTGAGCCAGGAAGAGTCCGACAGGCTCCGCAGCCTGAAACTGGGGTGGATTCACCTGGTGCCCGAAAGCGTCCGCTATTACCCCAACGGGCCGCTCGCTTCCCACGTCTTGGGGGCGGTGGATCACGACGGGCGCGGCAACGCCGGAATCGAGCAGACCCTGGACGCACACCTGCGCGGCGAGGACGGTCAAATGAACATCCTGACCGATGTGCACGGCCGGGCGCTGCGTTCTCAGTTGGTCCGGGCACCGGCGCCGGGCCGGAATTTGACACTCACCCTGGACAGCCGCATTCAGTCCGTCGCGGAGCGTGCTCTGGCCGAGGCCGCCTCTGCCGAGGGTTGCCAGTCGGGAAGCCTCGTGGTGATGGATCCGCATACCGGCGAGATTCTGGCTTTGGCCAGTTATCCGGCGTTTGATCCCAACCAGCCGGTCCGCTCGGCGGCGGACCTGCAGCTCCGGGAGAACCACGCCGTCTCGGTGCCGTTTGAGCCCGGATCGGTGTTCAAGGTCGTCACGGTGGCGGCCGCTCTGGAGACCACCAACCTGCGCCCTGAGACCGTCGTTTCTTGCGGCTCGGGACGCATCCGCCTCTTCGGCCGCGTGATCCGCGATCATCACGCCTACCAGGCGCTGCCGGTTTCCGGGGTTCTGGCCAAGTCGAGCAACATCGGCGCCATTCAGATCGGACTCCGCGTGGGCGAGGCGCGGCTGCTCGACTATGTCCGGCGCTTTGGTTTCGGCCGCCCGACAGGGGTGCCGTTACCGGCCGAGTCGGCCGGCCTCGTGCGCGATTTGGAAAAGTGGGGCAAGACCTCGATCGGTTCGGTGGCGATGGGGCACGAGATTTCCGCGACCACGCTCCAGCTGGCCCGCGCCTGTTCGGCGATCGCCAACGGAGGCCTGCTGGTTGAACCGCGGCTGGTCCTGGCGGCCCGGCGCGGCAACGCCCGCGCGCCACAGCGCGTCATCCGGCCGGAAACGGCGATCCAGATGCGCCGCATGATGGAGGGGGTGGTCCTGGAGGGAACGGGACAACTGGCACGTCTGGACGGCTACACTGCGGGAGGCAAGACCGGATCGGCGCAGATCTTCGACCGCACGACGGGGCGCTACACGCACCAGTACAACGCCTCCTTCATGGGCTTTGCGCCCGTGGGCAACCCGGCCGTAGTGGTGGTGGTGACGTTGAACGGCTCCTCGCGGTTCGGCGGTGCAGTGGCGGCCCCGGTATTCCGCACCGTGGCATCCGCTGCGTTGAGGCTTCTGGATGTGCCGCAGGATCTTCCGGAGCTCCCTCCGCCCGTCACAGACGGGCCGGAAGCCCTGGATGACCGGCCCATCGCGGAACTGGCGAGCCCGCCCGTGCCGGAGCTGTTGCCGGTAATCGAACGCCTGCCAACCGAACCGTTGCGGCTGGACGGCGGCAGGGCCGTCGCAGTGTGGGGCCCGCGCGTGCCCGATTTTCGCGGCAAGACGGTGCGGGACGTTTTGGAAGAGTCGGCGGCCCTGGGCCTGCCCGTAGAACTGGCCGGAAGCGGGCTGGCGCGCATGCAGTATCCTCCTGCGGGAACCATCCTGCCGCGCGGGCAAAAGATCGTCGTGCAGTTTTCCCGATGACTGAGGCGCCCCCGATCACGCTCGGAGAACTGCTCAAAGGAGCGCCCCTGCGAGGCGGGCTTCCCGCCGGTGTGGCTGCGGTGCGCGTTGCGGGCCTGGACTACGACTCGCGGCGGATTGCGCCGGGCTTCGTTTTTTTTGCCTTTCCGGGAGCCCGGCACGACGGACGCGAGTTTGCCCGCGAGGCCCTGGAGCGCGGGGCCGTGGCGGTCGTGAGCCCTTTGCCGCCGCCGGACGGCTTCCCCGGGCCGTGGATCCAGGTCGAGCACGGGCGCGTCGCACTGGCCGTCGCGGCGCGGAACTTCTACGGCGCGCCCGATGAGCGGCTGCACCTGACGGGCATCACCGGCACCAACGGCAAGACCACCACCTCGTACCTGATTGACTCCGTGCTGCGTGCCGCCGACAAAACCACGGCGCTCATTGGGACCATTGAATACCGCCTGGCGGGCGAAGTGCGGGCCGCCGTCAACACCACGCCCGAATCCCTGGATATCTTCCGGCTGCTGGCGGAGCTCGAACGCCGCGGCGGCACTCATGTCACAATGGAAGTTTCCTCCCACGCTCTGGCCCTCGGGAGGGTGTACGGGTTCCGCTTTCACACCGCCGTTTTCACGAACCTGACGCGGGATCATCTGGATTTCCACGGCACGATGGAAAAATACTTCGCCGCCAAATGCCGGCTTTTCGAAGGCGCCGGGGGCCCTCCCCCGGAGGTGGCAGCCATCAATGCCGACGATGCGTGGGGCCGCCGCATCCGCGTGGCGGCCCGGAGCCGGCTTTTGCGCTATGCCATCGAATCGGACGCCGACATGCGCGCCGAGAACGTAGTGTCGAGCTCTTCCGGGCTTCGGTTCGATGTCGGCTACCGCGGGCGGCGCCTGAGGCTCGAGTCCGCGCTGGTCGGCCGGGCCAACGTGTACAACATCCTCGCCGCCTGCTGTGCGGCCTTGAGTTACGAGGTGGAGCCAGAGGCGGTCGTGCGGGGAATCGCCGATTGCCGCTCGATTCCAGGCCGCTTCGAGCGAGTCGAGCAAGGCCAGCCCTTCTTGGTGGTCGTGGATTACGCCCACACCGACGACGCGCTGCGGAATCTGATCCAGATGGCGCGGGAGGTCGTGCCCGGGCGGATCATCACCGTCTTCGGTTGCGGAGGGGACCGGGACCCTGCCAAGCGCCCGCTGATGGGCGCGGTGGCCGGCCAGCTCAGCCACCTGGTCGTGCTCACGTCCGACAACCCCCGCTCCGAGGATCCGCTGGCCATCATGAAGGACGCCCGCGCCGGACTGGAGCGCCACCCGACGCCGTTTATCGAAGAGCCGGACCGCGCCGAAGCGATCCGCCGGGCGATCCGGGAGGCGCGGCCGGGTGACGCGGTGCTGATCGCCGGCAAGGGTCACGAGACCTACCAGGTGCTCCGAGACCGTGTGATTCCGTTCGACGACCGGGAAGTGGCGCGAGCCGTGTTGCGGGAACTCGGCTACGGCGGGAGGACCACGTGAAGTTTTCGCTCGGCCAAGTGGCGTGCGTACTGGGGGCGGACCCGCCCCGGACGGACGCGCTCATCTCCGGCTGGAGCGTGGATTCGCGCACGCTCGAACCCGGCGACCTGTTCTTCGCGCTGCGCGGGCCCCGCCACGACGGCCATGATTACGTGCCGGAGGCCTTCGCGCGCGGGGCCGTAGCGGCCGTGGTGGAACGGGAGGCAAGCGGCGGACCGCTTCTGCGTGTGGCGGACACCCTGGAGGCGCTCCAGCATCTGGCGGCCTGGGCGCGCCGGCGCTGGGGCGGCCGGGTCGTGGCCGTCACGGGAAGCGCCGGCAAGACCACAACGAAGGAAGCCATTGCGCAGCTGCTCGCCACCGCACTGCGCACCGGCAAAAGCGAGGGCAACCTGAACAATCACGTGGGCGTTCCGCTCTCCCTCCTGCGGCTTGCGGACGACTGCGAGGCCGCCGTGCTGGAGCTGGCGATGAACCATGCCGGAGAGATCCGGCAGCTGGCACGCATCGCCCGGCCCGACATCGGCGTGGTGACCATGGTCGGCTGGGCGCACGCCGGACATTTTCGTTCGCTCGACGAGATCGCCCTGGCAAAGCGGGAGCTGATCGAAGAGCTCGGTCCTGCGGGGGTGGCGGTGCTCAACGCCGACGACCCCCGCGTGGCGGCTTTCCGCGAAGTGCACCCGGGCGCGACGATCACCTTCGGCTTCTCCGAAGCGGCCGACGTGCGCGCCAGCGAGGTTCGCTGCGATCCGAACGGAGCCCGCTTTCGCTGCGGCGGCGTGGAATTCGAAACGCGCCTGCCTGGGCGCCACGGCGTGCTGAACATTCTGGCGGCGCTGGCGGTCGCCCGCGTGGCCGGCATTCCTTTTGAGCGCCTCCGGGAGCCGGTGCGCAGCTTCGAGCCGCCCCCCATGCGGGGCGAGCGGTTCGAGCACCGGGGCGTCACGGTGATCAACGACTGCTACAACGCCAACCCGGAAGCCGTGCGTGCCATGCTCGACCTGCTCGGTTCCATCCCCGGCGGGCGGCGCTGGGCCGTGCTCGGAGAAATGGCGGAGTTGGGGGAGTGGTCGGAGGCGTTGCACCGGGAAGTGGGCCGCTACGCGGCCTCGGGCCGGGTGGACCTGCTCGTGGGAGTACGCGGCGCGGCCCGGTATCTCGTCGAAGAGGCCGTCGCGACCGGACTGCCGGAGAGCGCCGCGTTTTTTTTCCAAGAGCCCGAGGAGGCGGGAGACTTCCTGCGAAATCAAGTCCGGCCCGGCGACGTCGTGCTCTTCAAAGGCTCGCGCGCGACGCGGGTCGAAGCGGCGTTGGAGAGGTTCTTAGAGTGAGCAAGCGGCAAAGAGGCGCCGTCGCAACGCGCCGCGCCGCCTTGCGGGGAGGCGCCTGAAAGATCCCATGCTTTACTGGCTGCTCTACGAACAACTTTATCCCCATGTCATTCCCTTTCCTCTGTTCCGTTATGTGACGTTCCGCACCGCGGTGGCCAGCCTCACGGCCCTGTTTCTTTCCCTCGTCCTGGGGCCGTGGGTGATTCGGAAGCTGCGGGCGATGCAGGTCCGGCAGTACATCCGCGAGGACGGACCCCCTTCACACTTTGCCAAGGCGGGCACTCCCACGATGGGCGGCATCCTGATCCTGATTTCCATCGTGGTGCCCACGCTGCTCTGGGCCAATCTTCGCAACCTCTATCTGTGGGTGGCCCTGTTCGGACTGCTGGCTTTCGGCGGCATCGGCTTTTGGGATGACTACAAGAAGGTCCGCAGCGGGCGGAATCTGGGCCTGACCGGCCGCCAGAAGTTCGGCTTGCAGATTCTGGGCGCGCTGCTCGTGGGCGTGTTCCTGCTGGTGCTGCACGCGTTCGGATTGTATTCGACGGCGATGAACGTCCCCTTCTTCAAGCAGTTCCGGCCGGACCTGCTCGTGGACGCCTGGCTGGCCAGTCCGTGGACCTATCCGCTGGCCTTCATCTTCTTTTTCCTGTTCCTGATTCTGGTGATCGTCGGCTCGGCCAACGGCGTCAACCTGACCGACGGGCTGGACGGGCTGGCGATCGGGCTGATGATCATCGCCGCGGGCGCCATGACCGTGCTCACCTACGCCAGCGGTCACGCGCAGTTTGCCACCTATCTGGATCTGGTCCGGCTGCCCGGCGCCGCCGAACTGACCATCTTCTGCGGCGCCATGACGGGAGCCGCGCTCGGATTCCTGTGGTACAACGCTCACCCCGCCGAAGTCTTCATGGGCGACGTGGGTTCGCTGTCGCTCGGCGGGGGCGTGGCCACCGTGGCGGTGCTGATCAAGCAGGAGATCCTGTTGATCTTCATCGGCGGCGTCTTCGTGCTGGAGACACTCTCCGTCATCCTGCAGGTGGGCAGCTACAAGCTGCGCCGCAAGCGCATCTTCAAGATGGCGCCGCTGCACCATCACTTCGAAGCGCTCGGCTGGCAGGAGTCGAAAATCATCGTGCGGTTCTGGATCGCGGGACTGGTGCTGGCCCTGTTCTCGCTGACCACGCTCAAGCTGAGGTAGGCATGGATCTGGCGGGCAAGCGCGTGGTGGTCGTCGGTCTGGCGCGGTCCGGCTTGGCCGCCATCGAACTGCTCGTTTCCAAGGGCGCACGCGTAACGGCGACGGATGTCCGGCCGCTCGAGCAGTTGCCCGGCGCCGGGGCCGTGCTCGAACGTTTCGGCGTGCCGTTCGCTCCCCAGTCGCCGGAGGTGTTCCGCGGCGCCGATCTTGCCGTACTTTCGCCCGGCGTGCCGCCTCAGCTCGAGGTGCTGCGCGAGGCGCGCAGCCACGGCGTGCGCGTCATCGGCGAGGTGGAACTGGCCGCGTGGTTCCTTCAGGGCCCGGTGATCGGCATCACGGGAACCAACGGCAAGACCACCACGACCGTGCTCACCGGGCACCTGCTGCGGAGCGCCGGCATTCCGGCCCAGGTGGGCGGCAACACGGGGATGGGTTTCCCGGCGGCCAGCGCACTGGTCGCCACCTCGGGCCCGGAGCAGTGGAACGTGCTGGAGCTTTCCAGTTATCAGCTGGAAACCATCGAACGGTTTCGCGCCTCGATCGCCGTGGGTTTGAACGTCACCCCCGACCACCTGGACCGGCACGGCACCTTCGAGGCCTACGCCGCAGCCAAAGCGCGCCTGTTCGAAACCCAGACCGAAGACGGCTATGCGGTGCTCAACGCCGACGACCCGGTTTGCCTGAGTTACGCGGCTCGCACCCGCGCCCGCACCGTATGGTTCAGTCTCTCTCGCGCGGTGACGCCCGGACTATGGCTCGACGGAGACCGGATCCTCTTCGATGACGAGCTTCTGGTGGAGGCGGCGGCGATCCCGCTGCGGGGCCGTCACAACTTGGAAAACGTGATGGCGGCCTCGGCTGCGGCCCGACTGGCCGGCGCCGGGCTCGAAGCGATCGCGTCCGGCCTCCGGACATTCCCGGGGGTCGAACACCGCCTGGAGTTTGTGCGCCGCGCCGGCGGGATCGAGTTTTACAACGACTCGAAGGCGACCAATGTGGATGCCGCCTTAAAGGCCATTGAGGCCTTCCCGGGGCGGCTGTGGATCATTCTGGGCGGCGACGACCGCAAGCGCAGCGACTTCCGCGCGCTGGCCGGCGCCCTGTCGGGCAAAACCCGGGGCGCGCTCCTGATCGGCGAGGCCGCACCGCGCTTGGCCGCGGCGCTTCAGGGCCGCGTGCCGGTCATCGAATGCGGCACGCTTCAGGCGGCCGTAGAACAAGCCTGGCGGCTCGCTGCGCCCGGGGATATCGTTCTGCTGGCGCCCGCCTGCGCGAGCTTTGATCAGTTCGAAAATTACGAGCACCGGGGCCGCGTCTTCAAAGAGCTCGTCCACCGGCTCAGGGAAGCGGACCGCGCCGCCCCGGCCTCCCGGAAGGAATCATGGCGCAACGCATAAAAACCGACTGGCTGCTCTTCGGGACGGTGCTGTGGCTGACAGCCCTCGGGCTGGTCATGCTCTACAGCGCTTCTTCGGTGGTGGCGCACGAGAAATACGGATCGAGCGCCTACTATCTGCTTCGGCAGCTGGCTTGGGCGGCCGCAGGTGTGGCGGCGATGATGTGGCTGCGAAGCCGCCCCTATCGCCGTCTGGACAATCCGGCCGTGATCTTCACGCTGGTAAGCCTCGTGGTGGCGCTGCTGCTGGCCGTGCTGATCGTGGATTCGCAGGCGCAGCGGCGGCTGTGGATCGGCTCGGTGAGCGTGCAGCCCTCGGAGTTCGCCAAACCGGTGCTGATCCTGTTTCTGGCCTGGCTGCTGACGCGGCGCTCGGCGCTGATCAACGACCGCTACACGCTGTTGCCGGCGGCCGTGCTCGTCGGCCTGCTGGCCGGGATCGTGCTGATCGGGGATCTGGGCACGGCCGTGGTGCTGCTGGCCGCGGCCGGAGTCCTGTTTTTTGTGGCCGGCCTGGAGAAACGCTACTTTCTCATCGCAGCGGGGGTGGCGCTTGTGTTTCTCATCGCGGCGACGGCCGCCAAACCTTACCGTCTGGTGCGCATCTTCGGACTCGTGGATCCGGAATTTCGGGTTCTGGAAACGCGGGTGGTCCGGGCGCTGGATCCCGAGGGCCGCGTCAAAGCCTGGGTGCAGCGTTCGGCCTCCAGCCGCGACCCGGATTACCATCTGAAGCAGTCGCTGATCGCCGTAGGTTCGGGCGGCGTTCTCGGCGTGGGGCTGATGCAGGGCAGGCAGAAGTTGTTCTACCTGCCGGAGGCCCACACCGACTTCATCTACGCCGTCGTGGGCGAAGAGCTGGGGCTTTTGGGCTCGCTGGCCGTGCTGGCCGGCTTCGTCGTGATCCTTTGGCGCGGAGGCCGGCTGTACTGGAGCGCGCCGGATGACTTCGGGCGCTACCTGGCCGTGGGAGTGACGACCGTGGTGGTCTTTCAGGCGTTGCTGAACATGACCGTGGTGCTGGGTATGTCGCCGACCAAAGGCATACCCCTCCCCATGATCAGTTACGGGGGCAGTTCCCTGCTCAGCACCCTCATCTCTCTGGGCATCCTCGAAAGCGTGGCCGAGCAGGCGGGATGAGTCAGGCGTGGACATTCGCGATGGCGGGCGGCGGTACGGGTGGACATGTGATTCCCTGCCTGGCGGTAGCGCGCGAGCTGAGCCGGCGGGGCCACAAACCGTTCTTTATCGGCACGCGTCGCGGACTGGAAGCACGCCTGGTGCCTGCCGCGGGCTTTCCCATCGAATGGATCGAAATCGGGGGGCTCAAGCGCGTCGGGTTGCGCCGGGCCGCGCGCAGCTTATGGCAGCTGCCGTTCAGCGTGGCTCGGGTGCTGGCGATTTTCCGCCGGTGGGGGCCCGCCGCCGTGTTCAGCATGGGGGGCTACGTCGCGGCGCCGGTGATGGCGGCGGCGCTGCTTTCTCGCGTGCCGTATCTGATCATGGAGCCGAACGCCGTGCCGGGACTGGCCAGCCGCCGCTTCGGGCGCTTCGCGGCGCGCATTTTGGTGAACTTCCCGGAGACCGCGGCCTGGTTCCCGCCCGGCCGCGCGGAGGCGAGCGGGCTGCCGGTGCGCGAGGAGTTCTTCGCCCTCTCCCCCAAACCCAAAGGAAGCGAGTTCGTCCTGCTGATTACCGGAGGCAGTCAGGGATCCCGCCGGCTCAACCAGGCGGCACGGGAAAGCTGGCCGCTGTTCCGCAAAGCCGCTGCCGCCATCCGCTTCCTTCACCAGAGCGGACCGGCCGAGCACGCCGAACTGGCCCGTGAATTTGCGGCCTCGGGTTTGAAGGGAGAAGTCGTGGCGTTCATCGAAGACATGCCGGCGGCCGTGGGGGCCGCCGATCTGGTGGTTTGCCGGGCGGGGGCGGGAGCCGTGGCCGAGCTGGCTGCCGCCGGCCGTCCGGCGATCCTGGTGCCGTTTCCGTACGCCGCCGACGACCACCAGTTGAGGAACGCGGAGGCCGCCGCCCGGATCGGAGCCGCGCGTCTGGTGCTCGATCATGAACTGACGGGAGAACGGCTCTTCCGTGAAGTGACGGAGCTTGCCGCGCAGCCGGAGCGACTCGAGCAGATGGGCCGGGCGGCCCGCACCCTGGCCCGGCCGGACGCCGCCCGCCGCGCGGCCGACCGGCTGGAAGAAGCGGCGGCCGGCCGCCGGCGCATTGACAGGCCCGCGGAAAGATTGAACAATACAAAATGAAAATGTTTTTCCGGCCCCAGCCCGTCCACTTCGTCGGCATCGGCGGCATCGGCATGAGCGGCATCGCCGAGATCCTGCTCAACCTCGGCTACCCGGTCAGCGGATCGGATCTGAAGCTCAGTCCCGTAACGGAACGCCTGGCGCGTCTGGGCGCCCGCATCTACGAGGGCCACGCTCCGGAGCATCTGGGCGACGCCCGGGCGGTGGTGGTCAGCTCGGCCGTGCGGCCGGACAATCCCGAAGTCCTGGAAGCCCGCCGGCGCCAGATCCCCGTGATTCCCCGCGGAGAGATGCTGGCCGAGCTCATGCGGCTGAAGTACGGCATTGCGGTGGCGGGCAGCCATGGCAAGACCACCACGACCTCGATGACCGCCACGGTCCTCAGTTACGCGGGCCTCGATCCCACCGTCGTCGTGGGCGGGCGCGTCTCGGCCATGGGAGGCGCCAACGCCCGCGTGGGCAAGAGCGATTTCTTCGTGGTGGAATCCGACGAAAGCGACCGGTCCTTTCTCAAGCTCTCGCCGATCCTGGCCGTAGTGACCAATATTGATCACGAGCATGTGGACTGCTATCCCACCATCGAGGAGGCGCGGGCGGCCTTCACCGAATTCGTCAACAAGGTTCCGTTCTACGGCGCGGCGGTGGTGTGCCTGGACGACGAGAACGTCCAGAAGATCATGCCGTTCATCGAGCGGCGGACGGTAACCTACGGGACCAGCGCGCAGGCCGAACTGGTGGTGAGCGACATTCAGTGCGGTCCCGACGGCAGTTGCTTCCGGCTCCGGCGCCGCGATCGCGACCTGGGGCTCTTCCGGCTGGCGGTGGCGGGCCCCCACAACGTGTTGAATGCCGCGGCCGCCGTGGGCGTGGCCCTGGAACTGGAGATCGCTCCGGAAAAGATCCGCGAAGCTCTCCTGGAGTTCAGCGGCGTCGAGCGGCGCTTCCAGCTGCGCGGCGCCGCCGGGGGCGTCACGGTGATTGACGACTACGGCCACCACCCCACCGAAATCCGGGCCACGCTGGCGGCGGCGCGGCTGGGGCCGTACCGGCGGATTCATGTGCTGTTCCAGCCGCACCGCTACACGCGCACCTTGCACCTCATGGACGAATTTGCACGCTCCTTCCATCAGGCGGACACCGTCATCGTGCTGGACATCTACCCCGCTTCCGAGCCGCCCATCGAAGGCGTAACCGCGGCAGCGCTGGTGGAACGTATCCGCAGCTTTGGGCACCGCGCGGCCGACTATGCCCCCAGCCTCGAGGCGGGAGCAGCCATGGTCGCCTCCGCGGCGGCGCCGGGAGATGCCATCCTCACCCTCGGCGCCGGCAACGTCTGGCAGGCGGCCGACTTCATCCTGGAGCACCTGCAGGGGAGGCGATAGTGGGGGCCAGACAGGCGGGCGGGAATGGAAACCGGCGGGCACAGCTATTGCGTTACGCCGCTGCCGGCTCTCTGGTGCTTGCGGGGGCCGTCGCCGCGGCCTGGTGCTACCACCGCGCCGACCACTTCCTGGCCACGAGCCGCCGCTTCGTCCTGGTCCCCGGCGCCGGAACCGGACGGGGCCTCGAGCTCGATGGGGTCACCTACGCCTCTCGCGAGGCTATTCTCAACGTATTCGCCCCGGACCTCGGCAAGAGCGTCTACCTGGTGCCGCTCGAGGCGCGCCGCCGGCAACTCCTCGCCGTGGACTGGGTGAAGGATGCCGTGATCATCCGCCGCTGGCCGGACGGCCTTCTGGTTCGCATCATCGAGCGGCGCCCGGTGGCCTTCGTGCGGCTGCCGGGGCCGCACGGAGCGAGCCGCGCAGCCTTGATTGACGCCGAGGGCGTACTGCTGCGCCTGCCGCCCCAGGGACGTTTCCGCCTGCCCGTGCTGACAGGCGTGCTTCCGGAACAAAGTCGCGCCATGCGGCGCCTGCGTGTCGAGCGGGCGCTCGAGGCTCTCAACGAGGCCGGAGCAACCCTTGCGCCCCGCATCTCGGAGATTGACGTCTCCGACCCCGACAACCTGGTGCTCACATGTCCGGAAGAAGGCCGCGCGCTGGCTTTGAAAGTCGGGGCGAGCAATTTCCGCGCGCGGCTGGAGAATTTCTTCGCCCATTACCCGGAGATCCGCCGCCGGCTCCCGCAGGCCGCCGTGTTCGACCTGCGACTGGATGACCGGATCATCGCGGAAGGGCAGTAGGAGGCCGTTCGAAGATATGGCTGGATCGCTGGCGGCGAGGGCAGGAGGCGGCCGGGGGGCCCGCTTCGGCGAGGGCGCCATCCTGGCTGCGGGAATTGATGCGGGCAGCGCCCGCACCCGGTGTGTGGTGGGATGGCTCGACGGCGCCTGCCTGTCTCTGGCCGGGTATGGGGAGGCGCCGGCGGCCGGCTGGGCGCGCGGCCGCATCGCGGATGCTGCGGCGCTGGCGGATTCGGTGCGTGCGGCCGTGGCGGCGGCGGAGAGGATGGCGGGCGTGGCCGTGGAGTCCGCTGTAGTCGGCGTGGGCGGGCCGGCCATCCAAAGCGTCGTCAGCCAAGGGTTATATCCCTTGGGACGGCCGCGCGAGGTGCAGCGCGAGGACATCCGCCGGGCAGTCGAAGACGCATCTCAGCTCAACCTGCCCGCCGACCGGATGGTGCTGTATGCCTCCGCGCAGGAGTTCGTCTTGGACGGCCGCGCCGAGTACCACAATCCCGTGGGGGCCGTGGGTTCGCGCCTGGAGTCCTACGCCCACGTGATCACGACCTCGGTTTACGAGCACAAGGCCTTGGTGGCGGCGGTGAATCAGGCGGGAGTGGAGGTGGAAGAAACGGTCTACGAAGCGCTGGCAGCCGCCTACGCCGCGGTGCTTCCCGCCGACCGCACCGAGGGCATCGCCGTGGCGGACGTCGGCTTGCACTCGACCGAACTCGTGGTCTACCTCGGCGACATTCTCGCGCATGCAGCTACGCTTCCCGTGTGCGGCGACCACTTCACCCGGGATGTGGCCCACGGCCTCCGCGTTACCTACGAAGATGCCGGCCGCCTGAAGGAGGAGTACGGCTGCGCGATGGCGGGGCTGACGGCCGACAACAGCTTGATCGAAATCCCGCCCGCCCAGGGGCGGCCCCCGCGCGAGGCCTCCCGCCGCGAACTGAATCTCATCCTGGAAGCCCGCGCCGAGGAGCTGTTCCTGTTTGTGCAGCGCGAACTCGTGCAGGCCGGCCTCGAGCGCTCCCTGCTGAACGGACTCGTTCTGGCGGGCGGGGGTGCGGCGCTGACGGGAATGTGCGACGTAGCCGAGCGGGTGCTTGGCTGCCGCGCCCGGAACGGGCTGGCCGTGGGGATTGCCGGCTGGCCGGACGAGCTCAACCATCCCGCCTGGACCACTGCGGCCGGGTTGATGATGTACTCGGCCCGCCTGAAGTACCGCGCGGCCCGCAGGCGTCCAGGCGGCTTGCTGGGCCGCATCTTCCAACGAGAGGAGCGATTACGCCGATGACGAACGCCAATGCCGACGGATTGAAGTTCGAGCTTCACGAAGAGGGCCCGGGCGGAACCCGGTTCAAAGTGATCGGAGTGGGCGGCGGCGGCTCTAACGCCGTAGGCCGCATGATGAGCGAGGGCCTGGAAGGCGTGGAGTTCTACGTCGTGAACACGGACCAGCAGGCGCTCCGCGCCTCGCCGGTACCCAACAAGCTTCAGATCGGCGCGCGGCTCACGCGCGGCCTCGGGGCCGGTTCCGATCCGGAGATCGGGCATCAGGCGGCGCTGGACGACACCGAGCGCATCACCGAGATCCTCCAGGACGCCGATATGGTGTTCCTGGTGGCGGCCCTCGGGTGCGGGACGGGTACGGGCGCCGCACCGGTCATCGCCAACCTGGCCAAGGGGCTGGGCGCGCTCACGGTAGCCGTGGTCACGATGCCCTTCAGTTTCGAAGGTCCCCGGCGGATGCAGAACGCCCGTTGGGGCCTGAGCCAGCTGGCCTCCGCCGTGGACGCCCTCGTGCCGTTGTACAACGACCGGCTCCTGGCGCTGGCGCCGAAAGGAACCAGCCTGGAAGAGGCCTTCCGCCTGGCCGACGATGTGGTGCGGCAGGCCGTCCAGGGCATCAGCGACATCATCACCCGCCCCGGCCTCATCAACCGCGATTTCGCCGACATCCGGGCGACCATGCAAGGCATGGGCTTTGCGGTCATGGGGACGGCCACGGCCAGCGGCGAAAACGCCGCCGTGGAGGCGGCGCGACAGGCCATCCGCTCGCCGCTAATCGAGGAACGGGGTGTTTCGGGCGCCAGCCGCGTGCTGGTCAACATTACGGGATCCTCCGCCCTCGGCCTCCACGACGTCAGCGAGGCCTGCCGGCTGATTCGTGAGGCGACGGGCCGCGAGGATGTCGTCGTGAACTTCGGCCTGGTGCTTCAGGAAGGAATGCGCGATTCCGTCAAGGTGACGGTCATCGCCACCGGTTTCAACGCCGAGAGCAGTGAAAACATCGAGCAGGCGGCCGCTCCCGCCACCGAGCAGGCGCCCGCGCCGGAGTTCGAGGAAACGGCCTCGCTGCCGCTTGCCCCCGCTGTGAACCCGGACGATCTGGACGTGCCGGCCTATCTCCGGCAGCGAAAACTGATTCAGTAAAGAACGTCCGGACGCGGCGCTTTCCGGCGTGCTCACAGGGGCGCAGTCATAATAGCGCCTTCCGAGGCCGATCCGACCAGCGCGGCGTACTTGGCCATGACGCCCGTGCGGTAGCGCGGCGGCGGCGGGCTCCAGGCCGCCCGGCGCTGCTCCAGCACCTCCCGCGGCACCTCCAGGTCAATGACCCGCTTCTCGATGTCGAGGTAGACCGGGTCCCCGTCGTGGACCAGAGCGATCGGTCCGCCGCAGGCCGCCTCGGGCGCCACGTGCCCGACCATGAATCCCCGTGTCGCCCCGCTGAAACGCCCGTCGGTGATCAGCGCCACGCTGTCGGCCAGTCCGGCGCCGACGATGGCGCCCGTGACTCCCAGCATCTCGCGCATCCCGGGACCGCCGCGGGGACCTTCATAGCGGATGATGACGACGTCGCCCGCCCGGATCCGGCCATGAGTGACCGCGTCCATGGCGTCCTCTTCTCGATCGAAGATCCGCGCCGGGCCCCTGTGCATCTTGCGGTCCAGCCCCGTGGTCTTGATCACGCAGCCTTCGGGGGCCAATGTGCCTTTGAGGATCACCAGCCCGCCGGTAGGTTTGATGGGATTGGCGAGCGGCCGGATCACTTCCTGGCCGGGCGTCTCGCGCACGCCGGCGGCCTCCTCAGCTAGCGTGCGGCCGGTGACGGTGACGGCTGAGCCGTCCGCCAGACCCGCCTCGAGCAGGCGCTGCGCCACGACGCCGATCCCTCCCGCCTTGTCCACATCCACCGCTGTGAAACGGCCCGCGGGTTTCAGATCGGCCAGCAGCGGCGTGCGGTTGCTGATGGCCTGGAAGTCTTCGATCTCGAGCGGCACTCCCGCTTCCCGCGCCATGGCCAGCAGGTGCAGGACCGCGTTGGTGGAACCGCCGGTCGCCGCCACCGCCGCAATCGCGTTTTCGAACGCCCTGCGCGTCGCGATGTCCCGGGGCCTCAGATCCCGCCGCACGGCCTCCATGATGATCTCCCCGCAGCGGAATGCTACTTGTAACTTGCGCGGATCCGGCTGCGGAATGGAGGCCATACCCAGAGGGCAAAGTCCGATCAGTTCCATCACCGTCGCCATAGTGTTGGCGGTGAACTGTCCGCCGCAGGCGCCCGCCCCGGGACAGGCCGCGTTCTCCATCTCGCGCAGTTCCTCCTCGCTGATGCGACCCGCTGCGCAGGCGCCGATGGCTTCGTAAACGTCTTGAAGAGTGATGTCACGCCCCTTGTAGTGCCCCGGCAGGATGGTTCCGCCGTAGAGCACCAGGCCCGGAACGTTCAGCCGCAACAACGCCATCGCCGCTCCGGGGATGGTCTTGTCACAGGCCACCAGGGCCACGATGCCGTCAAACATGTGGCCGCGGCCGACCAGCTCGATCGAGTCGGCAATCACTTCGCGGCTCACCAGGGAGGTTTTCATGCCCTCCGTGCCCATGGTGACGCCGTCGCTGATGGCGATGGTGTTGAACTCCATGGGCGTGCCGCCGGCCGCCCGCACGCCCTCCTTGACCTTGGCCGCCAGCTCCCGGAGCAGATAGTTGCAGGGCATCGTTTCGATCCAGGTGTTGGCGATGCCGATGATGGGCTTGGCCAGATCCTCGTCGGTGAAGCCGATCGCCTTGAGCATGGCCCGCGCCCCGGCGCGCTCGCGCCCTTGCGTGATGATGTGGCTTTGCAGTTTCATAGAATTCCCTATTCTAACGGCTCACTGGAGGGAGGAATCATGCTGCGCTGCCTGTTGGCCCTGGCGGCTCCCGCGCTGCTCGTCGCGGCGGATCCGTTGCTGCTGGTATTGCACAAAGCGGAAAGCACTCTGGGCTTCTACACGCTCGAAGGCAAGCTCCTCGCCCGCGTGCCCACCGGCAGGCACCCGCACGAGATGGCCGTATCGGCGGACGGGCGGCTGGTGTTTATTACGGACAACGGCACCATGCGCATCGAGGAGCCGGGCATGGGAGGCAACACGGTTTCAGTAGTGGACGTGAACACGCGCACACGGCTGGCTGAGATTTCTCTCGGAGAATTCCGGCGCCCTCACGGCATCGCGCTCCATCCGGCTTCCGGGCTGGCCGTGACCACGGAACTTCCGGACCGCCTCTTGCTCATTGACACGGCATCGCGCAAAATTACTCGCAGTTTCGACACCGGGGGTAAGACCTCCCACATTGTGGCGTGGGATCGCCAGGGACGGTGGGCATTCGTCAGCAACGCCGGATCCCAAGCCGTGGCGGCCGTGGATACGCGCACCGGAAAGGTCGCACGAATTCCCGCGGGGATGCGTCCGGAGGGCAGCGTCCTGTCGCCGGATGGCGCCCGTTTGTACGTCGTCAACCGCGAAAGCGCCTCCATCACCGTCATTGACGTAGAGCGGCGCCGCGCGGCGGGCAGCATCGCCACCGGCAAAGGACCCGTGCGCATCGGCATCACGCCCGACGGCCGGCTGCTCGTCTACGCCCTGATGCACGACCGCGCCGTCGAATTTGCCGACACCGCCACCGGGAAGGTTTCCGGGCGCGTGGTGCTGGAGGGGCGGCCGGTCTCGCTGCACGTCTCCGCCCGCGGGGAGCTTGCCTTCGCGGCGGCCCAGGACGACGACGTGGTCTACGTGATCTCCGTAGCGGAGCGGAAGATCCTGCGCCGCATTCGTACGCCCTCCGGCTCCGGCCCCGACGCCGTCTGGCTGCTTTAGTCAGATCTGAGTCGGCATCTTCTCTCCAGCCCTGTCGCAGCGGCTGTCTCGGGAGTTCTCGCGCCTGGGCTTCAGGACGCCGCCCAATTATGCACCCAACCATTTGAAGGAAGAGGAGCCGCGCCGTTTCGGACGCCTGCGCTTTCGGCGCAATTTCGGGAGCCAAAGCGGCGGAGCTGCTGGAAATCAACGGGCGCGAACTCAACAGGCGGATGGAACAACCCATTGCGAGCGGCGTCGCTCAATGACCGTCCTCGTCTCCGACACCTCCGTGCTCATCGATCTCGCACGGGGCGGCAGGCGGGTTGTTCTTGCCGGCAATGTTCACGCCGGACACCATCCGTTCCTGGCCCGACGGCGTTGGTGCCCAACATCGCAAAGAGCCGCCGTACGTCCACTGATTCGTCTCGCGCCGGTGTTGACGCATTTGCCGACGGATTTCGAGAGGACTTGTGCTTGTTGGTGGCAATGGCGAGGATTTGCTCGAAGGAGGTGCTTGTGCTTATGGCCCAAGAGACGGCTGCCGTCCGCAACCGGAACGGATCTCGCCGGGAGCTCCTTACCGCCGCTTAGCTTGTAGTAGCGGAAGAACACGGCGCTGATCTCGACCCCGTGGCGCTCTGCCAAATAGTTGATCATGCGCGCCCGCTCGGCCGACTGCAAGCGCGGTGCCGCGAGCACAATCCCGGTGATTTTGGCACGTGTACTTGCGAAGCTCTGCTTGGAAAAGCTCGAAGAACGCTTCCGATACCGGCCGCTACAGGTAGTGCCGGAGTCCAACCAACACGCGTAATCCAGCGCCCGCGCAACTGCCTCACGCCGGGCGCGGTCGCGTGTCCATTGCACGAACCGCCGGGCTGCGCGAAGAAACGTGCGAGCAGCACCCGCGGGTTTGATGCACCATTGCGCTAATTGGCTACGTCCCGTCATTCCCTCACAAAGAACGGCGAAGGTGTGTTCTGTGGCGCCCCTTCAGGTATGTTGGGAGGCGGTCCAGGTCGCGCAATGAATCGGAGATTCAGCATGTAGCCCGTCATTGGATCGAATAGCAGCTCGTATGACGCCGGCCTCTCACTCACTTTGGGCAAAAGCGCCGCCAGCGCATCACGCGCCGACTCGCCGTTAGCGCCACATGCAACGCGCTTTTCCGCAGACGTGAGAGGAAAGGCTCCCACGGCGATCTTCGTCCCTATCACCGTCGATACCGCTCGCGTAATTGCTTCCAGGCAGTCAATC
>DATLYE010000040.1:0-40222 GCA_035575135.1 Bryobacteraceae bacterium
CAGGTTCTCGACCAGCCGGGCCCCGCCGATGCGGTGCTCGATCACGTAGGAGGACAAAATGACGCCCACACCCGCCGCGGCGGCAAGCCTGCCCAGCATGAAATCCTCGGCCAGGTAGTCCTTGACGCGCTCCAGTCCTCCGATGCGCTCGAGAGTGGAACGCCGCGCCGCGATCGTCGGACCGACGGCGAACTTCATTCCCTCCAGGAGCCTCGCCGCCAGCACGCCGGCGAGGAATTCCGTGTTCAGCCCCAGGGCCTCCAACCGCGACCAGAAACTGCTTCCCGGAACGGCACGGTAGGGGCAGGTGGCCAGACCCACGCGCGGGTCCTGGAATTCCGCTGCGAGCGTGCGCAGCATCCGCGCCTCGACGCGGATGTCGCTGTCACTCATCACGACCAGGTCGTAGCGCGCCTGCTCCAGCATCCGCTCCAGGCTGAAAACCTTGGCGTTGGGGTAGGGAGGCTCGCCGGTCACAATCAGGCGGGAGGGAACGCCGGGGTATTCGCTCTGCAGCCGCTCGACCAGCGCGGCCGCCGGGTCGTCGGGGGTTCGCACGGCAAACAGAATTTCGAACGCCGGATAATCCTGTTCGAAGAAGCTGCGCAAATTTTCCTCGAGCCCGTCGTCGGCGCCCGAGAGGGGCTTCAGAACGCTGACAGGCGGCGTGTCCCTGAGCTCCGGCGCCCGGACGGCCCGGTAACAGCGGACCGCGGCCACGACCAGCAGGGCGTAGACGATGGAGCCGGCTGCAATGACGGCCAGCGCCCAGACCAGGAGCGTCATCACTTACTCGACGGGCGCTTTGCTCTCGATCAGATGGCGGATCTCGGCGAGAAACTCCTCGACGGACTTTGGCCCGAGATCGCCCCGCCTCCGGTTCCGTACGGAAACCGTGCCGTTCTGGACTTCGCGGTCTCCGGCCACGAGCATGTAAGGGACCTTCTGTAGCTGCGCCTCGCGGATTTTGAGATTCACTTTCTCGTTGCGATCGTCCAGTTCGGCGCGGATGCCGGCCGCCTTCAGGCGTTCGGTCACCTGGCGGGCATAAGCAATGTGGCGGTCTGCGATCGGAAGCACCACCGCCTGCACCGGCGCCAGCCAGACCGGGAACGCGCCGGCGTAGTGTTCGAGCAGGATGCCGAAAAAGCGCTCCACGGAACCGTACAGGGCCCGGTGGACCATGAGCGGCTGGTGGGCTTTGCCGTCTTCGCCGATGTATTCCAGCTCGAAGCGCCGGGGCAGGGTGAAGTCGAACTGTACGGTGGAAAGCTGCCAGAGCCGGCCGATGGCGTCCACCAGCTTGACGTCGATTTTCGGCCCGTAGAAGGCCGCCTCGTCCGGTATGACCTTGACCTTCAGGTTCAGGCGGGCGGCCGCGTTGCTGAGGGCGCGCTCGGCCAGTTCCCACTGCTCCGGTGTGCCGTCGTACTTGGCGCTCTTTCCGCCGTCCCAGGTGGATAGCTCGGCCTCATATTCGTCAAAGCCGAACGTCCGGAGCACGTCCACAGCAAACTGCAGGCAACCGGTGATCTCATCTTCGATCTGGTCCGGCCTGCAGAAGATGTGGGCGTCGTCTTGCGTGAAACCCCGCACGCGCAGCAGGCCGTGCATGACGCCGGAGCGCTCATACCGGTACACCGTGCCGAGCTCTCCGAGCCGCACCGGAAGATCACGATAGCTGCGGATCCGGTCCTTATAAATCAAGATGTGAAACGGGCAGTTCATCGGTTTGAGCTGGTATTCGGCGTCATCCAGCTCCATGCGGCGGAACATATTTTCAGCATAAAAACTGTAATGTCCCGAGGTTTTCCACAGTTCCGCCCGGGCCACATGCGGAGTGTAAACCAGCGAATAGCCGCGAGCCAGATACTGCTCCCGCATCCAGTCCTCGAGCAGCTTGCGCACCATGGCTCCTTTGGGGTGGAAGAAGATCAGGCCCGGACCGGCCAGTTCCTGGATGCTGAACAGATCCAGCTCCTTGCCTAACTTGCGGTGGTCCCGTTTCTTTGCTTCTTCCAGCCGCCGGAGGTAATCTTCCAGCTCTTTGCGAGTGAAAAACGCCGTGCCGTAAATGCGTTGCAGCTGGTGATTCTTCTCGTCACCTTTCCAGTAAGCACCCGCAATGGAAAGAAGTTTGAATGCTTTGATGTAGGACGTGGACGGAACGTGCGGCCCGCGGCAGAAGTCAATGAAATGGGGCCCCAGCGTGTACTCGCTGAACACCTCCCCGGCCCGCTCCTGGATCAACTCACACTTCATGTGTTCGCCCATTTCGGCGTATTTTTTCAACCCTTCCTCTTTCGGAACGAGGCGGCGTTCATAGGGTAAGTCCTGGGCCTGGAGTTCCCACATCTTAGCTTCGATCTTCTCGAGATCCTCCGGAGTGAAGGGTTTGTCGCGGAGAAAATCGTAGTAGAAGCCGTTTTCGATCGGCGGTCCGATGCCCAGTTTGGTTCCCGGGAACAGTTCCAGAACCGCGGCGGCGAGCAGATGAGCCGTGGAGTGGCGGTAGACCTCGAGAGCCTCGGGATCCTTAGGCGTGAGGATCTCGACGGTGGCGTCACCTTCCAAGGGTCGCGTCAGATCCCACAGCTCGCCGTTGACCCGCGCGACGACTGCCTCCTTGGCAAGGCGGGGGCTGACGGCCTGGGCCACATCCAAAGGGCGGGTGCCCGGTGGGAACGTCTGCCGGCTTCCATCCGGCAGCGTTACGGTAATGCTTTCCATCTCGGAGTTCTGATCTTTCAGCGTAGCATACGGCTCGGAACGGATTCCCTTGTGAGGTGGGCCTCGCCGCTGGGCCATAATGCTCCTCATGAAGAAGCTCAGGACGCGCCTGGCGTGGCTGGGGCTGCTTTCGGCGACGGCCGCAGTCTCCCACCCGCGAGACCCTTATCCGGCTGCACGGCACGGGGGCAACTACATGCACAACTATTACATCCCGCCCGCTCCCGGCTCCACGCCGTGGGCGCCGTGCTGGTCCCCGGACGGAAAGTGGATTGCGGTGGCGATGAGCGGCTCCATCTGGAGAGTGGATCCGGAAACGGGCGAGGCCGAAGAGCTGACTTACAATGAGCGCTATCATTCTTCTCCGACCTGGTCTCCCGACGGCAACTGGATTGTCTATACGGCCGACGACGACGGCCGTGGCATCAGTCTTGAAATTGTCCACGTAGCTACCGGAGAGTGGCGCACGCTGGCTGCCGATGGCCACCTGTATCTCGACCCGGTGTTCTCCCCCGACGGAACCCGGCTGGCGTACGTCTCCTCACGGCCTTCGGGCTATTTCAACATCTTCGTTCGCGCCATCCGGAACGGCCAGTGGGAGGGGCCGGAAATCCCGTTGACTGCGGACCACAGTTACGGGCGCGACCGGCTGTACTTCGGACCCTGGGACATGCATACCCAACCGGCATGGACGCGGGACGGAAGCCAGATCCTCTTCGTATGCAACCGCGGCGTGCCGCTCGGCTCCGGGGACCTTTGGCGCATGCCGGTGAAGCCGTTGGGCATCGCGGAGGCCGTGCGCGTCCTCAGTGAACAGACGCTCTACCGCAGCCGGCCGGACGTGTCGCCGGACGGCAAACGCCTGGTCTACTCCTCGACACGCGGCGCCGCCCACCCGTTTCACGCTTTATACGTGGTTCCCGTAACCGGTGGCGAACCGTATAAGCTCACGTTCGGCGCCTACGATCACTTCCATCCCCGCTGGTCGCCGGATGGCGAGCGGATCGCTTATATTGCGAACGTCCAGGGCCTGCCGCAGCTTGCGGTGCTCGAAACGCACGGCGGCGCGCAGCGGATTGTGCGCATCACGCAACGGCGCTGGCGCCGCCCTGTGGGACAGCTCGAAGTGCGTATCCTGGACGAATCGGGAAGGCCGGCTCCGGCCCGCATCTGGGGGCTGGCGGCTGACGGCAAGTTCTACGCGCCCGAGGATGCCTACGCCCGCGTCGGCGCCTCCGGAACCCACTACTTCCACGCCCGGGGACGGTTCAGCATAGAGGTCCCACCCGGCCGCATGACGATCCACGCCGCGCGAGGCTTCGAATACCAACCTGCTACGGTTGAGGTCGAAGTTCGGGCAGGTCAAACGGTGCGGGCGGCGCTGGTCCTGCGGCGCTGGACGGATCTTTCCGCTCTCGGCTGGCACAGCGGCTCCACGCACGTCCATATGAACTACAGCGGGAACCTGGGCAACACGCTCGAGAACCTCCTGTTTCTTTCCGAAGCCGAGGATCAGGACTTCCTCAACATGCTCATTGCGAACAAAGACAACCGTATCCTCGACTACGAGCACTTCGTGCCCGGAGGAGGGGAACACCCTCTCACGCGCGGCAAGCCCGGAGTCCGGCTGCTGGTGGGTCAGGAATACCGGCCTCCCTTCTACGGCCATGTGTTTCTCCTCGGGCTGCGCGAACATCTAATCTCGCCCTTCGCCACTGGCTATGAAGGCACGGCCATCGAAAGTCTCTACCCGAGCAACACCGACATGCTCCGCAAGGCGCGTGCGCAGGGCGCGGTGACCGCGTACGTGCACGCTTTTGCGGGCGACAAGGACCCGCTCGATGCGGAGCTGGGAGCGGCCAAGGCCCTTCCCGTGGATGCCGTTTTGGGAACCGTGGACGCTGTTGAGTGGTCCGCCGCCGGCAGGGCTGTGCTCCACGTATGGCACCATTTGCGCAATCTCGACCTCCCGATCGCTCCCGTGGGCGGCGAGGATTCCATCACGGACCTCCACATCGGCAAACTGATCGGCAGCGTCCGCACCTACGCCTTCCTGGGGCGGGAGCGCACGGTGGAAGCGTGGCTGCGAGCCATCCGTAAGGGGCGCACCTTCATGAGCACGGGTCCTCTGCTGCTATTGCGCATCGGCGGAAGAGGCCCGGGCGAAACGGTGCGGTTGCCCGCCGAGGGGGGCACCGTGGAGATCGAAGCCGAAGTGCGCTCGCCGGCTCCTTTGCGCAAAGCGGTTGTGCACCGCAACGGCAGGGAGTTTCTGGAAGTGCCGCTTGCCCCCGGCGGCCGTTCCGGCAAACTACAGCGGGCCGTCCGCGTAGGCGAGAGCTGCTGGTTCTCACTTTACGCGGAAGGAGATTCTCATCCGGCCTTCGATGCTGCGTTTCTTCAGGCGGTGACCAGCGCCGTGCGTGTCTACACGGGGGACCGGAGGATCCGCGACCGTACGTCGGCGGAGTACTTCCTGAAGTGGATCGCGCGACTGGTGCAGATGGCTCAGGAGTGGCCATGGTGGCGTTCCGATGCGGAGCGGCGCCGCGTGCTCGCACAGTTCGAAGAAGCTTCGCGTCTCTACCGTCGCCTCGCTGAGGAGGCGCCGTGAGAAGCGGCGCTCATTGCCCCCGCTGCGATCCCGGCGTTAGGATTGGCGGCATGAACAGCCCCGTTGTGAGCCGCAGGTGTTTCCTAGGCGCGGCGATGGCGCCGTACGCCTGGCGCATGCGTGCAGCGGACCGCCCGCCCAATGTGATCCTGATCTACGCCGACGACCTGGGCTACGGCGACCTCGGCTGCTACGGTTCCAAACTGCGCACGCCGAACCTGGACCGCATGGCCGCCGAAGGCGTCCGTTTCACGCACTTTTATTCCGGTAACCCCGTCTGCTCGCCTTCCCGTGCAGCGTTGCTTACCGGCCGGTATCCCACTCGCGCCGGAGTTCCCCGTGTGCTGTTCCCCAACGACACCACCGGCCTTCCCGATTCCGAGGTGACCTTGGCCGCGCTGCTCAAGGCCCGGGGCTACCGCACGATGTGCGTCGGCAAGTGGCATCTCGGCCACCTCCCCCGGTATCTGCCCACAAGCCGCGGCTTCGACGGCTATTTCGGCATCCCCTACAGCAACGACATGACGCCGCGGCCGCTGCTGCGCAACACCGAAATCATCGAAGAGCCCGCGCGCCTGGACACGCTGACTCCACGCTACACCGAGGAAGCGCTTCGGTTCATCGAAGGGGCTCGCCGGGAGCCGTTTTTCCTCTACTTCGCCCACACTTACCCCCACATTCCTCTGGCCGCCTCAGCGCGCTTTCGCGGCAAGTCTCCGTTTGGGTTGTACGGCGACGTCATTGAGGAGCTGGACTGGAGTGTGGGAGAGGTGCTGGCGGCGCTCAAGCACTTCGGGCTTGACCGCGACACGCTCGTGCTGTTTTCCTCCGACAACGGACCCTGGTATCAAGGCAGCGCGGGCGGCCTCAGAGGGCGAAAAGGCTCGACCTGGGAGGGAGGCCAGCGCGTGCCCTTCATCGCTCGCTGGCCAGGCCGGATTCCGGCGGGCAGGATCTGCGGCGGCGTGGCGTCCGTGCTGGACATCCTGCCTTCCGTCGCCCGCCTCTCGAGCGCGCCCTCACCGCCCCATCCGCTCGACGGCGTGGATATCTGGCCGCTGCTGAGCGGCGCTCAGCCGGAGATCGAGCGGGAAGCATTGCTCTATTTTGACAACGTGCACCTGCAGTGCGCCCGCTGGGGACGCTGGAAGCTGCACGTGGCGCGCTACAACACCTTGGCTTATACGCCCGCCCCGCCCGGCGGACGGGTCAACCTCCCGTTGCCGGAGCCGGAGCTGTACGATCTGATCAACGACCCCGACGAAAGTTACAACGTCGCCCCGGAACATCCTGACGTGGTCGCCGAAATTCGGCGCCGCATCGAGCGGCTGATCGCCGGCTTCCCCGAGGAGATTCGCCGGGACTGGGAGGAGACCAAGGCCCGCCGCGTGGCCCCGACCCCCGCCGGGCACGTCCCAAGGCTGGCGGCCAACTAACAGATCGGAGGCCGCCGAGGGCGGCCTGACCAAGTCCGAGGGTCAAAGCCGCGATGCCCGCCGCCAGAAAAAACTGGATCTTGACAAAAAAAAAAATTGGCTACTATTAACGTGGGGAGTGAGTATGCGCCCTACGGCTTGGGGATTGGCCATAGGAGCTCTGTTGTTTTGTTTAGCGGATCGGATGGCGGCTCAGGGGTGCTGGCGCACCTATCCGCGTCCTGACCGGGTCCGCACATGTCCGGGCGGCGGAAGCTGTCAGACTGATATTTGCGATTCTTGTCCCGAGTGTGAGACTAACTGTTATTGCGACCAGATCGGGTTATGTCCCTGCGGGGACAGCTGGGTGCGAATCAATGGGTGCTGGTACAACCCGTGCGGTTCCATATGGGTCAGAAGTCGTCCGCTACCGGAACGACTCAAGCCTGTGATGGCGCAAGCGGGTCGGCGGTCCGAAAAACGAGTTAACTCTCGGCTGGCGTATTTCACGCACCCGGTCAACACACGGCAAGGAGGTGGGCATGAAGCGCCTGGCGTTGCTGGCTTTGTTGGCGTGGCCTGCCGCGTCGCAACCGGAGGGCCTGCGGATCATTAGCCGCATCCCCATCGGGGAAGTGCAGCAAGGCAAACTGGTACGCGCCTGGCTGTGCGGCGACGATCTGGTGCTGGTGACCAACCGCGAAGGCGAGCTGATCGCCGTAGACACAGCTCGCGAGTTGGTCCTCTACCGCAAAACGTTTCCTGAGTTGGTGGGTCTCGGAGGATGCACGTGCGACGATCAAAGGTCCGTGTACTTCTCCCTGCACCTTCCCGATGCGGCGTTTGTACGGGTCTATTCACTGGGCCCGCAAGGCGCGTTGACTTTCAAGCGTAGCTTTCCGATCACCGGGCGACTCGATCGCCTCGTGGTTGCCGGCAATCAGCTCTACGGCGTAGGCCTGGCGCGGGTTGGCTCGGAGTACGTGTACTTGCGGCGTTTCCTGCTGCCTCAAGGGACTTACCTGGGTTCGCCGCAAGCGGGCGTGCCGATGCGCGTGGGCGCCGAACCGATCAACCGCTTTGCCGTGGAGGGTTCGCTGCTTTGGCACCCGGGCCTCAAGCAGGTGGTTTACCTGCCCGCGAATCCCTTTGAGCTCTGGCGGCTGGACCTGAACGGGAACGCGATCGGTGTGGAGCGTCCGGCGATCGCAGATTTCATCGCGGCACCGCCGGGGACTTCGGGCAACCGTTATTTTCTGACGTTCGACCGCGTGGACAACGCCGCTGTCCTGCCGGATGGCCGGATCGTGGTTCAGGTGATCCACGGCACGGGGCGGCCGCGAGGCGGGAGCCTGCTGGTCGTATTGGGCGCGGATCTCCGGCCTACGGGAACCCAGATCCCCCTCGCACACGACATGGGCTACCTGCTGGGCGCGTCCTCGGACGGCACGCTCTATTTTGCCGATCTGGTCGTGGGCCCGAGTTCGATCGTAAAGGCCAGGCTCACGTTCTGAGTGGGGTGCAGCGACGTCGGAGTCTCGCCCGACGTGGCCGGACCGGCTGTCGTTCAGACCAGCCTTCCAAACGCTCCGAAGACGCGAACCGGCTGCGCCCGGAACACTCGTTCAGCCGATCTGCCAGCCTTTGCGGAATCGCGGCTTGACGTACTGGTTGGCCTCCGGCGCGTTGGTGAACCGCATGCGGGCGGCGTCCCACTCGAGTTTCCCTTCGAACCGCAGGGCGATACAGCCGAGCAGGATCCACTCGGTGAACGGTCCGGCCACACGGAAGTCTGAACAAGCCGGTTCGCCGCCTTTGCAGGCCCGAATCCAGTCGCGGTAATGGCCCGGGGAGCGCGTGAGAAACTGCGGCGGCAGTTTGTACTCTTTGTGGCGAGCCTCCGGCAGCAAACGGGTGTTGGCGCCATAGGTGTCCGTGCTCAGGTAGCCTTTCGTGCCGACAAAAATAGCGCCGTTGCTTTCCGGAGCAAAGCCGCCGAAGCCGCTCTGCGGGACACGTTGCGGCTGCCTTGTAGCCGCGCCCGCCTCCCCCGCCGGCGGGCGGCGCTGCGCCGCAGCGGGACCGCCGCCGGTGAACTCGGTGCCGCCCGCTCCGAACGCTCCGGCCCCGCCAATCAACGGCTCGCCTTCGGGGATCCCCTCCGGCCGCCACGCCGGCCCCCGGGCGGCGTCGTACCAGTAGACTTTGACGGGCGGCATCGAGCCGCGCGCCGGGAAGTCGAAACGGGTGACGGACTTCTTCGGAAACGCGTACGCACTCTTGCCCTCCTGCGACAGCACCTCCACGCTGACCGGAGCCGTCAGCCGCAGCGCCATGTTCACCGCGCCGAGGATGTGGCAGGCCATGTCTCCAAGCGCTCCGCAGCCGAAGTCGAACCAGCCTCGCCAGTTGAACGGCGCGTACGCCGGACTATAGGGGCGCATGGCCGCGGGTCCCAACCACAGATCCCAGTCCAGCGTCTCCGGCACCGGCGCCTCCGGCGGCAGCGATTCCATCCCCTGCGGCCAGATCGGCCGGTTCGTCCAGGCATGCACTTCGGTGACGTCGCCGATCTCCCCCGACCAGATGATCTCGGCGGCAATGCGGGCCCCCTCGTTGGAGTAGCCCTGGTTGCCCATCTGGGTGGCCACCCGGTACTTGGCCGCGGCCTCGGTCAGGAGGCGCGCTTCCCAAACCGTCCGCGCCAGCGGCTTCTCCACGTAGACGTGCTTGCCACGCTCCATCGCCCAGAGGGCCGCCACGGCGTGGGTGTGGTCGGGCGTGGCCACGATCACGGCGTCAATGTTCTTGCCCTCTTGGTCGAGCATCTTGCGAAAATCGGCGTACTTGGGCACGGACTCGAACTTCTTGAACGTAGCCTCGGCGCGCTTGGCATCCGGGTCTGCGAGAGCGACGATGTTCTCTGTCAGGCAGCCGTTGATATCCTGCGCCCCGCGTCCGCCCGCGCCGATCACAGCGATATTGAGCTTTTCATTGGGCGACTTGTAGCCCAGGAACTTCAGAGAAGGGACACTGCCGAATCCGCCGCGCGGGACTGCGCCCGCCAGAAGGGTACCGAAGAAGAAATGCCTGCGTGAAAACATAGCTGCCATTTTACGACCTCCGACTTGATAATGGCGTCCGGGAACCGCGATCGGTTATGGGAGCGGCCCTGTATTGCTGGGGGATTGTGCGCCCGGCTGGGCCGTGAAGGCCGGCATGAGTCCGGGACCCGAAACCGCCCGCTGCGCCCGGATCTTATCGTCAGAATGCGACGGCGCCTGTGCCGCAGCAACTGCCTATACATTCCCTTAAGAAAACCATTGACGACAAATCGAAGCTGGGAGTACACTGCCGCAATGCAGGAGGGGTAAGATGCAAGCTCTGTTTTCCGCGACAAGACCGGCTTTGTTTGTACTGGCGCCGCTGCTCGCGGTTGCTTCCCTCTGCGCCGCGCAGGACTCGCACGAAGTCTGGATGATCGATCAATCGAACTCTCCGGGAAAAACCTTCGGCGGGACTCTCTACATCTTCAGAGGGGAACAGCTGCACGGGCAGGCGGCCGCCAAGGCCACTCCGGAAGTGATCGATCTCGGGGGCGCAGCGGCCGCGGCCTGTCTGGCGGCCACGGGTGCAAATCCGGTGCGGCCCCACATGTTATTCTTCAACGCGGCGCAAACGCACGCCGTCATCGCGTTTGTTTTCTCGGGCCACGTGTTGATCCTGGATGCCACGGCCCGCACGCCGGTGGCGTGTCTGCGTGCCACATTGGCATCAAACGGAGCACGCCAGGCTCACGCCGCCATCCCGTCTCCGGATGAAACTTACATCCTCGTGGCGAATCAGAATGGAAAGCTGCTCGAACGAATCAATACGGATTATGCCAGCAATACGTTTGTGTTGGACGGCTCAGCTACGCTGGATCTGGCCAGCTGCACGACTCCGAACGGTCTGCTGTGTGAGGCGGCCGCTCTGAGACCGAACAACGCCCCCATCTGTCCCATCATTGATGCTTCGGGCGATGTAGCCTTTGTCACACTGGCAGGAGGGGGCCTGTTCGTCGTCAATCCGCGCACTACGCCCATGAGCATCGTCGGCGAATACACGATGGCGACCGTTCACGGCAACGGTTGTGGGGGCATTCAGGTGAGGGACACAATGTATATCAACTCCGGGGAACCCGGGCGAGTTTGACCTCTACGCATTCCCCGTGTCGGGATACTCGCCCCTCAATCCGCCGGAGTTTCCGTTCCCGGCGGTCGTCTTTGCCGACGATACCGACGGCCGGGATGCGCACGGCGTGCTCGCAACAAAGCACGG
Organism: Bryobacteraceae bacterium; assembly: GCA_035575135.1. Lineage (GTDB taxonomy): Bacteria > Acidobacteriota > Terriglobia > Bryobacterales > Bryobacteraceae > JANWXD01. The sequence continues at coordinate 11,080 of DATLYE010000040.1, forward strand.
CAGGTTCCTCTGGGCCGGAGACCGCGGGTTGGACGTTATCGAGGTTTTTGCCACCGACACGCGGGTGCGCGTGAACACCATTTTGCTGCGAGGGTCCCTGTCCGATAACCCCTCTCCGGATCTCTTGGATATTTCCCCGGACGGCAGTCGCGTCTACATGTCGCTGCGCGGCCCGAATCCCTTGTCGGGTTCGCCGCACGTGAGCACCGGATCCACGCCCGGGCTCGGGGTTGTTCGAGTCGAGCAGGCCGGCCGCCATGGAGTCTTTCAGGCAATCCATGGCGTCACGAACGTGGACGGTGCGGGCGTGGAACGGGCGGATCCCCATGCCATCCGGGTACGTCAGGTTCACAGAAGACCCTAGTCGGCGCGGTTGCGGGTTCCCGCGCCCCGGGCCTTTCTCGTTGTCGCCGGGCAGCGCGCTTTCCTCCTTCTGCTAAGATTGAGAAGTTCTCCTCCCGATGGATCCAACGCCGACAGAACTCGTTTGCGCTCACAGCCCGGACGCAGACGATGCTTTTATGTTCTACGGGCTGGCCACGGCCAAGATCCGTTCGCGGCTCCTCCGCTTTCGCCATGTGCTGGAAGACATCGAGTCGCTGAATCGCAAGGCGATGGAAGGCCGCTACGAAGTCACCGCCATTTCCTTCCACGCGTACCCCTATGTGGCGGACAAGTATGTGCTCATGCGATGCGGCTCCAGTGTGGGAGATGGCTACGGCCCGGTTGTCGTGGCGGCACGGCCGATTTCGGCGGACGAATTGAAGGGCAGGCGGGTGGCGGTGCCAGGCAGATTGACCACCGGCTACCTCGTGCTCAAACTGTTCGAGCCTGATCTGGAAGCCGTGGAGATTCCCTTCGACCGCATTCTGGACGCCGTGCGAGACCGCACCGTAGATGCCGGCGTCGTCATTCACGAAGGACAGCTCACCTACGCGGGCGCCGGTCTGCACGCCGTGGTGGATCTGGGTCGCTGGTGGAAGGAAAAGTACGGACTGCCGCTGCCGCTCGGCGCCAACGCGCTGTTGCGCTCTCTGCCCGGAGAGCTGCAGCAGGAGTGCTGCCGTTTGATGCGCCAGAGCATCCAGTACGCCTTCGATCACCACTCGGAGGCCCTGACATACGCGCTCCAGTTTGCGCGGGATCTCGATGCCGGCCTTGCCGAACAGTTCGTCGGGATGTACGTGAACCAGTACACCGTGGATTGCGGGAGTGTGATTCCGGAGGCGGCCCAGAAGCTGCTCGATCTGGGCCACGAAGCCGGGCTCATTCCCCGGAGGGCAACCGTAGAGTTCGTTTCCTGAAGGCGCGGCCCGACGGATCATCGCGCTTCTTCCCTGTGGCACAATTTGACGTTGCCATGCGTTTGCGGGATCGCACCGCTGTGGTGACCGGAGGCTCGCGCGGCATCGGCAGTGCGATTTGCCTCCGGCTGGCCCGCGAAGGGGCCGCCGTGGCCGTGAATTACCGCGAGCGCCGAGGCCACGCCGAAGCAGTGGCGGCGGAGATCCGCGCCGCGGGCGGGCGTGCCATCGCGGTAGCCGCCGATGTGGGTGACCCGGCCGCTGTGGAGGCCATGATCCAGCTTGTGGCGGCCGAGCTCGGTCCTGTGGATATCGTGGTCAACAACGCGGGACTGCTGCGCCGCGGGGATCTGGCGGATTTCGATGCCCGGGCTTTCGAAGAGATGCGCCGCACCAACGTGGACGGTCTGATCCACATGACGCGGGCGGCCGCAGAGGGGATGAAGGCGCGGCGCTGGGGGCGCGTCATCAATCTGACTTCGATCGCCGCCCACGGAACCAGCATGGGCGGGACGACGTTTTACGCGGCGACGAAGGCCGCCGTCATCCTCCTCACCAAGCGTTTCGCCCTCGAGCTCGGACCCTACGGCATCACCGTGAACGCTGTTGCCCCCGGTTTCGTTCTGACCGAGATGGTGTCGGAAGGTCGGACCCCACAGGAGGTCGAACAGCTGGTCGGTGAAATGGCCTCGCGCGCCATGCTGGGCCGGGTGGGCCGTCCGGAAGATGTCGCCCACGTAGTGGCGTTCCTCGCCTCCGAGGAGGCCTCCTTCATCACCGCCCAGGTGATCACCGTAGATGGGGGTCGGACGGATTACATCGGCCACGGCTGAGGGCTTTACCTCAGTACCGGCGCGACCATCGCCATCGCGGTTGACCCTCCGCTACGGTGTTGCCTAATATACTGGTTAGGAACTAGCTTCCTCGCGCAGTGCAGCCATGCTGAGCGAGCGGGAAATGCAACGCCGGAAGGCGGAGATCCTGCGCTCGATCGTCCGGGAGTATATCGAGACCGGCGAGCCGGTGGCTTCACGCACGATAGCCAAAAGGCGAGGTTGCCGGATCAGCGCCGCCACGGTCCGCAACGTCATGGCGGATCTGTGCGAGGAGGGCTATCTGTCCCAGCCCCACACCTCGGCCGGGCGCATCCCTACGGAGAAGGCTTTTCGGTTCTTTGTGCAGGATCTCTCCGTGCGCCGGCCGACTCCGGCGGAGTTCGCACGTTTGCGGGCGGCGTTTGAAGGCGTCGAAAGCCTGGAGACCGGCCTGGACCGGTCTTCGCACGTGCTGACCGAGCTCACGCGCAACGTGGGAATCGCCGCCGCCATCCCCCTTTCCCAGCAGGCTCTGGACCGCATCGAGCTGGTCGGGCTCGGTGCGCGTCATATCCTCGTCGTCGTCGTCACACGGGATCGTTCCGTGCGCAACCGCGTGGTTACCCTCGACGAAGACGTTTCTCCGGAAGAGCTCACATCCATCCGCAACTACGTCAATTACCATTTCAGCGGGTGGTCCCTAGCCGACATCCGCTCCGAACTCGAGCAGCGCCTCCGACTGCAAAACGCCTACTACGACCTGCTGCTCCAGCGTTTGAAGGCGCTCTATCAAAAGGGCCTGCTGGATATCGACTTGGACCCCGAGGTGCATCTGGAGGGCACTTCCTATCTGTTGAGCCTCGATCTGCACTTGACGCGGGAGAAGATGAGGGAGCTGCTGCGGGCGCTCGAGGAAAAACGGAAGATCCTCCAGTTGCTCGACCGGCTCCTGGACCGGCCTGAAGGGGAACTGGGGGTTCACGTCGGCCTGGAGGAAGTGCATCCCGCCATGAAGGAGCTTTCCCTGATCGGCATTCGGGTGACGACCCAGAGTGGGGCTGTGGCGCGCGTGGCGGTCCTGGGTCCGATGCGGATGCACTACGAGCGGGTGATGTCGGCCGTTTTCTGTGTAGGGACGGCCCTGCAGCAAGTACCTTCCTGAGCCGCCCGATTCTGCGAACCGAAAAGCCTGCTTTGTTAATCTGTAGGAGTGGCAATGAACGACGAGCATGCTTCACCGGTTGCCGGCAGTACGGACGCACCGGAACCGACGGCGGCCACTGAAACCGAGGCGGTACCGGATCCTGCCACTCAGCTCGCCGCACTGACCGCGGAACGTGACCGCCTTGCAGCAGAAAAGGCGGAGTTGTTCGACCGCCTGTTGCGGCGCCAGGCCGATTTTGAAAATTTCCGCCGCCGCTCGGACCGGGAAAAGGAGGAGATTCGGGAATTTGCCGCCATGGAGGCGGTGCGCAGTCTGCTGCCTGTGCTCGATGACTTCGAGCGGGCGCTGCAACACGAGTGTGCAGACAAAGAGTACAGCCGCGGTATCGAGCTGATCTACCAGCGGCTCTATGAGACCTTGGTGAAGCTAGGCCTGGAGCCGGTTCCGGCCACGGGGCAGAAGTTCGACCCGCATGTGCACCATGCGGTGGAAACCGTCGAAACCACGGCGTACGAAGATCACACCGTGGTCGAGGAGCTTCGAAAGGGATACAATTTCCGGGGCCGGCTGCTCCGCCCTGCGATGGTGAAGGTTGCGGTGGCGCCTGCTCCGGAAGAAACGTAGCCGGTTATTGTGGCCAAACGGGATTACTACGAGGTGCTGGGCGTCAGCCGCGACGCCACCGAGCAGGAGATCAAGAGCGCCTATCGCAAACTGGCGCTCAAATACCATCCCGACCGCAATCCCGGGGACAAAGAAGCGGAGGAGCGATTCAAGGAGGCAGCCGAGGCCTACAGCGTTCTGGGTGATCCCCAGAAGCGCGCTGCCTATGACCGCTACGGCCACGCCGGCGTCGGCACCGCTGCCGGGGAGCCCGCCTTTGACCCGTCCCTCTTCGCCGACTTCACCGACATCTTCGGGGATTTCTTCGGATTCGGAGACCTGTTCGGGTTCGGCGGCACACACCGCCGGCCGCGGGCCCGGCGCGGCGAAGACGTACGCTACGACCTCGAGATCAGTTTTGAAGACGCGGTGCGCGGCATGACGGCCGAGATCCTTGTCCCGCGGACCGAGGCCTGCCCGCGATGCAAGGGACAAGGAGCGGAACCTGGGGTGGGCTTCGTCCGCTGCGCGGCGTGCCATGGAAGGGGCGAGCTCATCTACCAGCAAGGCTTTCTCACGGTGCGCCGTACCTGCCCTCAGTGCGGCGGTCGCGGCCAGACTGTGCGCCAGGCCTGCTCCGAGTGCCGCGGCGAGGGCTACGTCCGCCGGGAGCGGCGGTTAAAAGTCAACATTCCGCCCGGCGTGGATGACGGCATGCGCTTGCGGTTGGCCAACGAAGGACAGCCGGGCGCCAACGGAGGGCCGCCTGGAGACCTCTACGTGGTCTTGCACGTGAAGCCGCACCCGTTCTTCCGGCGCGAGGGCAACGATCTGCACTGTACGGTTCCGGTCAACATAGTGCAGGCCGCGCTCGGGGCCGAAATCGAAGTGCCGACGCTCGAAGGTCGGGAGAAACTCAAGATTCCGGAAGGCACCCAGCCCGGGGCCCAGTTTCGCCTCCGTCACAAAGGCGTCCCGGATGTGAACGGAGCCGGCCGAGGAGATCTCTGGGTGCACATTGACGTGCGCGTTCCCACGAGGCTGACCCGCCAGCAACGCCGCCTGCTTGAGGAGCTGGCCGCGACACTTCCGGCCGAGAGCGACGCCGCTGAGGACAAGGGCCTGTTTGACAAGGTCAAAGACTACTTCGCTTGACGGCCCGTGAGCGGATTGCCGGCCGGCAGCATACTCCGGCAACTTATCCTGGCAGGGTGAGGCGTCTCCGCCGGGGAGCAGCGCTCCGTCGCACCCCTTTCTTCCCACGCCGTGCTCAGCCCTCCGGGCTGGGTTCGTCCCGGACGTCTCATTCGGGGCAAAGCGTTCCCAGATATTTCAGCCATTCGGTGATCTCGCGCGGGGGCGGGAACGGGTGCGAGTCTCCTGCCGGTGCAGCCTCCCACACCTGACCGTAACGGTCCGCGACGAGGAAGTACGCCATACCGCGTGTCCCCAGGCGGTTCTCCGGGTCGCGGACCGGAAGCCCGAACCCGGGACACCGGTAGGCCGGCGAGGTGTCCGGGGCGACGACAAGCAGGCGCCCCTCCCAGATGGAAAACTCTTCTGACAGCTCCCCGAGCTCGTCCAGGTAGTGCTGGCACGATGGACAAAAAGGCTCATGGAGAATCAGGAGCACCGTAGTGCGGCCGAAGGCCGGCCGCAGCGGCTCGATACGGCCGCCTCGAATCAACGGGAGCGCCACATCCGGCAACAGATCACCGCGGCGGATCGCCACACCTGCACTCCGTTGCTTCATGCACACGCGCGCTTTTGGGACGCGGCGCGGTGAAGCACTGTCGGCTCTCCTTGAACCGGAGCTCCGTTCTCACGGTTGTGCTTCCCACCTCCGGATGAACTCGAGCACCACGTCGCCGACGATCTGGAAACTCCTTGCACTCAGTTTATCCAGCGTGTCCTGCTCCGTATGCCACCAGGAGTGGCCCGGCCCGTAGTCAAAGTCGATCAGGTTCACCGCCGGAACGCCGGCCCTCAAGAACGGTACGTGGTCGTCTTCAATCTCCACGACCTCGTTCAGGAAATGCCGCTGGTAGCCAAGCTCCGCGGCGATCTGCCAGATCTGCTCTCGCAGCCACAGCGTGGAATGAGCTTCGCGCACGATCCCCAGATCCTTGTCGCCGATCATGTCCACGTTAATCACGCTTGTGAGGCGCTCGAGCGTGCCGTCCCGGCGCCACCGCCGCACCAACTGGCGGCTCCCGTAAAGGCTGTCGGCCTCCGACCATTGCACCATGGCCTCCTCCCCGTCGAACCAGACCAGATAGACATCGTGGCGGCGGGGTCTAGCCGAGAGAGTGCGCGCCATCTCCAGAAGGAACCCGGTGGAAGAGCCGCCGTCATTGGCGCCCACGAACCGGCGGCCTGGCAGCGCCTTCGTATCATAATGGCCCGTGATTGCCACCGCTTTGCCGGAGGTTCCGGGAAACCTGGCGACGATGTTTTTCATGGGAATCGGACCGAGCGGCGTTTGGGCGGTGAACGCGTCCTCCACTACCTCGCACCGGAACCGGCGCAGCTCAGCCAGGATGTAGTTTTGAAGTCTCCGGTGCGCTTCCGACCCGGGCGGGCGCGGCCCGAAAGCCACCACGCGCGCAGTGTAGTTAAGTGCCGAGGCGCCGCTGAATCCGGCGGCCGCGGCGGCGGAGGCCCACAGCGCGACTAAGATTTTTGCGCGTGGCATACATACCCCAGTGTGAAGTTCCGCTCCCGATCCAGGAAGTCCAGGGCGGGGAACAGCAGCGCGGGCGGAACAAGAAACAGCGCGGCCACAGGCATCAAAGGCGGCGGAAAGAACTGCAGCGCGTTGAGCAGCCGGCGGGCGAGCACACGGAAAAAACCTCCGGCAGGACGGATCTTGATGTCTTCAAAGCCTGCCTCCTCCAGCAGCAGCCGGATGCCATGGCGCGTGAAGCGGAAGTAATCGTGCGGGGCCTGATGCACTTCCCACTCCTGCGGCACTACGAGCAAGAGACGGCCGCCGGGCGCCAGCGTGCGTGCGATCTCGGCGAGCGCCGCGCGCGGATCCGGCACGTGCTCGAGCGTGACGATGTTGAGGCAGGCGTCGAAGCACCCGCCGCGGAACGGCAGAGCGGCGAGATCCGCCACCACATCCAGGCGGCTGTAATCCCACGCGGCGTCTCCGACGCCAAGGTCAACGCCTACATAGCGGTGCCGCGAAAAATACCCGGCATGCCGGCCTTCGCCGGCGCCCGCATCGAGCACGCGTCTTCCCTCCGGCAGCGACGCGGCCAGCCGGGCCACCTCGCGCTCGATCAACGCCTCAAAATGTAGGATGTGGTCCCGCAGCCGCGCGGGCAGCAGGCGCACCAGCCAACTGTAGCGGCTCACTTCTTGCGCGCCTCGATCATGATCGTGGAACCGGCCCGGCAAGCCGCTTCGAGAACCGTGAAGGGCAGGCAACAGCAGACCAGCCCAAAATAGAGCAAATCCTTGAGCAGCCGCGTGGCCGGGGCCTCGCGGAGCTTTCGCACGCGCCGCGCTACGGGGTCGAGCCAGGGAACCAGACTGGTGGCCATGCCGGCCGGATTGTCCCGCAGGGAGAAATGTTTGATCCGCACGACGTCGAAGCCCGCCCGGTCCAGCAGCACCTCCACGTCCCGCTGCCGAAACGTCACCAGATGTCTGGGCACGTCCAGCCCGCTCCAACTCTCCCCCAACAGCAGGAACTGCCAGCAGCCGGCGTTAGGGACCTGGAGGATGAGCCGGCCCTCGGGCTGCAGCAACTCATAGGCTGCCGTCAGATAAGACAGCGGATCATAAAGGTGCTCGAGCACGTGGAACATCGTGATGGCGGCGCAGCTTGCGGGAGGGAACGGAGCATGCGTGAGGGAGGCGCAAACGGTTGGGACGCGGTTCCTGCGCCAGGCGAGGATGGCGGCGTCCACGGAGAAATCAAGTCCGGCGACTCGATAGCCCCGCTCCTGCAGCATCCGGAGAAACAGGCCGCCGCCACAGCCCACGTCCAGAATGAGTCCTGAGACGCCCGCCGGCTCCAGGGCCCGGCGGACAAACCGGAGGTGATCACGGAGCACGAGGCGGCGGTAGATCTCCTCCAGGCGTCCCGCCGCGCCCTCCTCCGGCGCAAACCAATACTCTTCGGGATAGTACGAGCGCAGCTCTTCCGGGGTCGGCGGCGGTGAGAGCCGGATGAGCCGGCAACAGCGGCAGACGACAACGCGAAAGCTCCTGTGCGTGGTCCGGTAGAGGCGGTCGGTGGCGGTGCAGAGCAGGTCCGCCTCCGGGCTGCCGCAGGCTGGGCACGGCTCTTGGGTCACTGCGATCATGGGGCCTGTTCGCTCAAGACCCGCAGCGGAATCCGGTGTGCCAGCAGGAGCTGCCGCAGTTGCTGCGGCGTCAACTTGCGAATCGTTCGGAGTCGCCGGCGCTTGGCGAGCATCCTCGGTATCAGGCGCAAGGCGGCCAGATCCCCCTTGAGCAGAGCGCACGCCGCACGAAGCTTGCCCCTCGCTCCCGGGTAGCGTGCAATCTCTCCCCTGCCGCGCACAGCTGCGATCGCCCCGGCCGCCAGCCGCGCCACGTAGAAAGGAACGTTGAGCCACAACAGACTCCACGGAAAAAGCTTCACGGCCAGCAGAACCCGGTTGCGCTCGATCAACTCCAGCCGGCGCATGGACGTAAGGCCGAGCGATGCGCCCCGGTGATGCCGGACCACTGCCTCAGGCGTGTACAAACACGTCCAGCCCGCCAGGCGCGCCCTCAGACCGAGCTCGGCGTCATCGCCATAAGCGAAGAAATCTTCGTCGAATCCACCAATCTCTTCCAGCATGGCTTTGCGGTACATAGCGGCGCAACCGTCCGGCCAGAGGGTCTCTTCCAGCCGGTCATATTGCCCCTGGTCTATTTCGCCGGAACCCCGGCCTCGGTTCTGTCCATCCAGGTAGATCAGATGGCCGGCTTTGTCAATGCGAAGCGGATCCTCGTGGACGAGAATCTTCGAGGCCGCCATACCGACTTGCGGCCGCCCGTCAAAGCAGCGGCGCAAAGCGGCCAGCCAGCGCGGGTCGGCCTCGGCGTCGTTGTTGAGCAGTGCGATAAACGGCGCCCGGGCCGCGGCAATGCCCTGGTTGTTGGCGGCGCAGAAGCCGCGGTTGACAGGATTCCGGATGAGGCGCACGTGCAGATCCGGGCGCCCGCAGAAATCGCGCTTGACCATTTCAGCAGATCCGTCTTCCGAGCCATTGTCCACCACGATCACCTCGAAGTCGGCCTCCTGCTGGCGCGCCAGAGACTCCAGACAAGCGCGGAGCAACTCCCTGCGGTTCCAGTTGACAACGATCACGGAGATGTCCGGACCGTCTCTCACGACTCCAGCGGCGTCAGAGAACTCGTGGCTCCCCGGAGGCGGCTTCCCGCCGCGCGGCCAGCGATTCCAGCCGCCGCTTGCGCTCCAGGCGCAGCAATTCGCGCCGGCGGCGCCGCTTGACCCGGTCGTCCACCTTACGCCAGAACTGGCGGAAATATCCCGCGGCCGAAGCCAGAGAGAACAGCACCACCACCCAAAGCCAGGCCATAGCGGCGCCGTGGAGGGACGGCCAGTGAAGACTCAGAGTCAGAAGGCTGACCGCCACCACTTGCATGACCATCTTGGTCTTGCCAAGCTCGCTGGCCTTGATGGTGTATCCCTCCGCAGCGGCAATGCTGCGCAGGCCGGAGACCGCAAACTCCCTGCCTACGATCAGCACCACCATCCATCCCGGCACGGCATGCACCTGCACCAGAGCAATCAGCGCCGAGGAGATCAGCAGCTTGTCGGCGATCGGATCCAGAAGGGTACCGACCGTCGTCACTTGCCCCCAGCGGCGGGCCAGGTAGCCGTCCACCAGGTCCGTCGCCGCGGCCGCCAGGAAGATGGAGAGCGCCAGAAACTCGTTCGTAAGGGCGAAACCGACGACATGGATCTCCAGATCTTCCTGGACCAACATGGCGACCAGGAAGGGCACAAAGAAGATCCTAAGGATCGTCAGCAGGTTGGGAAAATTCATCCGCCCGTACCAATATAAACCCTGGCTGTGCCGGACGGGCGTCTCAGCCCGAGTCACCTCTGCCGCGGCCGTCCGTGATGCCGGCAAGCGCTCACTCCGAAAGATATCCGGCCAGCTTCCGCTTCAGGGATTCGGGAACTTCGGCTTCCACTTCACAGCAACCATCCCGGTAGTGGATCTTCGAGACGCGCCCGAATTCGTGAAGCAGGTGAAGCGTGGCTCCCTCCCCGGCGGGGACGCGGAAGCGCGCGGCCGTAATCGGGTCAAGGGGCAGCGCCTCGTCAATGACTTCAAGCAAACGGTCCAGTCCTTGACCGGTCAAGGCGGAGATCGCAACCCAGCGGCCTTCAACCGAGCCGGCCGCTTCGCCCGCGATGCGCTGAACAAGGGCGGCCGTGCCCACTTCGCCCTCCGAGATCCGGTCCATCTTGTTGAGCACAAGCACGTGGGGCGTCTGGCCGGCGCCGAGTTCCGCCAGCACGCGCTCTACCTCGGCAGCCTGCTGAGGCGCCTGCGGGCAGGAGGCATCCACGACATGCAGCAACAGCGAAGCCTCGGTCACCTCTTCGAGCGTGGCCCGGAAGGCCTCTACCAGAGTCGGCGGCAGGTTCCGGATGAAGCCGACCGTATCGCTGAGCAGGATGCGCCGATGCGAGGGCAGCACGACCATTCGGATTGTGGGATCGAGCGTGGCGAACAGCCGGTCGTCGGCCAGCACGCCGGCCCCCGTAAGCCGGTTGAATAGCGTGGACTTGCCGGCGTTGGTGTAGCCGACCAGGGCCGCCGTCGCCAACGGGACGCTCTGGCGCTGTTTGCGCTGCACGGATCGCTGCCGGCGGACGTTTTCGAGTTCCTCCCGGATCTTTCGGATCCGCCGGTAAATGCGCCGCCGGTCGGTCTCCAACTGCGTTTCGCCGGGCCCGCGCGTACCGATGCCACCGCCAAGCCGGGACATCTCTTTGCCCCGCCCGGCCAGCCGTGGCAGCAAATAGTTCAACTGCGCCAGTTCGACCTGAAGCTGGCCCTCACGGGTCCGTGCCCGGGTGGCGAAGATGTCGAGGATGAGCTGGGTGCGGTCAATGACTTTGCAGCCGAATGCGCGCTCCAGGTTGCGCTGCTGGGTGGGGGACAAATCGTGATCGAAGATCACTACGTCGGCGCCTGCCGCCCGGACCGCCTCCGCGATTTCCTCCACTTTGCCCGATCCGATCAGCGTTGCCGCCTCGGGCGCCGGCCGTGACTGAAGCGTACGGTGTAGGATCTCGGCGCCGGCGCTCTCGGCTAGGGCGGCCAGCTCTTCGAGCGACTCTTCCGCCTCGGACGGCCGGGCCCGGCAACCGCGGCCCGTCACCTCCAGTCCGACGAGAATGGCGCGTTCGCGCAAGGTTCGCTGCGACTCAGGATTCCGTCGCTTCCGACGCCGCCGCGCCCTGCACCGCGTGAGCCGGCGAACCGGCTTGCACGTGCCCGTGGGAGGCGGAGGCATGGGCATGAGCATGACCCGGCTTCGACACCACGACGGTCGAGATCGCGTGTTTGAAAATGAGCTGCTCCTGGTTGTTGGTTTCGAGCACGACCGAGTACTTGTCGAAACTCTTGATGCGTCCGGACAGCTTCACCCCGCTCATCAAGTAGATCGTCAGAAACGTCTTCTCTTTGCGCGCCGTGTTGAGGAAAGCCTCTTGAATATTTTGCGGCAGCTTTTCCATTTTTTCCCTCTTTGCGGCAGTCCCGCAGGCTGCGCAGCTTCCGTGTTTCCCGATTGTACACCGAAACTCGAAGGAAAGGAATGGCGCGCGTCCCGGGCCGGCCGCACCCAAGCCGCGCCGGCCTCAGGCCGCCAGGATCGGAGAGGGCATTAGGTGAGGTCGGCAGCGTATTCCAGGGCGAACACCACGTCGGTGACACCGCTGAAGTCCACGCCCGGATTCTGCGCTTTGTTGATCTGCAGTGTGAAACGCTGGTCGGCTGCGAAATCTCCCAGGGCGTTCAGCGGCATGGGAGGCGGAGCCGGGTCGCTGGCCGTCGGGGGAAGATTCGACATGGCCACGCCCTTTTCGAACTTGATTTTGACGGTCGTCGCCGGCTTCGACGCCAGCAGTCTTGCCGCCGCATCGGGCGGCGACGGGCTCACGAAGAAAAGAGCAACGTTCTTCACCAGGCGATTGGCCTCGCGCGGCGGCAGTTTCAAGGCGCCGACATCAAAAGGTATAGACACCAGGCCCGCTGAGCCGGCCAGATTCTGGATGGCCGCGGGCACATACTGGCTGCCGGACATCAGCACCCATCGCCGCACCGTCTTGGGCATGGCTGCAATCTCCCGGGCGTAGGCGTCCGGTGAATACTGGGCCCACAGGTCCAGGGTCAGCAGGACATCCGCGATGCCGTCATAGCCGGCAGGGTTGGCCGCCGGCGGAAGGTGGATCTCCCAGAAAGTCTCCACGGCGCTTCCCTCGAAGGTGAGCAGCGTTTCGTCCGGCAGACTGTAGACCGCCATGTCGTTTTGCAACCGGAACTCCGAAATCGGGAGGCCCTCGGCCGGGCGCACGACTACCCGCTCCTCGGGTTGTCCGGGATGCGAAACGGAAACTCCTTGGTTGATGAGTAATCCGCGCACAGGCGAGATCAGACTGGTTTGCGTGACTGCGAGCGATACGGCGCGGATGCGGTAGCCGGCCGTGCCGGGATAGGCTAAGCGGAACGGCAACTCCTCCGTCTTGAAGGTGCAGCGTCCGGTCTGCTTGAGCCGGCCGAATGCCAGAGGGAAGTCCCGGACCAGCGAAAACGTATGCTTGACGGGCACGCTGCGCTTGATGCCTTCCACCCTCGTGGCCTCCAGTTCCGCAAGATCCGCCTGAAGCAGGTCAGCGCCCGTGACGCCCTGCATCTTGTCGGGAAAGTAGTCCAGGCGGATGATGGAGATCGGGCGATCCTGTTCGTAGGCCAGGGCGCGCTCAGCCAGCCAGGCCACACGCGTGCCCAGCTCCAGATAGCGGCGTAAGACGCGTTTGGCCACCTGGGCCAGGTTCGCCCAGAAGTTGAGGTTAAGGAAGCGGTTGTCCTCGAACTGGATCAGATCGCGGGCCAGTTCCACGTCCGCCCCGGCGATCTGTCGCTGGTACGAGGCGATTTGTACTTCCCGCCGTCTGGCTGCGACCAGCCCTTCGGCCAGCGGCAGGGCCTTGTCCCGCAGCGCGCGCAGCTCGGCGCGGCGCCGGTTGGATGCATCCGCCATGCTGCTCATGCTCATGTAGCCGGCCACGCCGAATATCGCGAAACCCGTCATGATGGAAGCGCCCGCGCCCAGCCCGAGCATGCCCTGGCCGACCAGCTCCTTGCCGGTCACTTCGGCGACAAAGCCCGCCTTCACCGCGGACTGAGTGTCACCGGGCAGCGACGTGAACGTCTTGACCATGCCCCCGATAAAGTCGCCCAGTTGTGAAAAGAAACTTTCCGAATCGGCAATTTCTTTTTCCTTGGCCGCGATCTGCGCCTGCACGTTGGCCACCTGCTCTTGCGCCACGACGACGTTGTACTCTGCGACTTTGCCCTGCTCTTCGGCGACTTTGAATTGGAGCGAGGCTTTTTGCATCAGGTTCGCCAGCCTCATCCGCTCGATCAGGGCGCTCTCCATCTTTTCCATGTACAGAAGGAAGTCCTGCTGGGCGGCTTTGGCCAGAGCGGCAAACCGGTCCGCGGTCTCCTTGAGCGGGCGGTATCGGAGCGGCGGCACGACGGAATCCGTTTCGCCGTAATAATTTAGGCCGGCATCGATCTGAAAAAGTCCCTTCCGTGCCCGCACCTTCTGAGAGCGCAGGGCGGGGTTCTCCCGATGATTCTTAAAAAACAGGAGCTTGTGGCCGACGAACGCGAAGAGCGAGCCGGAAGGCCAACTGGGGCACAACGGCGGAGTCTCCCCATGCAAGAAGGAGACGCCTTTGTAAAGTTCCCGGGCCCGCTGGATGCTGGAAGCCTCGTTGGTGCGGTACAGCGCGTCAGCCCATTCCAGCATGGCGTTGGCCTGACGCAGGCGAAAATATTTCTCCTCCACCGGATGAACATACTTGGCGACAAAATTGACAGCGAGCTGTTCGATCGGTGAATAAGTCGTCGTGTCGTAGTATTCACCGTTATCGCCCTCGAGTGGGTATTCTCCGCCGTGCAGATTCACGGTGTACGGGCGGTCGCCGATATGGTATAGCGGAAAATCCCTGAGATAGTGCGGGCGCCAGCCACCGGAATCCGTCTCTCGAGCCGTGCCCACGGCGAACCGCGTGGCCTGCCCATAATGAAACACGGCCTTTTCGTAATCGCCCAGCGCAAGGAAAGCATCGCCCAGGCACACAGGGATCGTATACAGGCAGTAGTAAACCAGGGCGAGGATCATGTCATCGCGGTCGTACTGGCGCAGGTTATATTCCAAGCTCAGCCCGAATGGCGGCGGTTTCAGGAATCGCGGAAGATCCCGCATGTTCTTGAAGTCCAGCTTTTTGCGGGCCGCGAGCGCGCCGGCGATATCGAAGCCCTGGACGACTTTGTCCTGAATAGCCGAATACGCCATCCGGTACGCCGCAAGATACTTCTGTAGTGCGTCGGGATACTCGCCGCGGTAGTACTGGCCATGTCCCTCGTTCAACTTGTCGGAAATGTCCCAGACGTTCAAGATAAACTGCCACTCGGCGCGCTCTTGCCCCGTGCTGTTTTGGATGCGCGTCTTGAGCAGTTCCCGGAGTTCACCGGCGTTGACCACGTCTACGCTGTAAGCCCGCCGCACGTCGAAAAAGTTCTCGGGGTAAAACGGCGCCTGTTGGCGAAGCCATTCTTCGTAATGGAGAAAGAAAGGCGCTTTGCCCTGCAGCTTTTCCGAAACGATCGGCCGCCCGAAGTGCACGTCGGGCGCGGTCGGTGACGGATCCGGAGCGCACTGAAAGCTGTCGCGGTAGAAGGCCTGGAGCGTAGCGATGTTTTCCTGTACGGGACTGGAGAGTGCGCTGTCGGGACGTGTCAGGTCCAGCCGGTAGCGCAGGCCCAGCTCAGTCACGGACAGTCCCGTCAAGCCGATGAGGACATTCAGGTACTGCCGCGGCGTCTGCGTCCCTTGCGGCGGGATGGCGGCGGGCGCAAGACCAAACCCCCAGGTGTTGCCGGGAGGCGCCGTCAGAATCTCTTTGAGGATCGGGATCAAAACCTCATTGGCGGGCCGCAGCGCCGTGTCGTGCGTGAAAAAGTTCTGATGGAAGCGGTTATGCAACTGGTCCAGGGCCTGCTGCGGGGTCAGTTGGTGAGGCAGGATGTAAACCACCTTGGTGGCCCAGGCGGGCCAGATCTCTCGCAAGTAGTCCCGGTAGCGCGCGAGGTCCGTCTCGAGGAGCGGGAGCAGGGCTTCCGCCACGGCGCCGGCGCGGTAGGCCTCGGCATACTTGCCGAGCGCGGCCGCGACGTTGCCGTCGCGGAACTCGTTCAAATCCATCCCCCAGTCCACACTCCGCAGGTCGGCAAAGCTGCGAACTTTGGCGGCCAGATCGGCCGCCGCAACCCGCGCTTCGGCGTTCTCCGGATGCTGCTCGAGGCGCCGGGTGAACTCCTCCAGAGCATCCGGCGCACGCAACTCCTTCCACGAAGGCAACCCGCCGGCCAGCGCGCGCAGCGTGTATGTGGGGTCGAGAAAGGCCTGCTCCAGCTCGACGAGAGCTGCTTGCCGGACCTCCAGGCTCCAGTCTGCGAAAAGGGACTCTGGTTGCGGCGCGGCCAGTTGTTCCGCCAGCAGGTGGAGCTGCGCGACGCGGGCGCGCTCCAGGCGCTCGCCGAGCGCAATCCAACGTTCGCGGCCCACTGGTACTTCCGGCAGCGCCACGTCCAGGTCCGCGGTCAGGGCGCCTGCTCTCGGTGCGAGCGGTTCGGAGCGGTACAGAACGCCGCCGTGATCCTGCCGCACCACCAGTCGCAGGCGCGCGCTTTCGCACTGCGCGAGCAGGCACAGCTTCTGCTTGACGGCCGGCGTTTCGAGGAAAGCGATCTGGAAGTCACCGTCCGGCCCGGATACGGCCGTGCCCAAGGGGGCTTCCGAATCGTGTACGGCGGGCTTTACCGCATGCGCCGGATCCTCAGGTTCCACAAACCACGCCGAGACCTGGAGTCCGGCAAGCGGATAACCGTACCGGGCCGTTCGCAAGTTTCCGGAAACGGAAACGCTCTGCGAAGCCGCGATAACGGGCACGGCGGCTTGCGGCGCCACCGGACCGACCTCGATCGAACCTGTGAAACGGAATCGTTTACTGCCCTCTTCATCTGCCACAGCACCCTCCGAGTCTTCTGATGTCGCCGCTGGGCTTCTGCAACTCTACACCCGGGATCGGAGGTTGTCAAACAGATACCGTGGGGACCATTCCGTCGGGGGTACAATTCCTGCATGCGCCGACGCCATTTTCTTGCCGCATTGTGCAGTGCACCGCCCCTGTGGAAGTCGCTCCCAGCGTTCTCACAGGGCCGTCCCAGCGGGCGGGTGAAGATCACCGACGTCGAGATCTGGCGATTTGAGGGCCGCCGGGAGGTTGTCGCAGGGGTGCACCGCCAGCATCAGGTCAATCCGTTACATATCTACCCCGAACACCGCCCCGCGCCGTACCGCGAGCCGCCTCAGGGAAAACCGGCGGTCGCCCCGATCAGCGCCCTCTACCTGAAGATTCGCACCGATGCCGGCCTGGAGGGAATCTACGGGCCTGTGGATGCGGAAGCCGCAGTGGTCGTGGATCGCCAGCTCAAAGGTTTTCTCACGGGCAAAGATCCTCTGGCCGGAGAGACCCTCTGGGACCAGATGCACCGCTCCAACCGCCATTCGCGCCGCGGCCACTTCATGATGGCGATTTCGGCACTGGACAACGCGCTCTGGGACCTGCGCGGGCGCTATTATGGCGTTCCCGTCTACCGGCTGCTGGGAGGGCCGTCCCGGGCCGAGGCGGAAGTCTACGGAAGCTGCCTGGGTTACTCGATCGAACCGGAGGCTGCGGCGGGGATCGCGGCCCGGCTCAAGCAGGACGGCTTCCGCCACCAGAAGTGGTTCTTCGCCTACGGCCCCGGTGACGGCATGGAAGGCCTCGGTCGCAACGTGTCGCTTGTCCGCGCGCTGCGGGAGGCCGTGGGTGAGGATGTGGAACTCATGTTCGATGCCTTCATGGGATGGGACCTGAACTACGCGCTCGCCTGGGCCCGCCGTGTCGAGCCGTACCGCCCGCGCTGGATCGAAGAGGCGTTTGCGCCCGACAAGATCCAAAGTTTTGTCGAGCTGCGCCGCCGCACGTCCATTCCTGTTGCTTCCGGCGAACACTTCTACGGCCGCTGGGAGGTGCACGATTACCTCCGCGCCGGCGCCTTGGACGTCGTGCAGGCCGACCCGGAGTGGTGCGGTGGTGTAAGCGAACTGGTAAAGATCTGCACGCTGGCCACGCTCTTCGACGTTCCTGTGGTTCCCCACGGCCACGGCTTGCATGCCGCGCTCCATGTCGTGGCCAGCCAGCCGCCCCTCACCTGTCCGCTGGTCGAGTACCTGATTCACAAGATGCAGTCCTACTACTTTTTCGAGAAGCACCAGCTTCGTCCCGTCAACGGAAAGATCGCCCTGCCTGAGCGGCCGGGCTTCGGCATCGAGCTGGACGAGAGCCGCATGGAAAACCGCCGGCTCATGAAGTGGAGTTGAGCAGTTTCTTCACCTCCTCGAGAAACTGCTGCGCCACTTTAGGGGCGTCAAAGCGCTCGACCCACCGGCAGCCGGCGGCGGCAAGCTCGGAGCGAAGCTGCCTATCCGCGTGCAAGCGCCCGATCGCCTGCGCCAGCTCGGCGGCGTTGTCGGGTTCGACCAGCAACCCGTGCGGGAGCACTTCCGGAACTGCCGCCGCGCGGGCGCCGATCACGGGTCTTCCTGCCGCCATGGCTTCAAGAAAGACAATACCGAAACCCTCCTGCACGCTCGGCAGGCAGAAAACGTCGGCGCGCAGGTACTCGCGCGCCAGTTGGTCGGTGGGAAGATCGCCCAGCCAGAACACGGTGTTCTCCAGTCGCAGATCCCGCCAGATCCGGTAGAGGCGCCGCCGCTCAGGACCGCCGCCCACAATGCGCACCTCGAGGCCCGCTACCTCACGGCGCAGCCGGGCGGCCGCGTGCAATAAAACATCCAGGCGCTTGCGCGGGTAGAAGCGGCATACGGAGAGGACGGTGAACTTGCGAGGGTCGGGCTCGGCCGGGTTCCGGGCAAACAGCTCCCGCCAGCGGGCCAGATCAATCAACTCGGGGATGACAGCGTTCACGGTTTGGATACGGTACAGCTCTTTGAGCCGCCCGGCGGCGTAGCGGCTGGTGGTGAACACGGCATCGGCCCGCCGCACGTGCACAGCCTCGCAGGCCGCCTGAATCCGCATCGTCAGCCGGGTCAGCCCCCGTTCAAAGCGCATTTCGTCGGCGATGACGCCCTTGATCGAGGCGATGTGCGGCGGACCGCCGCGTCCCGCGATCCGGTAGCCGTCCATGTCGAAGCCCACCACGGCATCGCAGTCCCCGGCGGGCCGGTGGCGGAGTTGCTCGTTAAAGAGCAGGCGCGTGAGGGTGTAGACGGGCGTACGGATCCCGGGCGCCAGCAATTCAATGCGCACGCCCAGGGCTCGCAGGGCCGCCGCCAGGGTGGCGATACCGGCAAACGTGCCGCTGCCCTGGATGAAGTTGAGGGGCGTGGAGGTCAGGAACCGCAGTTTCATGGCTTTCGAGCCCGCCGGTGCCTGCATCCTATAATGACAACAGTTCCCCGGCATGGCTTCCAACCTCCAAGTGGTTGAAGTTTCCGCGGCGGTTCGGCGCGGGCATAAAACAGGACTTTTAATTATTGTTCTTCTATCCGCAGCTCACTTCGTCATTGATCTTTACTCGAGCGCCCTGGGCGCGCTCCAGCCGTTGCTCAATCAAAAGTTGCGCCTGAGCCTGACGGAGGCGGGCATCCTCGGCGGGGTCCTGGTTTTTTCCTCCTCGGTCATGCAGCCGTGCTACGGATTCCTCTCCGACCGGTTTCCCACGCGGCTGTTTACGGTGCTGGCGCCGGCCGTCGCCGGCGTCTTCATTTCCGCTCTCGGCGTTGCGGCGTCCTACGGCTGGCTGCTCCTGCTGGTGCTGGCCGGAGGCGCAGGCATTGCCGCCTTTCACCCCCAGGCCTCAGCCCTGACCGCCGCTTCCAGTGGTGGCCGGCGGGGCCGCGCCATGGCCGTATTCGTCAGCGCGGGAACGCTCGGGTTATCGCTCGGCCCGGCCTATTTCACCGCCGTTGCGGGCCGACTCGGTCTGGTCCGGAGCTGGTGGGCGGCGCTTCCGGGTGTGTTTGTCTCGGTGCTGCTGGCCGTCTTTCTGCCTCGCACCGAGGCCGCCGGCCGGCCGCGACCGCGCTTTGACTGGAGGCCGCTCGCGGCCGTGTGGCGTCCGCTGGCGCTGCTCTACGGCCTGGTGTTCATTCGTTCCATCGTGCAGATCACGTACGCGCAGCTGTTGCCGCTCTACCTCAAGCTGGAGAAAGGATTCAGTCTGGCCGCGGCCAATTACACCCTCACCCTCTACTTGGCTTCCGGCGCTTTGGGCGGTTTCGTCGGAGGGTATCTGGCCGACCGTTTCGGCGGCCGCCGTGTGATCCAGATCTCCATGATCGGCTCGGTACCGCTGCTGGTTTGCTTTTTCGTGGCTCATGGTGCGGCCGCGCTCTTCGGACTCGCCCTGGGAGGTTTCGTCCTGCTGTTCACCATCCCGGTCAACGTCGTCATGGCCCAGGAACTGGCTCCCGCCCAGGCCGGCACGGTCTCCGCCCTCATGATGGGGTTTGCCTGGGGCATGGCGGGTTTGATCTTCGTGCCACTCACAGGCTGGATCTCCGATCGGCTGTCGCTGCACTTCGCGCTGGGGAGCCTTCTGGTATTCCCCGTGCTGGGATTTTTCCTGGCGAGGCGGCTTCCGCGATGAGGCCCGTACGCAAGGCGGTGTGCCTGCTGAGCGGCGGCGTGGACTCTGCGACCGCGCTGGCCGTGGCGCGCCGCGACGGCTTTGCCTGCTACGCCCTTTCCTTCGACTACGGCCAGCGCCACCGCATCGAACTGGAGGCGGCGCGGCGCGTGGCCGCATCGCTCGGCGCCGCCCAGCACATGGTGCTCCGGATTGATCTGCGAGCCTTCGGCGGCTCGGCGCTGACCGGTGACATCGAGGTTCCCAAGGGTCGCAGCCCCGAGGAGATCGGCCGCGGCATCCCTGTCACCTACGTGCCTGCGCGGAACACCATCTTCCTGGCTTGCGCGCTCGGCTGGGCAGAAGTGCTCGAGGCCCCCGACATCTTTCTCGGTGTCAACGCGCTGGACTACTCGGGGTATCCGGACTGCCGGCCCGAATATATCGAAGCCTTCGAGCGCATGGCGAACCTCGCTCTCAAGGCGGCGGTCGAAGGGAGATTCCGTATCCGGGTCCATACCCCCCTGATCCGGCTCACGAAAGCGGAGATCATAAAGTTAGGGGCGGAACTCGGCGTAGACTTTCGCCTCACGCACAGCTGTTACGATCCGGATGAGGCGGGTCGCCCCTGCGGCGCCTGCGACTCCTGTCTGCTCCGATTGAAGGGATTTCGTGAGGCGGGGCTGGCCGATCCCCTGGACTACCGCCGTTGAGAATTGCTGAGATTTTCTACTCGATTCAGGGCGAGGGCGTGCTGGCGGGCACGCCCAGCGTGTTCGTGCGCACCAGCGGGTGCAACCTCCGCTGTGTGTGGTGCGATACACCGTACACCTCCTGGGAGCCAGAGGGTGAGGAGTTGAGCGTCGAGGAGATCCTGCACCGCGTCCGCCGGTGGCCTGCGGCGCGGCACGCCGTGGTCACCGGCGGTGAGCCCATGATTGCCCCGGGCATCGTCGAGCTCACCGGAGGCCTGCGCGAGTGCGGGCTGCACATCACCGTGGAGACCGCAGGAACGGTCTTTCAGCCGGTGGCCTGTGACCTGATGAGCATCAGCCCAAAGCTGGCCAACTCGACGCCGTGGGAGCGGGAGGGAGGCCGGTGGGCAAAGCGCCACGAACGGCTGCGCATCCAGCTGCCGGTCTTGCGCCGGCTCATGGAGGCCTACGCCTACCAGTTGAAATTTGTCGTGGCTTCGCCCGCGGATTTAGAGGAAGTCCGGGACCTCGTGGACCAGCTTCAAGCGCCGGCCGAACGCGTGGTCCTGATGCCGGAAGGTACCGAGCGAGAGATCCTGCGCGAGCGCGGCGCGTGGCTTGCGGAAATCTGCAAAGAGCACGGCTTCCGTTTCAGCCCGCGCCTGCACATCGAGCTTTGGGGCAACCGCCGGGCGGTCTGAGGCGGTCCGGCTCGCCGGGCTACTTTTGGATGCGCAGCAGCTTCAGCGGAGCGCCTTCGCTCGTGAAGCGGCGGATTTGAGCTTCGTTCTCGTTGAGGAACTTGACTTCAAACTGGATGACCCGGTTCTTGTATTCGACACCGAAGGTGAAGGTCTCGCCGTGAAAGCGCGTGTCCACGAGCGGCAGTTCCTGTTTGTCCACGACCTCGGGGCCCGAGCCCTCATCCCGGATGGCGTAGAAGACGGCCGAACCTTTCAGGCTCTGGCCGGAGGCCTCCAGGGTGAGGGTCACGGCAGGCAGAGCGCCGATTTTGGCTTCCCAAGTGCCGGCTACTTCGTTGAGCGTGACGGCGGCTCCGGCGGGTGCGGTCAGGCCCGGCAGCATCGCCAGGCAGGCGAAAAGCCCCGCCAGAATAGCGGTGCGCGTGTTTCGATGCATGTTCTCTCCAAAATGTGAAACTTCCAGACAGGGAATACCCGTGTCAGGTTACGGCGATCCGGCTGAAGGCTTGCTTCGGCGGGAGCGTAATCTTCAGATTAGCACGTTTGAGGGTTGGATTCCGAAATGACCTTTCGCGCGCAGCCGTCCGATGCCGGCAGGCGACTGGACCGGTTTCTGCAGGCACAGTTTCCCGACTACAGCCGCGCACGAATCCAGGACTGGATCCGCAAGGGGCGAGTCCGCGTGAACGGTGCGCTGGAAAAGCAGTCCTACCTCCTCAAAGGCGACGAGGAGATCGAGGTCGAGCCGGCGGCGCCGGAACCCATCAAGGCCGAGGCGGAACCTCTGCCGTTGAAGATTCTCTACCAGGATCCCGACGTGGTTGCCGTGGACAAGCCCGCGGGGATGGTGGTCCACGCCGGAGCGGGCTGCCGCTCCGGCACGCTGGTGAACGCGCTGCTTTACCACTTCGGCGAGGGACTTTCCACCACCGGTGGCGAGCTCCGGCCGGGGATCGTGCACCGCCTGGACCGCTACACGAGCGGCGTGATCCTGGTGGCGCGTAACGACACCGCGCATCGCGGCCTGGCCGAGCAGTTTTCTTCTCGCCAGGTGGAGAAAACCTACCTTGCGCTGGTGCACGGCGAAGTCAGAGAGGAAAGCGGCCGCATCGAAAAGCCGATCGCGCGTGATCCCGCAAAACGCATCCGCATGACCGCCCGTCTCGGCTATGGCCGCCCGGCGTGGACCGAGTACCGCGTACTGCGGCGCTTTCCGGGTTACACGCTGCTTGAAGTCAGAATCGGCACGGGTCGCACGCACCAGATTCGCGCTCATCTGGCCAGCATCGGCCATCCGGTCGTCGGCGACCGGCTTTACGGGGCACCCGCGCGGATCGAAGGCCGTGCTCCGCTCGGCCGTTACTTCCTCCACGCCCTTCGCATCAGGTTTCGTCAGCCTTCGACGGGCGAACCGGTGACGGTGGAGGCGCCGCTGCCCGCCGAGCTGGAACAGTGGATGGAGCGGATCGGAGCCCCACACTGAGGCTTCACAGGCCTGCGACCCAACCCTGGCGCCTCGCGCACCTCCGTGAACCCGCCGAGCTCATTGCGCGGGCTTGCGCGGGGGCTTCGGCGCCGGCAGCGCCTTGCGCCCAGGCTTCGGTCTGGGGGGCCGCCCGAACTTCCAGGTCCGGATCACCTGCGGATGGCGAGGTCGGTCCATCTTACCTTTTCTCGGCCAGGGCTTCGAGCGCTTCCAGCTCCTTGCCGGCTTCGGCCCACCGCCCTTGCGCAGAGAGCTCGCGATAGCGGCGCAGGTGCCGGCGCACCGCCTCCATCAGGTCCGCCCGGTCGGCTGCCTGCGCGGCCGGAGCCGCGGTCCGGGCGGGTGAGGATGCCACAACCGGCGCCTCTTCGCGGAAACCGGCCAGCTCCGCCAGGGCCTGCTCATACGTGTCCCGGTAGATCAGGAGGTTGCCCATCGCCAGGACGACCTTCTTGAGCTGGGGCATCCGCGCCTCCGCTGCCTGGATGTAGATGGGTTCCACATACAGGAACGTGTCCTCGACCGGGAGGACCAGAATCTGCCCGCGCAGCACTTGCGAGCCTTGCTGGTTCCACAGCGTCAGATCCTTGGAGATGTTCTGGTCCTGATTGATGCGGGCTTCAATCTGCATCGGACCAAAAATCAGCGCCTGCTTGGAGAGCAGCAGGAACAGCAACTCCCCCAGGTGGGGGCCGTCGCAGCGCGCCACCATCAGCCCGATCATGTTGTCCTTATTGCGGGGCGTGAAAGGAAGAACCAGCAGAAACTCGGGTTCGGTTTCTCCTGGGAGCGTGGCCACCACATAAGTCGGGCTCAGTGGCTGTGGGCGCATGTCCTGTCCTTGAACGTTGCGCGCGATGTCCCACACGTCTTCCTTGTTGTAAAAGGCCTGCGGATCGAGCATGTGGAACGTCCGGTAGATTTCGGCCTGGGCGCGGAAGTACGTCTCGGGGTAGCGGGCATGGCTGCGCAGGTCCGGAGGCATGGCTGAAGCCGGCAGGAACAGTTCCGGAAAGATGCGCTGGTAGGCGCGGATGATCGGGTCGGACGGATCAAAGATGTAGAGCTTTGTTTCGCCCGAGTAGGCATCGATGGTGGCCTTGACCGAGTTGCGGATATAGTTGACCGCACCCAGCGTGCCGAGACGGACGCTCGCCGAATAGGGATGCGCGTTGGAAGTCGTATAGCCGTCCACTGTCCAGACCAGACGCCCCTCCGCAGTGAGCACCAAGTACGGGTCCGGGTCCCAGGTGATGAAGCCTGCCAGGGTGCTCAGCCGCTGGCGCACGTTGCGCCGGATCATCATGCGGCTTTCCGGCGTCAGGTAGCCGGTAAGCAGGATGTTGTAGTCCCCGTAACGGATGGCTGCGGCCACCCGCAGCCAGAAGGAAGCAATAGGGAAACCCCCCGTGCCCTCGTAGCGCGTGAAGACATTGTCCGCTCCGGACGGATAGCTGAACTCCTCTTGCGCGGTGCGCACGAAGACCGGTTCGTGAACCACTTCCCCGTAGTAGATCTCCGGCCTCGTCAGCTTCAGGCTGGCGGTCCGCACCTGGGGAGGTGCGTCCTGCACGAACAACACGGGTAGGCCGTCGGCGGTGATGCGGTTGGCTTCGGCCATCACCATGCCATAGCCATGCGTATAGATAAAATGAGGATTGATCCAGCGGGCCCGCGCGTCCGCCAGCTGCCGGATGTCCAGTTCCCGCGGCGTCAAGAGCACCTGGCGCAGCTTGCCGTCAATCACGTAGCGGTCCACGTCCGTATCGGCAAAGACGTAGTACGGCCGTAAGGCTTGGATCTGCGTCACCGTATCATGGAAGGCACGCCAGTCCCAAAGGCGGACGTTATCGAACAGCGCCTCGTGTTTGGCCACCTCGATGCGCGCCTCCAGGCGGGCCGGAAACTCCACCTCGCGGGTGCGCTGCTCCAGGCCGAAGGCGCTCCGTGTGGCGTGGATGTGAGTCTGGATGTAGGGCCGCTGAATGGAGATTTCGTTCGGCTTGACATAAAGGGCGTTGACCGCGGGCGGAACGGCGGCGCGGAGCACTAGGGCCGCAGCCATGGCCGCCGCCAGTTTCCAGCGTCCGGCCCACACGAATCCGGCGGCGAGGATGCAAGCTGCAATCACGACCCACTGCAGCGGCAGGGCGATTTTCTCCGCCACATAATCCATCCCCACCATGAAGCCGTGATCCTGAACCAGCATCTCGTACCGACCCAGAAAGAACTGCACGGCGAGCGCCAGCAGGAAAACCGCGCCGGCGCCTCGCAGAAAACGGGATTCCAGGGCGCCCTCCAGGCGGAACAGTCGCGGGTCAATCTCGCCCATTTCCCGGAACTCCGGAATCCGCTCGTAGATCTGCCAGCCGCGGGCCGCCGCCCAGTAAATCAGGGCGGATAGCACTACCAAACCCAGCACGTAGCGCCGCAGCAGGGAGTAGAAGGGCAGGTCGAAGAGGTAGAAGCGGAGCGGCTGGCCGAAGACCGCATCGCGCCATTGTGTCGCCTCCGACGGCAGACCTCGGCCGCCGAAGTAAAGAATCACGGTCCAGGTGTCAATGGTCGCCGAAGCCAGCACCAGAGCGGCCAGAAAAAGCGCAACTGTGGAGAGCAAGGCATAGCGGGGGTGATAGCGCAGACTCGTGCCGGCAAACTTCAGCGCTCGTGCGTGCGCCGCCCAGAGCACCACAAACGCCACCAGCGTGGCCGCCGCGACCGGCGCCACTCCGTAAGCGAGCATACTGAGCCAGGTGGGGACCTGGTTCAGTTCTTTCCACCATTCGTACTCGATGACGTAGGTGGCCACGAAACGGGCGCTGAGAAAAACGATGAGGGCGGCGACGAGAAGTACGGACTTCCAGGAGACGCGCCGCCGGGTCGCGACAGGGATTCGCCGGGCCATCGCACTCCCTTTGTACCACGTACCGCGGCCTCGCCTTCGGCTCACCGCCGGGACGGAGAGCCGTGGCGCCGCCCTGATCCGGGGGCCTCAACCCGCCGGGTTCGACCTGAGTGCTCCAAATCGCGGCACAGCTTGCTATATAATGCCGGGACGGCAGAAGGGAGGCGGTTATGAGCTATTCACCGGACACGCCGTTCGATAACATCGAGAGCGCCCAGGAGTACATCGGACTGCTTCTCGAAGCGATCGAAGAGGCGCAGCGTGAGGTGAACGCCGAACTCGAGCGGACCGCGGGTCCGCAAGCAGAACGGCGGCGCCAGGCCTTGCAGCTCATCGCCCACAATCTGAACAAGCTGGCGTTTCATATCTCCAAGAGCCGCCGCATCCTCAACGATCTGCGGACCTTGCGGCGGCTCCTGTTCGAGGAGCGCCAGGCGGTTGCCGGACCGAAATCCAGTGCGGTCGGAGCGGCCTGAAGCGCCACCAGGCGCCCCGGCCTGCTAAAATAAAGTGAAAGCCTGTAGTAATCAAGCACACAATTTGGAGAGTGTGGAGCGATGATTTCAGCGACCCAGCTGCGCCCGGGCATGGTCATCAAGCACAACGGCGAGCTGTTTTCTATCTTCAGCACCTTCCACGGCACGCCGGGCAACAAGCGCGGGTTCGTGCAAGCCAAGATGCGCAACCTGCGCACGGGCGCCATGATCGAACACAAGTTCGCCTCCGAGGACCGGATTGAACGCGTCGCTCTCGACGAGCAAGAGATGGAGTACCTCTACCAGGACGGCGACTACTACTACTTCATGAACACGGAGACCTTTGAGCAGATCCATCTGACACGAGATGTTCTTGGCGACGCCATCCAGTACCTGGTCCCCCAGTTGCGAGTGACCGTCGAGTTTTACGAGGGCAAACCCATCAGCGTCGAACTGCCTCCTACCGTAGACCTGACCGTAGTGGAGACGGAGCCGGGCTTGCGCGGCGCTACAGTTTCCAACGTCACCAAGCCCGCGCGTCTTGAGACGGGCCTCGTTGTCCAGGTTCCACCGTTCATCAACGCCGGCGAAAAGGTCCGCATCAACACCGCCGAGGGCACCTACCAGGAGCGCGCTTAGCCCCTTCAGCGGCCGACAGAGTCACCGTTTTCGTTTTCTCCGGGATTTGACCTGACGCTGTTGACTCCGAAGGGAATTCTGATAAACTCGTTCGGGAAGGAGGGGAACATGGGCTCAGTTATTGACGGAGTACTCGAAGCCAATCAGCGTTACGCGGCGGGCTTCGGCTTGGGGCATCTCCCGATCCCGCCGGCCAGAAAGCTGGCGGTGGTTGCCTGCATGGATGCCCGCCTGGACGTGGAAGCGATGCTGGGCCTCAACATCGGTGATGCTCACATCATCCGCAACGCGGGCGGCGTCGTTACGGACGACGCGCTCCGATCGCTGATCATTTCACACCACCTGCTGGGCACGCAAGAATTCATGATCATCAATCACACCGACTGCGGCATGCTCACCTTCACGGACGAAAGCCTGCGCAACCGTCTGACGAAAGAGACCGGGACCGCAGTGGCGTCGCCGCCGGCATTCCACACCTTCACGGACCTTGACGAGCACGTGCGGCAGCAAATCCAGAAAATTCGGGCTCATCCCTGGATTCCACGTTCGATTGCGGTCCGCGGCTTCGTCTACGACGTGCGTGACGGCCGGCTGCGCGAGGTTGCGGCGTAGTTTGCAGACTTTGACCTCTGTTGGGCGGCTGATGGGATCCGGTTGAGGATGTACAACGAGTACAATGTGTGCCGATGCCCGCCCCGAGCCGCCGTGAGTTTCATGCCGCCCTGGCGGGTGCGGCTCTGAGCCGCGCTCAGTCCCGGCGCCCCAACATCCTGTGGATCACCTGCGAGGACATGGGCCCGAATCTGGGCTGCTACGGCGACTCTTTTGCGACCACGCCGAACCTGGACCGGCTCGCTCGCCGCGGAATGATTTATTTGAACGCCTGGTCCACGGCGCCGGTGTGCGCCCCGGCACGAACAGCGATCATCTCCGGCCTGTATCCGTCGAGCACCGGTTCGGAACATATGCGAAGCATGGTGCGGCTGCCGTCCTACATGCGCATGTACCCTCAGTTCTTGCGGGAGGCCGGCTATTACGCCACCAACAACGTCAAAGAGGATTACAATCTGGAAAAGCCCGGTGTGGTCTGGGACGAATCGAGCACCAGGGCGCACTGGCGAAAGCGCCGGCCCGGCCAGCCTTTTTTCTCGGTTTTCAATTTCACGATCACCCATGAGAGCCAGATCCGGCGGCGTCCACACGAGCTGATCCACGATCCTGCCAAGGTCCGCCTGCCTCGCTATCATCCGGACGCGCCGGAGGTCCGCCGCGATTGGGCGCAGTACTACGACAACATCACCACCATGGACCGGCAGGCGGGTGAGCTGCTCGGCCAGCTGGAGGCCGACGGTCTGGCCGATTCCACGATCGTGTTTTTCTACAGCGATCACGGCTCGGGCATGCCGCGCCACAAGCGCTGGCCGTATAACTCCGGACTTCGGGTTCCGCTGATCGTGTTCGTGCCGGAGACGTTTCGCGAACTGGCGCCTCGGGATTACCGCCCGGGAGGGCGAACGGAGCGGCTGGTCAGCTTTGTAGATCTTGCACCCACGGTGTTGAGCCTGGCAGGGATCCGCCCGCCGTCGTGGATGCAGGGCACGGCGTTCATGGGCAGATACGAGGGGCCATCACCGCCCTTCCTCCACGGCCTGCGCGGCCGCATGGATGAGCGGTATGACCTGGTCCGGTCGGTGCGCGACCGCCGCTATATCTACATCCGCAACTATATGCCCCACTTGATCTACGGCCAGTATCTGGAGTACATGTTCGAGACGCCCACCACGCGCCTCTGGAGGCGGCTCTACGACGAGGGCAAGCTCAAGGCTCCGCAAACTTATTTCTGGGAGCGAAAGCCCCCTGAGGAGCTTTACGATCTGGAAGCCGATCCGGATGAAATCCGCAACCTCGCCACTGCTTCCGAGTATCGCGGCATCCTCGAGCGCTTGCGCCAGGCCCAGCGCGATCACGCCCTGGCGGTTTGCGATCTCGGCTTTTTGCCGGAGGACGAGCTGCATGCCCGCTCGGAGGGTTCGACGCCGTATGAGATGGGCCACGACGAAGGCCGCTACCCCGTGCGGAGGGTTCTTCAGACGGCGGAGATGGCTTCATCCCTCAAGCCGGAAGTTGTCCCCCATCTGACGGCGGCCTTGCGCGACGGTGACAGCGCCGTACGGTACTGGGCTGCAATGGGTCTGCTGATGCGCGGCGGCGCCGCGCTTAGAAGTTCGCGGCAGCCTCTGAGGAGGGCGTTGAGCGATCCGGCCCCGAGCGTGCGGATCGTGGCGGCTCAGGCGCTCGGGGAAGTTCCGGTGCTTTTGGAACTAGCCAATCTCGAGCGCCAGAGTCTTTA
>DATLYE010000041.1:0-32282 GCA_035575135.1 Bryobacteraceae bacterium
GTTGCCGGTGACGTGCTCGCCGCCCAGCTGTGGGCCACCACCGCCCAGCAGGCAATGGACGCCTCGCCCGCGATCCGCTTCGTTTACCCGCGCGAGGGATTCGGTCTCTACGCCGATACGGCCGTCATCCTGCGCGAAAGCCGCCGCAAACCGCTCGCCCATGAGTTCCTCAACTACCTGCTCCGGCCCCGCGTCGCCGCCGCCGTCGTTCAGGCCACGCGCACCGCGACGGCCAACGGCGGGGCGCTCGCCTTGCTCGATGCCTCCGTGCGGAACAATGCGACGCTCTATCCGCCCGCCGAGGTCCTGGCCCGCGGCGAGTGGTTCCGGCCCATGCCCGCGGCGGCGCAACGTCTCCGGGACCGGCTGTGGACCGAGATCAAGTCGGCGTAAAGTGGAAACATGATCCTGCTCTTTCTGTTGGCGGCGTCCGTGGCCGACTGGGTGCCCGCCCGCTGGCACTCCTCTGATCCCGGGACCCTCGCGCTGGTCCGCGAGGCGCCCGTCAACTGCCTCTTGCTGGAACGCGTGCACTGGTCCCCGGAGTTTGCCGCCCAGGCCGCTGCGCACCGGATCGCCACCCTCGGCGTCATCCGCCCGGAAGAAGACGCCGCCGCTCAGGCGCGCGAAGCCCTGGCCCGCAAGCTCACCGGCATCGTCCTCGAAGGCTACTTCGACGAGGCCGCCCTTGCGCGCGTCCGCGACTCGCTGGCCGGCACGCCAGCCGTGATCATCGAACTGCTGCCGCGATGGGCGCTCCGGTTGCGCGAAGGCGCTCCGCTGATCGCCACCTATCAGGGCCTCTGGCCGGGCATCCAGATCCAGAAAGACGGCGCCGCCAAAGCGGCCCCCACCGGAGGCCCGTGGATTGACACCAACAGCGGCTTCCTGCGCTTCCTCCGCGCGGCCTCCGGCGCCCCCGTCTGGATCGGCTACGATCCGCCGCCGGGGACCGTCGTCACCGAGGAGCGCTACCTGCAGGCCATCGCGGACGCGGCCATGAACGGCGCGCGCTGGATCGTCTCGCTCGATCCGCAGTTCGAACAACGCCTGTTCGATCGCGAGGAACGCGCCGTGAAGACCTGGCGCCGCATGGCGGTGTACTTACGCTACTTCGAAGAGCATCGCGACTGGACCGCGGGCCGCCCCCACGGGCGTCTGGCCATGATCCAGGACGCCGACAGCGGCGCGCTGCTCTCGGGCAGCATCCTCGACATGGTCGCGGTCAAGCACACTCCCGTGCGGCCCGTCCCGCGCTGGAAACTGGCGCCCGGGATCCTCGAGGGCGCCCGCATGGCCGTCAACGTAGACCCCCAGTCCCTGACCGAGGAGCAGAAGGAACTGCTGCGCGCCTTTGCCCGTTCCGGCGGCACGCTGCTCACCGGCCCGCCGGGCTGGCGCTTCCCTCCGACGGCCAGGGGCCAGATTACTCTCGCCAAGGAGGACCTCGAGCGGCTCGACGAGATCTGGCGCGGCGTCAACTCCCTCGTGGGCCGCACGAACCTCGGAGTCCGGTTGTTCAACGTCGCAAGCATGCTCTCCAACCTGCTGGAGGCCCCCGGAGGCCGCCTCGTGCTCCACCTGGTCAACTACTCGGGCTATCCGGTGGAAAACGTCACCGCCCACTTTCTCGGAAGTTATAAAAAGGCCCGGCTTTACTCGCCCGAGGCTCCTCCCCGCGACCTGGAAACTTACCCCGTCGAAGAAGGCACCGGCGTAGACATCCCGCAGGTTTCCGTCTACGCCACCGTCATCATCGAGTAAACAAAGTTTGCCCCCGGGGTGACTGCGACGCCCCCCGAACGCGCGGGGTGTTAAAAAAGCGGTTGACAAAAAAAAAAAGGAAGCTCTATACTGCGGCCATGGTGGTGCCTCAGATCATCCGATCGCTTGTCGCCTACTGCCTGATCGCCCAGGCGTCATGGCCCCAGCTGCCGGGCCCCCCGGCCGGTTCCACACCCATTCCCGAAGATGAGGCGTGGGTGCTGTTCTTCCTGGTGATGAGAAACATGCCTCCGCCTCACTGGGACTTTGAAACGAAAGTCAGCTATTTGCAATCCTCCGGGTTACAGCGCTCGGACATTGCGCGGATTGTCCGCGCGGCGGATGCGTACTTCTCCGAGGTCCGCCCGTTGGACGAACAGATTCTCCGGATTCACCGGGCCAATGCCGGTCGCAACAACGCGCCGGACGTGGTCAAGGAGGTCTCCGGCTTAGAGGAGCGGAAGAAAGCCGTTCTGCTGCGCATCGTTTCCGACTTGAAGCTGGAACTTGCTCCTGCCGAGGCGTTGAAACTCGACGGGCATATCGCCAAAGTCAGGCGTGAGGCGCGGGTGTGGCGCCCGGGCGAACCCCTCAGGGTTTTGCCGGGAAACGGCCATGCGCATTGATCTTGCAAAACTGCATCTGCGAAGGAGGCGCGTCGCCATGTGGCGTTGGATCCGATGTGGAGTGCTGGTGACTTCCTTCTCTTTCGGTCTCGCCGCCCAGGACATGCCCTATCCGGTCGGCTACACCTATGTCGCCATGGCGGAATCCGGCGGTCCGTCCGTGACCGCTACCTCGGTGGTCAACACCAATTGCACCGCAGGGCACACCGTCCCGAACGTGGCGGTCAACCTGTATAACCCGGGGCGGACGCGCTCGGCGTACGCCTACAACTCCGCCCAGTATTGTTATGCTCAGGCCACGGCCTATCTGCCCCTTTGCCCCGCAACGGGCTGCGAAGATGGCACCTTCGAGGCCGACAATGAAGGCACGATCGAGTATTGCCCCATCGCGGCGGCGTACGTGGCCGCGGTCGCCGCGTCGGCGCAGCAGACGGTAAACCCCTTCGTGCTCCTCGACAGGGCCTTATGGAGCCCCCAAAGCGTAGTATTCCAGGGCGGCGAGAGTTTCTTGTACGTCTATGCAAAAAAGAGTCCAGGGTGTAACGCCGCGGCTGCGAGCTTGGGGGCTGGTGTGGGCTCCGTACCCCCGGCAAACATCCAGTTCAATGTTTCTCCTAGCCAGCAGGACCCTCAAGCCTGCACCTTCTCAAGAGATAATGATTGCACAAGCGTCTGGCAGGTCACCACGCTTAAGACGAATGAGCAAACCGGGAAGATTTCGGGCCACGGTTATCTCCTCGGAAACACGGGAACTTGCACGAACACGGATACTCACAAATTCGCTGGCGATCTGGAGGTTGTCCGTAGTCGATAGACCTCGCGTTTGAAACTGACCCGCCCGCAAGCTGGTGCATGCCAAGCGCGATACGTTTAACGTCGTAGCGTAGCAGGCAGTGCGCCGCAAGGAGTCCCGGATCTTTTCCCCGCGGGCAACAACCGTGCCTTTCATTCCGGATTCCTGTTGCCTCGCCGCCCAGTTTCAACCGCAGGTTGAGCCATGCGTCTATCTGCGCGCAGTCAGTTGGAATCCGACAAGTGTTCAGGCGCAGAATGATCGGAGCAGATTCTACGTCGAGGCAGGTAAGAGTTATGGCTGTACCGCCACAAGCGTGACCTTGAGTGTCGCGTTTTTCCCAATGCCTACTGAGATCCAGTTCAGTTATCTCCCGGCAGGCACAATTCAAAGCTGTTCTCCTTCACCGCCGAATTATAGTTGTGCCGTCTACTGGGAAGTGACCACCAGCACGCAGAACACGAGAACCGGAAGGACCGGAGGCGATGGACGCCTCGAGGGCAACGATGGGGGGTGCGTCAATAGCGAACCCGTCTATAGGAGCGCAGATCTGAGCGTTCAATAGGCCACGCTGCACAGACCCTGATTCATAGTCGCTGCACCTCGGGCACGCGAGCTGTCAGGACATGTTGGGGCACAACCGCCGATGCGTGTGCGGCTAGGGAGCCGGTGTGGCCTCCAGGCACCCTTCCAGGCAGCGAAGCTCGTCCCTCCCCGGATCCCAGGCAAGAACCGCGGGCTGACTGCGCACATGGCTGACAGAGGCTGCGCCGGCCAGGTCTCTGCGGATCGCCGTGATGCAGTCCTTGAAATCCAGGAAGGCCGGAACGCCGCGGATCGTGCGCGGAAGGCCCGCAGCGGCTGGAACAACGGCTGCTTCCGCGTGCCGGGCCCCGAGCAGGCACGCAGCGCGGACTCGGGCGGAGGCGTACTCCCAGTTGGCGAGATTCTGCTGCACAAGAATGAAATGGGCCAGCACCAACCCGGCCGTCGCCGTCACGCGGCGCCACCCGAAAAGACCGTCTGCGGCGGAGGCCAACAGCAGACAATACCCGATGGAGGGCAGGTACAAGACTCGTGAGCCCCACAGATCAGCTCCCACCAGCAGAAAAGGAAGCACCGGCAGGACGGCGAGCAACACGAAAATCAGCCACGGTAGCCGCCGAAGGCTTTTTCGGGTCGCGGCCAGGGCCAACGTGGAAACGACCAGCAGCAAAAGGCCAAAACCGCCCAGCCAGCCAGGGTCCGTGCTCCAGTTGATCGGAAAGTAAAGCAAGGCCCACAGACGCATTCCGAGCGCCTTCAGCGTACTCGCGAACCCTACTTGCAGTGCCTGGGGACTGCCCTCCACGAGATAGCCGCCGACATCGCCGAACATCATCCACCGGTACGCAAATAGAAGCCCTGCGACCGCGAAAAGCGGTGATGCGGCCTTCAGCCGCACTCGAAGCGAACGCCCGTCGGGCAGGCAAACTAACAGCAACGGCAAGACGTAGGCGGATTCCTTGGTCAGAATGGCCGCCGTCATCGCCGCCACCGCGCCCGCCCGGCACAGAACCGCCCGGAGCCCGGAACTGCCGGACGACTCTAGGTGTAACAGCAGGCCAATGAGCACGAAGAGCGTCGCCAGCAGGTCGAACCTGGCCGCCACCCAGACGACGGCTTCCGTGTGATTGTTGTGGATTGCGAAGAGGCTTGCCGCCACGAGCGCCGTAAAGCCGGACGACAGGAGCCGCGCCGCCAGGAGGTAGACCAGAACGGAATTCAACCCGTGGAGGGCCAGGCCGACCACATGCCAGCGGAGCGGATCCGCTCCCGCCCAGCGAGCTTGGCTCGCAAACGCCACTGCGCCGAGCGGCCGGTAGAAACCGTCCCCGCCGGGCGCGGTAAAGGTCGCCGCCAGGGACTCGGCGGTGGCCGTCAGGCTGTGCCTCAACAGCGTAAAGTCGTCCGCAAGAAAGCCGACGCCCAAAGACCGCACGTAAGCTGCTGTCACCAGGAATAGGACGACACCCGCGGCCACGGCCGAGTTCCAAACCAGGCTCGTCTTGCGAACGCAACGGCGCCGGCTGCCGGGGGCCGTCAGCAGCAACGCCGTCACCGCCAGGCCGTAGGCTCCTGCGGCATTGAGCGGAGAGTGGACCGGCCAGATAAGTCGAAACGGCCCCAGCACGCTACGGGCCACAATTACCAGTGCTCCTAGGATCGCCAGGGATGAACAGAAGTTTCCGCGCGAACTTCAATCCGGATTTCACACCCCTCGCCCCTACGGACAGGTCGCTACGCCGCTCCCGGGCGGCCCGTGGGCCACGCCTCGATAGTATCAGAAATCCATGTAGAGTCCGTGCCCGCGCTTGCCAAATCCTCGTGTCGCTTTGTTATCCTGTTTTAACTATGACGCGCCGCGAATTTCTGGGATTAGTGGGTACGGCCGCCCTCGGAGCCAAAGAACCCCCGACCGCTCCCGTCGCCGTGGCACGCTGCACCACCTACGACCGTGAACAACTGGTCTCGGTGCTCTCCACCATGTTCGACCAGCTCGGCGGACTGGAACGGATCGTTCGCGGCAAGACCGTTACCATCAAGCTCAACCTCACCGGCAGCCCCGCCCTCCGCGTCAACGGACTGCCCCTCGGCGTCACCCACTACTCGCACCCCAACATGGTCGGGGCCTTCGCCCACCTGCTCGGCCGTGCCGGGGCGCGGCGGATCCGCTTCGTCGAAAGCTGCTGGGCCACCGGCGGGCCGCTCGAGGAATACCTGCTCGACTCAGGCTGGAACGTGCGCGCACTCCGCAACGCGGCCCCGGGCATCGAATTCGTCAACACCAACGCCTTGACCGGCGCACGGCGCTACTCCCGCTTCAAGCCCCCTTACGGCGGCTACATCTTCCCCGCCTACGACCTGCATCCGGCCTACGAGGAAACCGACGTATTCGTCTCCATGGCCAAGCTCAAGAATCACGAAACCTGCGGCGTCACCCTCTCCCTGAAAAATTGCTTCGGAATCACTCCCGCCTCCATTTACGGCGACGACGCCGGCGAGCAGGAGCCCAACGAAAACCCCACGAAAGGCCGCGCCGAGATTCTGCATTTCGGCAAGCGCCAGCCCTCCCGGAGCTCCCCTCCGGAACTGGACCCCGGCTCCAGCCGCCACCCCGGCTACCGCGTGCCCCGCATCACGGTGGATCTGGTGGCGGCGCGCCCCATTGATCTGGCCCTCATAGACGGCATTGAAACCCTGGCCGGAGGCGAGGGGCCCTGGATCCGCGGCATTTATCACGTCAAGCCCGGAGTGATCCTCGCCGGAACCAACCCCGTGACCACGGATGCCGTCGCCACCGCGGTCATGGGCTATGACCCGCGCGCCGGGCGCGGCGTGGCGCCCTTCCGGGATTGCGACAACACCCTCCGGCTCGCCGAAGCCGTCGGTCTGGGGACGGCGGATTTGAGCCGTATCGAAGTGCGGGGCCTCTCCGTTCGCGAGGCGCAGTTCCGCTTCCCCAGTTGATGGCCTTCAAGACGCGCTGGCCGGCGAGTCCCTGTGCGGACCCGATCGGACCCGGACGGCGCGTGCGTTAAGATGATAGCTTCGAGCGACCCGCCGCTCGGACAACTGGCATGAGTTTCGCAGCGCTCCCCGCCCGCTTGCCTGCCTTGAGCCTCACCGCCCTCCTGGACATTCTCATTGTCGCTTTCCTCATCTACCAGTTTTTCCTCTTGGTGCGGGGGCGGCGCTCTGCGCAGCTTCTGGCGGGAGTGGGAGTGCTGCTGGTCATCTACCTGGCCTCCATCTACCTGCGCCTGGAGCTGCTGCGCTCCATCCTCTCCGTCGTCGTGCCGTACACCGCCTTCGCCCTGATCGTGCTGTTTCAATCCGAGATCCGCCGGGCCCTCATCCGCCTCGGGCGCCGCTGGACCGGCTTCCGCGGCCGCCTGCAACAGATGGAGTTCGCCGACGAGATCCTTCTGGCCGTCGCACGGCTCTCCCAGCAGAAAATCGGCGCCCTCATCGTGATCGAGCGCGACACCGGCCTGCGCACCTTCATTGAAAGCGGCGTGCGGCTGGATGCGCAGCTTTCCCGCGACTTGTTGCTCTCCATCTTTCAACCGGGCGGCGCCCTCCACGACGGCGCCGTCATCATCCAGCGGGATCGCATCGCCGCCGCCTCCTGTTTCCTCCCGCTCAGCATGAATCCCGCCCTCTCCCGCAAGCTCGGCACCCGCCACCGCGCCGCTATCGGCATCACAGAGGACACCGATTGCCTCTCCATCGTGGTTTCCGAAGAAACCGGCCGCATCTCCGTGGCCCTGTACGGTGAAATCGAGCAGGATGTGACGCTCCAGCGCGTGGATGAAATCATGGCGCAGCACTTCGGGCGGCGCGTGCGCGGCGTGGCGCTGCCCGCCGCGGAAACTGCCGGTGACATCCCCCTGAATTCGGAAGACGCGGGCTGGACCCGGCTGAGGCGCTGATGCTCCGCCGCGTGCTCGAGAACCTGAGCTGGAAGCTTCTTTCCGTGGCCTTGGCCGTACTGTTGTGGTTCGCTCTGGTGGGCGACCCCAGGGTGGTCACCTCCGTCTCCGTACCGGTCCAGTTCCGCAACATCCCGCCCGATCTGGAGATCAGCTCGCCGCCGCCCGCCACGGTCCATCTGGAAGTCGAAGGATCGGCTGCCCAGCTTCGCACGGATCACTTGTCTTCGGTCGCCGTCGTCCTGGACTTGAAACCTGTCTTCCGGCCCGGAGAACGGACCTTCACCTTGGACTCCTCCAATGTTACGCTGCCGGCCGGAGTCAGGCTCGTCCGGGCCATCCCCGCCCAGATCCGCCTGCGGTTTGAGCGCCGCCTCAGCCGCGACATTCCGGTCCAGGTGCGCTTCGCCGGCCCGCCCCAGGCAGGCTATCGCATCGCTTCGCAGGAAGTACGCCCCCGCACCGTGCGCATCATCGGGCCCGAGAGCCACGTCAATCGGGTCGAGTTCGCCGAAACCGACCCGGTGGACCTTTCCGGAGTCGTGGGAGAGGAAGAGTTCCAGGTGCAGGCGTTCGTGGCGGACCCGCAGGTGCGCCTCGAAACGCCGCCTTCCATCACCGTCCGCGTCGTCGTCGAAAAAATCCCTTCGGGCGGTTCGGTGCCATGAATCGCCGCTTATTCGGTACCGACGGCATCCGCGGCATCGCCGGCCAATTCCCTTTGGATCCTCCGACCGTCTTCGCCGTGGGAGTCGCGGTGGGCCAGTGGGCGCGGCAACACAGCCCGAATCCCGAGATCGTGCTCGGCATGGATCCGCGGGAGTCCAGCCCGTGGCTGGCAGGCTATGTCGCTGCGGGATTGCGCTCCTCCGGGGCAGCGGTCCGCTTTGCGGGCCTCATCTCGACACCCGGCATCGCGTGGCTGGCCCGCAGCGGCGCCTTCGCCGCCGGCATCATGATCTCCGCCTCCCACAACCCTTACCAGGACAACGGCATCAAGATATTCAGCCCGGAAGGTTACAAGCTTCCGGACCGGGAGGAACACCTGCTCGAGGAGCGCATCTTCGCGCTTCTTGAGACCGGCGTCACCCCCGCCTCGGAGTTGCCGCCTCTGGAAGAGGGGCTCGACCGCGCCTACCTGGACTTTCTGGCTGCCACCTTTCCTGGCACGCTCTCAGGCGTGCGGCTCGTGGTGGACGGAGCCAACGGTTCCGCCTCACTCCTCGCCCCCGAGCTGTTCCGCCGCCTCGGCGCTACGGTCATCCCCATCGCCTGCGAGCCAGATGGCCGGAACATCAACCGGGACTGCGGCAGCCTGCACCTGGAGACCTTGCAGCAGCGGACCCTCGCCGAGCGCGCCGACCTCGGTGTGGCGTTCGACGGCGACGCCGACCGCGCCCTGTTCGTCTCCTCTTCGGGCCGCATCGCCGACGGAGACGCCGTGCTGTTCCTGGCGGCCCGCTACCTGCACCGCCACGGGCGGCTGGCGCGGCCCGGCCGCCCGCCCCTGGTGGTCGCCACCGTGATGTCCAACCTCGGTCTGGAAGAGGCTCTGGCCCGGCTGGGAATCCGCATGCTCCGGGCCCCCGTCGGCGACAAATACGTGCTCGAGGAAATGCTCCGCGTGGATGCGTTGCTCGGCGGCGAGCAGTCCGGCCATATCATCTTCCGCGAGTACGCCACCACCGGCGACGGCCTGCTCACCGCCCTGCGCCTCTTAGAGGTGCTCGGCGCATCCCGGTGCGGCCTGGACGAGTTGTTGCGCGACCTCGTCTTGTACCCCCAGAAGCTCGTCAACGTCCCGGTCCGCGCAAAGCCCCCGCTCGAGGAGCTGCCGCAGGTCGCGGCCGAAATCGCCGGCGCACGGCGGGAGTTCGGCGAGTCCGGGCGCGTGCTGGTACGTTATTCCGGAACCGAGATGCTGGCGCGCATCATGGTCGAGGGCCCGGACCGCTCGCGCGTGGACGCCTGGGCCCACCGTATCGCCGAGGCCGTCCGTTCCGCGCTCGCATAGGCCCTCGGGTATCATGGCCTTTCCGGATTACTCTGTCTTCGAGGAGCAACGACGATGCGAAATCTACTGTGCTTGATCGCGCTTGGTGCGGCGGTTGCGGCGGCTCAGTCGGGCCGTCCCCGGCTGCCGGGCGAGGACTGGGTCCCGCTGTTCAACGGCAAGGACCTGACCGGCTGGGTGAAGGTCGGCCAGGAAAAATGGGAGGTCGAAAACGGCACCATCCACGGCCAGGGCGTAACCAAAGAATACGGGTACCTGCGCACCGAAAAGATGTACAAAGACTTCCATCTCTTCCTGCGCTTCAAGTGCGAAGCCGCGGGCAACAGCGGCGTCTTCTTCCGCACGGATTTCAAACCGGGCACCGCGATCGTCACCCAGGGGTTGCAGTTTGAAATTGACAAAACCATCGGGCGGCACACCGGAGGCGTCTACGGCGACGGCCGCGGCTGGATTGTCTGGCCTGCGCCGGAACTGGAGGCCGTCATCAGGCCCGATGACTGGAACGATTTCCTCCTGAAGGTCGAGGGGAACCGCTACATCTCCTACTTGAACGGCGTGCTCATGGTGGACTTCACCGACCCCAATCCGAAATCCTTCGACGGCTACATCGCCCTCCAGCTCCACTCCGGCGGCGAGGGCAACATGCGCTTCAAGGACATCTACATTCGCGATTTGTCCCGGCGCTGACCGCACCCAAGGCAGAACTGCGCGCCGCAGCGCCTATCGCACGACCACCTTCTCGACGGCCTGATTGTCGTATTCGTCGGTGACCCGCACCGCAATGGTCTGTTCGCCGGGAGAGCTGCGCTCCACCAGAAGTCGGTATTCGTGCCGGCGCGAGTCGGAAAGCTTCGTGGTCGGCTCGGCCACGATCCATGGCCCGCCGTTCAGGGAGTACTCCGCTTTGGTGATCACGCTGTGCGCATCCTGTGCCTGCCAGCGCGCCTCGAGCCGTCCCCCTGCCGGTGCGGCCGCCAGTCCCGTGATCTGCGGCGGCGTGTTGTCAATCAGGAACGGCTCGCTCTCGAGCGAGGTGCTCAGAGCCTGGCCCGCCGGGTTGTCCGGCGCATCAGTGGCGGTCACGCGTAGCCGGTAGCGGCCGTCCGGAAAGGCGGTCGAGTCCCAGCTCCAATACTTTTCCTTGAGGTCCTCTTTCAACACTTTCCATTCGGACTCGCCCTCGCCCCGGATCTCCACTTTGAAGAGGAGCTCGTCGTCGTTTTCGTCGCTCGCAGCCCAGCGCGCCCCGATGTGTCCCTTTTCGTACTGCATGGTCAGGGAGCTGGACACCACAGGGGAGGGAGGTGTGCTCCTCCGGCCCGGGCCCAGGGGCGGAAGCGTGATGGAACGCGTCTGGGTGAGCGTGAGCGACTGCGGCGGGAAGCGGTAATTCGGCGGCGTGATCTCGATCTGGGAGATCACCGGAGCGACGTTCCGGGGCAGGTAGGCCACCTCGATCACGCCTACTTCCGGTGAGCGGCCTTCCGGCGACGCCCCGAGCACGAGTCTCCACTGAAGGAAGCGCGCTCGCGGCGAGCGCACGCGCCCGTCGGCGTCAAGGGGCTCCCAGGGACTCCAGTCCTTCCGCGGCCGGTCCACGTTCCCGCTGCGCGTTTCGAAACGCACGCTGCCCCCATGGGTTTCCCCACGCCATCCCAGCCTTCCCCAGAGGGAGAACCCCCCGGCATCGAAGACCTCGCTTTCCACGATGCCTTCTTTTTCGAGGCCCGGGCCCATGCGGAACACTTTCCCGATGTTCCCCGTGGCCGCATACAGCGCACCGTCGGCTCCCGCCAGCAGGCAGGTCACTTGCGTCGGGGGCGCCGCCACCAGGGCCGTGTGCAGCCGGTCGGAATCCAGCCGGTAAATCATTCCCCGGTTGCCCGTCCCCAGAACCGGCCTGCCTTCCCGGTCGAGCACGATCGTGTAAACCGTCTCCTGAGCGTGGCGCCAGACCGTGCGCGGCTGGCCGTCGCTGTGGATCCGGTAGATTTCCGAACCGCCCGCCGGAGGAGCCGGAGCCAGCGGCGCCGCCGCCGGCGAGGTCTGCGCCGTGCTTTGCAACTGGGGCGAAAGCGTGGGCTTGGCCGGCTCGGCCGGCTTGGGAGGCGCTGGCGGAGGAGGCGCAATAGGTGGGGCGGGTGCGGGCGCCGGAGCTTTGTCGCCTACGCCCGCCGCCCAAATGGAGCCGTCCGCACCCAGTGCCACCGCCGTGATCTCCCGCTTCGGCGCTTGATAAAGCACGAAACCCTGCCCGGCCGGCGTCACACGCAGAATTAGCCCTCCCGGCTCTGTGCCGACCACCAGGTTGTCGGCGGCGTCCACGGCGAGCGAGCGGGCGTGGGTCTCTTCCGTGTGGAAGAACACCGACCCTTTGCCGTCCGGGCTGACTTTGTGCACCGTGCCGTCGTCTCCCGTGGCCACAAACAGCTCGCCTTTACTGTTGAACGCCAGAGCCCAGATGTACTTGGCCTTCGGTTCGTAGAACACCTCCGGTTTGCCGGCCGCAATGCGGTAGACTTTTCCGTCCGGGGAAGTGGCCGCATAGAGCCGGTCCTGCCGGTCCACCGCCAGCGCGTGAACCTCCAGCCCCTCCAGCTCCGCCAGCACCTCGGCGCGTCCCCCCGGCCGGATCACCCACACCGCCGCTCCGGCCCCCGGCCCGCCTCCGCCGGCGTAGAGGGCGCCTTTGGAGTCCTGCGCCAGCGCCCACAAGTACGGCAGCCCGGAATCCAGCACCTCCGCCAGCACCGGGCCCAGCGTCAGGCGACCGTCGCTCCGCAACGCGATGCGCTTCAGGCTGGCTTTCTCAAAATCGGCCGCATCCGCCTGCCGCCACGTGCGCGTCTCGACCGCCCACAGCCCGGACACGAAAAGCCCTGCAAAATACACAGCAAGTTGTTTTTTCATCAGTAAGTACCGCGACTAATTTACTTTGATGCGCAGTGAGTAATTACCACTGATGACAAAGTCGAAAGGAAGGGCCGCCTGCTCGTCCACCGTCTCGCGCGACGCCGCCAGCGGGCGGGTCGCAGCCCGGCCCGTCTGCAGCACGTTCCACACCGAGGCGGGCAGGCTCGGAAGGGTCTTGTCGTCGAAATACAGCGTCGGACTGGTCTTGACCAGCGAGACGTAAAGATTGTTGTTGGCGCGCTCCCGGTTGAGCAGCGTCACCGTCTGTTCCAGATCCAGAAAGCGGCTGGCCCGCCCGGCCGCGCTCTCCAGGCGGTTCAGGGTGTCGGCGTCGCTGAGCAGAATCTGATAGTCGCCCTTGGGCAGACCCGGCGGAACGCGCAGCGTGAACCGGCGCTCCAGGCGCTCGCCCCGATACGGCCGCAGAAAAACCTTGAGCGGAATCTCGTCTCCCGGCTTAACTTCGGTCTGCTCGGCCCAGGCGTTCTCGATCGTCGCCACGCGTCGCTGCGGCAGCAGCTCCACGGCCACCTCCACGCGCTTCAGCCGCGGCGCCTTGACCGCGTTCAGAAACAGGCGGTTGAAGCGGTCCCCCACCCAGCCCGCCAGCAACAGGGGCGCCGGCACCGGCACCTCGCTCGGCGCCTGCATCGTCATCAGCCGGACGCTCGGTCCGCCTTCCAGCTCCACCTCCCCGCTCAGGCGGAAGGTGCTTTCCTCGCCGAAATCGTTCACCCCCGCAATCGAATTGAACAGCGTGAGCATCATCAGCGTGGGGGTCCACTTCTGGTGGACGAACACGTGGTAGCGGAAGCGCCGCTCCCGGAAGACCTCCAGCGCTTCACTGCCGTCCCGCAGCGACCGCACCGTCACACTCACCGGGATCATTTCCGCTTTGGCCCCCAGAAGGCCCAGAATGCCGCTGCGGCGGTCCTGCTTGAGGGCGCCCACGATCTCGGTCGCATTCGCGAATTTGGTCGGCTGAAAACTCGAGGAGAGCACCATCAGCACTTCGGCCTTGCTCATGGGCATCTCCACCGCACCCAGGTTGAAGAACGAATGGCCGAAAGCCAGCACCCGCCGTCCGTCGTTGTACGTTACCGTGCCCAGGCCCGTGATGCTCATATCGCCTGAGACCAGCACGCCGGCCACGGCATCGCCCGGGCGCAGCGCTTTCTCCCAACCCGGTGCGGGCGCAGGGTCCCCGAGACTCCCGGCAGCGCCTCCTTGCACGGCCGCAATGCCAAGCTGCCGGAACAGCGGGCCGAACTCCCGCAGCACGCTGTCGTGAAATCCGGAAAACACCAGAGGCGTTTCGATCGGAACCAGCGCCGGCGTTTCCAGACCCGCCGGGAGGCTTGCTCCCGCCCCCGTCACCCGCGCCAGGAGCTCCGAGGGAATCTCGAGCCGCTCCCGGACCCATGCGCGGTCCGGCGTGCGGGCGTCTGCCGGCTGCGAGGAATCAAAATCGGAGAGCTCCAGCATGAGCTCGATCGGAGTAATCCCGCAGACCGCGTCCGGCGAAAAGACGCTCATGCGCAGGGAAATCGCCCCCACGAGTTTGTCATCCACATACACCGGACTCCCGCTCATGCCCCCCGCCACGTTCGTCTCGCGCGCCCTGCCGCCCAACTTGGCCAGGATGATGTCCTGCTTCGGACCCCAGACGTTCTTCCACAACCCGATGATTTCCACCGGCACCGGCTCGGGCTCGCTGCCCTGGAACACCGTCCAGGCGTAGCCCTTCAT
Source organism: Bryobacteraceae bacterium (assembly GCA_035575135.1). Lineage (GTDB taxonomy): Bacteria > Acidobacteriota > Terriglobia > Bryobacterales > Bryobacteraceae > JANWXD01. The sequence goes on from DATLYE010000041.1 coordinate 14,335, forward strand.
TCCCGGCTTGATCTCCGCGGTCCTGAGGATCTCCACCTTCCCGGCCGGGGGCCGCCGGGGAATCGAGTCCGCAAAGATCACCCCCACCGCCGCGAGTGAAACGCCGGCAACCCGTAGGAAACCTGTCATGGCTCGAATGGTCGTTCCGGAAGCCGCTGCCTCCGAAGATTCACCCTCATTATCGTCCAGCGGGCGCCCGTTCGCCAAATCCCGCCGTAGCCTCCCTCCGCGCGCACCGGTCACAGGCCGCCTTCGGCGGGCCCGTGCGCAACTGAGGCGTCCGTGCACCGCCGTCCCAGCCGGAACTGCCGCGACGTGCTGCTAAAATTGCCAGTTTCGGCTCCTCCTGTGAAAACCACTTCCTGGGTCTCGCAACTGCTGGCGGCCGTCGAACGTGCGGGGAACCGCCTGCCTCACCCCGCTACGCTGTTTGCCGCGCTGGCGCTCACCGTCGTCCTGCTCTCGGCCCTTGCAGCCGAGCTGGGTCTTTCCGTCAGGCACCCCGGCACCGGCGAGCTGGTTGCTCCGGTCAATCTGCTCAGCGTCGCCGGACTCCAGCGCCTGCTCACCTCCCTCGTAACCAACTTCACCGGTTTCGCCCCGCTCGGCACCGTCCTGGTGGCGATGCTCGGCATCGGAGTGGCGGAAGCCAGCGGCTTGCTCGATGCACTCCTGCGCCAGCTCGTGCTGGCCGCCCCGCGGCGCCTGCTCACCGCCGCCATCGTGTTCGCAGGCGTGCTCTCCAATGTCGGCAGCGAAATCGGCTATGTGCTGTTGGTGCCCCTGGCCGCGAAAATCTTTCAGGCCGCCGGACGCCACCCGCTGGCCGGTCTGGCGGCCGCCTTCGCCGGCGTCTCCGGAGGTTACTCCGCGAACCTGTTGCTCGGCACCATAGACCCGCTCCTGGCGGGCATTTCCCAGGAAGCCGCGCGGCTCCTCGACCCCTCCTACCGCGTCAACCCGGCCTGCAATTACTACTTCATGGCGGTGTCGGCACTGCTCATCACTGCCGCGGGAACGTTCGTGACCGAAAAGCTCGTCGCGCCGCGGCTGGGCCTTCCCCAGGCCGCCCCCGAGGTCCGTCTGGAGCCGATGAGCCCCGCCGAGCGCCGCGGATTGAAGTTCGCCGGAGCCGCAGCGGCCCTCTTCGCGGCCTGGATCCTCTGGGGCACCCTGCCGGCGGAAGGGTTTTTGCGCGATCCGGCCACCGGCGGGCTGCTCCATTCGCCGCTTCTGTCGGGGATCGTGGCTTTGATTTTCGCCGGCGGGATGCTGGTCGGCCTGGCGTACGGCATCGGCGCCGGAACCTACCGCAGTGACGCCGAAGTCGCCAGCGGCATGGGAAAAGCCATGTCCACGCTCGGAACCTACCTGGTCCTGGTTTTCTTCGCCGCGCAGTTTGTCGCACTGTTCAACTGGAGCAATCTCGGACTCATCTTCGCCGTCAACGGAGCGGCGCTGCTCGAGGCCACCGGGCTCGGCGGGATCCCGCTCATGGTCGGCTTCGTCCTGCTCTCGGCTTTCGTCAACCTCTTCATGGGCAGCGCCTCGGCCAAGTGGGCCCTCATGGCGCCGGTCTTCGTGCCGATGTTCATGCTGGCCGGCTATTCTCCGGAGCTGACCCAGGCCGCCTACCGCGTCGGCGATTCAGTTACCAACATCATCTCCCCGATGATGTCCTACTTCGCCCTGATCGTCGCGTTCGTACAGCGTTACCAACCCAACGCGGGCATTGGAACGGTGATCGCCACGATGCTGCCCTATACGCTGGTGTTCCTGACGTCGTGGTCCTTGCTGCTGGGCGTTTGGCTCGCACTCGAGATCCCCCTGGGTCCGGGCGCCCCGCTCGAGTATCGGCCCCGCTGAGCCTCCGGCCACGTCCCGCCCAAAGGATCCCGCCGCGGGAAAACCGCGCAGCGGCACGCTACAATAGGGGCGGCAGCTTGCGCCCGGGTGGCGGAACCGGCAGACGCAACGGACTTAAAATCCGTTGGGCCGAAAGGCTCGTGCGGGTTCAAATCCCGCCCCGGGCACCACCGCCCTCGAATCCGCCCCGAGCCGGGAAATGCTGTAGATTTTGCATCCCGTGAGCAGGAATTGCATCCTTGTCCGACCCCCCGGCGCCCTGATCTGCTCATCTCTACAGGCCCCGTCGATCGGAACCCGACATGCACGGCTTTTCGCCGCCCGCAAATCGGAATCGGGAAGATTCGTTATGACTATGTGGACACGCAAACCGCCGGAAGAGACCCCTTCTCAACCCGCCGCGCCCCGGCCTCCGCAAACCCCTCCCGGGTCTCGCCCACCGAACGAGCCGCCCCGCAACGGAGCCGTCCTCGGTGCCACCATGGCCGTCAAGGGCGACATACAGGGGCGCGAGGATCTTTGGATTGACGGCCAGCTCGAGGGCAAGATTGACCTGCCGGGCTGCCGCCTCACCGTGGGCCCCAACGGCAAGGTCCGCGCCGCAATCCGCGCCCGCGAGGTCGAAATCCAGGGTCAGGTGGAGGGAAATGTGGAGGCCTCCGAGCGAATCATCATCCGCCGCAACGCCCGCCTCACCGGCGACCTCAAAATGGCCGGCGTCGTCATCGAAGACGGCGCCTACTTCAAGGGCAGCATCGACATCACCCAGGGACAGACTGGGAACGCCGAAACGTCCTCTGCGCCGCCGGTGGCGAACTCAACATCAGCGGCCAGGTCGTAACGCGGCTCTGCAGTACGTCTCCCACTGCGCCTTGTGAACAAGTCCCGCCGTCCGTGACATAATGGCTACACCCGTGGGGCGGAATAGCGAAATTCGCGAGCGTGTCCAGGAAGCATATTCCGCCGCGGCCCACCACCCCCAGGCGCCGCACCCCTTCCCCGTCGGCCGCGACTTCGCCCTCCGCCTCGGCTATCCACCAGACCTGCTCGGTGAGCTGCCGGCCGTGGCCGTCGAAGCCTTCACCGGAGTTTCCTGCGTCTCGCTGCTCGCCGCGATCGAGCCGGGTGCCCGCGTGCTCGACCTTGGCTGCGGCGCCGGCCTGGATACCTTGATCGCCGCGCGCCGCACAGGCCCGTCCGGGCGCGTCATCGGCGTGGATTTCAGCGAGGCGATGTTACGCCGGGCGCGGCAAGCCGCCCGCGAAGCCCGCGCCGGCCACGTGCTCTTCTGCCGCGCCGCCGCCGAGCAACTCCCCCTTCCGGATCACTCCGTGGACGTCGCCTTGGTCAACGGCATCTTCAACCTGAACCCGGCGCGCCGCGAGATCTTCCGTGAACTGGCTCGCGTCGTGCGCCCGGCGGGAGCCGTCTACGCCGCCGAACTCATCCTTGCCGGACCCCTGCCGACCGAACGCTTCCGCGAAGCAGACTGGTTCGCCTGAATCGCCGGCGCCCGGGAGGGCGGGGCCTTCCTCGATGAGTTCCGCCAGGCCGGCTTCCGAGAAGTGCGCCTGCTCGGCGCCGCGCGCAACGCCCGCACCAAAGATCCGCGCGTGCTCGCCGCCGAAGTCGTGGCGCGCCGCTGAGGCTTCATCCCACCCGCCGGAACCGGCAGCTGAAATGCCTCAGAAACCGCGGTTCCCAAACGATCTCATACCCCTGCAGCTCGTGCCGCCGCTCGTTGACCTCTAAGATCGCCTCGACCACGTAGTCAATGTGACTCTGCGTGTACACCCTCCGGGGAATGGCCAGCCGCAGCAGCTCGTGCTGAGCCTTCTCGCCGAACATCACCGAGCCGATCTCCACCGAGCGAATCCCCGCATGCCGGTACAGCTCCACGGCCAGAGACTGGGCCGGGAACTGCCGCCGCGGAATGTGCGGCAGCATGCGCCCGGCATCAATGTAGATGGCGTGGCCGCCCGGCGGCTCCACGATCGGCACCCCCGCCTCCGCAATGTGGCGTCCCAGATACGCCGTCGAGGTGATCCGGTAGCGCAGATAGTCCGGGTCCAGCACTTCCGTCAGCCCGACCGCAATCGCCTCCAGATCGCGTCCCGCCATGCCGCCGTACGTCGGAAAACCTTCCGTCAGAATCAGAAGCTGCGTTTCCTGTTCCGCGAGGCGGTCGTCGTTCGTGCACAGAAACCCGCCGATGTTGGCGAAGGCGTCCTTCTTGGCCGAGAACGTGCACCCGTCGGCCAGGCGGAACATCTTCTGAGCGATCTGCTTCGGCGTCCAGTCCCGGTAGCCCGCTTCGCGCTGCTGGATGAACCAGGCATTCTCGGCGAAGCGGCAGGCGTCCAGATATAAGGGGATGCCGTATTTTGCCGTCACGCGCCGCGTGGCTTCCAGATTCTCCATCGAAACCGGCTGCCCGCCCCCGGAATTGTTCGTCACCGTCACCATCACCAGCGGAATGCGCTCCCGCCCCTCTCGTGCGATCAGCCGCTCCAGCGCCTCGACGTCCAGATTGCCCTTGAAAGGATGCCAGGCTTGCGTGTCCGCGGCTTCCGGAATCGGCAGGTCCACCGCCTGGGCGCCGGTGAATTCGATGTTCGCCCGCGTCGTGTCGAAGTGACTGTTGTTCGGCACGATGTGGCCCGGACGGCACATCACGCTGAACAGAATCCGTTCGGCTGCCCGGCCTTGGTGTGTGGGAATCACGTGCCGGAATCCCGTCAGATCCTGCACCACCGCCTTCATCCGGTAGAAACTTTCGCTCCCGGCGTAGGACTCATCCCCTCGCATCATGGCCGCCCACTGCTCGGTGGACATGGCGCTCGTGCCGGAGTCGGTCAGCAGGTCAATCAGAATGTCCCGGGCGTCAATCCGAAACAGGTTGTAACCCGCCTCTTCGAGCAACCGCTCTCGTTCTTCCACCGTCGTGAAGCGGATCGGTTCCACGCTCTTGATCCGGAACGGTTCGATGATGGTTTTCACAGGGCCGAGTGTAGCACCCGACCGGCTCTCGTTCAGAGCCGCCGTCTTTGCCATACTGGGGACTTCACCCGTCATGGCTTCTGCATCTATTCCGCAGGAATCCTGGCTGCTCCGCGCGGCCTTTTGGCTGGCCGGGGCTTCCGCGGTCACTGTCGTGTTCTCGATCGCCGCCTCCCAAATTCTGCTTGCCCTCGCCACGGCGGCGCTTCTGCTCTCGCCCGGCCGGCTGCGACTCCCGCCGCTGCGCCTGCCCCTCGCCTTGTTCCTGGCAGCCACGCTCGTTTCGCTCGCCCTTTCCGGCGACGTGGCGTCCGGCCGCCCGCAGATCCGGAAATTCTTCGTCTTCTTGATGCTGCCCGCGGTCTATTCCACCTTCCGCCGGACCGCGCACGCACGCGCGCTGATTCTGGCCTGGGTCGGCGCTGCGGCCGTCGCCGCCCTGCGCGGGCTGGCGCAGTTTTCCGAAAAGCTCCTCCAGGCCCGCCTCGCCGGCGCGAACTTCTACGACTACTACGTCGCCGAACGCATCTCCGGCTTCATGAGCCACTGGATGACCTTCAGCGGTCAGCTCATGATCGTGTTCCTGCTGGCGGCGTCCTTCCTTCTGTTCTCGCCTTCTGCGCGCCGCGGCATGCTTCTCTACGCCGGACTCTGCTCGGCCGCCACCGCAGCCGCGCTCCTGCTCGGCTTCACGCGCAGCATCTGGCTGGCCACCGCCTGCGCCCTCGCCTTCCTCCTCTGGCGCTGGCGGCGCTGGGCGGCAGCGGCCCTGCCTGCCCTGCTGCTCACGGGAGTCCTCGCCGCGCCCGGCTCCGTGCGCACGCGTTTCGTCTCTATGTTCCGCCCCAGGCAGGACGTGGACTCCAACCAGCACCGCATCGTCTGCTGGCGCACCGGCTGGCGCATGATCCAGGCCCATCCCTGGTTCGGCCTCGGCCCGGAGCAGGTGCGCCTGCAATTCGTCCGCTGGGTGCCGCGCGACATCCCCTGGCCGCTCCCCACCGGCTGGTACGGCCATCTCCACAGCATCTACGTCCACTACGCCGCCGAGCGCGGCCTGCCGGCCATGTTCGCACTGGTGTGGCTGCTGGCAAAGATCCTCTGGGACTTTTTGGCCGCCGTCCGAAAACTGCCGCCGGGCCCGAGCGAAGAGAAATTCCTGCTGCACGGGGGGATTGCCGTCGTCATCGCCGTCCTGATCGAAGGCATCTTTGAACTGAACCTGGGCGACAGCGAAGTGCTGGCGCTGTTCCTGGCTGCCGTCGCCGCCGTCTACGCGGCTCGCGACCGCGTCGTTGCTCAGGAGGCGGGCCTTGCCTGACTCGCTGCGCGGCCGGGAAATCGTCCTGGCGGGAGGCAGCGGCGGACTCGGTGCCGCCACCGCCGAACTGCTCGCCGCCGAAGGCGCCCGCCTGGTCGTCAGCTATCGCTCCAACGCCATGCGCGCCGCCCCCCTCGCATCGGTGGCGCGGCTGCTTCAGGCCGACCTCACCGTCGAGGCCGACCGCAGCCGCCTGCTCGACGCTGCGCCCGAGCTCTACGGGCTCGTGGTGTTCGCAGGCGATCCCGCGCGCCTCAGCAGCCCGGCCGATTTCGAACCGGCGGCGCGGCGCTCCTGGGAAGTGAACTTCCTCGGACCCGTCCTGCTGGCCCGCGAAGCGGCCGCACGCATGCGCGCTGCCGGAACGCCGGGCGCCATCGTGCTGTTTTCCACCATGCAGGCGCTCGCCCTGTTCCCCGGCTCCACCGCCTACGCCGCGCCCAAGCGCGCTCTGCTCGAAGCCGCGCGCATCCTGGCCAAGGAATGCCGGGGCGCGCCGAACATTCGCGTCAATGTCGTCGCCCCGGGCGTGATGGCCGCGGGAATGGCGGAGGCCAGTATCGCAGCCGGAAAGTACGACCGCTACGTGCAGGAGGGCGTCATCCACCGCTTCGGCCACCCGGCGGATGTGGCCCGCGCCGTGCGCTTCTTTCTCGAACCGGACAGCTACGTCACCGGCCAGGTGCTCGTGGTGGACGGCGGACTCACGCTGTAGCCCGCAAGAACCTTCACGCGCGCCTGAACTCGAACGCCTCGAACCGGATGGCCCGGCTATAATCGAGAAGTGCAGTCGCTGCTTGAAGCCGTGGTTCGCCGCGCCCGGCGGCGCCACGTCGCCAACCTTCTGGTGGCAGCCCTCGCGCCCGCCCTCGCCGCTGCCCTGGGAGCTTTCCTCCTGGTGCTGCTGGTCGGCGCGGCCCTGCTCGACTGGCGACTGTGCCTGATCATCTTCGCCGGAGTCCTGGGTTGGAAGCTCTGGCCGTTGCGCCGCCTTCCGCCGCTGTACGCCGTCGCCCAGCGCGTGGATCGCAACCTCGGCCTGCCAGACACCCTCTCGACTGCATGGTTCTTCAGCCGCGCAAGCCGCCGCCACGCCTCAGCGGCCATGAAAGAAACCCTGCGACAGCTCGCTGAAGAAGTCAGCCGCACCGTGGACGTGCGCCGCGCCATGCCGATCATGGTGCCGCAGGCCTGTCGCTCCGTCCTGTTGCTGGCCGTCGCGGCTGCGGCCCTGCTCGGCGTGCGTTTCACCCGCTACGGCACGCTCGATCTCGAACCTCCGGTGGCCCGCGCCATGCTCACCTTCTTCGGCCTTCCGGATCAGCGAGCCTCCGCCACGCCTCCCGCGGTCCCTCCGCTGCTGCCCGCCTCGCTTCTCGAGCAAGGACTGAATCTGGAGGAAGACCCCGTCCCGGCCGACGGGACCCGCTCCGGCGCCGCTCTGCCCGACACGGACGTTCCCGAGGTCAGCAACGAGACCGCCGTGCCGTACCGGTCCAAAGACACCCCGGAGCCCTCCGCGCCCGCCGAAGAATCCTCCCAGGCAACGGAGAACGGCGCAGCGGATGCCGGCGCCCGTGCCGCAGACGCTTCAGCGGAGGCGAAAACTCCGCCGGAGCGTACGCCGCAGCGCCGTACAAGTTCGCCCGATCCCGAGGACTCCGGCTTGCTTGCCCGGCTGCGGGACGCAATGGCCGATCTGTTGAACCGGCTCAAGATCCAGCCCGATTTCGGCGAAACCCGCGTGGCGGGCGAGCGCGGCCGCACGGCCTCGGACCGGCAGCAGCCCGGCCCCGGACAAAAGCCGGTACCGGGCCGGAACCATCCCGCCCGCGGCGAAGCCGCAGCCGGCGAGGAGGTCTCCGAACAGCAGGCAGGGGAGGAAATGGCCCGCGGCGGTCAGGGACAATCCGGAGAGCGTGCCGGAGACCAGCCCGCCCCCGGAAAAGACCGCAGCGGCATCGGTAAAGAAGAAGGAAGCAAAGAGCTCCGCGAGGCCGAGCAACTGGCCGCCATGGGAAAGATCAGTGAACTCATCGGCCGCCGCGCGCAGAATGTCTCCGGAGAGGTCACCGTCGAGGTCCTCTCGAGCCGGCAGCAGCAGCTCAAGACTCCTTACTCCGACCAGCGCGCCACCCACGCCGACACGGGAGGCCAGATCCACCGGGACGAAGTGCCGCTTATCTACCAGGACTACGTCCAGCGCTACTTCGAAGAAGTCCACAAAAGCGTGCCCGCGCCCCGCTAGCCGGCTTCCAGCCCCCACCCCACGCATCCACTCGGCTTAGGAGCAGGGAAGCCGTGGGCATCGGGTTCCGTTCCGCGCCCTCACTTCTCTCCCTTCGTCATCCTCTCGTAAATGCTCTGCGCGTAGTAGTTGATGACGCGCGCCTCGTTCCGTGCGTTCTCGTAATAGGCGGCCCGCAACAACTGCTCCTTGCGGTTGGTCAGTGTCTCGCGAATCGTCTGCTGCACGCGCGGGTCGTTCAAGTCGCGCTGGCCGGCCGGCTCCCGCGAAATCAGCTTCAGAATCCGGTAGCCCTCCGGCGTGCGGATGATGGGAGAAATCTGCCCCGGCTGGAGCTGCACGACGATCTTGCGCAACTCCACGTGTGCCTCCGTCAGCGCCGACTCGGGAATGAAGCCCAGATCGCCGCCGTTCGGGGCCGTCGTGGGATCCTCCGAGTAACTTTGCGCCAGCAGCGCGAAGTCCTCGCCCTGCTTGAGGCGCGCCTCCAGTGACAGGATCTTTCGCCGCGCGTCCGCCTCGTTCTGAGCGTCGTCGTTACGAAGGTTTCGCAGGCCCGGGTCCGCCCGGGGCGTAACCAGAATCTGGGCGATGTGGATCTGCGGCTCCGCCAGGTTGAAACTCTCCCGGTTGGCGTGATAAAAGTCCGCCACTTCTTTGTCCGTGATGGTGATGTGGGAGGAAACCTCGCGGTTGAACAGTTTCTGGATGCTCAGGTCGCGGCGCAACTGCGCTTTGAGCTCCGCCGCCGTCATCTTTCTCGCCTGTAGCTGCTTTTCAAATTCCTCCTGCGTGTAGGGCGCCTTCAGTTCCGTGAACTTGGCCTCGACGTCCGAGTCCTGCGCCATCAGGCCGAGCTTTTCGGCCCGCTGGAGCATGATCTCGTTGTCAATCATTGTGCGGAGAAGTTCCAGCCGCTGGATCGCTTCCAAATCCGCATTGGCGCCCGGCGTCGGCGTGGAGAATTGCGCCGCATACTGCTTGTCCAGATCCTCGTACGTGATGGGCCGGTCGTTGACCAGCGCCGCCACATTGGCCGGCGGCCCCTTCTTGCACGAAACCATCGTCGCCGCCACAAGCAGCAGTGCAAGCAGAACGTCACGGCGCATGGGGAAAGAACCTCATTTTAACTGTACGCCTGTGCGGCCCGCCGCCTGGAACCTCGCAAGTCCTCCCCGCGGGGCCGCCCGCAGCCATGCAGCAAGCCTCACGCCAGGGCGCCGATCTGCTCCCAGTCGCCCGCTTCGCCGAACTTCAACCCCTGCGCCCCGGGATGAATCGCCCGCAGCAGCCCGGTCAGCACGCTGCCAGGCCCCACCTCGACAAAGCGCTCCACACCTTGCGACACCAGATACCGCACCGTCTCCGCCCAGCGCACCGGGTTTGGAACCTGTTCGTACAGACCTTGGCGGGCCTCAGCCCCGGTGCGGATTTCCCGGGCCTGAACATTGTTGATGAGGGGGATTTCCAGATCCCGGAACGCCGTCGCCTCCAGGTCCGCCCTGAGTCGCTCTTGCGCCGGCTTCATCAGGGCACAGTGAAACGGAGCGCTCACCGGAAGCAGCACCGCACGCCGCGCGCCGGCGGCCTTGGCCAGCTCGATCGCCCGCGCGACCGCGGCCGCATGCCCGGCGATCACCACCTGCTCCGGAGAGTTCAGGTTCGCCGCGCTCACCACTTCCCCCTGAGCCGCCTCCTCGAGCACCGCCTCCAGCTTTCCATCCGGTAGCTTCAACAGCGCCGCCATCGCCCCGACCCCCGGCGGGACGGCTTCCTGCATGTACTGCCCGCGCTTGCGCACCAGCCGCAGCGCGTCGGCAAAACCCAGACTCCCCGCCGCCACCAGCGCCGAGTACTCCCCCAGACTGTGGCCCGCCACATAGTCAGGCTTCATGCCCCTGCTGCGGAGCACCACCCACGCGGCAACCGAAACCGTCAGAATCGCCGGTTGCGTATTTTCGGTCAGCTTCAGCTCTTCCTCAGGGCCCTCAAAGCAAAGCCGCGACAGCGGAAATCCTAAAACCTCGTCCGCTTCTTCGAACACCCGCCGCGCTTCCGCGTAGGCTTCCGCCAGACTCCGGCCCATGCCCGCATATTGGGATCCTTGTCCCGGAAACAGAAACGCCGTCTTCATCGCTCGCAAGCCAGACTCCCAGCATAACCGCAGGCGACACCTCACCGGCGGTCCCCCGATGGCAAAGTTCTCCTTCGTCGGCGAAATCCAAAGCCCGCCCTCGCGCGTCATATTGTGTGTGAGCGCGAAACGGAACTGACTGGCGCCATTAGAAAAAAGAGGAGGTGAAGGAGGATGCTCGCCATGACGGCCGACAAACCCGGCCTGAAACAGTGGAAAGGCCGCGTCTATTGCTACATCTGTACCCACACCGTGGAAGCCCAGATCTTGCAGCGGGGCCGCCGGTTCGTTGTGAAACCGGGCCAGAAGTGCCCCCGCTGCGGCTCCTCCCTCGATGCGGCGGGCGTCGTCCAGCTCGACGAGGCCGCCTAAGGACTTGCCCCCGGCGGCCCCCTATGGTTTATAGTGGGAAGGGAGATGAGTCGGATGAGGAGAAAGCAGGGGTCGCCGGAGGGGGTGGTTTCCCCCGAGATCATGCAGCAGGCCCGGCGGTCTTTGCAAAGCGACAAGCTCAAGCCCGCCGCACGGAAATGTTTCGTGTGCGGGGCTCCCGTAGCCCCGAATTCCGCTGAAGGGCTCTGCTGGGTCTGCCGCCGCCTCAAAATCAGTGCGTGGCAGGAAGTGGACCAGCAGATGTCGGCTCAGGAATAAAGCAGCGGAATCTCCGTCCCACAGCCCTCTTCGAGAGCCTTCTCGTATACGAGCGCCGCTGCCGCCACGTCCTCGAGCCCCAGCCCGTGCGACTTGAACAGGGTAGTCGCTCCCGGCGGCCGCTCTCGCCAGGCCCCGCCGGCGACGATGTCCTTGAGCTCCACCAGCCGGCTGCTCTGCCAGTCCGCATCGTCTAGCGCCAGCAGCAGGTCGCCGGATTCGATCCGCGCCTGCTCGATCGAGTCCACCACGATCAGCCCGGCCCGCCGCACCAGTTGCGCCGGCAGTTCCCTACGCCGCGCGTGATTGGACCCGATGGCGTTGATGTGCGCCTCCGCAGCCACCCACTCCGCTTCGAGCACCGGCTCGCGGGCGCTCGTCGCCGTGACGACGATCTCCGCCCCTTCCACCGCCTCCCGCGCCGATGCCGCCGCGCGTACATCCGCCTCGAGCTTCCCGCGATACTCCTCCGCAAAGCGTTCCCGGTGTTCCCGCGTCGGGCTCCACACCCGCACCCGGCGAAGCTTCCGCACCGCGGCAACCGCCTCCAGTTGCGCCCGCGCCTGGAATCCGCTGCCGATCATCCCCACACTGGAGGCTTCCCGGGCCGCCAGCAGGTCCGTCGCCAGGCCGGACGCCGCCCCGGTGCGAATCTGACCCAGATGGTTCGCCTCCATCAGCGCCAGCGGCTGCCCGTCTTCGGCCCGGTAGAGCAGGAACAGGAAATGCGCCCCGGAGCGCGGGTGCGTCGAATACAGCTTCGCCCCGAAGTAACCTCCCCAGGCGCCCGCCATCGAGTGCAGCACCGCCCCCGTCGGTAGCACCATTCGCCGCCGCGCTTGATTCTGGGCCTCCCCCCGCGCCAGCGCCTCAAAGGCCGCCCGCATCTGCCCGATCGCCTCCGCCATCGGCACAAGGCGCACGACCTCCGTTTCGGTCAACAGGAGCATGCGCGCCTTAGCGGGAGGCCGGATCCGGCGCTTCGGGATTCACGCCCAGCTCCGCAAACGCCTTTTCCGCCCGGTGCCGGTCGAACTTGCCCTCCCGTGCCAGGCGCGATAGCGCCGCCGCCGCGATGGATTCGGCGTTCACTTCGAAAAAGCGCCGCAGGTGCTGCCGGTTGTCGCTGCGGCCGAAGCCGTCCGTGCCCAGAGACGTCAGGCGCCCCGGCAGCCAGGGCGCGATCTGGTCGGCGACGATCTTCATGTAATCCGTAGCCGCAATGATCGGGCCTTCGGCCCCTTCGAGCGCCTCCAAAAGGTACGGTTTCCGCTCCGGCTGCGCCGGATGCAGGCGGTTCCAGCGTTCCACCTCCAGCGCGTCACGCCGCAGTTCGTTGTAGCTGGTCACGCTCCACACATCCGCTGCCACCCCGTAGTCCCGCAGCAGAATCTCCTGCGCGCGCAGCGCCTCGTTCAGGATCGAACCGCTGCCGAACAATTGCACCACCGCTTTGCCCTCCGGTGCGGCGCGGTACTTGTAGAGGCCCCGCAGGATGCCCTCGCGGCAGTCGCCGGGCATCGGCGGCTGAGCGTAGTTCTCGTTGCCCACCGTCAGGTAGTAGAAGCGGTCCTCCTCGAGTTCGTACATCCGGCGAATGCCGTCCTGGATGATGACGGCGATTTCGTACGCATAGGCCGGATCGTAGCTGTGGCAGGTCGGAATGACGCTCATCAGCACGTGACTGTGGCCGTCCTGGTGCTGCAATCCCTCCCCCGCCAGCGTCGTCCGCCCCGCCGTGCCGCCCACCAGAAAACCCTTGCCCCGGGCGTCGCCAAAAGCCCACATCAGATCCCCGACCCGCTGGAAGCCGAACATCGAGTAGTAGATGTAAAACGGGATCATCGGTACGCCGTAGTTGGCATACGCCGTCCCCGCCGCCGTAAAGGACGCCATCGAGCCCGCCTCCGTGATTCCTTCCTCGAGGATCTGCCCGTCTTTGGCCTCCTTGTAGTACAGGAACATCTCTTTGTCCACGGGCTCGTAAAGCTGCCCTTGGCTGGCGTAGATGCCGAACTGCCGGAACAGCGACTCCATGCCGAACGTGCGCGCCTCGTCCGGAATGATCGGCACGATGTACTTGCCGAGCTCGGGATGCTTCATCAGCATCGTGAGGATGCGCACGAACGCCATCGTTGTGGAAACCTCGCGGCCCTGCGAGCCCGCCATCTGCTCGGCGAAGAAATCCAGAGCCGGAGCCTGGATCGTGATGCGCCGGGGCCGGCGCTCGGGCAGATAACCCCCCAGCGCCTCGCGCCGCTCCTTCAGGTAGCGGATCTCCGGACTGTCTTCCGGAGGCCGGTAGAAGGACACCGTATGCACGGCCTCCTCCGGAATCGGGATGTCGAAGCGGCGGCGGAAGTACTCGAGCTCCTGCTCGTTGAGTTTCTTTTGCTGGTGCGTGATGTTCCGCCCTTCGCCCGCCTCCCCCAGCCCGTAGCCCTTCACGGTCTTGGCCAGGATCACCGTCGGCCCGCCCGTGTGCTCCACCGCACGCTTGTAGGCGTTGTACACCTTGACCGGATCGTGGCCCCCGCGCGGCAGCCGCGCCAGCTCCTCGTCGCTCATGTCTTTGACCAGTTCCAGCAGCTCCGGGTACTTCCCGAAGAAGTGCTTGCGCACGTAGGCGCCGCCCCGCGCTTTGAAGTTCTGGTATTCCCCGTCCACGCACTCGCCGAAACGCTTGATCAACAGGCCGCTCTTGTCCCGCGCCAGCAATTCGTCCCACGCGCTTCCCCACAGCACCTTGATGACGTGCCAGCCCGCGCCCCGGAACGCCGACTCCAGCTCGTCAATAATCCGCCCGTTGCCCCGCACCGGTCCGTCCAGCCGCTGCAGGTTGCAGTTCACCACGAAGATCAGGTTGTCCAGCTTCTCGCGCGCCGCCAGCGTGAGCGCCCCGAGCGTCTCCGGTTCGTCGCACTCCCCGTCACCGAGAAACGCCCACACTTTGCGCGGCGTCCGCGCGAGCAGGCCCCGGTTTTCCAGGTAGCGCATGAAGCGCGCCTGATAGATGGCATTGATCGGCCCGAGCCCCATCGAGACCGTCGGGAACTGCCAGAAGCCCGGCATCAGCCAGGGGTGCGGGTAGGAGGACAGCCCCGGATGGTCGCGCAGCTCGTGCCGGAAGTTCTCCAGATGCTTCTCCGTCAGACGCCCCTCCAGATAGGCCCGCGCGTAGATGCCCGGCGAGGCGTGCCCCTGGAAGTAGATCAGGTCTCCCGGCTGGTCGCCGTAGGAAGCCCGGAAAAAGTGGTTGAACCCCACCTCCACCAGCGTCGCCAGCGACGCGAACGTCGAGATGTGGCCCCCGATTCCCGGGTCGTATTTGTTGGCGCGCACCACCATCGCCATGGCGTTCCAGCGCACCAGACTCTTGATCCGCCGCTCGATGGCGCGGTCGCCGGGGTAGGGAACCTCTTCGCTGGCCGGTATGGTGTTCACATACGGCGTCACCAGCGTCAGCGGCGGCGTCACCCCCGACAGCCGGGCGTGATCCACCAGCCGCTTCAGCAGGTAGCCCGCCCGGTCCGGCCCCTCTTCGTCTATGACTTGATCGAGGGCTTCGGTCCACTCCGCAGTCTCCTGCGGATTGGTGTCCTCGTCGAATACCTCTGCCTCGACAACAGGTTTCGGCCTTAGCATGATTGGACGGAAGTCTTCTTTCAAAATAACATGGGCGCTCCTGCCCACCGCCGCCCCGGGCCCGGCGCCCTTGCTAGGATGGAATCAGAAGTCTGGTACCGGAGGCTGGCGTATGCTGATCAGCGCCGACCATCCGCTGCGCAAACTGTTCTCCAATCTCGTCTGGAAACGTCTCTACGACGACGCCCAGGTCCGCGACAGCCAGATTGCCGACTACGTCACCAACCTTCTGACCGAGTTCGTTCACGTCAAAAACCTCTACAAGATCCGCAACGCGCGGGGCAAGCGCCTCGAGGACGTGGGCGAGATGCTGATCGAATCGCACCCGCTGCTGGAGGCCTCCTCCTTTGACCGCGAGCGCGAAGTGCGCAAGCACATCGGCGACTACACCCTGTTCCTGACCGGCCTGTTCCCCGAATACGTCGCCTCCCTCCCGCGCCGCGGCCTCCGCCTGGACGCTTTCGTGGACTACGTCAAAGCCGGCAAAGAGTCCTACCGCATCGTCTCCTACTTTGACCAGTTTGAATACAAGCGCGAGGCGCCGCTGTTTGCCCGGCTGGCGGACTCCTTCGAGCTGTGCGTCTTCGGCCTCAACCTCGTCAAGCAGGATCTCGAGCGTTTCCAGCAGGAAGCCTATCTGCGCGCCCGCTCCGAGCTGATTGCATGAGCCCCGGCCGGCTGGTGTTGCTTCTGGCCGCCGCCCTGGCGCTGCCCGCACAGGTTTCCGATCGCGCCGCCCGCCTGCACCGCAGCGCGTTCGTCTTCGACGCCCACGTCCACATGATCAACCGCCAGTTCCACCACGGAGGAGACATCGGCGCCCGTGCCCCGGACGGCCAGGTGGATTTGCCCCGCCTGGCCGAAGGCGGCGTGGATGCGCTCTTCTTTACCCTGTTCGTGCCGGAAGAGTACTATCCGGCCCGCTACGAAACCCGGCACGCTTTGCGCCTGCTGGATCTGGCGCGGGAGCAGATCGAGCGTAACCGCAACCGCATCGCGCTCGCTTTCGACGCAGGCGACATCGAGCGCATCCGCCGCCAGGGGCGCATCGCCGCCGTCCTGGACCTGGAAGGCGCCTTCGACCTCGACGGCGATCCGGCCGTGTTGCGCAGCCTGTATCGTCTCGGCCTGCGTTCCGTCCAGTTGCCCGCCCACAACTGGACCAGTGAGTTTGCCGATTCCTGCTGCGCTCCGCCGAAGTGGGGCGGCCTGAACGAGCGCGGCCGCGCTCTGGTGCGGGAAATGAACCGTCTCGGCATGCTCATCAATGTCTCCCATGCCTCCGATCAGACGATCGAGCAGGTTCTCGAGCTCAGCACTGCTCCTGTGCTCGCCACCCATCACGGCCTGCGGCGCTTCAACGACATTCCCCGCAACATGCCCGACCATCTGCTGCGCAAGCTCGCCTCCAAAGGAGGCGTCATCGGCTTCCACATCGGCAATGCCTTTCATCACCGGAAGTTCTTCGAGTGGAGCCTGAAGCAGCAGGGGCGCGCCTTTTGGGACGCCACGGGCGTGGGCTCCGCCTACCAGCGCCTCTCCATTGAAGAAATTGACCGCCTGGTGGCGCCGAAGTTTCCCATGGTCGGTCTGCCCGCGCCCGATGAGGTGCTGATGTCGGTGGATCAGTGGCTGGAGGTGGTCGAATATGCCATTGCGGTCGCCGGCGAAGATCACGTGGCCCTGGGGAGCGATTTTGACGGCGGCCCCACCCCGCCCCGGGGCATCCGCGACGCCCGCGATCTGCCGCTTCTGACCGAGGCGATGCTCCGCCGCGGCTGGAGCGAGCGCCGCATCCGCAAGTTCCTCGGCGAAAACCTCCTCCGCCTCGTCCGCCAGGTCCTCGCCGCAACCCCCTGATCCCCCGCCCGGGCCCGGCGGGGCGGACACGCGACCCGATTTCGACTTACTCCGCTTCCCCGCAGTGCATCACCGGGCGCCGTTGCACCCGGACGATTGCTCCCCCTTCTCTCCTCGCAACCCAGGGGTCGCATCAGTTCGTCTCGTGCCGCACGCCGCAACACCTCGGCGATAAGTACATCAACTTTGAGCAGGCGCTTGGGAGTCTCAGGGACACGGTAGTTTCCTCAGATTCTGTAACGCTTGCAACGCCCGGCGGAGGCTGTCCGCGCGCTGGGCGGCGGCCTGCGGCCGCCAGTGCTGCTTTGTAAACTCGATCATTCGCGACGCATAGCCGGCTCCGACCTTTCGCTGACTACCAGGAGGAGGGACGATATCCTCTCGGATTTCCCGGCGGCGGGACTTCGCCGCAAGCGACACCAACGTCTTCTTCGGATCCGGAAGCGTTTCCGGCTGGCTTGGTATCTGCGAGGGGGTCACCCCCAGAAACGCGGCAATGCTCTTCGCATCGGCAAGAAGCCACGCTTCCACCGCACGCACAGCGACACGGAAACACAGGAAGGACGGTTGTGGCGTGTTGATCCAAGCGGCTCTCATGAGGGGAGCACAATCATAATCGCTGTCGAGGTCCACGAGCACGAGCCAACACCTGTGGCGGGCGGCGTAGAGGTATCCCTCCATTCTCTGGCGGAGGTGTCCTTTGCCTCGTTTGCCGTACACATCGCCCGGAACACCGCCGGCGTGTCGGATGAGTTTACGTGCAACTGCCTCATCCACCGCTCCCTCCACCGCGGCACAGATTACCGGCATCTCAACGCTCCGCAAAGAGCGCCAACTGTTCGGGGTTCGACGGTCGCGTCTTCGGGATTACGGCCTCCGCGGGGGTCAGCCCTCCCTCGAGCAGGCGCCGGATATCGTCGAACTCGTCGGCGCGCCTCACCGTGGTCCCCTCCGGACTCGGCTGGAGCAACAGCACTTCATCGAGTCCGATCCCCTCGTCATGAAGCAGATCCGTGGAATGCGTGCTCAGGATGATCTGTCGCCCCGTACGGCGCTGCGTCCGCGCAAACATTTGCGGCAAAAAACGCACGATCTCCGGGTGCAGGGAAAGTTCCGGCTCTTCCAATAGCAGCGGACCACCGCCTTCCACGGCCGCCCACAGAAGCCCGATCAGACGCAACGTGCCATCGGAAAACTGTTCTTCTGTCTGCCACGCCCCCTGA
>DATLYE010000042.1:0-14356 GCA_035575135.1 Bryobacteraceae bacterium
AGCGCCGCCGTTCATTTCGGCTAACGTCGTATAGGTGTTGGTCACCCAGGCCGGAATCAGCGGGTCATAGGTGGTCTGAATGGCCAGCACGGGACGCATCAGTCTGCCTGTGAGCGTGTAGTAGTTCCGCAGATACTCGGCGGCCCGGGGGTCCGCTTCGTACCGCGCCACGCCGTCGTTCAGCGCATTGTCCTCAGAGGTGCCTTCGTACAGGATGTTGCGGTTGTCAAACGGGTTCCCACCGGCGCGCTCCTGAATCTCCTTGAGAATGTATGTAAAGAACACCATCGCTCCCGCCAGTTCCTTGTTGCTCCGAATACCGGAATAGCGGCGGACTTCGGCCGCTTTCTCCGGATTGGCCTCCAGCCGTTTAAGGATTTCCTGGGTCAGAGCGGGCGACATGGCGTAATCGGCCGGCACTTTGACAGGCCCTGGGAGCGCCCCCGGAAAGAAGTAGTCGAATACAACCCGCAGGTCGAAGACGCGGCGGCCCATGAGCACCACCGAAGGCGCGGCCGCCGCACACAGAGCCAGCCCCCCGTCGTAGATCGCCGGGAACATCTCGACGAGCGCCAGCGTCAGAAAGCCGCCCATGGAATGACCCGTGACGTAGGTCTCCTTTGGCCGGCCGTACTTGGCCGCGAAATACCGCCTGAGTGCCTCGGTGTCCTGCACCGCTTCCTCGATCGCCCAGCCGCCTGCCGCATAGCCGGACTGCGCCACGGCATAGCCGGCCTGCAAAAACACATCCAACACGGGATTCGGCTTGGGACTGTCGTAGCTTACCGGCTTCGGGTTGTAACCGTGACAGTACAGCACCAGTCCCCCGTTCCAGGCTTCCGGCACGTCAATGCGGAACTTGGCTCCGTTGATTTCGCCCGTTTCGGTCTTGGGCTGCGCCCACAGCAGCGCGCAGGTCAAGCCCAGTAGCCAAACCCTTCTGCTCGTCATGTGGCCAGCATACCCCAAGACACGCTCCGCTATGCTCGGGGGTATGAACAGCGAATTTCGAGGAAAGACAGCCGTGGTCACCGGTGCCTCGCGCGGGATTGGAGCTGCGACCGCCGTGGCGCTGGCCCGCCGGGGCGTCAGCCGCCTTCTGCTTCACTACAACACTTCCTTCGAAGCCGCTGCCAAAACCCTCGCCGCGGTGCGCGAGGCGGGCAGCGACGGCGCACTGCTTCAGGCCGATCTCGGCAGCCGTGACGGAATCCGTGCCCTGGCCGCCGCCCTGCGCGAGCAGGAAGCGGACATCCTGATCAACAACGCCGGATCCTTGGTGCGGCGCGCCACGCTGCTGGAGTTCACCGAGGAGCTTTTCGACACCGTCATGGATCTCAACTTCCGTAGCGCGTGGTTTCTGGCGCAAGCCGTCGTCCCCGGAATGCTCCGCCACGGCTCGGGCGTCATCGTCAATGTCAGTTCCATCGCGGCGCGCAACGGAGGCGGACCCGGAGCCACCGTGTACGCCGCCGCCAAAGCCGCGATCTCCGCCATGACTAAAGGACTGGCCCGCGAGCTGGCCCCGAAAGGCATCCGGGTGAACGCCGTGAGTCCCGGCACGGTGGACAACGATTTCCACCGGCGCTTTTCCACGCGGGAAGTCCTGGACCAAGTCGTCCGTATGACGCCGGCCGGCCGGCTGAGTACAAACGAAGACGTGGCAGGTGTCATCGTGTTCTTGTGTTCGGACGCCGCCAGTTATATCCATGGACAAACGATCGAAGTCAATGGCGGGTTGCTGGCACCGTAGGGCGCGCCGCGGGCGGATTTGATATAGTTGAAGCCCGAGGTTGGAGCCATGAGCACACTCACCCGTCGTCACTTCTTTCAGGGTGCGGCCACAGCCCTCGCCGCCACGCGCGTCGTGGGCGCCAACGACCGCATTCGGATCGGCATCGTAGGGCTCGGGGGCCGGGGAAATTCCCATTTAGGCTCTTACGCCCGCATCACCGAGTGTCAGGTCGTAGCGCTCTGCGATGTCAACCAGGCAGCCCGCGAGAGGGCCCAGGCGCGTCTGGAAAAGCTCACCTCCCTCAAGGCGAAGGAGTACAACGACATGCGCGACCTTTTCGCCGACAAAGAGGTCGACGCGGTCTCGATCGCCACCCCCAACCATTGGCACGCGCTGGCGACGATCTGGGCCTGCGAGGCCGGAAAGGACGTCTATGTGGAAAAGCCGGCCAGCCACAATATCTACGAGGGTTGGCGGATGGTGGAAGTCGCGCGCCGCACCCAGCGTATGGTGCAGGTGGGCTCGCAGAGCCGCAGCAGCCCGAATAAGATCAAGGCCATGGCTTTGCTGAAAGACGGCGTCATCGGCAAGGTCTATTTGGCCAAGGGCTTGTGCTTTAAACGACGCCCCTCCATCGGCAAGACGCCGCCCGAACCGGTCCCGCCCGGCCTGGACTGGGACAAGTTCCTCGGGCCCGCCCCCATGCGGCCCTACACCAAGAACCGCTTCGCCTATAACTGGCACTGGTTTTGGGACACCGGCAACGGAGACATCGGCAATCAGGGCGTGCACGAAATGGATATCTGCCGCTGGGGCTTGGGGGAGGTCGGTATGCCCGTGGCGGCGGTATCCACCGGCGGCAAGTACGTCTACGACGACGATCAGGAGACTCCCAACACGCAACTGGCCACTTTCGACTACGGCGACAAGGAGATCGTATTCGAAGTGCGCGGCTTGCTGACGGGCCCTGAAGCCGGCTTGCCCGTCCGCCCTGGTAACACCATCGGCAACCTGTTCCTCGGAAGCGATGGCTGGATGTGGGTGGACGGCAGCGGCTTCCAGGTCTACAAGGGAGAATCGAATCAGCTCGTCATGGAGGAGAAAGCCGAGCGCGGTGACACCACCGTGGCCCACATGCGCAACTTCCTTTCCGCGTGCCGCAGCCGCAACTACAAGGAGCTGACCGCGGAGATCGAAATCGGCGCCATGTCCGCCGCGCTCTGCCATCTGGCCAACATCAGCTACCGCGTAGGCCGCGTGCTCCGCTGGGACGAGAAGCGGAAAAAATTCGTCAACGACCCGGAAGCCGACAAACTCATTACCCGCGAATACCGCAAACCCTACGTGGTCTAAAAAAATCGGTCAAAAATCGGTCAGCCTGGTATGGCACCTTTTTCCGCGAAATTCAGTCAGCCTGGTATGGTGCCTTTTCCAGCCCGAACTTGACAGGGGCCGGGCGCACAACGCACAATAGGCATAGGCGAATAAAAAGCGAAAATTGCCATGCCGTCCGCTCTTCGCGCTTCCCTGCTCTCCCCAGCGTGCGCAAAAGCCTGTCAAGAGTTTCTTCCTACCGGTATCCTA
The DNA here is from genome assembly GCA_035575135.1 of Bryobacteraceae bacterium. Taxonomy (GTDB): domain Bacteria; phylum Acidobacteriota; class Terriglobia; order Bryobacterales; family Bryobacteraceae; genus JANWXD01. The sequence goes on from DATLYE010000042.1 coordinate 3,320, forward strand.
TTGTTGGATAAGGCACTTAATGGTCTGCCTCGCGGGGCGGTCACCGAGTTGACCGGAGCCGCGTCCTGCGGCAAAACGACCCTGCTCTTAGCGGTCCTGGCTCAAGCCACGGCGCGCGGAGAGTTCGTGGCTGTCGTAGACACGCAAGACGCGTTCGATCCCGCTTCGGCCGCCCGCTGCGGAGTGGATCTGGACCGTCTCGTCTGGATCCGTTGCGGAGGCAGCGCGGAGCTGGCCATGAAGGCCACCGACCTGCTGGTTCACAGCGGAGGGTTTGGCGTCGTGGGTTTGGATCTGGCGGGCGTATCCCTTCGCACACTCCACCGTATCCCGCTTTCCTGGTGGTGGCGTTTCCGGCGGGCGGTTGAGAACACGCCCATGATCCTGGTGATCCTGTCCGAACAAGCTCAGGCCACCTCGTGCGCCTCTTGTTGGATGGAGTTCCGACCGGCAACGGCGCGCTGGTCCGGCAAGAAACCATTCCGGCTGCTGCGAGCTCTGGACTCGGAAATCCTCGTCCGCAAGCCGCGCCTGCTCCACGTGCCCCTGGAAGCACCGCTGCTGTGAGCCATGTTCGCCTGTTTGCACATCCCGGACGCTTCTCCGGAGGCCACCGCGAAGCTGGCGGAACTGGCGAACTGCTTTGCGCCGTCCGTGGAGCTCACCGCGCCCGGCACGGTCGTGTTCTCTCTTCAGGGACTGCAGCGGCTGTTCGGCCCGCCGCATCAAATTGCGGCGGAAATTGCGCGCCGCGGCGCCGAACGCGGCCTGCGCGCCCGCCTGGCCATCGCTTCGACTCCCGACACGGCGATGCTCGCAGCCGCACATTACCCCGGCGTGACTGTGGTTCCTCGAGGCCAGGAGCCGGCCTGGCTGGAAGAAATTCCTCTGGAGTGCGTCCCCATGCCTCCGGAAATTCGGGAGACGCTCGAGCGGTGGGGATTGAAGCGTCTGGGAGACCTGGCGGCGCTTCCTCCCGCAGGGCTGGCGGAGCGGCTGGGCGAGGAAGCGGTCCGGTTGCATGATCTCGCCCTCGGCCGCCTCTGCCGTCCGCTGCGTCTGGCACCGCCTCCCACCAGCTACGCGGAAAAGCTGGAGCTGGACGATCCCCTCAACGAGCGCGAGCCGCTGGTGTTCCTGCTGGCGCAGATGCTCCGCGAAATCTGCCGGCGTCTGGCCGCCGACGGGCGGGCGGCTGGCGGCATCGCTTTATCCCTGCGATTGGAAAGCGGAACGCAGCACACCCGGGTGCTGGAACTGCCCGTACCGCAGACCCAGGTCAAGCCGCTCGTCAAGCTGCTGGAACTGGATCTCGAAGCACACCCGCCGCCGGAGGCCGTAACCACCGTGGAACTTTCCCTCGCGCCCGCGGTGCCGCGCACCTTGCAAGGCGGTTTGTTTCTCCCTCCATCGCCTGAGCCGGAAAAGCTTCAGATCACGCTGGCGCGGGTTGTTGCCCGGGCCGGCCCTGACGCGGCGGGCTCGCCGGAGTTGCTCAACACACACCGGCCGGACGCTTTTCGTATGCGGCCAGGTCTGCCCGGAAAGAGCGGATACCGTCAACCTGCGGCAGCCGTACGGCTGGCCCTGCGGTTCTACCGTCCCCCGCTCCCTGCCCGGGTGCGCATGGATGGAGCTCAGCCGCGACATCTGAGAGCACGGGGGGTCGGCGGGGAGATCATCGAAGCCGCCGGCCCTTGGCGCAGCTCAGGCGATTGGTGGGACGCTGCACGCTGGAGCCGCGACGAATGGGATGTGGCGCTCGACTGCGGCGGTGTCTTTCGGATTTTCCACGATCTGGAGACACACACCTGGTTTGTCGAAGGAGTGTACGACTAAGCCGGCGGTTGCGGCGCAAGCTCACCCGGCCACCCCTGCCTTTTGCGCCGTGGCTGCGCTCGTACATGCTATTCTGAGTGAAGCGTCGGGCACGGGCCGAGTCCCAGAAGTTGCCGCGGACCCCAGAACATCCTGTTTGACGCATGTCCCACTACCCGGGGCAACGGCAAGATGAACTCCAGGTGAGCCACGATCGGATGGCAGCGTTCGAAGCTTGCCCGCTTGTCATTCTGGGAGCTGGGCCTGCAGGTCTGGGAGCCGCTTACAAACTCGCTTCCCGCGGGTTCGGCGTTACGGTACTGGAACGCGGCGCCGCCGTGGGAGGCAACGCGGGGAGCTTCGAAATTGAAGGCCTGCGTGCGGACTACGGCAGCCACCGCCTTCACCCCTCCTGCGCTCCCGAGATCTTGCAAGATATTCGGAACCTGCTCGGCCAAGACCTGCTCGAGCGGAGACGACACGGCCGGATCCGCCTCAAAGGAAGATGGATTCACTTCCCCCTGGAGCCCGTGGACGCCCTGCTAAACTTACCGCCCGGCTTCCTGTTCGGAGTGCTCAAGGACCGCGTTGCGAGCCGGGACACGGCGGGCGAAAACGACAGCTTTGCCTCCGTCCTCGAGCGCGGGCTCGGACCCACCATCTGCCGTGAGTTTTACTTCCCCTACGCCGAGAAGATCTGGGGACTGTCGCCGTTCGAAATTGACGCCGAACAGGCTCGCCGCCGTGTGGGGGCCAACTCACTTGGCAAGCTGCTCGGCAAGCTGCGCAACGCGATTCCCGGCCTGCGCTCTCCCGGCAGTGGGCGTTTCTTCTATCCGCGGCAGGGCTACGGCCAGATCAGCGAGGCCTATCGCGCGGCCGCCGAGCGAGCCGGGGCCCGAGTATTGCTCCAAACCCCGGTGCAACGAATCCGGCACACGGGCGGGCGTGTGACGAGCGTGACGGCCTCCGGCCTCGGAGCGGCTGAGTTTCCGGCGCGCCAGGTCTTTTCCACCGTGCCCTTGCCGTTGCTGGCGCGACTGGTAGACCCGCCGCCTCCTCCCAGGGTGCAAGAAGCGGCGGCCGCGCTGCACTACCGCGCCATGATCCTGATCTATCTGGTGCTCGAGGCCGACCGGTTCACCGAGTACGATGCACACTATTTTCCCGAGCGCCGGATTCCCATCACGCGCCTCTCGGAGCCGAAAAACTATGGACTAGTGCAGCCGGACGGCCGTACCGTGCTTTGTGCGGAGTTACCCTGTTCGACGACCGACGCTATCTGGAGCGCCTCTGATTCCGAGCTCAGAGGCGTGGTGGAAGACGCTCTGGCGTGGGCCGGCCTCCCCTTGCGGGTACCGGTTCTGGCCGTAGCGACACGCCGCCTGGAGCAGGCCTATCCGATCTACGCTCGCGGCTTTCGGGAACATTTCGACATCCTGGACGCGTGGGCCTCAAGTATTGACGGGCTGGTCACCTTCGGCCGCCAGGGCCTGTTCGTGCACGACAATACGCATCACACCCTCGCCATGGCCTATGCCGCCTGTGAATGCCTGAACGCAAGCGGGGAGTTCGACCGAGATCGCTGGGCGCAGTACCGCCGTCGCTTCCAGGAACACGTCGTGGAGGATTGAAGCCGCCATGATGGGACTGCCTGATGATCTCCAACCACCCGTGGCAGATCCGGCCCTTGCGGCTCGATCCTCCCGCTCCCGTTGGGCTCTGCTCGTGTCCGGCATGCGACCCTACCAGTGGGTCAAGAACGCCTTTGTATTTGCGCCGCTCCTGTTCGGGCGCAAGCTCACCGACGTCGACGCGATTGCCAGGTGCGCGGCTGCTGCTGCAATCTTTTCCCTGCTCTCCGGCGCGATGTATTTGATCAACGACGTTGCCGACGCTCCTCGTGACCGGCTGCACCCTGCCAAGCGCTTGCGGCCCGTGGCGTCGGGAGCCCTGCCGGCCGGCATCGCGCTGGGAGCGGGCCTGTTGCTCAGTGCCGCGTCTCTCGCGGCGGCGTTGTGGCTGAGCCCGTGGCTGCTCCTGATCGTGGTGGCATACGGGCTGTTGATGACGGCCTACAGTGCCGGGTTGAAACGCTTTGTGGTCCTGGACGCCATGCTCATCGCGGCGGGCTTCGTGCTGCGCGTCGTCGGAGGCGCAGTCGCCGCGGGGGTGGAAGCCTCCCACTGGCTGATCGTATGCGCCTTCCTGCTCGCGCTGTACCTGGCTTTCGCCAAGCGGCGCCAGGAGTTGCTCCTGCTGGCGGGCGAGGCGAGCAACCACCGCTCTGTTCTGGCTGACTACAGTCCCAACTATCTGGACCAAGTAACCAACATCCTGCTCGGCTGCGCGATCGTCTCCTATGCCTTGTACACCGTGGCGCCCGAGACCATCGCGCGGTTCGGCACCGACCGGCTCATCTACGGCACCGCGTTCGTCATCTACGGACTGCTGCGCTACATGGCGCTCGTCCAGCAGGGGCGTGCGGGAGATGACCCTTCCCGCACAGTGCTCACCGACAAGCCGCTGATTACGGCGCTCGCCGGCTGGGCTCTCTTCAACGCCGTAGTCATTTACACGGCTCGGTAGCCGGCCGTGCCTGTTATAATGAGGAGCTTTTTATGCCGTTTTCGCTGGTTATCGCATCGAAGGTAGACCTGTACTTCCTCGAGCAGTGCTTGCGCTCGCTCGAAGACCAAGTTGCGGAATCCGGTGCGGAAACCATCGTTGCGGCCGCAGGACCACCCGAGCGCGCAGACCGGATCCGGGATTTGTTTCCGTGGGTGCGCGTGCTGCATCATCCCGGACAGGCCACCGTCCCCCAACTGAGGCGGCTCGGTGTGATGGCCGCTTCGGGCGAGCTGGTGGGGATCATCGAAGAGCACTGCGTTGCGGAACCGGGCTGGATCCGCGAGGCGCAGACGGCGCACAGCCTGGGAACCTACGGAGCCGTGGGTGGACCGGTCCTGGACAGCAACTACAGCCGCCGCCGCGACTGGGTCGTATACTTCTGTGAATACAGCGGCTTCCTGCCTCCGTTTCCGGACGGGGAATATGCGGCGTTGAATGGCGCCAATATCGCGTACCGCCGCGCGGTGCTGCTCGAGCACGCCGACCTGCTGGAGAAAGGATTCTGGGAGGCCTCGCTGCATCCCGTGCTCTGGGCTAAAGGCATTCGCTTCCGCGCGGCTCCGCGAATGCTGGTACGCCACTGCGGGCCGTTTCCCTTCGGTTACTATCTGCGCCAGCGCTATCTCTTCAGCCGCGCGTTCGCCGGCGCGCGCAGGGACACACTGGCTTTCACCCGGCGCGCGGCCTATCTGGTTGCGGCACCGGCTGTACCGCTGCTGTTGCTGGCGCGCATGGCGCGCCGCATAGCACGCGACGGGCGCCTGAAACGTGAATTCCTTCGAACCCTTCCTTTGATTGCTGTCGCGCTCACCGTCTACGCTACGGGCGAATGGGTCGGCTATGCAGCCGGGCCTGGACGGGCGCTGCTGGAGGTCGAATAACGAGCCGTGCCCGACAAAGCCGTCTCCCCTGTTCTGTCCGTGGTGGTGGCCATGGTGAGCGACACGACGGACGCCTCTTACGACTGCTCGTATCTCAGGCGATGCTTGGAAGCCCTGCGCAGGCAGCGGAACGCGCCGGAATTTGAAATCATCGTGCCGCACCATGCCCACATCCCGGCGATCGCCGAGCTCGCACAGCGATACCCCGAGGTCCGTTTTGTGCCCGTCAGCGATTTGCCCCGTTACAAAGGTCTGGGAAGCCGTCACCAGCACCACAACGAACTGCGGGCCCGCGGCATCGCCGCCGCTCGCGGTGAGATCGTGGCGCTCCTGGAAGACCATGCCTGCCCGGACGAGAACTGGTGCGCCGCTATCTGTGAAGCTCACAAAGAGCAGTGGGCGGGCGTTGGAGGAGCGATTCAGAACGGCGTAGATTCGGCGCTGAATTGGGCCGTTTATTTTTCGGATTTCGCGGCTTACCAGAACCCCCTTCCCGACGGGGAGACGTTCATGATCAGCGACGCCAATTCATCCTACAAGCGATGGGCGCTCGACGAGACCGTCTCCATCTGGAGGGAGGCGTTCAATCAGGTGGCGGTGAACCAGGCGCTGCTGGCGAAAGGTCACCGTCTGGCCATCCGCTCCGGCATCGTGGTGTATCAGCAACGGCTTGGGCTGAAACTGGGGCCGGCGCTGCTCGAGCGGTTTATCTGGGGTCGGCATTTCGGAGCTTCGCGCACCCAGTGGGTCTCGACGGGGCGGCGAATCGTCTACTTGCTGTTATCGCCGCTGCTGCCTGCGGTCTTGCTGGCCCGCATGGCTCGTATTACGTGGCTCCGAAAGACCTACCGCGGCGCGTTCCTGAAGGCGCTTCCGCTTACCGCTGTGCTGACCTGCGCCTGGAGTTTCGGAGAGGCCGCCGGCTATCTTACGGGCGTTAGCGCCGAGCGGGAGGGGTAGGACCGCCGCCAAAGCAGAAGAGGGCATCTGCCGACCTAACGTTATGGTACTATTTGCCGGAGAGGGGCGACGCCGGGACTGGCAGTCCACCAACCCATGAACATCCTCCATGTGACCACGTTTTACCCGCCCTACAGTTTCGGGGGCGATGCCATGCATATTTACCGGCTCTCCCACGCTTTGGCGGACGCAGGACACCACGTCGAGGTGGTCCATTGCCGCGACTCCTATCACCTGTTACACCCTCAGGACCCGGAGGTACCCTTTCGCGAACATCCGGGCGTGGTCCGCCATGAGCTGCGTTCTCCCTTCGGCAGGTTGTCCCCGTTTCTGGCGCATCAAACCGGCCGCCCATGGCTGAAGGGGCGGGCGCTTCAACGCATCCTTGGCGGGCGGCATTTCGACGTGATCCACTTCCATAACATCTCGTTGCTCGGGCCGGCGGTCCTCAGAATGGAAAGTGCGGGCGGCCCGTCCGTGAAGCTGTACACGACGCACGAGCACTGGCTCATCTGCCCGATGCACGTGCTGTGGAAGTTCAACCGCAGGGTCTGCGACAAGCCCCAGTGTCTCCCCTGCATGCTCCTCGGCAAGCGCCCGCCCCAGCTGTGGCGCTACACAGGTTTGCTCGAGCGAGCCGCTCCGGCGGTGGATCAGTTCCTTTCCCCCAGTCGCTTCACGGCCCGGATGCACGCCGAGAGAGGTTTCCCGCGCCCCGTCGCGCACCTGCCATACTTTACCGAGCGCAAAGATCAGGAGTGGAAACAGCCAGGCCCTCGTCCCCAGGAGCGACCTTACTTCTTGTTCGTAGGCCGTCTGGAAATCATCAAGGGTCTGCAAACGGTGATTCCGTTGTGGCGTGAGTTTCCGGAGGCAGATTTGCTCGTGGCCGGCACAGGCAATTATGAGACGCAGCTCCGAAAGATGGCCGCAGGCCAGCCGAACATAAAATTTCTCGGGCCTCTTTCCCAAAGCCGGCTGGGCCCGCTTTACGCACATGCCGTCGCGTGCATTGTTCCTTCGATTACTTACGAAACGTTCGGCATGATCTCGATCGAGGCCTTTGCTCGAAAAACGCCGGTGATCGTGCGCGACTTGGGAGCGCTTCCCGAAACGGTCCAGGACAGCGGCGGCGGCTTCATCTACCGCACCGACAGTGAATTGCTGGCTGCGGTGCGGCAGCTTCTCCAGTCCCCGGCGCTGCATCAGGAACTGGGGGAGAAAGGCTACCAGGCGTTCCTCAAATACTGGTGCACGGAAGCCCACCTGGAGCAATACTTTCGCTTTCTTCGTGAGGCGGCGGAGCGCAAGTTTGGGTGCGTGCCTTGGGAACGGCCGCACGCCGGCACCCACGAGCCCCTTGCTCCGCCAGTCCCGAAGGAGGAACCGTGGCCGCATTCTTGATCACCGGCGGCGCGGGCTTCATCGGCTCGCATTTGGCCGAAAGACTGCTTGAACTCGGCCACCGTGTTCTCATTCTGGACGACCTTTCGACCGGCAGCATCCACAACATCGCCGCCTTCCGGTCCCATCCTTTACTGGAGTTCGTGCCGGAAAGCGTGCTGGCCACACGGACCCTTGTCGAAATGGCCGACGCGGCCGACGTGATCTTCCATTTGGCGGCGTCCGTCGGGGTGTTCAATATTGTCCATAGCCCGGTGGCTACGATCGAAAACAACGTGGCCGGCACGGAGGCCGTCCTGCGCGCGGCGTCGCACAAAAGGAAAAAAGTGATCCTGGCTTCCACTTCCGAAGTCTACGGAAAGAGCAAGGACGCGCCGTTTCGCGAAGACGGAGATTTGGTCTTTGGCGCCACGACCAAAGCTCGCTGGAGTTATGCCGCCAGCAAAGTGATTGATGAATTCCTGGCGCTAGCCTACTGGCGCGAGCGCAAAGTGCCGACGGTGATTGTGCGCTTGTTTAACACCATCGGCCCGCGCCAGACGGGGCGCTATGGGATGGTCGTACCGCGCTTTCTGTGCCAGGCACTCAGCGGGCGCAACCTCACGGTCTACGGCACGGGGCGGCAATCCCGGTGCTTCACTTATGTGGCGGACGTCGTCGAGTGGCTGCTGCGTCTGGCGGGTACGGATCGAGCTGTGGGTGAAATCTTCAACCTCGGCAATCCCGAAGAGATTACTATTGAACAACTCGCGCAACGGGTGATCGCCCTAACAGGCGCGCAAGTGGCGATTGACTACATCCCTTACGACGAAGCCTATGCCGCCGGCTTCGAAGATATGGAGCGGCGCGTCCCGGATATCTCCAAGGTGACCTCGCTCACGGGTTATTGTCCCCGCGTGCCGCTCGAGGAAGCACTGCGGCTCACCCGGGACTGGCTCGTAGCAGAGCGGATCGTCGAAAAGACCGCGGATTTCTGTTACGGCCAGCGTGAATCCGATGCCCGCTAGAGGGTCACAGGCCGCTGCCATCAGCGAGCAACGGACCCCGCTCCACTCCGCGGGGCGCGCAGGGAATTATGTGATCCTGAGCGCGGCGGAGGCAGCCGGCAAACTCCTCAATTTCGCCGCCTTCACGCACTTGGGACGTGCTCTGGGCCCGGAGCAATACGGGCTACTGGAGTTCGTCATCGCGGTCATGGCTTTCTTCACACTGGCCGCAGACTTGGGCCTGAGCGTATGCGGCGCGCGCGAAGTCGCAAAGAACCCCTCCCTTGCACCCAGCCTGGCCGGCGAGATCGTCTTCGCGCGAGGAGCACTCACCTTCCTCACAGTCGCTGCCTTGTTCGCCGGCCTTTTATGGCTTCCCGTCCCCGAGGCGGCCCGCCTCCTGTTTTATCTGTACGCTTTCAGCTTATTCGGCTCCCCTCTGCTGATCCAGTGGTACTTCCAGGGCAGAGAGGCCATGGCCTGGGTGGCCGCAGCCTCCGTGATCCGAAACGGCGTTTTCGCGGGGCTGGTGCTGGGGGCGATCCGAAGCGGAAGCCCGCTGTGGTACGTAGGCTGGATCGAGTGCACGGCCGTCGCCTGCGCCGCCGCATTTTGCCTGGCCGCGGCTTGGCGGCGCTTCGGGCTGAATGTGTTTTCCGTTCAGGTCAAGTTGCGCTCCGCGTGGCGCAGGCTGCGGGAGGCCGTTCCACTCGGCCTGGCAGAAGTCACCTGGGCCGCTATGTGGTACCTGCCGACGACTTTGCTGGGCTTTTGGCGCACCGACGCTTCGCTCGGCTGGTTTGGCGCTTCGCACCGCGTGGTGATGGCATTGCACACGTTCGTCTGGCTGTACTTCTACAACCTCCTGCCCGCAGTTTCCCGCCTGGCAAGCTCGCCGACCGAGCAGCTGCGGCGCACGATCACGAGCTCGCTCCGGCTCACCGCCTGGGCCAGCGTCTTCACCGCCGGGTCTTTGGGATTGCTCGCGCCCGTCCTGCTGCCAATCGCCTTCGGACCCACCTTCGCCGCCGGAGGCTCGCTGCTTCAAGCCTTGGTCTGGATGATCCCGATCACCATGCTCAGCGGGCACTACCGCTACACCCTGATCGGCTGCGGTTTGCAAAAGCGGTTGTTCGCCGGGACGGCGACTGCGGCGATCACGACCGCTGCCTTTGGCCTGTGGCTCATCCCCCGCTGGGGAGCCGCCGGGGCCGTGTGGTGCCTGCTGGCGGGTGCAGCGGCGGACTTCGCCTGCGCCTACGGCTTCGTACGCCGCCGAGTGACTCCCGTACCCTTCTTCAACGTTCTGCTGCGTCCGGCAGGAGCCGCCGCAGCGGCGGCCCTGACCTTTTTGCTGAGCCGGCTTTGGTTCGGAGCGTCGGCAGCAGCGATCTGTTCCATACTGACTTACGTCGCATGTGGTTTCCTTTGCGAACGCAGGCTGCTGACTCGTGCGATTTACAAAGTATTTCGGCAAGGAGAGCACCATGCATAGTCTGCCTGGTAGCCCCGCTAAGCAAGCTCAGAACTTCAGAGCGATAGCCTGGCGGCTGTTTGTCACCTGCTGGCTGGTCTATGTGCTGCACTTTGCCACGAATACGGTGCGCGAGATCTATTTGACGCTGGCCATCGCCGATCATTTTTCGTTTCGCGTGGATGAGTATGCCGGCCTGCACCCGGATCTGTTCGAAAAGCCGGGCTACGGGTGGCACATCAACTCGAACCCCGGCGTTTCAATGGTGGCGGCGATCCCGTATGCTTTGCTGCGCCCGATCACCGACCGCATCTTGGCCGAAGTCAACCGCCGGCGCGCGGCGGCCTCCGACAAGGCACCGGCTTATCACTCGCCGTGGCCGATGGCTCGGGAATTTTACCAGGAGGCATGGCGCCGGGGCCTCGATGCGAAGTTTGCCTTAGCCGCCTTCATCACCCAGGCCCTCGCCATGGCCCCCGTTTCGGCCGCCGGAGTTGTCGCCATGTGCTGGCTGTTGGCGCAGCTGTTTGGGAGCGAGAAACCGGCATTATGGCTCGCGCTGCTTTATGCCTTCGGCACCCCTGTCTTCTTCCGCACCGGAACACTGAACCACAATCTGATGCTCGGGCATTTGGCATTTATGGGCTTCCTGGCATTATGGAACCCCGGTGGCGGCCTCTCATTGTCGGCCCGATGGCGCTACGCGCTGGCGGGCATCGCAGGTGGGGCGGCGGTGCTGTTTGACTACGGCGGATGCGTGCTGCTGGCAGGCCTGTTCCTTTACGCACTCCTCCAGCAAGAGCGCCGGATCGGGGCATTTGTAGCAGGTGCAGCCGGTCCGATTTTGCTCTTGTGGTTCTACCAGTGGCAGAGTTTCGGCCAC
>DATLYE010000043.1:0-69383 GCA_035575135.1 Bryobacteraceae bacterium
CGCGCGGTCTTGAACGTTCCCCCCTTTTCTTCGCCGTACTCGATCGTCCACCGCAGGATGCGTGCCCTGGGTTGCCATTCAATGCGGTCGTCGGCGATGCGCGCCGCCTTGGAGCCGCCAAGGAGCGCCTCCGACTCGTCAGGTCCCTGGAGCCGGTCCTGCGCCGCCGCCCACACGCCCAGCAAAAAAACCACCAATAGGGTTCCGATCAGCCTCACCACAACCTCCTTCTTTCAGTTTTCACGGTTCCGCAGCTTTCATCAAGTGGCTCCCGTGGGGGTGCGCGGCGCGGCGCCAAATTGCGAACATGAAGACGAAAAAGCACCGGGAAAATGAGCACGGTTGCCTGCTGCGAGGTCGCCCTGCCGGTCCCCGTGGACCGGACGTTTCGCTACGCGCTGCCGGAAACGCTGCGGGGGCGCGTCCGGCCAGGGTGCCGCGTGCTGGTTCCCTTCGGCTCTCGTAAGCTGGTCGGCGTGGTGGTTCGGTGCAGTGCCGAGACTCCGGCCCCGGGCACGCGCGCGGCGCTACGACTGCTCGAGGAGGAACCGTCGCTCGACGAGGCGATGCTCGCCTTAGGCCAGTGGATCGCGCAGTACTACTGCGCTCCGCTCGGGGAGGTGCTCCGTGCGATGACCCCGCTTGCCAGTGAGATCCGCCGCAGCCGCCTGTACGCGCTCACCGAGGCGGGCCGGGATGTGCTCCGGCAACTGTCCCTGGATGCCGTGGATCCGGATCCCGTGGTGCAGTTGCTCCGGCTGCTCGAATCCCGCCCGCTGAGCGAGCAATACCTAAGCCGGAAGCTCCGGGACGCGTCCCGGATCCTGGGCTCGCTGGAACGCAAGGGCCTGGTTGCCTCGGAAGAGGTGGTGGCGGAAAAGGATCCCCTGAGGGCGCCCGCCGAGCGGCTGCGCGTTGAGTGGCTCGGAGTCCGCCCGCAAGAGAAGCTGTCGAAACCGCAGCGCGAACTGCTCGCCTACCTCGAACTGCACCCCGGCTCACACAATCTCGCCGACGTGGAAGCTTCGGTCCGCAACGCGAGCCAGGCGGCCCGGGCGCTGGCGCGCAAGGGAATCGTGAGCCTCAAGTTCGAAAGAATCGGCCATACGGCGCCGGCCCCGCGCCCGCCGCACGTGCTCAATCCCCACCAGCAGGCGGCCTTCGACCGGATCTGCGGCGCGCTCGAAGGGCAGCGCTTTGAAACGTTTCTGCTGTACGGAGTGACCGGTTCGGGGAAGACCGAGGTGTATATGAAGGCGATCGAAGCGGCGCTGGCCATGGGCCGCGGCGCGCTGCTGCTGGTGCCGGAGATCGCCCTGACGCCTGCCATGGCCGGGCAGTTCCACCACCGTTTCGGCGAGCGTGTGGCGATCCTGCATTCGGCCTTCAGCGATCTGGAACGGGCGGATCAGTGGCGCCGGATCCGCGCCGGAGCGGCTCCGGTGGTCGTGGGGACGCGCTCGGGCGTCTTCGCACCCGTCCGGGATCTGGGTCTGATCGTGGTGGATGAAGAGCACGACACAAGCTACAAGCAGGAGGAAACTCCCCGCTACCACGCCCGCGACGTCGCCATCGTGCGCGCCCGCCAATGCGGCGCCTGCGTGATCCTCGGCTCGGCCACGCCGGCGCTCGAGACACGTTACAACGCCGAGCGGGGCAAGTACACCTTGCTCGAACTCCCCGAGCGCATCGAGAAACGCCCGCTACCTCAGGTCGAGCTCGTTGACATGCGCCGGGAGTTTCTGGAGACGGGCAAGCAGGCCACCTTCTCCCGCCGGCTGCGGGAAGCCATTGAGGAACGGCTTGCCCACGGCGAGCAGACTATGCTCCTGCTGAACCGGCGGGGATTTTCCAGTTTTCTGGCTTGCCGGGCGTGCGGTTACCGGCTGGAATGCGTCAACTGCTCGGTGACCCTCACCTTCCACCGCCGGGACCGGCGTATGCTCTGCCACTATTGCAATTACGCGACGCGCGTGCCGGAAGTCTGTCCCCAATGCGGCAGCGAGTATATCTACTTCGTGGGCATCGGCTCCGAGCGCGTGGAGGAGGAACTGCACCGCGAGTTTCCCGGCGCGCGCATCGCCCGCATGGACCGCGACACCGTCACGGGCCGCCGCCGCTACGAAACGATCCTACAGGGCTTTCGTGAGGGAGCCTACGACATCCTGGTGGGCACGCAGATGATCGCCAAAGGTCACGATATCCCGAACGTGACCCTCGTGGGAGTCATCAACGCCGACATCGGGCTGGGCATGCCGGATTTTCGCGCGGCGGAGCGTACGTTCCAGCTTCTGACGCAAGTGGCGGGACGGGCCGGACGGGGCGAGGTTCCCGGCATCGTCCTTATTCAGACGCTCAACCCGGACCATTACGCCATTCGCTGCGCGGCCGCCCAGGACTATGGCGCCTTCTACGCCCGGGAAATTCAGTTCCGGCGCGCCATGCGCTATCCGCCGTTCAGTGCTCTGGCCAACTGCCTCGTGCGCAGCCGCAAGCAGGAGGAAGCCATGCGGCTGGCGGCCGAGCTCGGCCGTTTCCTCCAGCCCGCGCCGGAAGGGTTGCGCGTGCTCGGCCCCGCGGAGGCCCCCGTGGCGCGGCTGCGCGGCGAGTACCGCTACCAGCTTCTGCTCAAGTCCGCCGGCCGCCGCCTGCTGAACGAGACGCTGCAGCGCATCCGCCGTTTCGCCGCGGAAGCCGGATGGCCCGCCACCGCACTCGTCATTGACGTGGATCCGGTCAGTCTGATGTGAGGCAATGATGAGCGCTGCCGAGCTGGTGGAAGCGAACATGCTTGCGCTGTTCCGCCATCTGGCGATGGCGCGGGATTGCGGCGAGACGCGGGAGCTTGCAGGGGTTACGATCGCCTCCTGCGGCGCCGCCTTCCACATGTTCAACGCGGCGTTTCTGTCGGGGCCGCCCGAGGGGGGTACACCGGGGCTGGAACGCTCCATCGTTACGGCTGCGGTCCATTTTGCGGCTCGCGGCTTGCGCTGGGCTTTCTGGCTCTGGGAGCACCGCTTGGAGGAATCCGCACGCCGGCAGGCCAAGCGCGTGTTTTCCCGGCACGGCCTGTTTCTGGCCTCCCGGCTGCCGGGAATGATCGCCGAGGAGGTTACGCCGGCCATACGGCCGCGCCCAGACTTCGAGATCCGTCCGGTGAGCGGCGCGGTGGAACGTGCCGACTTCTGCCGGCTCGTGGCCGCGGCCTTCAGTCTCCCTGTGGAATCCTGCCGCGAGATCTACGGCCCGGCCCGGGTGTGGAGGGGCGGTTTCGCCGGGTTCGTGGGCTACGTGGAAGGGCTGCCGGTCACCGCGGCGGCCACCATGTCAGACGGCCGCACCGTCGGCCTGTACTGCGTCGCCACGGCTCCGGGCTGGGAGCGGCAGGGCTACGGGGAGGCCATCGTGCGCCACGCTTTGGAGCAGGCGGCCTCACCCGGCCGGCCGTGCGTGCTCCAGTCTACGGAAGCCGGCCTGCACCTGTACCACCGTATGGGCTTCCGCACGGTGACCATGGTGTCCACCTACAGCTCGTAGGGCAGCATGGCGATCGGGCCCCGGCGGCGCACCGGGTCGAGGTTCCGGCGACGATCCCGCGGCACGAGCATAATAGGGGGTGGGTGCTGCGGTTAGCTGTGATCTGCGAGTGTGTGCTTTGAGGTGAGTGCGGTGAAGACGCTGGAGGAATATCTCAAGCTTGCCGAGCAGGCCCACGGACATCTGTGTGCCGGGCAGGTGTTAGGGGTGCGGATGGCGATGTACGGCCTGAAGCTTCTCGGCATTGACGAACCGGAACAGCGGGACCGCAAGCGCCTGATCACCATTGTCGAGATTGACCGCTGCGCCACGGACGCCGTCAGCGTGGTCACCGGTTGCCGGCTGGGGAAGCGGGCGCTCAAATTCCGCGACTTCGGCAAGGTCGCGGCCACGTTTTGTGACCTGGCCACCGGACGCGCCGTGCGCATCGTTGCGCTGGAGTCCGCCCGCCGTCGCGCTCAGGAACGATATCCGGAGATCGCCGACAAGAACCAGCAGCAGATGCGTGCCTACCGCGAAATGCCCGATGAAGAGCTGTTCGCCGCCGAGTGGGTCCGTGTGCGCCTGGCGCCGGAAGATCTGCCCGGTTACAAGGCGCCCCGGGTCATCTGCGCGGTTTGCGGCGAGGCCATCAGCTTCCGGCGCGAGGTCGTCGTGGACGGGCGCACGTTATGTAAAGCCTGCGCCGGGGAGAGCTATTACGAGCGGGTTTGAAGCGTGCGGCGGTATTACATCACGGACCGCCACGCCCTGGGGGGAACGGAGGCGCTGATCGGGAAGGTGCGGCAGCTTCTCGCCGCGGGAGTGGAGATGGTGCAGATCCGCGAGAAGGATCTCACGGCGCGGGAACTGCTGGCGCTGGTCCGGGCGATCCTGGCGTTGCCGAATCCCCACGAGGCGCGCATCCTGGTGAACAGCCGCATAGACGTGGCCCTTGCCGCCGGAGCTCACGGTCTGCATCTTCCGGCGGATTCGCCCCCGCCCGCACGGCTGCGGGCGATTGTTCCTTCAGGCTTCTTGATCGGTGTCTCCTGCCACAGCCTGGAGGAAGTGCGCCGGGCCGAGCAGGAAGGAGCGGACTTTGTCGTCTTCGGCCCGGTGTTTCCGACGCCATCGAAGGCGGCTTTCGGCCCTGCGCTCGGGCTGGAACGGCTGGCCGAGGCGGCCGGCGCGGTGCACATCCCGGTCTTTGCCCTCGGCGGCGTCACGTGGGCCAACGCGGAGCTATGCATGCGGGCGGGCGCCGCCGGTGTGGCTGGAATTCGGCTCTTTCAAGAGCAGGCCGCAGGCTAGACCGGCTACGGACCAGGCAGCCGGAGCGCGTGCCGCAGCGGACTCCGGCGTTGCGGCCCCGACTGCTGCTCTACACCGCGCTTTCGGCACGGCTGTGAATCTGCTGCAGACTCCAGACGCGGACCGGATCGCGCCGGCGGGAGGCGAGCGCTTCCGCCGCGGCCTTGGCGGCGCTGATGGTGGTGATGCAGGGCACCCGGTAGGCCACCGTGCTGCGCCGGATCGCCCGCTCGTCGCTGAACGAATGGGCGCCGGTCGGCGTGTAGATGACAAGCTGCACCGAGCCGGCTTTGATCAGATCCACCACGTTCGGCCGGCCTTCGTTGACCTTGAACACCGTGCGGCAGCTCAAGCCCGCTGCTCGTAGTGCGGCGGCGGTACCCCGGGTGGCCACCAGGCTGAAGCCGAGCGAAGCCAGCCGGCGCGCCACTTCCACGGCTTCCGGCTTATGGCGGTCGTTGACGCTCAGAAACACCGTGCCCTGTTCCGGCAACGGCGTGCCCGCACTTAACTGGGCTTTTCCAAACGCCTCGCCGAAGTTTTCCCCGACGCCCATGACCTCGCCGGTGGAGCGCATCTCCGGGCCCAAAGCCGGATCCACACCGGGAAACTTGTTGAACGGGAAAACCGGAGATTTCACGAAAACCTGCGGCACCGGCAGGCAGCCCGTGACCACGCCGCCGGTCAAGTGCGATAACTCCTTGAGCCGCTTGCCGAGCATGAGCGCCACCGCCAGTTTGGGCAGCGGCACGCCTGTGGCTTTGCTGACGTACGGGACGGTGCGGGATGCGCGCGGGTTGACCTCCAGCACGTAGACCGTGCCGTTCTTGACGGCGTACTGCACGTTCATAAGCCCCACCACGTGCAGGGCCCGCGCCAGACGCTGCGTGTATTCCTCGATGGTGTTCCGCACCGCAGCGCTCAGCGAGAAGGCAGGCAGCACGCACGAGCTGTCGCCCGAGTGCACGCCTGCCTCCTCGATATGCTCCATAATGCCGGCGATCAGCACATCCTCGGAATCCGAAACGGCGTCCACGTCCACCTCGACGGCGTCTTCGAGGAACCGGTCAATGAGCACGGGCCGGTCCTGGGAGAAGACCACCGCTTCCCGCATGTAGCGCCGCACCGTTTCTTCGTCGTAGGCGATCACCATGGCCCGCCCGCCGAGCACGTAGCTGGGCCGCACCAGCACCGGGTAGCCGATGCGGCGCGCCACCTCGCAGGCCTCCTCCACGCTGGTGGCCGAGCCGTTGGGCGGCGTGGGAATTCCCAGATCCTCCAGCAAGCGGCCGAACAGCCGACGGTCTTCGGCCAGATCTATGTTTTCCGGATCGGTCCCCAGAATGGGCACGCCCGCGCGCTTCAGCGGCAGCGCCAGTGTCAGCGGAGTCTGTCCCCCGAACTGGACGATCACCCCGAGCGGCTGCTCCGTGTCGTAGATATTGAGCACCTCTTCGAGCGTCAGCGGCTCGAAATAGAGGCGGTCGCTGGTGTCGTAGTCGGTCGAGACCGTCTCAGGGTTGCAGTTGACCATGATGGACTCGATGCCGAACTCCTGGAGGGCGAAGGAGGCATGGCAGCAGCAGTAGTCGAACTCGATCCCCTGTCCGATCCGGTTCGGTCCGCTGCCGAGGATCATCACCTTGGGACGCTCGGAGGGCTCGGCCTCACACTCGGATTCGTAGGTGGAATACAGATACGGCGTGAAGCTTTCGAACTCCGCTGCACAGGTGTCCACGCGGCTGAACACGGCCCGGATCCCCAGCGCTTTGCGCCGCTCGCGTACGGCTTGCCAGGTGGTGTTCCACATCCGCGCCAGTTGCGCATCGGAGATCCCTTCGCGCTTGGCGCGCCGCAGCGTTTCGCGGGAGACCGTGGCCAAGCTTTCCCGTTCGAGCTCCTTTTCGAAAGCGACGGCCTCCTGGATTTGCTGGAGGAACCAGGGATCAATCGCCGTCATCTCCCGGACCTGCTCCACGGTGTAGCCGCGCTGGAAGGCGAAGCGGATGTAGCCGAGCCGGTCCGGGTTAGGCGTGATGAGCTTCTGCGGGATCAGAGCTTCCTCGTAGATCTCCGCGGCCGCGGATTTCCCGGTCTCCAGGCTGCGTATGCCCTTGGCGAGCGCCTGCTTGAACGTCCGCCCGATGGCCATGACCTCGCCCACCGACTTCATCTGCGTGCCCAGCACCGGTTCGGCGCCCGGCATTTTCTCGAACTGCCAGCGCGGAATCTTCACGACCACGTAATCAATGGTGGGCTCAAAGCAGGCCGGGGTCTTGCGCGTGATGTCGTTGGGAATCTCGTCCAGCCGGTAGCCGACGGCGAGCTTGGCGGCGATCTTGGCGATGGGGAAGCCCGTCGCCTTCGAGGCCAGCGCCGAGGACCGCGACACACGCGGGTTCATCTCGATGATCACCATGCGGCCGTTTTCCGGGTTGATGGCGAACTGCACGTTGGAGCCGCCGGTGTCCACGCCGATTTCGCGCAGGCACTTGAGCGCCGCATCGCGCATCATCTGGTATTCGCGGTCCGTCAGCGTCTGCGCGGGAGCCACCGTGATGGAGTCGCCGGTGTGCACGCCCATGGGATCGAAGTTCTCGATCGAGCAGACGATGATGGCGTTGTCGGCCAGATCGCGCATCACCTCCAGCTCGAACTCCTTCCAGCCGAGCACGCTTTCCTCGATGAGCACTTCGTGCACGGGGGAGAGCGCCAGCCCCCGCTCCAGAATCTCGACGAACTCCTCGCGGTTGTACGCGATGCCGCCGCCGGTGCCTCCCAGCGTGAAGCTGGGCCGCAGGATCACCGGGTAACCGATCCGGCCGGCGAAGGCCAGCCCGTCTTCCACGTTGTTGACCAGCTGGGACAGGGGCGTCTCCAGGCCGATCTTGCGCATGGCGTCCTTGAACAGGAGGCGGTCCTCGGCCTTCTTGATGGCTTCCAGCCTGGCCCCGATCAGCTCGACGCCGTATTTTTCAAGAACGCCCGCTTCGGCCAGTTCCACCGCGAGGTTCAGCCCCGTCTGGCCGCCCACGGTCGAAAGCAGCGCGTCGGGCCGCTCGCGCTCGATGATCTTTTCCACGTAGGGCAGGCTGAGGGGTTCGACGTAGGTGCGGTCGGCCAGTTCCGGGTCGGTCATGATAGTGGCCGGATTGGAGTTGACCAGGATCACTTCGTAGCCGTCGGCCTTGAGCGCTTTGCAGGCCTGCGTGCCAGAGTAGTCGAATTCACAGGCCTGCCCGATGACGATCGGGCCCGAACCGATGATCAGGATGCGATGTAGATCGTTTCTTCTCGGCATGCCGACGCTAACTCCGACCGTGGAATTCCTTCATCAGGCGTACAAACTCGTCAAAAAGGTAGTGGGAGTCGTGCGGCCCTGGGGCCGCCTCCGGGTGGTACTGCACGCAAAAAGCGGGGTGGCTGCGGTGGCGAAACCCCTCGAGCGTCTGGTCGTTGAGGTTGATGTGGGTCAGCTCGACTTCGTTGCCGTTCAGCGAATCGGGATCCACGGCAAAGCCGTGGTTGTGCGAGGTGATCTCCACCCGGCCCGTGACGCGGTTGAGGACCGGATGATTGGCGCCGCGGTGGCCGAACTTGAGTTTGTAGGTGCGCCCTCCGAGCGCGAGTCCCAGGATCTGGTGCCCGAGGCAGATGCCGAAAATGGGTTTCTTGCCGATGAGCTTGCGCACCTGGGCCGCCTGGAACTGAAGCGGCTCCGGATCGCCGGGACCGTTAGAGAGAAAAACGCCGTCCGGGTTGAGCGCGAGCACGTCCTCGGCCGGCGTCGAGGCGGGAACCACGGTGACGCGGCAGCCCACCAGCGCCAGCCGGCGCAGAATGTTGCGCTTGATGCCGTAATCGTAGGCCACGACGTGGAAGCGCACGGGGGCGGGTTCGGGCACCGGATCCGAAGGCGAGCACGGCCGCACCGGCTCGCTCCACTCATACGGCGTCTGGGTGGAAACGCGCGTCGCCAGCTCCAGCCCCGCCATGCTGGGAATGCGCCGGGCCTTTTCCACGAGCTCTTCGGCGGAGGCGCCGCAGGTGGACAGCACGCCCCGCATCACGCCCCGGCTGCGCAACCGGCGCACCAGCGAGCGCGTGTCAATCTCGGCGATGATCGGCACGCCGTGGTCCGCCAGAAACTGCTCGGCGTGCTGGCGCGACCGCCAGTTGCTGGCGATCGAAGAAAGCTCCCGGACGGCGAGCCCTTCAATGAAAGGCCGCGCCGATTCGCTGTCGTCGGGATTGGCGCCGTAGTTGCCGATCTCCGGATAGGTGAGCACCACGATCTGCCCGGCGTACGAGGGGTCGGTAAAAATCTCCTGGTAGCCGGTGATGGCGGTGTTGAAAACGACTTCGCCGCATCGCTCCGTGCGTGCACCAAACGCGCGGCCCTCGAAGACGCTGCCGTCCTCCAGGGCGAGCACAGCCTGACTCAAGTCCGATTCTCCTCCGGGGAAGGCGTCTTTTCTATTCAAGCATAAAGCAGGGCGGCGATGGGCGCAGGCCGGGAAGCTGCTGCCATAATGGGGTCGGAGACAGCTTACATGACCACCACAGCCCTCCCCTTGGAACAGGAGACCAACCCGTGGCTGGCGGCAGAAGCCCGCTTTGACGAGGCGGCCGCCCGGCTGGGCCTGGACAACGGTCTGGCCAAAGTTCTCCGCACACCTTCAAAAGAGATCACTGTTTACATTCCCGTACAACTCGACGACGGGCGCTTGGAAGTGTTCACCGGCTACCGGGTGCAGCACTCGATTGCGCGGGGTCCCGCCAAGGGCGGGATCCGCTTTGCACCGGATGTGACGCTGGACGAGGTGCGTGCCTTGGCGGCCTGGATGACCTGGAAGTGCGCCGTGGTCAACATTCCCTTCGGCGGCGCAAAGGGCGGCGTGGTGTGCGACCCGGCGCTGCTGTCCGAAGGCGAGCTGGAGCGCATCACCCGGCGCTATACCGCCGAGATTCTGGACTTTCTCGGCCCGGAACGAGACGTGCCCGCGCCGGATCTGAACACCAACGAGCAAACCATGGCGTGGGTGATGGACACCTACTCGATGCACGTGCGCCATACGGTCACCGCCGTGGTCACGGGCAAGCCCCTGGATCTCGGCGGCTCGCGCGGGCGGGCGGAGGCCACCGGGAGGGGGTGCATGATCGTCGCCACGGAAGCGCTCAAGCGCCTTGGGATCAACCCGGAGGGAGCCCGCGTTGTGGTTCAAGGCTTCGGCAACGTGGGCGGCATGGCTGCCAAACTCATGGCGCGCGCCGGATACAAGGTCATCGCCGTGATTGAAATTGACGGCGCGGTGTACAATCCCCACGGCCTCGATATCCCGGCCCTGATGGCGCATCGCCGGGAAACCGGGTCCATTCTGGACTTTCCCGAAGCCGAAAACATGGAGCGCGACGAGGCCCTGTTTCTGGAATGCGAGGTCCTGCTGCCCGCCGCCAAAGAAAATGTGATCACCTCGCAGAACGCCCACCGCATCCGCGCCCGCGTGCTCTGCGAGGGAGCCAACGGGCCCACCACGCCCCCCGCCGACCTGATCCTGGCCGACAACAACGTCTTTGTGATTCCGGACATCCTGGCCAACTCCGGCGGCGTCACCGTGTCCTACTTTGAATGGGTTCAGGACCGCCAAGGCTATTTCTGGAACGAAGAGATGGTCAACAGCCGTCTGGAAGAACTCATGGTCTCCAGCTTTCACCACGTGGTCGGCTACGCGGAGAAGCACAGGGTGAATAACCGCATCGCCGCCTATATGCTGGCCATTGACCGGGTGGCCTTCGCCATCAAGCTGCGCGGCATCTACGCATGAACGAGGCTCCTTCGACGCCGCTGATGCGGCAGTATCACGCCATCAAGCAGCAGGCGCCGAACGCCTTGTTAATGTTCCGGCTCGGGGATTTCTACGAGCTGTTTTACGACGATGCCATCATTGCCGCCCGCGAACTGGAAATCACCCTGACCTCGCGCAATCGCGAGAGGGGGCAGCCGGTCCCCATGTGCGGCGTCCCTTACCATTCCGCCGAGAACTACATCGCCCGGCTCCTGCAGCGGGGCTACCGAGTGGCCATCTGCGAGCAGATGGAAGACCCGCGCTTCGCCAAGAAACTGGTCCGGCGCGAGATCACCCGGATCGTCACACCGGGCACCGCCACCGAGACCGCCGTGCTGCGCCCGCGGGAAAACAACTACCTGGCGGCGGTGGCGGGCAAGGGCAGCCGCCGCGGCCTGGCTTACGCCGACGTCTCCACAGGTGAGTTTCGCGCCACCGAGCTGGAGGCGGCCGAGCTGGAAGCCGCTCTGGAGCAACTGGCCGCGCGCGAGGTTCTGGTGGCGGCCGGCGACGACGCGCTCGCGCTCCCCTCCGGAGCTCTTCGTACGGAGCTCGACCCCTGGGTCTTCAGCCTGGATTACGCCGACCGCACGCTGCGCGAGCATTTCCGCCTGCTGAGCCTGGACGGTTGCGGTCTTTCCGGCCATCCCCTGGCGGTGGCGGCGGCCGGCGCAATTCTCCACTACCTCCGAGAGACGCAGAAGGCGGCGCTGCAGCATTTGGATCTTCCGGCCTATCAGGAACGCCGCGGCACGATGATTCTGGACGCGGTCACGGTGCGGAACCTGGAGTTGCTGGAGCCGTTGTTTTCCGCCGATCTTGCCGCGGCCAGAGAAGCCACCCTCGTCGGCGTCCTGGATCAGACCCTGACCGGAATGGGAGGGCGCCTGCTGCGCCGCCGCCTGCTCCATCCCTCCCTCGACCGCGACGAGATCGAGGCCCGCCTGAACGCCGTCGAGGAGATGGTGAAAGGCACGGTGCTGCGCACGGAAGTGCGCAAGGTGCTGGAGCGGATCCAGGATCTCGAGCGGTTGCTCGCCAAGATCACGGTGGGGACCGCGGGGCCGCGCGATCTGCTGGCGCTGGGCCGCTCGCTGGCGCAAATCCCGGAGCTGAAGCGCCTGGCGGCGCAGCATGGAGCCGGCCCGCAGATCTCGGAGATGGCCCGGCGTCTGGATGCCGTGGATGACGTGCGCGACCGCATCCTGGCGGCTATCGCCGAGAACGCACCCGTGCACCCGGGCGACGGCGGCGTCATCCGCGACGGCTATCACCGCGAGCTCGACGAGCTGCGCGACGTCAGCCGCCACAGCCGCCAGTACATCGCCGCCCTCGAGGCCCGGGAGCGCAGCCGCACCGGCATCCAGTCGCTCAAGGTCCGCTTCAACAACGTCTTCGGCTACTACATCGAGATCTCCAAAGCCAACCTGCACCTGGTGCCTTCCACCTACGAGCGCAAACAGACCTTGGTGGGCGCCGAGCGGTTCACGACTCCGGAACTCAAGGAGCTGGAAGGCAAGATCCTGGCGGCTGAGGAACGGATCCTGGAGCTCGAGCGCGAGCTGTTCAGCGCCTTGCGGGAGTTCACCGCCTCCCAGGCGGCGCGGATCCGCCGCACGGCTCAGGCCGTCGCCGAGCTCGATCTGACTGCGGCACTGGCCCAGGTTGCCGTCGAGAACCGCTACGTCCGGCCCACCTTTTCGCAGACGGGAGAAATGCGGATCGTCGGCGGGCGCCACCCCATGGTGGAAAAGCTCGCCGAACGGGAGGCCGCCCGTTTTGTCCCCAACGACCTGTACCTCAACCGGGATACGGCTCGCATCGCCGTTATTACGGGCCCCAACATGGGTGGGAAATCCACTTACTTGCGCCAGGCGGCCCTCATTGCCATCCTCGCTCAGATGGGTTCCTTCGTCCCGGCCGAAAGCGCGATGCTGCCCTTGATTGACCGGGTTTTCACGCGCGTCGGCGCGTCGGACAATCTGGCGCGCGGGCGCTCCACGTTCATGGTCGAGATGATGGAAACCGCGGCGATTCTCAACACCGCGGGTCCGGACAGTCTTATCGTGCTCGACGAGATCGGGCGGGGTACCGCGACCTACGACGGGCTGGCGCTGGCCTGGGCGGTGGTCGAATATATTCACGAAAAGGTTCGCGCCAAAACTCTGTTCGCGACGCATTACCATGAGCTCACCGAGCTGGCCGGAGAGCTGGAGGGCGTCCACAACCTGCGTGTAAGTGTCAAGGAATCGGGCGACCAGATCATCTTTTTGCGGCGTGTGGAACCCGGAAGTGCGGACCGCAGCTACGGCATCGAGGTGGCCAGGCTGGCCGGCCTGCCTCCGGCGGTGATCGAGCGCGCCCGCCAGATCCTGGCGCTGCACGAGAAAACCGAGCACCAGGTCACCGCGGAACTCTCGCCCCGGCCCGAGAGCCGCCCTGTACAGATCCGGTTGTTTGAACCGGTCAACCACGAAATCGCCGAGCGGATTCGCAACCTCAAACTCGATGAGCTGCGGCCGCTGGACGCACTGAACCTGCTCAGCGAGTTACAACAAGAGCTGCGCGGAAAGTAGGCCGGTCAGAGCTGGTCTTGTTCAATGAGCAGATCAATGGGCTCGGGTTCGCCCGCCCGGCGCGAGTCGGCGGCTTCCTGGCAGCGTACGCAAAGCGCGGTCCACGGGACCGCGTTCAGGCGGTTGGGCGAGATCGGTTCGTCGCACTCCAGGCACACGCCGTAGGTGCCCTCCTCAATGCGCGCCAGCGCGGCCCGGATCTGCCGCTTCAGCGACGTGAGGCGGTCGAGGTTGGTGATGGCCAGTTCCCGTTCCGCTGTCAGTTGCGCCAGATCCACGTCGTCGGGAGCCTTCTGCACTGACACGTTTTCCCGATTGCGGAGCGCCAGACCCAGTTCGCGCTCGACTTCGGCCAGCTTGGCTTCCAGAGCTGCTCGGTATTTGCCAAATTCGTTCTTTGCCATCGTCGTTCTCCGGGCAGCTTGTGGCCCGGCGACACACAACCCGGCGCACTGCCACGCTTCCATGAACCGGCTCGGGGCGGATAGTCGGGAAAGAGCGGGCGGGCGCCGCTACACGCCCATACCTATGGATGCCCGCAAAGCTCGCCGCGTTACCAAGTTCGAATGGCCCGCGGCCGGCCGTTTCTGCGGCCGCTCCAATGATTGATTGAAGGCAGCTTCTCCAGCTTTCTATAATAGCGAATGGCGGCAGTCATTTTGTTGTCTGGCTGCCCGACCCCGCTTAAAAATCGCTCTCTGGTCCCGGGGTGTGTCATCGCCTTCCCGCGGGCCGCCGCTATGCATATGTTCGATCATCTTGTTTCGGAGTGGAGTTTGCAGTCAGCAGTTGCCGGGATTCCGCCGTTGCTGGTGGTCGGATTGATCGGATGGTTTCGCCGGCGGCCGCCCGCACCCGCCGCGCCGGCGGCGCCGCCGGATCCCGCCGAGGAGGCGCGCGCCCGGTTGCGGGAAACCCACGGGGTGGAGCTCATTTCCGTCGCCGACGAAGGTACCGGGCTCGACCGGGCGCCGTGCGGCGTCTACGGCTTTACGTATGCGCCCGGCCACGTCAACGCGCCGCTGTTTCGCAAACGGAGTTACCATAGCTACGAGATTCACAAGCTTGCGAACGGGGCGGCGCTGATCATCGGCTACGTACCGGAGGCTGTCGCTGCGGCGATCGGCGCCGGACGCGAGGGGTTGCAGTTTCGCCTCCGGCCGGAGCCGGAAGAAGACGCGCAAACCCTGATCGCGATTCCGGCGGACCGTGTCACGTGGTTCCGCGAGCACTCCATCCGTGAACCGGCGGGGTGGGAACTCCGCGTGGCGCCTCTGGAATGAGGCCTGCCAGAAAGGACCCGTCATGAATACGTTCGGCTCGTCGTTGAGTCGTGTGGCGGTGATTGGCAACTACTTGCCTCGCCAGTGCGGCATCGCCACCTTTACCACGGATCTGTGCGAATCCATCGCGGCACAGTATCCGGATCTGACTTGTCTGGCGCTGCCGGTCAACGACCGGCCGGACGGTTATGCCTACCCGGAGCGCGTGCGCTTCGAACTGGCCCAGAACGATATCACCAGTTACCAGCGGGCGGCCGACTTCCTCAACATGAACAATATCGAGGTCGTCTGCCTCCAGCATGAGTATGGCATCTTCGGCGGCCCGGCCGGCAGCCATATCCTGGCCCTGCTGCGCGAGCTCCGCATGCCGGTGGTGACCACGCTGCACACGATCCTCAAGGAGCCGGACCCGCACCAGCGCAGGGTGATGCTGGAGCTGATCCAGCTTTCCGACTTGCTGGTGGTCATGAGCCGGCGGGCAGCGCAGTTTCTCCGGGAGATTTACGGCGCGCCCGCCGAGAAGATCGTCTTCATCCATCACGGGATCCCGGAAGTTCCCTTCGTGGATCCCAACTTTTACAAAGACCAGTTCGGCGTCCAGGGCAAGATCGTCCTGCTCACGTTCGGGCTGCTGTCGCCCAACAAGGGCATCGAGTATGTCATCGAGGCATTGCCCGCCATCCTGGAGAAGTTCCCGAACGTGGTCTACGTCGTGCTCGGGGCGACCCATCCGCACGTGGCCCTGCGCGAAGGCGAGTCCTACCGGTTGATGTTGGAACGGCTGGCCCGGTCGCGCAAGGTGGATGAGCACGTGATTTTTCACAACCGCTTCGTCAGCCTGGAGGAGTTGACCGAGTTCATCGGAGCAGCCGACATCTACATCACGCCGTACCTGAACCCGGCGCAGATCGTCTCCGGCACCCTGGCCTACACCGTAGGCATGGGCAAGGCCGTCGTCTCGACCCCTTACTGGTACGCCGAGGAGCTCCTGGAGGACGGCCGCGGCGTGCTGGTGCCGTTCCGCGACCCGGAGGCGATCGCCCGCCGCGTCGTCGAGCTGCTGGAATGCGACGGCGAGCGCCACGCCATGCGCAAGCGCGCCTGGCTTCTCGGAAGGGAGATGATCTGGCCCCGTGTGGCCCGCCAGTACGTCGAGGCCTTCGAACGGGCTCGGGAACTGCGCGCCACGCACCCCCGGCCCGCATTTGCGGCGGTGACTCTGCAACAGCGTCCTTTGGATCTGCCGCCGCTGAAGCTGGATCACCTGCGGACCCTGACCGACGATACCGGGGTGCTGCAACACGCCATCTTCACGGTGCCGAACTACAACGAGGGCTACACCACCGACGACAACGCGCGGGCGCTGGTTCTTTCGGTATTGCTCGAACAAGTGGGCGAGCGGTTCGACCTGGCGTCCCGGTATCTCGGGTTCCTCTGGCACGCCTTCAACCCTGCGGCGGGCCGCTTCCGGAACTTCTTTGCCTACAACCGCCAGTGGCTCGAGGAAGTGGGCTCGGAGGATTCGCACGGCCGCGCGCTGTGGGCGCTCGGGACGGTTCTGGGGCGATCCCGCCACGCCGGCCTGCGCGGTTTGGCCGCCCGGTTATTTGACCAGGCGCTTCCCGCCACGCTGGAATTCACGAGCCCGCGGGCCTGGGCGTTTACCTTGATCGGCATTGATGAATATCTGCGGCTGTTTTCCGGAGACCGGGCCGCACAGAACGCTCGCGAGGTCCTGGCGGAGCGCCTCATGGATCTCTACCGGCGCACCCGGGCCCCGGACTGGCGGTGGTTCGAAGATATCGTCGCCTACGACAACGCCACCCTGCCCCACGCCCTGATGCTGGCGGGCCGGGGCATGGGGCGCGCCGAAATGGAAGAGGCGGCGCTGGAGGCGCTGGCCTGGCTGGCGGAAGTGCAGCGGGCCGGCGGAGATCACTTCGTTCCCATCGGCTCCAACGGCTTTTACCGCCGCAACGGAGAACGCGCGCGGTTCGACCAGCAGCCGGTGGACGCGCATGCGATGGTCTCTGCCTGCCTGGAGGCGTGGCGCCTGACGGGCGATACTTGCTGGCAGAAGGAGGCGCAGCGAGCCTTCGAGTGGTTCCTCGGTCGCAATGACCTCGGGCTGCCGCTTTATGATGCCGCCACAGGGGGCTGCCGGGACGGCCTCCATCCGGACCGCGTCAACCAGAATGAGGGCGCCGAATCCACGCTGTCCTTCCTGCTGGCGCTGCTGGAGATGACCATGGCCGCCGGCGTCATTGACGCCGCCAAGCCTCCGGTGGCGGCCGCGGCGGCCTGACTATGGCGGCGCCCATCGTGATGATCTCCAGCTACCCGCCGCGGTTGTGCGGGATCGGCACTTTCTGCGAGGAGGCTCGCGAGTTCATCCAGCGGGCCAACCCCGGACGGGAAGTCCTCGTCATCAGCCATACCGACGGCGCCGGCGACGGCGTATTTCCCCTCATGGACCTTTCGCGCCGTGACTGGTGGAAGCCCGTCGCCGACAAGGTCAGGCGCCTGGAGCCTTATGCCGTCCACGTCGAGCACGAGTACGGGCTTTACGAGTACGTGGATGAGCGAGGCGTGGGAGACGGCAATCTCGGCTTTCTCGAACTTCTCGATGCCTTGAGCGACTATCCGCTCGTGGTGGAACCGCACACGGTGCACGGCCGTCTTACCGATTTCGAGGCCAACTTCATCCACCAGTTGTGCGCGCGCGCCGATGTGGTGCTCTTCAAGTGCCACTACCAGAGATGGCGGCTGGACTGGACCTTTTCGACGCGCGGGTGGCCCACGCCGCGCAACATCATGGTGGTCCCCCACGGCGCCCGGCCCGACCGCCGCTGGGGCATCGAGGAAGTCCCCCGCCTGCGGGAGGAGATCGGACTCAACCGGCTGCCGTACATCGGCCCGCACCTGGTCGGGCTGGTGGGCTGGATTCAGGCCAACAAACGGTGGGACATTCTGACTTCGATGTGGGAGGAGATCGCGGCGGAAATCAAAGCTCGAACGGGACAGGACTGGGACCTGCTGGCCGCCGGAGCGCCCCGCGATCCCAACCACCTGCGCGATTACCGCAAGTACAAAGAGGAGTTGCAACTTCTGGAGGTCAAGGGGCTGGCCCACTATTACGAGTTCATCCCGCGCGGCGAGATGTATTACAAAGTGATGGCGGTCTGCGATTTCATCGTCCTGCCCACGGTGGACGAGACCCAGTCCGGAACCCTCGCCCGCATTATCGCCCTGAACAAACCGTTTATCACCACTGCGCCCATGGAAGGGCTGACGGCGCAGGCCCTGGAAAGCCGGGGAGGGTTGTTGTTCACCACTAAAGCGATGCTCCGGGAAAAGGTCATCCGCCTGGCGTGCGATGAACGGCTGCGCCTCAGACTGGGCGAGAACCTGCGCCAGTACCTGGATGAGGTGGTTTCCTGGGAGGTTGTCGCCCGCCAGTACAACCAGGCCTACGAGGAAGCCCGGTGCGCCAAGGCGACCGGCAGGAAACCTGAGTTTGCTCCAGAGTTCTGATGGCCGACTACAAATTCAGCGAATTGTTTCAACGTTACGACCGGAATCCCATCCTGACGGCCAACCAGTGGCCGTACCCGGTGAACTCGGTCTTCAATGCCGGCGCGGCCAAGGTTGATGGAGAAACCTTGCTGCTGGTCCGGGCCGAAGACCGCAAGGGTTTCTCGCACCTGACGGTGGCGCGTAGCCGGGACGGCTTCGGCGGCTGGGTGATTGATCGCGAGCCGACCTTTCCGGCCTCCCCGGAAACCCACCCGGAGGAGATGTACGGCATCGAGGATCCGCGCCTGACCTGGCTGGAGGAGCGCAAGTGCTGGGCCATTACGTACACGGCCTTCTCCGATGCCGGTCCGCTGGTATCGCTGGCCTACACGGAGGACTTCAAGACGTTCCACCGGCTCGGGCCGGTGATGCCGCCCGAGGACAAGGACGCGGCCCTGTTTCCGGTCCGCTTCAACGACCGCTGGGCCATGCTGCACCGGCCCGTGGCGACCCTGGCCACGACCGGCGCGCACATTTGGATCTCCTTCTCGCCTGATCTGAAGCACTGGGGCGACCACCGGGTGCTGCTGCCGGCTCGCCGGGGCGGCTGGTGGGACGCTCGCAAAATCGGGCTCTCGCCGCCGCCGCTGGAGACGCCCGAGGGATGGCTGATCCTCTACCACGGCGTGCGGACCACCGCCGCAGGCTGCCTGTACCGTCTCGGCCTTGCCCTGCTGGACCGCAACGATCCGACGCGCGTGCTGCGGCGCTCCAGCCAGTGGGTCTTCGGCCCGCGGGAAGTTTACGAACTCGAGGGCGACGTGCCCGGCGTGGTTTTCCCCTGCGGCTGGGTGGTCGAGGACGACGAGGTGCGACTTTACTACGGCGCCGCGGACTCCTCGATCGCTCTGGCCACGGCCAGCCTGAAGGACCTGCTCCGGTTCGTCCTGGAGTCCCCGGCGGGAGACGGCTCCGAGTGAAGCTGGCCATGCTGGCGCCCATCGCGTGGCGCACTCCCCCGAGGCATTACGGTCCCTGGGAGCAGGTGGTTTCGCTGCTGACCGAAGGCCTGGTTCGCCGCGGCGTGGACGTCACCCTGTTCGCCACGGCGGACTCGGTCACTTCGGCCCGCCTGGTGGCCGTCTGCCCGCGGGGCTACGAGGAGGATCCGGAGCTGGATGCCAAGGTATGGGAATGCCTGCACATCTCCGAGGTCTTCGAACGGGCGCACGAGTTCGACCTCATCCACAACCACTTTGATTTCCTGCCACTGACTTACTCCGCACTGGTTTCCACACCCGTGGTGACCACGATTCACGGTTTCTCCTCCCCCAAGATTCTTCCGGTTTACCGGAAATATGATGGCCGCGTGTTCTATGTCTCCATCAGCGACGCCGACCGCGCTCCGGATCTCACATACATCGCCACCGTGTATCACGGGATTGATCTGAGCATGTTCACCTTCCGCGAGCAGCCGGAAGATTATCTGCTCTTTTTCGGGCGCATCCACCCGGACAAGGGCACTGCGGAAGCCATCGAGATTGCGCGGCGCGCCGGCAAGCGCCTGCTGATGGCGGGCATCATTCAGGATCGCGGGTACTGGGAGCGGGAGGTGGCGCCACACGTGGATGGCGACCGTGTCCAGTACCTGGGGAGCGCCGGCCCGCAACTGCGGGACCGGCTGCTCGGAGGCGCTCTGGCGCTTCTCCATCCCATACGGTTCGCGGAACCCTTCGGCCTGTCGGTGGTGGAGGCCATGGCGTGCGGCACGCCGGTGATCGCCTTCCGGCGCGGGTCCATGCCGGAGCTCCTGCGGGACGGAGAGACGGGTTTCCTCGTTTCCGGAGTGGAGGAGGCCGCGGAGGCCGTCAAGCGGATTCCTTCCCTCGACCGCAGGCGCTGCCGCCGGGAGGCCGAGGGGCGTTTTTCGAGCGAGCGCATGGTGGAGGACTACCTGCGCGTATACCGAAAAATTCTCGGGCAGCCATGAAATCGCAGCCTGCGGATCGCCGCAGCGTTGTTGGGATGCCCATCGGAAAACATGCCTGCGACGAGATCCTCGAGCCACGATGAAAGATAGTCCCATCGTTCGCTACCCCGGCAATCCCATCCTGACGCCCGAGGCGGTTCCTTACCCGGTGAGCACGGTTCACAACGCGGCCGTCGTGCGGGCCTCCGGCCGCTACGTGATGCTCTTCCGCTCCCACTTGCGCAACGGCCGTTCGATTCTCGGGCTGGCGGAAAGCGACGATGGCTTCCGCTTTCAGGTGCGGCGCGAACCTTTCCTCACGCCCGCAGAAGCGCCTCCGTTTCGCGACTACGAAGAGTACGGGGTCGAAGATCCCCGCATTACGCGCATCGGCGAGACGTACTACATCACCTACAGCGCCTATTCCCGCTATGGTGTGCGCATCGGTCTCGCGGCCACGGAGGACTTTCGTTCGGTGCGCCGTCTTGCGCTAATCACCCAGGCCGACTGCCGCAACGTCGTGTTGTTTCCGGAGACTTTCGGCGGCCGCTACGCGCGGCTGGACCGGCCCCACAGCGGCATCCTGCCGTGGTCCATCTGGATCTCTTACTCCCGCGACCTGATTTACTGGGGTGATTCCAGAGTCCTCATCCGCCCGGCGCCTTACCACTGGGACGAGATGAAAGTCGGTCCGGGAGCGCCACCTTTTCTCACCGATCAGGGCTGGCTGCACATTTATCATGGGGTGTTTCAGACCATGGCCGGGGCGGTGTATCGCCTTGGCGTGGCGCTCCATGCGCGCGAGGACCCCTCGCGGGTTCTTGGGGTGGCTGACGAGTGGATCCTCGAGCCGGAGGATCCCTGGGAACGCACCGGCTACGTCCCCAACGTGGTCTTCAGTTGCGGCGCGGTACCAGAACCGGACGGCACCGTGAAGATTTACTGGGGCGGCGCCGACACCGTCATGTGCGCGGGCACGGCTCGCATTGCCGACCTCGTGCGGCTTTGCTTGGAAAAGCCGCGCCCCGCGTTGTAATGTCCTCGGCGAAACCGTAGCCCTCCGCGCAAGTTGCCCCACGGCCGCGCGCTGCGGCAGGCGTGTGGAAGGGTCATTTCGCGCACTCGTTCTGGATGGCGGAGGTTTCCACGAGGCTTCCGCGTGGCACGCAGCGTGCTAGCCTTCTGAGATACAGGGGAGAACAATCCGTATGGAGGCTGCCGGGGAGGAAACGTGAAAAAGCTGAAACGACTTGGTTCGGAAGCCGGGATCCTCCACGACCGCCGTACGCCTCTGGATGTCTTCTTCTCTCCGGAAAGCGTGGCCGTGATCGGCGCCACGGAAACGCCGGGCAGCGTGGGGCGGACGGTGCTCTGGAACCTCATCTCGACACCCTTCGGCGGAACCGTCTTTCCGGTCAACCCGCGGCGCAGCAGCGTGCTGGGAATCAAGGCCTATCCGCGCATCGGAGCCGTTCCCGAGGCGGTGGATCTGGCCGTAGTCGTCA
Source organism: Bryobacteraceae bacterium (assembly GCA_035575135.1). Lineage (GTDB taxonomy): Bacteria > Acidobacteriota > Terriglobia > Bryobacterales > Bryobacteraceae > JANWXD01. The sequence continues at coordinate 21,526 of DATLYE010000043.1, forward strand.
CGCCCGCACCGACGGTGCCGGGCATCATCCGCGAGTGCGTCGAGGCCGGAGTCAAAGGCGCGATCGTGATCTCCGCCGGTTTTAAGGAACTTGGGCCGGAAGGTGCGGAACTGGAACGGCAACTCCTCGAGGAGGCCCGCAAGGGCCCCATGCGGATCATCGGGCCCAACTGCCTGGGGGTGATGTGCCCGCCTACGGGCTTGAACGCCACCTTCGCCAAGGGCATCGCGCGCTCGGGCACCGTGGGCTTCATCAGCCAGAGCGGTGCGCTCTGCACGGCGGTGTTGGACTGGAGCTTTCAGGAACTGGTGGGCTTCAGTGCGTTTATCTCCATCGGCTCGATGGCGGACGTGGGCTGGGGAGACTTGATTGACTATCTCGGCGATGATCCGCGCACGCGTAGCATCCTGCTCTACATGGAATCGGTGGGAGACGCCCGCTCATTTCTTTCGGCAGCCCGCGAGGTAGCCCTGCACAAGCCCATCATCGTCATCAAGGCGGGGCGTACCTCGGCCGGCGGCAAGGCGGCAGCCTCCCATACCGGTGCGCTGACCGGGAGCGACGACGTGCTGGATGCCGCCTTCCGCCGCAGCGGCGTCCTCCGCGTCTCCAACATCTCTGAGCTGTTCTACATGGCGGAGGTGCTTGCCAAGCAGCCCCGGCCGAAAGGACCGCGACTGACCATCATCACCAACGCCGGCGGACCCGCCGTGCTCGCTACGGACGCCTTGATCACCAGCGGCGGCGAACTCGCCGACCTGTCCCCGGAAACGATCGAAGCGCTCAACCAGATCCTGCCCCGGCACTGGAGCCGCGGCAATCCCATTGACATCCTGGGCGACGCCGGACCGGAGCGCTACGCGAAGGCGCTCGAGATTGCCGCCAAAGATCCTTCAAGCGACGGGCTGCTGGTGGTGCTGACCCCGCAGGCGATGACCGATCCGACCCAGACCGCCGAGCATCTCAAACCCTATGCCCGCCTCGACGACAAACCCGTGCTCGCCAGCTGGATGGGCGGCCCCGAAGTGGCCGCGGGGGAACGGATCCTGAATGCGGCGAACATCCCGACGTTTCCGTATCCGGACACCGCCGCGCGCATGTTTCACTACATGTGGCGCTACACCTACAACCTCCAGAGCATTTACGAAACGCCGGTCTTCAGCGCGGCGCTCGAGGACGGGGCCGGGGCGCTTGCTGAGGCGGCGCAGATCCTCGAGCGCGTTCGCGCCTCCGGGCGAACCTTGCTCACCGAGTACGAATCCAAACAACTGCTGCGGCTCTACCGGATTCCCACGGTTGACACGCGCCTGGCGGCCGGCGAAGACGAGGCGGTCGAGGCCGCCGAGAGCATCGGCTACCCCGTGGTGCTCAAGCTCCATTCCGAGACCATCACCCATAAGACCGATGTCGGCGGCGTTCACCTCGACCTCCGCGACGAAGCCGCCGTGCGCGCGGCCTTTCGCGCTATCGAAGCTTCGGTGCGCGACAAAGCAGGCGAGGGCCATTTCCTCGGCGTCACGGTCCAGCCCATGGTGCGGCTGGACGGCTACGAACTGATCATCGGCTCCTCGATAGACCCGCAGTTCGGCCCCGTGATCCTGTTCGGTCTGGGCGGGCAGCTCGTCGAAGTCTTTCGCGACCGCGCCCTCGCGCTTCCTCCGCTCACCACGACCCTGGCCCGGCGCATGATGGAACAGACCCGGATTTACGAGGCCCTCAAAGGGGTGCGCGGCCGCAAGGCGGTGGATCTGGCCGCCCTGGAGCAGCTCCTGGTCTGCTTCAGCCGGCTCGTGGTCGAGCAGCCCTGGGTAAAAGAAATAGACATCAACCCGCTGCTGGCCTCCCCCGACGGCCTGGTGGCGCTCGATGCCCGTGTCGTGCTTCACGATCCGGCGGCGCGGGAGGAGGAACTTCCCAGACCCGCCATCCGCCCCTACCCGGTCCGGTACGTGTCCGACTGGACGCTCAAAGACGGTACCCCGGTCGTGATCCGTCCTATCCGCCCCGAGGATGAGCCGCTCATGGTCAAGTTCCACCAAACGCTCTCTGACCGCACGGTCTACCTGCGCTACCTCCATATGCTGAAGCTCAGCCAGCGGGTGGCTCACGAGCGGCTGGTCCGCATCTGCTTCATTGACTACGCGCGCGAGATGGCCTTGGTGGCGGAACACCGCGATCCGGGGACCGGCGAGCGGCGCATTCTGGGCGTCGGGCGGCTCCGCAAGCTGCACGGCGCGCCGGAGGCGGAATTCGCGGTGCTCGTCACGGATGAATACCAGGGTCGCGGCTTAGGTATCGAACTGACGCGGCGCCTGATTCAGATCGCGCGGGACGAGCAGCTGGAACGGGTTGTCGGCGATGTGCTGCCCGACAACGTCAATATGCTGCGGATCTGCGAAAAACTGGGCTTCCGGATTCACGGCTCCATCGAGGATCCCGTGCTCAAGGTGGAATTGCCGCTGCCGGCGGCCTGAGCAGTCGCGCAGTCCGAGGGCCTCCGCCGCAGGCGCGCCACAGGTCCCCGGTTGACCGGCCTGTCGGATTCCCGTACGATGACGAATGTCTGTGCGAAGCGGGATGGGCCAGTTGGCGCTCGGCGACGATCTTCCCCAAATTCCGAACAAGCTGTACTTCCGCATCGGCGAAGTCAGCCGGATTGTGGGCGTCCCCGCTTCCGTGCTGCGCTATTGGGAGACCGAGTTTCCTTCGCTGGCGCCGAAGAAGTCGGGCAAGGGCCACCGCCTCTACCGCCGCAAGGACATCGAGCTGCTGCTCGAGGTCAAGCGGCTGCTCTATCAGGAACGCTACACCATCGAGGGCGCGCGCAGGCGGCTGGAGAGCCGCACGAAAAGCCGTGCCCGCAAGCAAGCTCTCCCTCAGGCGCAGTCGGCGTTGTTCGGCGCCTCGCCCGCTTTGCTCGAGGAGGTCCGCCGCGAACTTCAGGCCATCCTCGAGCTGCTGAAGTGACCTCCCGCCGTGCTAGAATCCTGAAATCCCATTGCACGGACGAGGAGGTGCTGGCATGCGAATGGCCTTGTTGATGTTGACGGCGGCCTGGGCCTGGCCGGCTTTGTTGAGGGCGCAGGGTCCTGCCCGCACCGAAGAGCCCTCCTGGGCGCCAAAACCGGTCCAACCGGTGCCCTACACGCCGCCCCACAGGCCGCACACCCGGCTTGCGGAGCTCAAAGCGCGCCACGCCGGGGAGAAGAACTGGCGCGAAGTGGTCGTGGACGACGACCATCTGCGCGCGGAGTACGTCTACGCCTCCCCCGGCACTAAGGTTTCGCGCCGCTTTCATCCCGACACGCGGGCCTGGTGGATCGTCATGGACGGCGAGGTCCGCTTCGACATCGAAGGACAATCCCCCGTGGTGGCGCGCAAAGGCTCCATCGTTCAAGTGCCGATGCAGACCATTTACTCTCTCGAGACGGTGGGCGAGCAGCCTTCGCTCTATTTCCAGGTGGGCATCGCCAAGGCCAAGACGTTTTACCCGCGCGACGTAGAGCCGCCGCAACTGCCCGGCTTCACGTGGCTGCCCGTCGTGCTCAACCGCAAGCCCGGGCCCTACGACCGGGGCAACCAGCCGCACCTCAACCTCTACGAGCTTGCCGAACGGCCCGAGTACAAGGGCCGCAACTTCGTCCATCGCGCCGTGCACGACGACCGGGCCGTGGCCAACATCATCTACGGCTACGAAAAGCTCTTGCCGCCGTTGGACCCCAACAACCGGGGGCACTACCATCCCGAATGCGCCGAGTTCTGGCTGGTGATGGCCGGGCAGATCCGCTACCCCATCGAGAACGTGGGCGTCATCATTGCCGAGGAAGGCGACGTGGTCTATGTGCCTCCCTTCACCTTTCACGCACCGCGGTTTCACGGGCCCGGCCCCTCATGCCGGCTGGCGATGAACGGCTATCCGAACATCGCCCACGTCTACGACTCGGCTCGCCCCCACTGAGGCGGCTTTTTTACGTGGCCGGCTCGCCGGCGCGCCGCACTTGTTCGAGCAACTGCCGCGCCGCCAGCTGGCCGGCGCTTTTCTTGGAGGGCGCTTCGGCCCGCGCCGCCCACTGCTGGCCGATGCGGACTTCCACCGTGAACCAGCGGTCATGTGCCGGCCCGCGTTCCGCGACGGTGAAGTACTTCGGGACCGGCAACCCGCGGGCTTGAGCCAGCTCCTGTAGCGCGCCCTTGTAATCGGGGACCGGTTCGGCCTCCGGCAGCCGGGCCGCGATGTGTTCGTCAACGAACCGCCGGGCCGCTTCGATGCCTCCATCCAGGTAGAGCGCCGCGATCACCGCTTCCAGCGCATCGGCCAGAAGAGCCTTCTTGCTGCGGCCGCCGGTGCGTTCCTCACCGCGCCCGAGCAACAGATACTTGCCCAACTCGAGCCGGCAGGCCACCTCGTAGAGATGGGCGGCGCTCACCAGCCGGGCGCGGAGTTTCGAGAGCCGTCCTTCCGGCAGTTCGGGCCGGAAGCGCACCAAGGCTTCGCTGACCAGAAATCCCAGAACGGCGTCGCCGAGAAACTCCAGCTGCTCGTTGTGACCGCCGCCCTTCTCGAAAACATGGGAACGATGCGTGAGGGCCTGCCGCAGCAGACCGCGGTCACGAAAGCGGTGGCCGAGTGCGTTCTCGAGAAGCGCCAGCTCCTCCGGCATCGCCGGACGTGAAACTGTGGCCGGTCTCAGGGTTGCGGTTTCGGCTCCGCGGGAGCCGGAGGCGCTGCCACAGCCCCCGCGCCTTTGGCTTGCAGGGCCCGGGCGCGCTCGGCCTGCGCCACCTGGCGGATCTGCGGGTGGGCCTGCGGATCGTTCATCACCTTGTCAAGAACGGCGATCGCCTCGTCGTACTTGCCCACCTTATTGTAGGTGGCTCCGAGGCGCACGAACGTGGCCGGATCCTGATTGGCGGCCGTCTCGATCGAGGCTTTGAACTTGGCGATGGCGTCATCGTAGTTTTTGCGCGCCAGAGCCGCCAGCGCCAGCGTCTCGAGCGCCTGCGAGTTCAGATCCCTCTTGGCCGCCTGCCATTGCTCCTCAGTGATCTGCGGATTGGGACGGGGCGCCTTCTGGATGAGCTCCTGCGCCGTCCGCACGTATTTTTCGACGCGCGCCAGCTTCTCCTCGCGGTCCAGGTCGAACTCGCGCGTCCGCTGCGCGATGGCGTTGGCCAGCATCAGCATGGCCATGTAATGGTTCGGGTCCGCCTCCAGCGTCTGCTCCGCATAGAGGATCATGTTGTCAATATCGTTCTTCTGCTGGTAGGAGACGGCGATGAAATGCAAGGCCGTGGCCTTGAACTCCGTGTCCGCGAATTTCTGGATCAGCTCCTGTGCCGCTTTGATCCGGCTGTCGGGGTCCGGAGCCTGGAACATGGCCATGAGGGCCTGCCCCTCCGCCTGGGACTTGACCGTAGGTTGTTTGGCCACGGGCGTTTCCTGGGCCGTGCCCGCCGGTTGCTGGCTCCAGAGACCGGCCCCCAGGGCGGCGGCCAGCAAAACGAGACGCATTGCTTGAGACTTCATCGGATAACTCCCTTCCGTACCCGCCTTGACAGCGGGTCTTTCCAGTATTTCATTTCCGCTCCTTGCGAAAGGAACCCTGCAAACCCTGCTCGGCCGCTTGCCGCGCCGCTGCGGAGGCGCCCTCCACCGCGAGCGCCTCCCGGTAGTGGCGTTCCGCCTGCTCGCGTTCCCCGGCCAGATCCGCAAGCCGGCCCAGATACACATGCGTCCAGGCGCGGACCGGCGCCTCCGGCGACAACTCCAGCGTTCTCTGAAATAATCGCTCGGCCGTCTCCGGGTCGTTCTCGAGCGTGGCAATCCTGGCCAGCCCGTAGTAGGCCTGTGCGCGGAGACTGCGATCGTCCGTTTCCTGGAGCAGTCGCGTGAAGGCGTCGCGAGCCTCCCCCAGACGGCGTTCCCGGTAAAGCTGCTCGGCCTCTTCGGCGGTCTTGCGCGCACCGGAGGGCTCCGGCGCGCGCACGGCCGGCGCCGTCCTCGCCTTTCGCGCCGGCCTCTCCGAGGCGAACTCGACTTTGTCGAGGCGCCGTTCTTCCTTGGCCAGATCCAGGGCCTGAATCATTTCCGGGAAGTAGAAGCGCAGCGACTGCTCCTGTTTTTCGTACGCGGCCAGCTGCTCGGCGAAAAACGGCGTCAGGATGAATCCTTCGCGCAACGCCTGCTCCACCGCCGCCTGCTTGCGCGAGGCGGGAGCCCGCATCAGGCGGGACTCGACGGCCTTGATCAGACACTCGGTGGCCAGCAGGATGAAGTCGTTCTTGTAGTGCTCTTCCAGGGCCGGAGCGCCCAGGGCGTAATCGAGCAGCGCTTTTTTCTCCTGGAGCTTCTCGGCGTGCCGCAGTACGACCGGATCAATGACGTAGTGCAGGTAGGCGTGGCGCACGTCGTCCACCTGCGGCTCAGGCGACGGTGTCAGAACGATAAAGTACTCATTGCCGTAACTGCGGCTGTGGATCTGATGCGGAGCGCCGAGCAGATCCACGTAGATCTGAAAGCGGCCGCCCAGGCGGCTGCTGCCTACGTGGCGCAGGTAGGCGTTGACTTCGGTGACGGCGCGTGTCACGGGTTCGTGATAGCGTGCAATGACCTCGTCGAAGGCCGGCTGCGCCTTCCGCCACAGCTCGTCAATTCCGGCCTCGCGGTGGAAGCGCGCCATCAGAGGCGCCAGCCCCTCCAGCGCCACTACGTCGGGCGGCAGTTCGTTCTGCTTCAGCCGGAAGGCAAAGTTGGGCGGACCGTCCACCACCAGGGCGAAGGACACGTACTGGCCCAGGTCCGCCATGGGATCGCTCCGGCGGTGCTCCTGGACGAAGCGCTTGAGCTCCGCCAAGGAGGGAATGTTCCGGGAGGCGAGCTCCTTGCGCACAGCCCGCCGGAGCGGATGGTTCGCCGGCGAATCCAGATCTGCGTCGTAGCCGGCGGCATTGAGCGCCGCCAGCACGCTGAACAGAGCCGGGCTGGCGTCCAGCTCGCCGCCCTGAGCGGCCGGAGCCCCGTGCGGAGCCATCAACAGGAGTGCCGCAGCGGCGAGAACCGGAACAGTCAACCGTAAAACCTGCCTTCGTTTCTGCTCCCAGTTTAGCTCAGCGGCCCCCGCCGAAAATCACCCATTCGATGCCGGCTACTACGGCGCGGCCCGGCATCGGAACGCCGGCGATTTCTTCGTACGCCGTATCTGCCAGGTTGGTGAGCTGAACAAACGGCCGCAACCGGCCCTCCGCCCGGGCCAGGGCCAGGTCCACCAGCGCATAGGGATCCCGGGAGTAGCGCTGCAGGACGCCCAGCCGGAGCCGCGCCGCCACTCGCCGCCAGGCTCCGGTCAGAGACGCGACGCCGGAGTGGACCGGGTAGTTGAACACGTAACGCGACTGGATGTCTCCCAGGGCCTGGCGGGCTCCGCGAAGCGCCGTGTAGCGGAGATCGAGTTGGCGGGAGCGGGCCAGAGTCGCGCTCAAGGCCGCCTCCACGCCGGTGAAGCGCAGCCGGTGGATGTTGGTGGCGCGCCAGATGTCGGTGGGAGAACTGCGCACGTAGTCAATCACGTCCTGTTCCCGGCAGTGGAACACGGTCAATTCCCCGCGCAGACCGGCCCTCGGGTGCCAATCCAAGCCCCCGTCGTAACTCCAGGCCTTTTCCGGGCGCAGATCCGGAGAACCCCGGTTAGCAGGATCGTGGTAGTAGAGGTCGGTGAAGGATGGAAGCCGGAATGCGCGCCCTGCGCTAGCGCGGACCTTCAACTGCGGCGAAAGCCAGGCGCCGAAGCTCACCGAAGGGGTAAAGGCTCCGGTGAGGGAGCCGTACACCTCCTCGCGCGCCCCGAGCGTGAAGGAAAAACGCCGCAGCGCCCGCACGTCAAAGGCCGCGTAGGCCGCCCCGCGGGCGCGAGTATGGTTGCCCAGATTCGTGCTCGCGATGGCGTCGCGGTAGCCCTCCACGCCGTAATACAGGCGCCCCGTGCGGCCCGCGGGTTGCCGCCGCCGCAAGGCCCCTTGAAACCCTTCCACAATGTGGCGGTTGGTGAACACCTGCGGCCGGTCGCGGTAGAGGACAAACAGGTCGGTGTGCCGGCGAAAGGCGAACGAAGCTTCCGTACGTTCGCCCAGCTCCTGCCGGAGGCCCGCAAACCACGTCTTGGTGCGTTCCCAGGAATTGAAATTCCCGTAGAACCGTTCGGCGCCGAAGGGCCGGTCATTGTGGGCCAGGAGCAGCGCGGTGGCGCCCAGGCCCGATCGCCAGTGCGTCGAGGAAAAAAGCGACAGGTTCCGGTAGTCGCGGTTCGGCCGGAAGCCGGAGGAGAAATCCCGCGAGAAGGCCAGCGACTGGCTGAAGCTGCCCGCCGCCAGCCCGACCGAACCGCGCTGCTGGTTGACGCCGAAGTTGCCGATGGCGCCTCGCAAGCGGAATTCCGAGGCTTGCGGCCGGCGCGTGATGAATTGCACGACGCCTCCGACCGCATCGGAGCCGTACAAGGTCGAGCCCGAGCCTTTGAGCACCTCGATGCGCGAAAGCGACTCGAGGGGAACCGGGACGTCCATGTTGTGGTGACCGGACTGGGCGTCGTTGAGCCGGAAGCCGTCCAGCAGCACGAGCGTCTGCCCGAAGGTGCCGCCCCGGATGGAGACATCCGCCTGCACCGCTCCCGGCGCTCGCTGCCGCAGGTCCACGGACGGCTCGAGGCGCAACAGGTCGGCGAGCGTGTCGAAGAGCAAAGACTCCTCCTCGACACTCAGACTCCGCACGGCGCGATCCGCCTCTTCCAGCGGCACCGGTTCGTAGGTCCCCGTCACGACGACGACCTCGCGGCGCGGCTCCACGGGATCCGCACCGTGCGCACACACGGCCAACAGCAGCATCCAACCAGGAAGCATAAGGAATGATTTTAGCTTGCGCGGCGCCCGTTCCGCCGCACCAGGGCTCGGAGGGCGCAGAAGCGGACGGCATGATGCGGATCGCGCCGCAACGTCTGAAGCACCGGTTCGAACTCGGCGGCTCCCACCTGTCCCATGGCCCAGGCGGCGGCGGCCCGGAAGCGGGGGTCAGGGTGCGAGGCCATCTCGCGCAGGGCCTCCCCCGCAGTCTCCTCGCCCAGGTGAAACAGAACGATCAAGGCCGTGGTCGCCACGCGGTGGTGCGGATCCTGCGCCGCCCGGCGCAGCGCTTCCAGGAAACGGCGCGGCTCGGGCGACGCACCGATACCCTCGACCACGTTGGCCCGAACGCGCGGATCCGGGTCTTTGAGTTGGCGCAAAGCCCACTCGGGATTCAATCCCGAACGGGCAATGAGCAGGGCCGCCTTGGAGCGCACCTGCGGATCGGGGCTTCGCATGTAAGGAATCAGCGCATGGGCGATCCGCGCGCCGCCCTGCGCGTGGGAAAGCAGGGTCAGCAGGCGGCGAGGGTCCGGATCCGTTCCGCTTTCGCGCATCTGGGCCGCGCACCGTAGCAGCCGCAGGCCGAAATCCGCGCTTTCCTGGCGCATCCGGTTTGCAAGGCTGAGTGCCTCGCTCAAAGGCGGACCCTGGGGATCCAGCAGCGCCCGGCAAATCGAGTCCCCGGCTTCCCGGCGCCGCAGGCGCGCCCCCGGCGTCTTTCACGACCAGTTTTTGCAGCTTCCGGATCTCCTCGGTTGCGGGCTTGGTATTGCCCTCAGCTGCGTCCATCCTTCCCTTGCCTCCCTATCGGCAGCCCCGGGGAAAAACTCGAGGGCACACGAGGGGCCCTATACTGGAGGCTTTGCGCCATGCACTACCCCTTGGCCCGCGCGATCGTTCTGTCTTGCTGGGCCGTTTTCGCCCTGGTGGCGGTGGCCGGCTGGGTTGCCTCCGAACTCCGAAGGCGGCGCGCCGGGGCCGACCGCGCGCCCGTTGCGCGTTCGCAGGCCTCCCTCTGGGGTCTGGCTTTGGAAACGCTTTCCTTCGGCGTCGTGTGGGGCTTCCGGCGGGCCGGGCCGGGGCCGGCTCCGTTGGGTTGGACGGCGGCCGCACTGGCGCCGGCCGCGGTCGCGCTCTTTGCCTGGTCGGTCCGTCACCTCGGGGTGCACTTCCGGATTCAGGCCGTCGTGACCGGCGATCATCGCCTCGTGACGGAGGGTCCCTACCGCCTCGTTCGGCATCCGATCTACGCCTCGCTGCTGCTGATGTTGATCTCCAACGCTCTGCTTGCGGCCCGGTGGGAGTCTGCACTCGTGGCATTGGCCCTCTTCATCGCCGGGACAGAAATCCGCGTGCGCGTCGAAGAGCAGTTGCTCGCCTCCCGGATGCCTGCGGATTTCGCCGCCTACCGGGCCCGGGTCCCTGCCTATATCCCGTTCCTGCGCTGAGCCGCCTCCGTAACCGGACCTGCTGCGGCGACGAATGTTACACTGAACCGCTGAATATGGCCGGTTACTATCATCAGGAAGATCTTGCGCGCTTCGCCGAAATCGGTGAGTGCGCCCCCGAGCTGTGGAAGAAATTCTCCGAGTGGTACAGCGCCGTCTTCGCCGAGGGCGCCCTGACGGCCCGCGAGAAGTCGTTGATCGCCTTGGCGGTGGCGCACGCAGTTCAATGCCCTTACTGCATTGACGCCTACACGCAGGACTGCCTGGAGAAAGGTTCCAACCTCGACCAGATGACCGAAGCCGTGCATGTGGCGGCAGCCATCCGCGGCGGCGCCTCTCTGGTGCACGGCCTGCAGATGCGCAATGCCGCGGCAAAGGTGAGCATGTGAGCCTGGTCTCGATCGGCCACCCGCTGGCGAACGCCCAGGAGCAGTTGCGCGTGCTCGAGCGGCTCCCGCGGCGGGCCGCCAAGCCCTTCGAGCAAGCTCTGACCGAGTCCGGTTTGTTTCCGCTCCGGGCCACCGGAATCCGCGTGCTCCAGATTAACGTCGGCAAGCTGTGCAATCAGAGCTGCCGGCACTGTCACGTGGATGCCGGTCCGGACCGGCGCGAGATCATGCCTCGTGAAATCGCCGAGCTCTGCATCGCCGCCCTGGCGCGCACCGACATTCCGACCGTGGACATCACGGGCGGGGCGCCGGAGCTCAATCCGAATTTCCGCTGGCTGGTCGAGCAGGCCCGCGCCCTCGGCCGGCATGTGATTGACCGCTGCAACCTCACCGTGCTGCTCCTGCCCTCCCAGAGCGATCTGGCTCGGTTTCTGGCGGACCACGGCGTCGAGATCATTGCAAGCCTGCCCTATTATCAGGCGCGGGAAACGGATGCGCAGCGCGGCGAGGGCGTCTTCGCCAAATCCGTCGAAGCCATGCGCTTGCTGAATGCCCTTGGCTACGGGCAGCCGGATAGCGGCCTTGTACTGAATCTCGTTTACAATCCGGTCGGAGCTTTTCTGCCTCCGGACCAGAGGGAAATCGAGGCAGTTTTCAAGCAAGAGCTCTGGCGCCGCCACGGTGTGGTTTTCAACTCGCTTTACACCATCACCAACATGCCGGTAAGCCGGTTTCTCGAATACCTGCTCCGCACCGGCAACTACGAGCGGTACATGGAGCGGCTGGTGAACGCTTTTAATCCAGCCGCGGCCGCCGGGGTGATGTGCCGCTACACACTCTCGGTCGGTTGGGACGGCACCCTGTACGATTGCGATTTCAACCAGATGCTCGATCTGCCAGTCGGCTACGGCGCCCCCGCCCACATCCGGGATTTTGATCCGGCTCGCCTGGCCGAAAGGCGGATTTGCGTCGGCCAGCACTGCTACGGCTGCACCGCAGGCCGCGGCTCCAGTTGCGCCGGCGCCGTCACCGCCTGATCCTTGCGGTCTGCTAGCCTCCCCATTCCCAACAACATAGCGAAAGTCTTCGATTCGTTTGCACGCTGGAGCTGGGTTATTTGATTCTGTAGAACAACATCCGGTGCTGTTAAACAGTTTGAGATAACCCACTGCCTTGTTCCAGCGGGCCTCGCCGCTGGGTGCGCCTGGGAGCCACTTCAAAGAAAAAATGCGCCGTTCGATGTTTTCCCATTGATTTCAACGGGTTACCTAGGGCAAGCTGATGGGGCGAACTGGGATTTCGACTCCTTCAGAGAGGTGAACGATGAGCACGCAGCCGATGGAGCCAAAGCCTGACCAGATGGCGGGCCTTGTCCAGATCGAGTCCTCCATTGAGGAAATCATTCGCCGGCGGCTGGCCGAAGAACGCGCGCGGCTGGAACGGGAAGCGGGGCTGGCCGAACACGAGGTCCATCACTTCAAACGTCCCGTGGAACGGCCGTTCACCAAAGACCAGAGGGGTCATACGACCTTGCTGTTCGGAGGGCTGACCTGGAAGCACGAAAAGCTGATCCACGGCGCCTTGGAAGGGCTGGGCTATATCGCCGAATGCCTGCCCACGCCGAACGTGGCTGCCTTCCAGACGGGGAAGGAGTTCGGCAACAACGGGCAGTGCAACCCGACGTATTTCACCGTGGGCAACCTCGTCCAGTACTTGCAGCGGCTGGAGGAGCAGGGCCTCACCAAGCAGGAGATCATTGACCGCTACGTCTTTTTCACCGCCGGAGCCTGCGGTCCGTGCCGCTTCGGCATGTACGAGGCCGAGTACCGCCTGGCGCTGCGCAACGCCGGCTTCGATGGTTTCCGCGTGCTGCTGTTCCAGCAGTCGGGAGGCCTGAGCCAGTCCGATGCGGAAGCCGGACTGGAGATGAACCTGGACTTCTTTTTGGCCATCCTGAACGCCATGAACTGCGGCGACGTGCTCAACGAAGTCGCCTACGCCATCCGGCCCTACGAGGTGCACGCCGGGCAGACGGACGAAACGCTGGAACGCGTCATGGAGTACATGCACGAGGTCTTCCGCAAAAAGCAGCCGTGGCGCGTGGGCGACAAGCTGGCCCGCTATCTGGGCGGCTTCAAGGATACGGCCGAGTACGTGGGCAAGTTCCTGAACCAGCTCCGCAGCGACGAATACACTTCGGCGCTCGAACGCTGCCGTGACATGTTCGATTCCATCGAGGTGGACCGGCTGCGCGTCAAGCCCATCGTCAAGATCACCGGCGAGTTCTGGGCTCAGACCACCGAGGGCGACGGCAATTTCAACATGTTCCGTTTCCTCGAGCGGGAGGGAGCCCAGGTGCTGGTCGAGCCCGTGGGTACCTGGATCATGTACATGCTCCACCAGGTCGTTCAGAAATACCGGGACTTCAAGGGACTGGAAGAGGGCGCCGTGCTGCCGCCGCTGTGGAGGCTGGACAAGCGGGCCAAGATCGAACTCGACTACCGGACCAAAGTGGCCAAGCTGAAGCTGGCGGAAGCCATCTTCCGGCGCGAGTACCAGCGCATCGTGGAGGCCCTGGGCGGGCTGGCGCACCCGCTGGTGGATCAGTACGAACTGCAGCGGATGGGCCACCCCTTCTACAACTCCCGCGCCGGCGGCGGCGAAGGACACCTGGAAGTCGCCAAGAACATCTATTACTCGAACAAAGACCTCTGCCACATGGTGCTGTCGCTCAAGCCGTTCGGCTGCATGCCTTCCACGCAATCCGACGGCGCGCAGGCCGCCGTAGTCTCCTTGTACAAGGACATGATCTTCCTGCCCATCGAGACCTCAGGCGAAGGCGAGATCAACGCGCACAGCCGCGTGCAGATGGCCCTCGGAGAGGCCAAGAACAAAGCCAAGCGCGAGTTTCAGGAGATGCTGGCGAAAACGGGTCTGACGCTGGATGACTGCAGGGCGTTTGTGGACGCCCATCCGGAAATGAAGCGGCCCATGTACAAGGTGCCGCACCACAAGGGCGTCGTCGGCACGGCCGCCAACTTCGTGCTCCACATCGCCGAGCGCATGAAACGGGAAAACTGGGTGCCCGAGCGCAAGGTCATGGTGGCGGCCGGCTGAGGCGCCGGACTGCTCCTGCTTTATCCGTCGGGGGGAAACCGCATGGAGAAACACTTCTATATCGGAATGGACGTCGGCTCGACCACGGTGAAGGCCGTGGTGGTGGATCAGGCCACGGACCAGATCGTCTGGCAGGACTATCAACGCCATGACACCAAGCAGCCGGAAAAGGTCCTCGAGTTCCTCAAGCGGTTCGACACTGAGATCGAGGGTTTTGCACCGGAACGGGCCCGCATCTTCATCACCGGTTCGGGCGGAAACGGTCTGGCCAAATACATCGGCGCCAAGTTCGTCCAGGAAGTCAACGCCGTTTCCCTCGCGGTCGAGAAGCTCTACCCGGAATGCGGCTCGGTGATCGAGCTGGGCGGGCAGGACGCCAAGATCATCATTTTCAAAGAAGACCCCGAAACCGGCCGCAAGAAGAAAATCCCCTCGATGAATGACAAGTGCGCCGGCGGCACCGGGGCGGTGATTGACAAAATCAACGCCAAGCTGCGGATTCCTCCGGACCAGCTCTGCAACATGGGCTACGTCGGATTGAAGCTGCATCCGGTGGCCGGCAAGTGCGGGGTGTTCGCCGAAACGGACATCAACGGCCTCCAGAAGGCGGGGGTGCCGCCCGACGAGCTGATGGCCTCGCTGTTCGAGGCCATCGTCATGCAGAACCTCTCCGTGCTCACGCGGGGCAACACGCTGCGGCCGGTGGTGTTGCTGCTGGGGGGCCCCAACACCTACATCAAGGGGATGCGCGAGTGCTGGAAGCACAACATCCCCAAGATCTGGGCCGAGCGCAACACGCCGCTACCCGAGGGCGTGCCGCCGGAGGACCTGATCCGGACGCCGGAAAACGCTCAGTATTTTGCCGCGATCGGCGCGGTCGAATTCGGCAAAAGCGAAGAAGAGGGCGTGGGCCGCTATCTCGGCTGGGAAAAGCTCCTATGGTACATCGAGGTCGGCCGGGAAGAAGAGAAGGCCAAGAAAGGCGGCAAGGGCGGGCTGGCCAAGAGCGCAGAAGAGCTGGAGGCCTTCAAGGCCAAGTACCGCCACAAGCGGTTTGTGCCGGCGACCTTCCAGCCGGGCGAGGTCGTCGAGGGTTTCATCGGCATTGACGGCGGCTCCACCTCCACCAAGGCGGTCCTGTTGTCCAAGGACAAAGAGCGGCGCGTGCTCGCCAAGGCCTATCAGCTCTCCAAAGGCAATCCCATCGAGGACACGATGGAGATTTTCGCCAAGCTGCGCAAGCAGGTCGAGGACCAGGGCGCCACGCTCAAAGTGCTGGGCGTGGGAACGACCGGCTACGCCAAGGACATCCTCCGGGACGTCATCGGGGCCGACGCGGCCATCGTCGAAACCGTGGCTCACACGCAGGCCGGGCTTCACTTCTACAAGGACATTGACGTCATCTGCGACGTGGGCGGCCAGGACATCAAGATCATCATCCTCAAGAACGGCCGCGTGAAAGATTTCAAGCTGAACACCCAGTGCTCGGCGGGCAACGGCTACTTTTTGCAGTCCACAGCCCAGGGCTTCGGCTACCCCGTCGAGCAGTTCGCCGACGTAGCCTTCAGCGCCACCGCCTTCCCGCAGTTCGGCTACGGCTGCGCGGTCTTCATGCAGTCCGACATCGTGGACTTCCAGCGGCAGGGCTGGAAGCCCGAGGAGATCATGGCCGGGCTGTGCAACGTGCTGCCCAAGAACATCTGGCTGTACGTGTCGCAGATTCCGAACCTGTCGGCCATCGGGCGGCGCTTTCTGCTGCAAGGCGGCACGCAGTACAACCTGGCGGCCGTCAAGGCGCAGGTGGACTTCATCGAGTCCCGCTTCCGCGGCAAGGACGTGCAGCCGGAAGTGATCGTCCACGAGCACTGCGGCGAGGCAGGCGCCATCGGCGCGGCGCTCGAGGCAGGCCGGCTCTGGGACCACGGCCGCCAGACGACCTTCATCGGCCTGGACGCCGTCCAGCAGATCCAGTACAAAACCACGCGCAACGAGAGCACGCGCTGCTACTTCTGCAAGAACAAGTGCCTGCGCACGTTCATTGACGTCAAAACCGGCGTGCTCAGCGAGAACGCCTACCGCCCCGCCAAGAGCAAAGTTCCGCTCGAAGAAGGCGCCCAGCGGCTGATCATCGCCACCTGCGAAAAGGGCACGGTGGAAGACATCAACGAAATGCGGAACATCAAGGGCAATCTCGACAAGGTGAAGAAGGCCAATCCGAACTTTGTCGAGATCGCGGCCAAGGCCGTCTTCCGCGTGCCGGACGTGCCGCTGGTGGCCGACCCGCTGCCCAAGATCCGCCTGACCCCCGCGCAGAAAAAGCGCGCCGAGCTGATGAGCCGCCGCGCCCAGCTCCGCATCGGCATGCCGCGGGTGCTCAACATGTATTCGGTCGCGCCCGTCTTCACCGCCTACTTTGCCGCGCTGGGGGTGAAGGCGGAGAACATGGTCTTCTCCGATTACACGAGCGAACAGCTCTACAAGGAGGGAGCCAAGCGCGGCTCGATTGATCCCTGCTTCCCCTCCAAGCTCGGCATTCCGCACGTCCACAACCTGCTCTACGTGCACCACGCCAAAAAGCCGCTCGACATCATCTTCTTCCCGATGATTGACGACCTGCCGAGCGATCTGGCCTGCACGCAGGACAGCCGGGCGTGTCCCACCGTGGCGACGACGCCCGAAGCCGTCAAGGCCGCCTTCACCAAAGAGGGTGATCTGTTCGAAGAAAAAGGCGTGCTGTTTCTGGACACTTTCGTAAATCTCAAGGATCCGAAGGTGTTCGAGCGGCAGATGTTCCAGCAGTTCAAAGACATTCTCGGCCTGTCGCCCGAGGAGAACTACCGTGCGGTCCAGGAGGGCTACAAAGCCCTGGACTACTACGTCAACGTCACCCTGCGGGGCGCCGCGCGCGAGGTGCTGGAGCAGCTGGAGCGGGAGGACCGCCTGGGCGTGGTGCTGCTCGGGCGCCCCTACCACAATGATCCGGGCGTAAACCACGAAATCCTCGAAGAGTTCCAAAAGCTGGGCTATCCGGTCTTCACGCAGGACTGCCTGCCGATTGACGACGACATCATCTGGCGGCTGTTCGGCGATGAGGTGCGCGCCGGCGAAATCCCGCATCCGATGGCCATCACCGACGTCTGGAAGAACTCCTACAGCGAGAACACCTCGCGCAAGATCTGGGCCGCCAAGTACGTGGCGCGGCATCCGAACCTGGTGGCGCTGGAGCTGTCCAGCTTCAAGTGCGGCCACGACGCCCCCATCTACACCGTGGTCGAGGAGATCGTCGAGCACTCCGGTACGCCGTATTTCTGCTTCAAGGACATTGACGAGAACAAACCCACCGGCTCGATCAAGATCCGCGTGGAGACCATCGCTTACTTCCTCAAGCGGTACCGCGAGGACATGATCGAGGCCAAGAAAAAGCGCAGCTCGATTGACGCCCGGCTGGCGGAGTTCGAAAAGCGCCTGCGCATGCAGCTGCTCAAGGAACGCCTGGCGCAGCTCGAAGCCGACGAAAAAATCCGGCAAAGCCTGGAGCAGGGCGCGATGCCGCAGATCCATGTGCCCGTGGCCGCCCTGGCCGCATCGCCGCCGCCCGCATCCGCGCCCCGCGTCTCCGGCGATTAGCACGCGGCCCAGAGTCGCGGCTGTAGAATGAAAGGGTGCGCCGCAGGAGTGTACTCGCCGGACTGATCCTGCTGCCGCTCGCGGCCGCGCAGAGCAAGCTGTCCCTGCGCGGGCGGCTCATTCAGGCCGAAGGCCGGCCTCCGGTGCTCGACACTCGGGGTCACGGACCGGTCGAGCTCAAGGGCGACGAGGCGACCTTGGCGGTTCTCAACGACCGCAGGCTGGCAGGGGCCGACTTCGAGGTCGTCGGGCATTTCGAGGGACCGCGGCGCTTCCTCGTGGAGCCGATCCACACCAAGGCCATGTTCGTTCACAAGAACGGCAAGCGCTATCTCATCAGTTACTGGTGTGAGACCTGCGCCATCCGTGCATACCGTCCCGGATTGTGCATGTGCTGCCGCGAAGAGATGGCGCTCGATCTGCAAGAGTACGGGGAAAAGTGAGAGCTCTCCTGCTGAGTTGGGTTGTGGCTGCCGGCAGCTGGGCGCAAGGATACAGGGCGGAGCGGGCGAGCGTTGACGGGGTCGAAGTGATCCGGCTCGAAGACCCCTCGCGCAAGGCGGTGGTTTCCGTCGTCCCCTCGATCGGCAACAACGCCTACGAGTTCGCGGTCAACGGCAAGAACCTCTTCTGGGTGCCGTTTGCGACGTTGAGCGAGTGGCGGAGCAAGCCGGTGCTCGGCGGCAATCCGTTGCTTGCCCCCTGGGCGAACCGGCTCGATGAGGACGCCTTTTACGCCAACGGCAAGAGGTATGTGCTCAACCCCGAGCTGGGCAACCTGCGGCGGGACGCCAATCGGAAGCCGATTCACGGGCTGCTGGCCTTCTCTCCTTACTGGAAGGTCGCGGGCCTGGAGGCCGATTCCCGCAGTGCCGCGGTGACCAGCCGGCTGGAGTTCTGGCGCTATCCCGACTTGATGGCGCAGTTTCCCTTCGCACACACGCTCACGATGACTTACCGGCTTCAGGACGGGGCGCTGGAAGTCGAAACCGTGATCGAAAATCACTCGGCCGAGCCCATGCCGGTCGCCGTCGGGTATCACCCCTACTTCCGGCTCTACGATGCCCCGCGCGAGGAATGGAAGGTTCACGTGGCCTCGCGCGAGCGCTGGGTGCTCTCCGAGCTGCTGCTTCCGACCGGGGAGCGGCGGCCCGCGGGGCTGCCGGAGCTGGTTTCCCTCAAGGAGGTCGTGCTCGATGACGTTTTCGGCGACCTTGTGCGGGACGGCGAGGGGCGCGCGACGTTCCGGGTGGAGGGCGCGCGGCAGAGCATCCGTGTGATCTACGGTCCTAAGTATACGGTGGCGGTGGTCTACGCTCCCAAGGGGCGCGAGTTCATCTGCTTCGAGCCCATGACCGCGGTTACGAACGGCTTGAACCTGGCGCACCATGGCCGTTACGGCGAGCTGCAAAGTATTCCTCCCGGCGGCCGATGGCGCGAGAGCTTCTGGATCCGGCCGGAAGGTTTTTGAAGCGCTGTCTGATCAGAAAGGAGGAGTTCGTGCATGCTCCGATTCGCACTCGTGGTTGCAACTCTGATGATGTTTTTCCCCGTAAGTCTTCATGCGCAGCCCTCGATCGTCAGTGACGGAACGGGAGTGGTCAACGCCAGCTCGTATCTGCCGGATATCGCACAAGGCAGCTGGTTCGTGGTTTTCGGAACGGGGCTCGGCCCTCCCTCTTTGACCGTGGCAAGCGGCTTGCCCTTCCCGACGGAACTGGCAGGGTCGCGCGTGACGTTTACGCCGGCGGCAGGCGGGGCGGCGATCGAGTGCCGGCTGTGGTACACCTCCGCCACACAGCTTGCCGCTCTGCTGCCTTCCACGACCGCACCGGGCGACTATGACGTTCGCGTGATCTACAACGGGGTCACCAGCGCCCCCGTGCGGGTCACGGTGGTGGCGCGAAACTTCGGTTTCGCCACGGCCAACAGCGCCGGCTACGGGCCTGCTCAGGCGACCAACAGCAACCTCAACAACGGGATCAGCCTGGTGCGCATGACCAGCGGCAGCGTGGACTATCAGGGACGGACCTGGCAGTTCCGGCCCGCGCGCCGCGGCGAGTCGCTGGTCCTGTGGGGCACAGGCCTGGGGCCCGATCCGGCTTCCGATGTCAACGGCGGCAGCTCCGGCGACTTCAAAGATACGGCGCAGGTTCGCGTCATTGTCGGCGGCGTCGAGATCGTGCCTGACTACGCCGGGCGCTCGCCGGGATCGCCCGGGCTGGATCAGATCAACTTCCGCTTGCCTGTGAATGTACCGGAGGGCTGCGCCGTACCGGTCCAGGTGCGCGCCGGAGGGCGGCTGAGCAATCTGGGCACACTGACCATCTCTCCCTTCGGAGTGGACATCTGCCGCCATGCTTTTCTCACGGATGACCAGATCCGGCTGCTCGATGCGGGAGGAACCATCGCAGTGGGCGCGTTCAGCCTCCTCAAAGGATCTTCTCTGTTCACGCAGCCGGGTTTGGGAACCGTGGAGACCACCACGGAAAGCGCGGGCGGCGCCATCTACCGGTTCCGGGCGGATCAGATGGAGTCCCTTCCCGCGGGTTTGTCCCTCGACTCAGGAAGCTGTTATTCGTGGCGGCGGCGTGGCCGGCCGGAACAAATTACTCCCCCATTTCCGGTGGTAGCGTTGGATGCAGGCCCGCAGCTCGTGCTCAACGGTCCCAATGCGAGTAACCGCGCCGTACCGAAAGAGTCCGGCAACATCTACAACGTGTTACTGTACCAGTCCGGTTTCGGGGGCGTGGGAGGCATCGGGAGCCCCACGCTGGCCGGAGGAACTTACACGCTGACGGCGCCGGGCGGGGCGGACGTGCGGTCCTTCACGGCTTCGACGCAGTTTCCCGGAAGTTTCACATGGACCAACCGGGATGCAGTTGCCGCCATTCAGCGGGGCCAGCCGCTGACCGTGACCTGGACCGGCGGGGGCACGGAACCAGGAGCGATTGTCGTGGTGCTGGGAGCCGCGGGGGCGCGCGTGGGCGGACCGGACACGGCTCCGATCCATGATATGGGTGGGTTTTATTGCGTCGCTCCGGCTGCTGCGGGCAGCTTGACGGTTCCCGCGGCGGTCACCACAGCCCTCCCGTCTGTCTCTCCTCTCGGGCCGGACCGGATCGGCATGCTCGCTTTTGGTGGCCACCAACGATGGGCAACAGTTCGGCCGGTTCGCGGCGCAGCTCGTCGCCGGAGGCGAGGCGCCGGGCGTGTTCAACTATTCCTGGCAGGTGGTCAAGGTCCTGCCGGTGCAATGAGCGGAATGGAACACAGCCCGCGCACAGATTGATCCGGGCCGCCGGAGGGCTACTGCTTCGGCGGGGGAGCAAGCCAAGCCGTGGCGACTCCGGCGGCGCCGGGCGGTGACCGCTACCGCGCCTCGAGCAGCAGATGATGCTCGAAGGCGGCATCGAGGGAGGCTGCCGGTCCCCGAACCGTCCCCAGTTCCTTTCCGGTTTCGTAGTTCGTGATGCGGTAGATCCGCGGTTCCAGGCCGCGCAGCGTCAGCTTGCCGCTCCAGGAGGGCGCAAAGAAGGCGTAATACATGCGGCCGTCTTTGCGGATGGCGTGCGCCTCCGGCCGGTCAAATCCGATGTCGTAGAGCGCGCCGAGATATTCGCCTTTGGGCAGCATCAGGCGGCGGTAGATCTCCACCCAGCGGCCGAACAACTGCTCGCGCTCCGGGGTGAGGTCCACGCGCTTGCGTCCTGCGGGCGGCCAGACGAAGTTGGTGCCGATCACGCCGCCGACGGCCATGGTGGAGGCGAAATCCGTGCCTCCGTCGCTCAATTCCACGTGATCGCCGAAGTAGACGCCGCCTTCACCGAGCAGGGCCCGCAGCGTTTTGCCTTTCGTCCGGATCTGCCAGGAGCTCAGCGGGTCCGAGGCCACGGCCATATTGAGATACGGCAGCGTGAAAAACGAATAGGACGTGCCGCAGGGACAGATCTCAATGACCGCGTCCGGTTTGACGGCGCGGGCGGCCTCGTAGATTTCCCGAAAGAACTCCGGGACCCCCTCGTAGGACTCCTCCGGCCTCCGGTGCCCGTGGCGCGGATGGTAGCAGGGCGGGGCGGCGTTCAGATGCTGGCCGTCAATTTTCAGTCCGTCGAAGTCCCAGTCCTTCAAAGCGCGCACCACGAAGTTTCGCGCGTCTTCTCGCACAGGTCCGTAGGCCGGGCACAGATAGAAGGCATCCCACCAGGTGATCTTCTGGGTACCGCCCTCTGCGGTCTGGAGCACGACGTCGGGATGGCGGCGAAGGAACTCGGTTCCGGGATCCACTGCGAGCGGAGCCCACCACAGTTGCGCCTTGAAGCCCGCGGCGTGGATGCGGTCCACCAGCGCACGCATGTCGGCGTCTCCCCGCGGAAACTTTGCGCGCACCGGCTGCCAGTCGCCCTCAGCCTCCTGCCAGCCGTCGTCCACCGTGACCCAGCCGAAGCCCAGCTTCTTGACGACAGGTAGCGCGCGCTCGATCTGGGCCGGGACGAACTTGCGGCCGAAGCCCCAGGCGCACCAGATCGGCTCGAAGGCAGCCTCGGGGGCGCGGCCGAACCGGATCCCCTGCGCCACCATGAAGCGGCGGTAGTCTAGCAATGCTTGGAAATAGTCTCCCTTGTGGACCGCGACAAACGTGCGCAATGTGGCGAGCGTCTCGCCGGGCTTGAGCGCGCGCTTCGTCCGGGCGCTGACGGCCACGGTGGCGCGCCCCGGCTCCGGACGGGCGACGGGGAGGGAGACGAGCTTCGGAGTCAGTTCCAGGTGTCCGACGGCCAGACCGGCGTCACGGCGCCAGACATCCACAACCGGGGTGCCGCCGCCGTAGTCGGTGGCGTTCATGCCGAGGAAGTTTTCCTGGCGGAAACCGGGTTTGAGCGGCACCACCCAGTCCGGACGCTTGGAGTAAGAGCCTGCCTGCAGCGACCAGAAGGCAGGCTCTTCGGGGCCGCCCGCATCCACGATGAGGTCATGGTTGGTCCAGCCTGTGACGGAGAGTTCGCCAGGGCCGGTATTCGTGTAGGAGACCTCGAAGACGGCCATAGCGGGAAACGGCTCGTACAGGGTCACCCGGACCGTCTTGCGCAGCCCCGCAGCCTCTCCGGTGAGCGTGTGGCGCACGCCGGCGCCGATCCGGTCCCGGATTTTCTCGGCTTTCGTCTGGCGCAACGCAAAGTCCCTGACGTCGCCCGAGGTCAGGCTGAGATACTCCGAGGCGTGGAAACTGCCCAGGATGGTTTCGCGGCCGCCGAGGCGCGCGATGACGCGCGTATGCATCCGCCCGTCGAACTCGATACGAATCTCCGGCCCTTCGACCCGGGCGGTCTTTTCGTCGGCGCGACTTGCGCCGCCCGACAGCGCAAGGAAAGCAGCAAGCAGTATGGCGTTTTTCATTTGGTCCTCCTATCAGCGGATTCCGGCTCCGGGACGAGCAACTGGGGTACTCCGGCGGCCACGAGCGCGCGATTCCATTCCGGCACGATGCGCGCGAAGAACTCGCGGACATTTTGGATGCGGGCGGCGAACTCGGCCGACAGCTCTTCGGCGGCCTGCTTCTGGCGGTCGGTCGGCGCGGCGTTGGGGCCCTCCACGGATTGGTACAGCGCCGTCAGCTTTTCGACGACCCGCGGGCCATGTTCCAGAGTCGAGGCGCCGGCCGGTCGCCCGATGGTCTCAGTCACGCGGGCGATTTCCTTGTTGTACTCGTCGAACGTTTTTTCCCACTGGCGTGCTTTTTGCGGCGACTGGTCCGCCAGCAGCTTCGCCGTCTGCTCGATCTGGCTTTTCAGGCTGTCGAGGGCTTTCAGGCTTTGGTTGCCTTCGTGCACCATCTCGCGGAGTCGTGCGGCCAGTTCGAATCGGGCTTTCAGCTCCGCCTCGGAGACCCGTAGCGTGGGATCCAGGCGCACTTCGACTTTTTGTTCGAGCTTGCGATCTCCGAGCGTCAGGCGTACGGTGTAGACCCCCGGCAGCACGTGTACGCCGCGCACGCCGGCGCCGAACTCTTCTTCCTCCTCCTGGGGCGGTCTTCGCCGGGCGGGCGGATCCATGCGCAGGTCCCAGGCCACGCGCTGCACCCCCTTTTCGCGCGGCACCTGGTCGAGCGTGCGAATGATCTTGCCGCCGCCGTCCAGGATTTCAACTTTAGGAGGGCTTTTTTCCGGTGCGTCTTCCTTGAGATAGAAGGTGATCAGCGCGCCGTAGGGCGGGTTCGGTCCCTTGAACTGCGCGCCGCCCAGTCCGTAGCGGCTCATGCGCGTGGCCAGGCGCAGGGCCGGGCGTACGGGGAACAAGTGAACGTTCCGTTCGGCGATCGCGGAACTCCACTGCTGAACCGGCGTGGCGTCGTCAAGGATCACGATGCTGCGGCCGTGCGTGCCTAAAATCAGGTCATTTTCCCGCGGATGCACCACGATGTCGTGCACCGGCACGGGCGGAAGATTCTTCAGCTTGAGGAAGTGCCAGCGCCTGCCGCCGTCGTAGCTGGCATACAGACCCAGTTCCGTGCCGGCGTAGAGCAGCCCGGGATTCCTGGGATCTTCGCGCACCACGTGCACGTAGGCCTTCTCCGGAAGATTTCCCGACAGGTTTTTCCAGGTTTTGCCGCCGTCTTCGGTCTTGAAGACCCAGGGGCGGAAATCGTCGAACATGTGGCGGTCGAAGGCCACGTAGGCAACCTCGGGCGAAGTGCGCGAGGGTTCGATGTGGGAGACCGGGGAATGGGGCGGCAGATCCGGAATGTTGCCGATGAGATTTTTCCAGCTCTTGCCGCCGTCGGTGGTCAGTTGCAAGTTGCCGTCGTCGGTGCCGGCCCAGATCCAGCCGGCTTTGACCGGCGATTCCGCCAGGCTCAACACGGTGCAGTGATACTCGGCCGTGGAGTTGTCGAACCAGACCGGCCCGCCGGCGGGTTTCTGTTTTTCCTTGTCGTTGGTGGTGAGGTCCGGGCTGATGGGCTGCCAGGTGCGGCCGAAATCCGCCGAGCGGAACACGACGTTGCCGGCCGTGTAGACCGTGTTTTTGTCGTGAGGGGAGAGCACCAGAGGTGCGTTCCAGTTGAAGCGGTACCGAGCTTCGGCCGCGGCGCCGCCCGCCGTGCTCACGGCCTCCACGGCTACGGACTGTTGCTCGCGCGTGCGCATGTCCGTGCGCACCACGCGGCCGCCTTGCGACTCGCTGAGATAGAGGTCGGGATCGTCGGGGTGGTTGAAGATATAGAATCCGTCGCCGAAGGAGACCATCCGCCAGTCGTCATTGAGGATGCCGGCCGGCTCGCGGGTGCGCGACGGACCGGTCCAGCTGCCGTTGTCCTGAAGCCCGCCCATGACGTAGTAGAACGGCTCCCGGTTGTCGGCGTGGATTTGGTAATACTGGCCGAGCGCGATGTTGTAGACGGCCTGCCAGGTTTCTCCGCCGTCGTGAGAGACGGCCAGCCCGCCGTCGTTTCCCTGCCACAGCCGCTTCGGATTGAGCGGGTCTATCCAGAGGGCGTGATAATCGCTGTGCGTGCCGCCCGTGATGGATCTCCAGCTCCTGCCTCCGTCCACGGACAGGAACAGCCGCGTGGCGAGTGCGTAGAGGCGATTTTCGTTAGCGGGATCCACGCGCAGGTCCGCGTAATAGAATCCGCGGGAGACGATCTCGCGGTCCTCGCTCACCTTGCGGAAACTGTCGCCGCCGTCGTCGGAGCGAAACAGAGTGCCCTCGCGGCTCTCGGCGATGACGTAGACGACCTTGGGGTTGCTCGGGGCCACTTTGACGCCGACACGCCCGAGGAGTTTGGGCAGCCCCTTTTCGAGCTTCTTCCAGGTGTGCCCGCCGTCGTTCGAGCGAAAGACGCCGCCCTGCTCGCTGCCGGAGGTATGCGTCCACGGCTTGCGCTCGAATTTCCACATCGCGGCGAAAACGATGTTGGGGTTGACCGGATCCACGTCCAGATCGGAGACGCCGTGGTGCTCGTCAATGTACAGCGTCTTGCGCCACGTACGGCCGCCGTCGTTGGTGAGGAAGACGCCCCGCTCCGGATGCGGGCCAAAAGCGTGGCCGAGGGCGCCGACCCAGACGGTGTCGGGGTCGGTGGGGTGGACGAGCACCCTGGAGATGCGCTCGGTCTCTTTGAGACCGAGGTGCCGCCAGGTCTTGCCGCCGTCGGTGGACTTGTAGACGCCGTCGCCGAAGCTGACGCTGTTGCGGGTGTTGGATTCGCCGGCGCCCACCCAGATCACTTCGGGGTTGCCGGGCTCGAGAGCGATGTCGCCGATCGAATAGCTTCCCTGGTCCTCGAAGATCGGGGTCCAGGTGTGGCCGCCGTTGGTGCTCTTCCAGAGGCCGCCGCTGGCGAAGCCGGCGTAGATCACGGACGGGTCGCCGGGGACGCCCTCAACGTCGGTGACGCGGCCTCCCATGATGGCCGGGCCGATGAAGCGCCAGGACAGTCCTTCGAGCGGCTTGAGGTCCGTCTGCGCCGAAAGGCACAGCGCCGCCACGAGGCCGGTGAAACCGGTTCGCAGGTTGCGGAGCATAGCTCAAGAATATACTCTCCGCTGCGTGCGGAGCGGCCCTGCGGAGGAAGCCCGACCGGAGTTTCCCGCTGCCGGCGGCACATCGAGCCGTTACAGAAGCCGGGGCGTCGCGAGCCGCGACAGGCGCCGCTGCAGGCGGGCGGCGCGACGGCGCAACTCCTCGCTGGGCTGAATTTCCAGAGCTGCTCGCGTCAGTTCGAGCGCCAAGGCGTAGTTACGCTCGCGGTGTTCGTAGTGTTTGGCCAGTTCCTCCAGAGCCGGAAGGCGATACGGGTTGCGTGTGGCCGCCAAGTCCTCGAAGGCTGCCACGGCCGCCTCGCGGCGCCCGAGACGCTTCTCGAGCAGCGCGATCTCCCACAGGGAGCGAAACAGCAGCTCGTCCGACAAGCCCCCTGCCACGGCGCGGCGCAGCACGGCCAGCGCCTCCTGGCGCCGCTCGGCTTTCAGAAGCCACCGCGCCAGGCCGACCCAGTCCGCGCCGTGATGAAGCGGGGCCGATTCGGGCGAACGGAAGGCCAGCGGCACGATGCCCGTCAAACAGGCCAGGGTCAGAATGTCGGTGGCATTGTGGTGGAAGACCGGCACCAGCCGGAAGACCTGGCGGGTGCGCAGATATTCGAAATACACGTAGGGGATGAGCTCGCCGGGCAAGTCGCCCTCTCGCTCGAAGCCCAGGATCTGGCTTTCGAGGTCCACCAGGCGGCAGCTTTCCAGGCGGAGCTTCCACAACCGGCGCGCGCCGTAGAGCAGGTCCAGGTGCACGAGGCGGGAAAAGGGCGGGCGCCGGCGCGCCATCCGGTAGCGGGTTTCGAGCAGCGGTTCGTCGTAGGCCTTGCCGTTGTAAGTTATCAGCACGTCGAAATCCTGCAAGTGCTGCTCGAGCGCCCACAGCAGACTGTGCTCCTCGCAGAGATCGCGCATGAAGAACTGCCGCACGCGAAAGCCTTCCCCGGTGATGCGGCCCACACCCACCAGGAAGGCATAGGTCCCCGTGCCGCCCGCCAAGCCGGTGGTTTCCGTGTCCAGGAACGCCCAGCGCTCCGGCCGTGAGGCGGCGACGGCGCCGTCGCTCAGCGCCTCCAGCAGATCGCCGGGCAGCTCTGAGAGATTGGACAAATCCATCGAGCCATGGCGCCGGTGACGGGGATAGAGTTTCTCGGTTTCAAAGTGTGAGCCGAGCGGCGTCTGGACCACTTCGCCGCTCATCCACTCATCCAGGAAATAGTGCAGGGGGCGATCGGAGGGCGCGCTGCGGCGCTCCGGGACAGGATGCGGAGTCGCAGAGGCGTACTTGCGGTCAATTCGCTGAATGCGGCGGCGGAGAACCGCAAGTTGCTCCCGCAAGGCGTCCATCGGAGATTCGCTTTTTCTTTGCCTAAGATACCACAGCGGCGGAGCCCTCAACCCGGCACAGTCTGGAGCTCCGCCGCGGCGGCTTTGGCCAGCACGTAGGGTCCTTCCGGGATCACCGCAATGGTTGCGCCGGGCCGCAGCCCAGCCGTCAGGGCTTCCAGCGCTTGCGCGGCGCTCGGAAACACGGGTCCCCAGAGCGAAGCGTGATACTCTGACGGCAGACCGGGGACGTAGAAGAGCAGACGGGCTCGCTCGGCCACCAGTGCCAGTTTTTCGAGCTGCCACTGGTCAATCGTCACCGGAGCGTGCTCGATTGTGTCGAGGCACTGCCGGGGGGAACGGAACTCTTTGAGCATCCGGCAGAACTCAGGGGCTCCGGCACCTTCTTCGCAAGCCGCAGCCAGCAGGATTTGCCCTCCCGGACGGACAATGTGTGCGGCGGCCGTGATGCCCTTGATGGCCTGGTAGAAGGTGAGATCGAGCGGATAGCCTGCGGCCGTGGTGATCACGGCGTCTACAGGCTCGGCCAGCTGCTCCAGCATGACGGAGGAGACGAAGGCGACACCGGCACGGTGCGCTTCTTCCGGATGGCCGGCGAATACGGCTGCAATCTGGCGGTTGCGGGCCAGGGCCACATCCACGATGAAGTCGTGGCGGGCCATCCGGGCGATCTCGAGAAGCTCGTGGTGGAGCGGGTTGTCTTCGATGGAGCCCTCAACCGCCTTGGGGTCGCGCATGAAACGGGGGCTGTGCAGCACCTCGATGGTCTCCCGTGCCGCCAGGCCCGGCGCGATGAGCTTGCGTCCTCCGGAGAAGCCGAGCATGAGGTGCGGCTCGATGAAGCCCAGCGTGATGTGAAGCTCCGCGGCCAGGAAGCGCTCGTCAATGTAGACCGGTGTGCCGGAGGACGTGCGGCCGATGAACCGGTGCTCGGCGAGGTTCCGTGCGTCGTGGTTGAGCGTCCGGTAGCGGGCGGCGATGTCCGGTCCGAGGATCTCCTGGATTTCGGCCGGGGTGGCGGCCCGGTGCAGTCCGGTGGCGATCAGGATGGTGATGTGTTCGGGGCCGATGCCTGCTTCGTGCAGGCGGCGCAGCAGGGGTGGAAGCACCATGCGGTTGGGCGCCGGGCGCGTGATGTCGCAGACGGCAATGGCGGCGGTGGCCTTACCTTGCGCCACCGACCTCAGGGGCGGCGCACCGATTGGCTGGTCCAATGCGGTCTCCAGCGCGGCCTCGGGATCCGCGAGCGGCCGGGCGGAGCGGGCTTCGAGAATCCGGTAGCGGAAGCCCGGGGGCAGCTCCACGAGCAGTCCGGTCTTGCCGAAGGCCAGCTCGACGCGCATATCTGTCCAGCATACTCAAATCCTCGCGGGCGCCGCCGATAAGATGGGCGTAAAAAGTTGGCGGAGTTTTGAAACATTCTGGGCGCGTACTGCACCAAATATGTAGGGAGGCGGTCATGCTGGAGCTGAGCATCGTGATCACGGCGCTCATTGTGTTCGGCCTCCTCCTGTCCATGTTCACTTCGACGCCGAAAGCCGGCGGCTGAGGAGAGCAGGAAGTGGCAGGGTGCGTGCAAGCGAAGCAAGTGGAGACACAGGGGTTGGAATGATGTTGGTCGCTTCGGCAATTACGGCGCTGTTGATTCTAGGGCTGTTTTTCGCCATGCTCTCGTCCTCTCCCAAAGAGGGCCGCTGAGGACGTCGGACACAGCTTCAGGGGAATTTCTACACATTCGCGGATACAATAGGGCGGGATGTCCTTCGCCTGCCGCCTGATTTTGCTGCCGGCCCTTGCCGCCTGGCTTGCCGCAGCCGCCGATTTTGATGTGTTAGTTCGGGGTGCGCGGATCGCGGACGGCTCGGGGAACCCGTGGTTTGTGGCCGATATCGGGATTCGCGGAGATACGATCTCCGAAATCGGGAAACTGGACGGCCGCACCGCGGGACTCGAAATCCAAGCCGGAGGGCTCACCGCGGTCCCCGGATTCATTGACATCCACAGCCACGGCCGCCGCGGGCTTTTCGAGCAGCCGGCGGCGGAAAACTATCTCCGCCAGGGAGTCACCACGATCATCGAAGGACCGGACGGCAGTTCTCCCCTGCCGGTCGGTGATTTCCTGGAGAAGCTTCGCCGGACGCCGATCGCCGTGAATTTCGGCATGTTCGTCGGGCAGGGCACGATCCGGAGCCGGGTGCTGGGTTTGGAAAACCGGAGAGCGACTCCGGAAGAAATCCGGAAGATGGAAGCCCTGGTCGAGCAGGCCATGCGGGAAGGGGCCTTCGGGCTGTCGGCGGGCCTGTTTTACGTCCCGGGGAACTATACACCTGCCGAGGAAATCATCGCGCTGGCGCGCGCCGCCGCCCGTTTCGGCGGGATCTACATCGCACACATTCGCGACGAGGCTGCAAACGTCGTGGAGAGTGTGAAAGAGACCATCCGGATCGGCGAAGAGGCAGGACTGCCCGTCCAGGTCACGCATCACAAGATCATCGGGCGGGCCAACTGGGGCAAGAGCGCGGAAACGTTGCTCCTGATTGAGGAAGCCCGCACGCGGGGCGTGGATGTGACCGTGGATCAGTATCCGTACGCCGCCACGAGCACCGGAACGGCGGCGCTGTTTCCCCAGTGGGCTCAGGAGGGAGGACAGGCGGAGCTGGTCAAACGCCTGCGGGATCCGGCGTTGCGCGAGCGGATCCGGAAGGAAGTGGTGTACCGGATTTTGCACGACCGCGGCGCCGGGGACCCGGCCAACGTCGTCATGGCGTACTGCGGCTTCGATCCCAGCCTGGCTGGCAAGGATCTGGCCCGCATCACGCGGGAGCGCGGGCGGACGGTCACGGCAGAGACGGCGGCCGAGACCGCCATCGAGATCCAGATGGAAGGCGGTTGCTCGGCGGTCTATCACGCTGTCAGTGAGGCGGACGTAGAGCGGATTTTGCAGGCGCCGTTTACCATGGTGGCCTCCGACGGCGAGATCCCAGCTTTTGGGCGCGGTGCGCCGCATCCGAGGAGCTACGGAACGTTTGCCCGCGTGCTGGCGCGCTACGTGAGGGAACGGAAACTGCTGCGCCTGGAGGAGGCGGTACGGCGCATGTCCTCTTTGCCCGCGGCACGGCTCGGGCTCTGGGACCGCGGGCTGCTGCGGCCGGGCATGAAAGCGGACCTCGCGCTGCTCGATCCGGAGGCTGTGGCCGACCGTGCAACGTTTCAGGAACCGCATCAATACGCAGTCGGCGTGCGGCACGTACTTGTGAACGGCAAGGCGGTGCTGCTTGACGGCGTCTTGACGCCGGAACGGCCGGGCCGCGTGCTCTACGGACCGGGTTATTCGCCGGATAAGCCGCGCGAGGAAGCGGGATCTACTTCACCGCGATGAGCGAGATTTCGACCAGCTTGGGCCACCGACCCTCCGCATCCGGTTTGCGCTCGACCGGGGGCACGGGCTGCACCGTAGTGCGCGCGGGCGGGGTTTCCTTGAAGTAGAGGGCGTAGATCCGGTTCATCTTCGCAAACTCGTTGATATCGTCCAGGTAGACGTTGGCGGCCACGACGTGCGAAAAGTCCAGCCCGGCTTCTTCGAGCCCGTCTAAGAGATTGCGCATGACCTGGCGGAGCTGAAGCTCGACGTCGGCGGCGAAAATCCCCCCGTTCGGGCCCGGGATAAACCCGGATTTCGCCGAGCAGTACAGCGTCTGTCCCGCAAATACGCAGGGACTGGCCGTGGGGCTCGGCTGCATATTCTTGGGACGCACGGCCCGGCGCGCAGCCAGATCCCGCACGGCGACACCGGTGAAGCTCACTGAGGCGCCGCCGGGCAGCCCGGCGACGCGGATCGTGGCGCGAGCGGGCGTGTTGCCGAATTCGAAGCGAGGAGCATAAAGGCGGTTCATTTCCTCGACCGGGACGGCCGCGGTCAAATACGGATTGACGAAGACCAGATGGCGGAAATCGAGGCCGGCCCGCGCCAGTGCGCGACCGAGCGACTCCAGTGCGTCGCGGACCGCCGACGGCCCCGAGCCGAGCTGCTCGCCGACAAAGACGCGGCCGCGGGCTTCCACGACGCCTTCCGCAATCCACTTTTTCTCACCCAGAGCGTCTACGGCCACGGCGTTGATCTCGATGGGGGTATCGGTGGGCATTCGCGCCACGCCGACCACCGCTCGCGCCGGAGGCTTCGAGGGGAAATACTGGCGCCACAACTCTTCCAAGGCGGCCTGGTTGGCCAGATCGCTCAAGTAGACGTGGCTGTAGACCACGTGTTCCATCGTCAGCCCCGCCGCTTCCACGACCGACTTCACGTTGGCCAGGCACTGGCGTGCCTGCGCCTGGAAGGTCTCGGGCAAGCGTCCCGCATTGTCTCGGGCCCCCTGTCCGGAAACGTAGAGCAATCCTCCGGCGAGGATGCCCGGGCTGTAGGGGCCCACCGGCTTTGCGCCCTCCGGGAATACCACGCGCTTGTCGGCCGCAGCCAGGGCCGCCGCCAGGAGCGCCACCGTCGCGATCTTGCCTAGACTCATGCCGTCGTGTGCCTCCCCTCCGAAGCAGGCATTCTAACGGAGCTCGCCGATGCGGTGCAGTTTGAGCAGGTTGGTGGTGCCGGCCCGCCCGATGGGCTGCCCGGCCACAAACACGACGCCGTCGCCGGGCCGCACCAAATTCCGTTCGACGAGGACGCGATCCATCAAGGCCAGCATATCGTCGGTTGAGGGGACGTCCGGCGCCAGGATGGGCCGGACGCCGTAGACGGGGGAAAGCCGGCGCGCCACGGCTTCGCTGGGGGTGAAGGCGTAGATCGGCACGCCCGGGCGGTAGCGGGCAATCAGGCGCGCGCTGAAGCCCGTGGCGGTGAACACGACGATTGCGGCCACGTGGGCGTCGTGCGCCGCCTCGTGGGCCGCGTCGGCGACGATTTCGGCGTAGGAGGGATTGGGGCCGTGGGGCGGTTCCTGGAGACCGCGGCTGCTCACGGCAAAATCGGTTTCCGCCGCAATGCGCGCCATCATGCGCACGGCCTCCACGGGGTACTTGCCGACGGAAGTTTCGGCGGAAAGCATCAGCGCATCGGTGCCGTCGTAGATGGCGTTGGCGACGTCACTGACTTCGGCGCGCGTGGGCAGCGGGTTCTCCACCATGGATTCGAGCATTTGTGTGGCCGTGATGACGTAGCGCCCGCGGGCGCGGGCCCGTTCGATGATGGCCTTCTGGATAAAGGGGACTTTTTCGAGCTCCATCTCGACACCCAGGTCGCCGCGCGCCACCATGACGCCGTGGGCCTCGGCGAGAATCGCTTCGAGGTTGTCCCAAGCCTCGGGCTTCTCGATCTTGGCCACCACCGGCAAGTCGAGACCGCGCTTCTCGAGTTCGTCGCGCAGCGAGCGCACGTCCTCGGGGCGTCGGACGAAGGAAAGCGCCACGATGTCCACACCCGGATCCCGCGCCAGCTCCAGATCTGCGAGATCCTTCGGGGTCAGCGAAGGCAAACTCAGAGGCACGCGCGGCAGATTGACGCCTTTGCGATCGCCAACGAGGCCTCCGCTCACTACCTCCGTGTACACGGAATCCGGGCCGGTTGAGAGCACCCGCAGCTCGACGGCGCCGTCTGCAAGCAGGATCCGGTCTCCGGGGCGCACCTCACGGGGCAGCAACGGGTAGCTGATCGAAGCCCGTTCCGCATCGCCCAGCACAGGCTCAGTTGTCAGGGTGAAGCGCGCGCCGGTTTCGAGCCGGCAAAGGCCGCCTTCAAACTCGCCCAGGCGGATTTTCGGCCCCTGGAGATCCAGCAGCACGCCGGCATGCATTCCGAGGGATGAGGCGACTTGTCGGACTGCGGCCGCGCGCCGGCGGTGCTCCTCGAGCGTGCCGTGCGATGCGTTGAGCCGGAAGACGTCGGCTCCCGCCTGGATCAGGAGGCGGATTTGTTCGGGCGTGTCGCTTGCCGGGCCCAGCGTGGCCACGATCTTGGTGTTTCGCATTCTGCTAGGATGGCTAACTTGTCATTATGCCCCTCCATCAGGCCGTGATCCTGGCGTTGGTGCAGGGCGTCACGGAGTTTTTGCCGATCAGCAGTTCGGCGCATCTGGCGCTGGCGCCGTGGCTGCTCGGATGGCAGGATCAGACGCTCGTCTTCGACATTGCGCTGCATTTCGGCACGCTGGCGGCAGTGCTGCTGTATTTCTGGCGCGACTGGGTCGAGATCACGGCGCACGGGCTGGGCGCGCGCGGCAACCGCGATCCCGAGCTGGCGCGCAACCCGCGGCTGCTGTGGCTGATTCTGGCGGCCACGATCCCGGTGGGCCTGGCGGGCCTCGCGGTGAAGGATCTGGCAGAGAATGCCTGGCGGCACAACCGCGTTCTGATCGGCTGCATGCTGGTGGCCGTGGGAATCCTCATGCTGGTTGCAGAGCGCGTGGGGCGGCGGCGCAAGACGCTCGCCGACATCACCTTTGCGGACGCCATGCTCATTGGAACGGCCCAGGCACTGGCGCTCGTGCCCGGCACATCGCGAAGCGGGATCACCATAGTGGCGGCGCTGCTGCGCGGAATCGAGCGCCCTGCGGCGGCGCGTTTTTCGTTTCTGCTCTCGACGCCCGCCGTGGCGGCCGCGGCCGCCGACGCCGCCTGGGACCTTTACCGCCACGGGGGCATCGCGCCGCAGATGCGCCTGGCGTTCGGCGTGGGCGTAGGCGTCAGCGCGCTGACCGGATGTCTGGCCATCGGTTTCCTGCTGCGCTACCTCCGGGAGCACACGTTAAAGCTTTTTGTGTACTATCGCGTGGTCTTTGGTATCATAGTCATCGCTCTGGCTCTTTTCTTCCGCGGTTAACGCGGGATGAGCATTCTGTCACCGACGCAACGGCCGCGGCTCAACGAGGCCGCGGGATTCTTGTATCTGGCCGCAGGCATTCTCTTCTGGCTGAGTCTGGTCTCCTTCCATGCGGAGGATCCTTCGTGGAACACCGCTGCGGGAGGGGCGCCGCGGAATCTGATCGGCCGCCTGGGGGCGCACGTCGCCGATCTGGCGCTGCAAGGCTTCGGCGCCGCGGCGTTTGTGTTCCCAGTGCTGCTGTTTGCGCTGGCCTGGAAGTGGCTTCGCTCGGAGAGCCTGAGCGAACCGCTGGTGCGGTTGTGCGGCGCCGCGCTGTTCGTGGCAAGTCTGTGCGGCGCGCTGGGTCTGGCTCCCGAATGGCGGCTGTTCGGCGGCACGGTGCGGGCCGGCGGGCTGGCCGGGTTGCTCCTGGCGGAGCAGCTCCGGGACGCCATGAACGTCACCGGGGCGATCGTCGTAACCGCAACCGGTCTGGTCCTGTCGCTTTATTTGCTGTCGAGCTTCAGCCTGGCCAAAGCCGCGGCATGGCTGAGGGGACCGCTGAGCCTGTTCGCCCCGTTGGGTCGGAGCTGGCGCCGCTGGCGCGAGGCGAGCCGGAAGCGGCGCGCAGCAAAGCGCGAGGCCGCCCGGGCGCGGCGGGGCGGGCCGGCCCCGGCTCCGGTGGAGCCGCAAGCCGCCGCAGAGCCGGCCGAACCTCCGCCTGCGCCGCCGGATATCCCGATCCGCACGCTCGAGGACATGCCGCCCGAGCGCCGGGAGGTCCGCCCGGAACCGGTGATGGAACCGGAGGCGCCCGAGATCGTGCACCGCACGCCGGCGCGGCGGCGCGAATTCCAGCTTCCCTCGACGGAGCTGTTGAACGAAACGCCGGGGCGCAGCCCGTACGATGAGCAGGAACTCAAGGAGACGGCGGCGCGGATCAAGGCCAAGTTCGAAGAGTTCAACGTCTTCGGCAATGTGGTGCAGATCAACCCGGGCCCCGTCGTCACGACGTTCGAGTTCAAGCCCGAAGCGGGGATCAAATACAGCCGCATCACGACGCTGACCGAGGACCTGTGTCTCGGCTTGCAAGCCGAATCCATCCTGATCGAACGCATCCCGGGCAAGCCCACGGTGGGCATCGAAGTGCCCAACACTCGCCGCGAAGTCATCGGACTGCGGCAAATCCTGGAATCCGAGGAATTTCAGAACGCGCCTTCGCGGCTGACGATTCCACTCGGCAAGGACATCAACGGGCGGATCAAAGTGGCGGCGCTCGAGAGCATGCCGCACCTGCTGATTGCGGGCTCCACAGGTTCCGGCAAGAGCGTGATGCTCAACTCCATGATCATGGCGATCCTGTTCAAGTCCACGCCGGACGAGGTGCGGATGATTCTGGTGGATCCCAAACGGCTGGAGCTCGGATTGTACGAGGGCATTCCGCACCTGCTGACGCCGGTGATCACGGATCCCAAGAAGGCGACGAATGCGCTGCGCAACGCCGTGCTGGAAATGGACCGGCGGCTGCGGCTGCTGGCCTCGCAAGGAGTCCGCAACATCGAGCAGTTCAACCGCAAGGTGCGCCAGCTTCAGGCGGAGCCCCGGAGCCTTGCGGCCGGCGAGGAGGTGGCGCCGGAAGAGCTGGAACCGCTGCCCTACATCGTCATCCTGATTGACGAGCTGGCGGATCTGATGATGGTCGAGCGCGGCAATGTGGAAGAGTCGGTAACGCGCCTGGCCCAGATGGCGCGGGCGGTAGGCATGCACCTTGTGCTGGCGACACAGCGACCCAGCGTGGACGTGATCACGGGGCTGATCAAGGCGAACTTTCCGGCGCGGATCAGCTTCCGGGTAGCCACTCGCGTGGACTCGCGGACCATTCTGGACGTGATGGGGGCCGAGCACTTATTGGGCAAAGGCGACATGCTGTTTCTGCCGCCGGGCTCCTCGCGACTCGTGCGGGTACACGGAGCGCTGGTGACGGAGCGGGAGATCAACCGTGTGGTGGAGTTCTGGCGCCAGCAGGCGCAGCCCGAGTACGATTCGACGTTTCTGGTGGCTCCGCCTTCGGAAGACGAAGACGAGTCGGAGGAGTTCGACGGCGAGCGCGACCCGTTGTACGAGGAGGCCGTACGCGTCGTGGTGGAGATGGGCAAGGCCTCCACCTCCACCTTGCAGCGGCGCCTGCGGCTGGGCTACGGGCGCGCGGCGCGCATCCTGGACATGATGCAGCGGGAGGGCATCATCGGTCCCCCGGACGGGAGCAAGCCCCGCGACGTGTTGAAAGTGCCGGACTGGCTGCATGAATTGCGCGGTACCAGGTAGGTGCGGCGACACTGCCGGATCAGGCTGCGGGAGGTTTGCCGGAAAGTGGCCGAGTCAAGGCTCGAGTCGGGCTTTGGCGATCCAACTCGTGCCGGAAAGCTCGAAGCTGACAAAGTACAAGGTTCCGTCCTGGGTGGCGCCGAGCAACAGCCCTAAGTCGGTAGGTATTTCGAAACCTAGCGGGCGGAAATCGGCATCGAGCAGCGCAAGGAAGACCCGCTGTTCCCCTCGCGCCATTCCCGTGATGAATTGGACGACCACCCGGCCGTCCGCCAGTGCGGCGGCGTGGTATACCTTGTCGTACAGGTGCCAGTCTCGGTTGCCGGATGTTCCGGCCGGAGCGTTGATGAAGCCCGCAAGGGTCGGACGGTAGACCGCGGCCACCTGTCCTTTGGAGTCCAGGCACGAAAACTCGAGGGGGTTGGCCGTCACGTAGACTGGCTGTTGCCGCACGGGATGCCAAAAAATCGTCCCTTCCACAGCAAAGCGGTTGATGGTTTCACCTCCGGCTTGTACGGGCGCTTTCAGGCTTGGCGACCCCAGCAGCAGGCCTTCCGG
The DNA here is from genome assembly GCA_035575135.1 of Bryobacteraceae bacterium. Classification (GTDB taxonomy): domain Bacteria; phylum Acidobacteriota; class Terriglobia; order Bryobacterales; family Bryobacteraceae; genus JANWXD01. Next base: position 58,571 of record DATLYE010000043.1, read on the forward strand.
CAACTTGAACTTCCGCACGAAAGCGTAGCCCGAGCCTACCCGAGCCAGGCCGACGGCGTAAAGTTCGTCACCCCTCACCAGGAGCCGGTGAAGCAAGCCCTTGGCCTCGAAGGAATGCTCGAAACGAAGTTCCCGCTCCGCTGTTAGCGAGTACACTTTGACGACCGCCCGGTCCGCGGAGAAGTAAATCCGGCCTTGTTCGTCGCAGGCGCCGCTGGCGACGCCCGCCAGTTCCGGTACGCTTTTACGGTAAACGACTGACTCCCGCGGGCCGTCCACGAGAGTCAGTTCGCCCCGGGAGTGGCTGATCCATACCAACCCGCTGGGACACAGCCACGCCCGGACGATCCCGTCTTCCGGGGGTGTTTCGAACGGGATCTTGCTGAGGACTCGAAGTTGCGGCGCCTGGCAGAAGGCACAGGCCGCCGCCAGCAAGAAGGCCGTCACGCGCCTCATGACCTCCGCCTCCGCTCTGATTTTCGCTCCTTTCGCCGGCCGGCGTGAGCCGGCCGGCAACGCCGATGTCGGCCCGTCGTGCGTGCCTCAACCCAGCTTCTTCCTGAGAAGTTCGTTGACCATGGCCGGGTTGGCCTGGCCGCGCGTGGCTTTCATCACCTGGCCCACCAGGAAGCCGAGCACTCCGGTCTTGCCGCCGCGATAGGCCTCCACCTGTTTGGGATTGGCCGCCAGAACCTCGTCAATCACCTTCTCGATCATGGCGGCGTCGCTGATCTGGCGCAGGCCTTCGCGCTCCATGATGGCGCGGGGAGGATCACCGCTGGCGAGCATTTTGGCGAAGATCTCCTTGGCAAGTTTGCCGGAGATTTCGCCGCGCGAAATCAGCGCGACCAGCTCGCCGAGGTGCTCAGCGCTGACGGGCGATTCGTGGATCTCTTTGCCTTCTGCTCTCAGCGCGCCGAGAAGATCGCCCATCACCCAGTTGGCCGTGGCGCGGGGATCTCCGGACACCGAGGCGGCGCGCTCGAAATACTCGCTGAGCTCGCGGCTGAGAGTGAGGACTTGCGCATCGTATTCCCGGAGCCCGTACTGCTCCACGAACCGCGCCCGTTTTTGAGGAGGCAGTTCGGGCATCTCGGCCCGGATCCGCTCCCGCCAGTCGTCGCTGATCCGGAGGGGCAGCAGGTCGGGCTCCGGGAAATAACGGTAATCGTGCGCGTATTCCTTGGTCCGCATGCCCAGGGTTTCGCCCGTGTCCGGGTTGTACAGGCGCGTCTCCTGCATGATGGCTCCGCCGCTTTCGAGTATGGCCACCTGCCGGGCGATTTCGTAGTCCAGGGCCATTTTCAGGAACCGGAAAGAGTTCAAATTCTTGACCTCGGTCTTGGTGCCGAGCTTGTCCTGGCCGCGCGGCCGAACCGAGACGTTGGCGTCGCAGCGCAGGTGCCCTTTTTCCATGTCGCAGGTGGAGACCTCGACGTACTGCATGAGCAGCTTGAGCTCGGTCAGGTAGGCGTAGGCTTCCTCGGAGCTGCGCAGGTCCGGTTCGCTGACAATCTCGATCAGCGGCGTGCCGCAACGGTTCAGATCCACATACGTGTAGCGGTCGGAGTCGGGAAACCCCTCGTGGAGGCTCTTGCCCGCATCATCCTCGATGTGGACGCGTGTGACGCCGACGCGCTTCTTCGCCCCGTTGACGAGGATTTCCACCCACCCGTGCTCGGCCAGCGGCTCGTCGTACTGCGAGATCTGGTAGCCTTTGGGCAGATCGGGGTAGAAATAGTTCTTTCGCGCCAGGCGCGAGACGGGCCGGATGGTGCAGTTCAGGGCGAGGGCGGCCTTCACCGCCATTTCGACGGCCTTGCGGTTGAGCACGGGGAGGGCGCCCGGCAGGCCGAGGCAAACCGGGCAGACGTTGGTGTTCGGCGGGGCGCCAAAGCTGGTGGGGCAGCCGCAAAAGATCTTGGTTTTTGTCGCCAGCTGGACGTGAACCTCCAGTCCGATCACGGCCTCGTAGCGGGCCAACACCTCCGGTGAGACGAGAGCAGCCGCGGTGGAAGACATTGCCCTTATTATACGGGGCCCGCTGCGGGAGAGGCGCGGCGAGCCGATCCATGCAGGCGTGCGCGTGCGGCTGCTATCATAGGATTCTCCCCGACTCCGAATGATCGTCCAGACGCAGCACGTTCGCTTCGATTCACTTCCTCTGGACTGCGGCGCCACTCTCTCCCCGGTGGAGGTGGCCTATGAGACCTATGGCGAACTGAACCGCGAGCGCACCAACGCCATTCTGATCCTCCACGCGCTCTCGGGGGACGCCCATGCGGCCGGCATCAGCCAGGAAACGGGCAAACCGGGCTGGTGGGATAACATGATAGGGCCGGGCAAGGGCTTCGACACCGACAAGTACTTTGTCATCTGCTCGAACGTGCTGGGCGGCTGTCGGGGCACCACCGGGCCGTCTTCCATCAATCCGGCCACCGGCTGTCCCTACGCCCTGTCGTTTCCGGTGATCACGATCGGCGACATGGTGCGGCTGCAAAAGATGCTCATTGATCACCTGGGCATCGAGCGGCTGCTGGCGGTGGCGGGCGGCTCGATGGGCGGCATGCAGGTGCTGCAGTGGGCGGTGGCGTATCCGGACAAGGTGGCGGCGGCGATTCCCATCGCGACCACGGCAAGGCACAGTCCCCAGCAGATCGCATTCAACGAAGTGGGCCGCCAGGCGATCATGGCCGATCCGGACTGGAACGGCGGGAACTATTACGGCCGCCGGCCGCCGGCGCGCGGGCTGGCGGTGGCGCGCATGATCGGCCACATCACCTACATGAGCGATGAATCCATGCGCGAGAAGTTCGGCCGGCGGCTCCGGGACAAGGATCGCTACGGGTTTGACTTTTCCGTGGACTTCGAGGTGGAGAGCTATCTGCATTACCGCGGGGCGCAGTTTGTGGACCGCTTCGACGCCAATTCCTACCTTTACATCACCAAGGCCATGGATTACTTCGACCTGACCAACGGTTCGGAAAGCCTGGCTTCGGTGCTCGAAAAAACGCAGGCGCGGTTTCTGGTGATCAGCTTCACCTCGGACTGGCTCTACCCCAGCTACCAGTCGCTTGAGATCGTCAACGCGTTGCGGAGCCGGAACCGGGACGTGGCTTACTGCGAGCTCACCTCCAACTACGGCCACGATGCCTTCCTGGTGGAGGTGGGCGAACAGACCGAGATTGTCCGGGGCTTCCTGGCCCGCACCTACGAGCGATTGCGATGAGCACGGCGCTCGAGACCCGGCGCGGCCCGTTTGTGCGCGAGGTGCTGGGCCGCAGCGATTACGCCATCATCAGCGAACTGATCGAGCCTGGCACCAAGGTGCTGGATCTGGGCTGCGGGGACGGAGAGTTGCTGGAGTGGCTGGCGGAACACAAAGGGGTGGAGGCGCGCGGCATCGAGATCAATTCCGCCAAGGTCCAGCGGGCGATCGCCCGCGGCGTTTCGGTCTATCAAGGCGACATTGACGAGGGGCTCACGGATTATCCCGACGGTGCCTTCGACTACGTGATCCTGAGCCAGACGCTGCAGGAGACGCGAAGGCCGCTCAAGGTGCTTCGCGAGATGCTCCGCGTGGGGCGGCGGGCGATCGTGGCGTTTCCGAATTTCGGGCACTGGAAGGTGCGCCTGGTGCATCTGTTCAGCGGCCGCGCTCCCAAGACGCGGCTGTTTCCCTACGAGTGGTACGATTCGCCGAACATTCACTTCCTTACGGTGCTGGACTTCGAGGATCTGGCAAGGCAGGAGGGGTGGACGATCGAGCGGCGCATCTTTCTGGCCGGACGCCACACCGGGAGGTTGCTGCCCAACCTGATGGCGGAAATTGCGGTCTATCTGATCCGTTCCAACACGGCGCGGCAGGCCGGATCGGCGATATAAGCCTCCCCTCCGGGCGCCAGCACGCGCGCCACTTCCCGCGCCACCTGTTCCGGATTTTGCCAGCCGCCGCGCCAGTCAATCACCTTGGTGAAGAAACCGTCGCGCCAGGGAATTTCTTCGAGCGGGGCGGGTACGAACATCACGTTTTCCAGGTCCCGGGCGGCGCGGCGGGCGGCGCGGACCTCCTCATCGCCGCCGAGTCCGACCACGACCCCCGCCGTGAGGCGCGCTGCAATTTCGGCCACGACGGCATGTTCCGGGATGGATAGAAGCAGCACGCGGTCGTTGGGCCGGAGCGCGAGCTCTTCGAACATCAACCCTTTGCGGAAGAAAGTTGCACGAGGGACTCCGAGGCGCGCAGGACGGCTTCGGCGTCGGCTGCGGTGAATCCCTCGACTTTCGCCGACATGTTCATCGAGCAGAACCTGGGGCCGCACATGGAGCAAAAGTGCGCCTCCTTGAACCCTTCCTCCGGAAGCGTCTCGTCGTGCATGGCCCGGGCGGTCTCCGGGTCGAGCGACAGTTCGAACTGGCGGTTCCAGTCGAAGCGATAGCGTGCGCGCGAAAGCTCGTCGTCCCGGTCCCGAGCGCCGCGCCGGTGGCGCGCCACGTCGGCGGCGTGTGCGGCAATCTTGTAGGCGATGATGCCTTGCTTGACGTCCTCTTTGTTCGGCAAGCCCAGGTGCTCTTTCGGAGTGACGTAGCAGAGCATCGAGGCGCCGTACCAGCCGATCATCGCCGCGCCGATGGCCGAAGTGATGTGGTCGTAGCCCGGTGCGATGTCGGTGACGAGCGGGCCGAGGGTGTAGAAGGGCGCTTCGTGACACAGCCGCTGTTCCATCTCCACCTGCAACTGGATCTGGTCCATGGGGATGTGGCCGGGCCCTTCAATCATGACCTGCACGTCGTACTCCCAGGCCTTCCGCGTCAGTTCGCCGAGCGTCTTCAGTTCGGCAAACTGCGCTTCGTCGCTGGCGTCGGCAAGACATCCCGGCCGTAGGCCGTCGCCGAGCGAGAAACTGACGTCGTACTTCTGAAAGATTTTGCAAATGTCTTCGAAGCGCTCGTAGAGCGGGTTCTGCCGGTGATTCTTCACCATCCACTCCGCCAGAATGGAACCGCCACGGCTGACGATGCCGGTGATGCGCCGCGTGGTCAGCGGGATGTACTGGACCAGCACGCCGGCATGGATGGTCATGTAGTCCACGCCCTGCTCGGCCTGCTCCTCGATGACTTCGAGCATCAGTTCCGGCGTCATGTCTTCGACGCGGCGGACGCGCGTTACGGCTTCGTAGATCGGTACCGTTCCCACCGGCAGGGGTGAGTTCTCGATGATGGCTTTTCGGATCCGGGGGATGTCGCCGCCGGTGGAAAGGTCCATGACCGTGTCGGCCCCGTACTTGACGGCGATGCGCAGCTTTTCGAGCTCTTCCTCGATGTTGGAGGTGACGGAGGAATTGCCGATGTTGGCGTTGATCTTGCAGCGGGCGGCGATCCCGATGCACATCGGTTCCAGATTGGTGTGGCGGATGTTGGCGGGGATGATCATCCGGCCCCGGGCCACCTCGGAACGAACCAGTTCCGGATCCAGGCCCTCGCGCCGGGCCACGTACTCCATCTCTTCGGTGATGATGCCCCGCCGGGCGTAGTGCATCTGGGTCCGGATCTTGTCGTTGGCGCGCTTGGCGACCCATTGGGTTCTCATTTTGTTTTCTCTCCTCGGTGATTGAAACTCATTATGCCGCCTCAGGCCGACCGGGGGCAACGAGGAGGCTGCTTCTTCTTTGCTTGTACAGCCCGTCGCCGAGACCAGTTCCACGTTTTTGGGGGTTCAGAAGTCTTTTTAATCAGAGTGAGATCATCGCAGGCGCGGCGGTCGCGGTTATGCCCGGGGCAGCGGTGCAAGAGAACCGGCCGGAGCGGCCGGGAAGGCGGCGTCCGCCGGCGGCCGAAATCCGGCGACAGGACGGGGGACGCGCGGCCCGCACATGATCTGTTCAACGACGCAAACGGAGGTTCGCCATGAAGATCGTATCCGGTATTGCAGTGAGTGCGCTATTGCTGGCTGGGGTGGCAAGGCCGCAACAGGCGGTCGAAAAGCCGGCCACGGAAGCGGAAAAGGGGTGGGTCACGAGAGTCTTCGAGATCCAGCACCATGATGTCGGAACGATTGCACCGGTGATCAGCCAGTTTGGAGTTCGGCTGTCTCACTCCCCCAAACTGCGGGCCCTGGCGGTGACGGGACCGCCGCAACTCGTGGAGTCCGTGGGCGAGGCGATCCGCCGGTTGGACGTACCTTCTCCGAATGTGGAACTGACGGCCTATCTGCTCGTCGCCACGCCGCGCGCTGAGGAAAGCGGTTCAATCCCGCCTGAGTTGGAGAAAATCGCTGCGGAGCTGAAAAAGCTCTTCCGGTACCAGTATCTCGGGGTGCTGGATACGATCGTGGTACGGGTGGCGCAAGGCGGCGACGCCAAGGCCCTGACTGTGACTTCTCCGCTCATGAGGATTCCGGGACTGGTGCTGCCTCCCTCGCGGCTTACTCTGGAGGCCTTCAATGTCATGGTAAGTTCGCGCGGGGAAAGAAGAGTGATTCGAGTGCAGCAGCTCCGGTTGAATGGAGTCGTCTCGTTTCCCTCCTCCGCGAGCATAGCGGATCCGCAACGGTCCGTTGCTCCCCTCAGTCTCAGCCAGGAGAACGTGGGCTTTCACACCAATCTGGACATCCCCGAGGGCCAGAAAGTGATTGTGGGCAAGGCCAACGTGGGCACGGCGGAGAACGCCTTGATCCTGGTTCTGGCGGCGCGGGTGCTGGATTGAACGGATCGGGCTTGCTCCGCTGCCACGAAGTTAGTCTAGCACTGCGATAACTGAAACATCGTCGTGGTTTGCACCTTGCGTTGAGCGAACTCCTAGTGCGGATAACAACAGATGGTACTGCGACTTACATATGTGCAGCTCCCGTGGCAGTCGCAGCCTACGGAGATGGAATCGCAAGTTTCGCAGTTGCCCCCGTACCACAGGCACCAACCGTCAGTGGTGCAATTGCACCACGTCTGGTCTCTGTAACCAAACAGGGGATACGAGTACTGACCACTCAGCCAGCAGTTACTCATTGTAGTCGGGCAGTCGAAGCACGTGATCTGGGTGCTTGGCGTGGGACACGGCTCTTGGGTGTCGCCTGGGGCAGTTACTAGGAATGCTGCGATGATAAGAAAAATCTTACCCCCGCTCATTTTCGTCCTCCTCCCCCGGACTTGAGCTCTCAGAATTTGTAAACGTAGACGTATCCTGTGGCGCTCGCCAGCGCCAGGTGACCGCTGTCCAATGCAAGCCTGACGGGCGTGAAGGATGGGTCAAAACGGCAGCGGTAACGAGCAGTGACTTGTCCCTGCTCACTCAGACTCACCACGGAGATACGGTCCGGCATCGGGCGGTGTGGGAAGACCAGGAGTGCGCCGGTGGCGCCGTCGGAGGCAGCGTCGAGCACGATCAAGGACACGGTTTTCGCCTGCTCCTCCGGTCCCACGCGCCGAGCCAGCTCCTGTTCGACCGCCCGGTTGCGCCGTCGCGCCTCTTCGATTTCCGGTGTACTTCCGGTGACCGCGGATACCGTGTTCGCCTCCAGATCCTGGACGAGCACCTGTGCGGTTGCCTGGTCCACGACCGCGATCCGGTTCCCGGCAAAAGCCATGAGAACGGTTCCGCGACGCCCCCAGGTTTGCTTCAGGGCCGGCGTTCCGTCTTCCGCATAGACCCTCAGGCGGCCGTCGCCACAGAGCAGAGCCGGGCGGCCACCGACCGAAGTCAGCGCATCCATGCCTCCACATGGGACCGCCTTCTGCCACAACAGATTCCCCTGCGGGTCGTGCTCGGCGAGAATTAACTCCCGCCCGAACCCCGAGGTTGAGCGCCGCGAGATCAGACTTGCGAAACCTTTCGACGTCGGAGTGATATCCACGTTCTCGGCGCTCGGGTCCATGGGCAAGATGTGGATCCGCTGCCCGTCGGGGGTGAGCGAAGCAAGGAAGTACCGCACCGGGCTCCCGCGCGAAGACCACAGCAGCCACAACTTCCCATGCGCCGCCCGGATGCGCCAGATCAGCGGCGTGTAGTCCAGCTTCGCTTTCTCCTTGAGTTGAAAGGAATACACCGGATCGAGGTTTCGTGGCTCCGGAAGAGTTCCGTTCGCCCAAATCAGACCGGCTGCAAGCGTGAGTGAGAACAACGCCGGCCCCGTTCTTACTTTGCGCCTTGCTCCGTCGCTCCACATACCGCCACCTTGGCCCGATTCTAGCGCTTTTTTTGGTCAAGACGGATCCTGATTCAAACTCCCTGCCCACGCACATGGTCGCTCGGCGGGAATGAGGACATACGTACAAGCGCCTCAGGGCGCTCGGACTTTGCAACGAAATTGAGGCTAGCTTTTTCTCACGGCCTCAAGGTTCAGCGCCCAGCCCTCCCAGCCGCGCGCCGCGCCGCGAGGGTCCTCCTCGACGGAGACGACGGCGTCCACGCGGGCGCCACGGCCCAGTTCCCCAGCCAGATGCGCCATTTTCCAGCCGGTCAGCGTCAACGTCCGCCCGTTCTGGCGCAAGTGGAGGCGAAGGTGTTTTTCGTTCCAGACCGAAGCATCACCCACCACTTCCGCTCCGAGGACCGCGAACAGCGGTCGCGGGTTACCACAGCCGAAAGGGGCTAAGTCGAGTACTTCGCTTACGGAACGGTCGTTGACCTCGCGGAGGTCCAGGACGGCGTCGATCTCCAGGTCCGGAACGAGATCTTCGTCGGTGAGCCGCGTGGCGGCGTACTCATTCAGGCGCCGGCGGAACTCGGTCACGCGCTCCGTGGCGAGAGTGACTCCCGCGGCCTGGTGGTGTCCTCCAAAGCGCTGGAACAACTCGGACATCGCTTCGAGCGCTCCGAGCAGATGAAACCGGGGAATGCTCCGTCCGGAACCCTGGGCGACGCCCGCCTGGTGGTCCAGGCTCAGCACGAAGGAGGGGCGGTGAAACTCCTCGACGAGCCGCGAAGCCACGATACCGACCACGCCGCGGTGCCAGTGCTCGCCTGCAAAAACCAGCGCCTTGTGTTGCGGCGTGACGGGCTCCCGGCGGCACTGCTCGAGGATTCGCGCCATGATTTCGGTTTCGGCCTGCTGCCTCTCCTGGTTCCAGTTTTCCAGCTGCGCGGCCAGTTCGGCGGCCGTCTGAGGGTCGTCGGTCAAGAACAGGCGAATGACCTCGGCCGCGTCCGCCATGCGCCCGGCCGCGTTGATGCGGGGCGCGATACGGAAGGCAACCTGCCCCGCGGAGGGTCTGTCGCCTTCGCCAAATCCCGCGGTGCGCAGCAGGGCCCGGAGGCCCGGATTGCGGACCTTCCGCAAAGCATCCAGCCCCTGCCTCACCAGGATCCGATTCTCGCCGGTCAGGGGTACGACATCGGCGACGGTGGCGATGGCCGCCAGCTTCAGGAAAGATTCCTCCATCCGGCGCAGCTTCGCGTCCGGCCACCCCAGAGAGCGGAACAGCGCCTGGGCGAGCTTGAACGCAAGACCGGCTCCGCAGAGATTCTTATCAGGATAGTCGCAGCCGGGCTGGTTCGGATTGAGAATGGCGGTGGCCGGCGGCAACTGCGCATCGGGCAGGTGATGGTCGGTGATGATCACGTCCAGACCGAGGCGGCGGGCCCGTTGGACGGCGTCCATGGAGCGGATGCCGGTATCCGCGCTGAGGATGAGACGGACTCCCTCGCGGGCCGCCTGCTCGATCACTTCCGCCCGCATCCCGTAGCCCTCGCGGAAACGGTGCGGTATGTGATACCGCACCTGGCCGCCCGCAAGTTCGATCGCCTTTTTGAGGAGCACGACGGCCGTGGTCCCGTCGGCATCGTAGTCCCCGTAGAGCAGGATGAGCTCGCTGCGCTCGAGGGCTTGCTTGAGCCGGGCGACTGCCTCCCGCATGCCCGTGAGGCGAAACGGATCATGCAAGTGTTCGAGCGACGGTCGGAGGAACCGGCGCGCCTGCTCCGGATCGCTGTAGCCGCGCCGCACGAGCACGCGAGCTGCGGGCGCTTGAATGCGAAGCTCGGCCGCCAGCCGGGCAGCGCGCTGCTCGTCCGGTTGCGGCAGCTTCCAGCGTACCGGCAAAGGCATGCGGCGCGTCAATTTCGGGAAAAATACCCTCCGAAGGAGTCCTGCTCTCCCTCCTCTTCGCCTTCCTCCGGAAAGTAGCTCTCGATCTCGCCAAGAGTGTCCATGAACTGCCGGTACCAGTCGGTTTGAATTTCGTAGACGTATGTCCGGCCGTCGTAGTCGAAGGACAACTCGATGACGGCGGTCAGGCCTTGATAGACTCGCAGTTCGCGCAGGCGCCGCTCCAGGGGAAGCCGCTCTTCGGGAGGGACGTCGGCCTCCTCGAGTTCCTCGAAGGCGCTGTCGAGAGCCGCCGGTGTGAACGCGCGGTGGTGCAACACAATGAGTTTGACGCCGAGGGTCTCGGCCACGGCAACAAAGCCCCGGAAATCCGGGTAGTGCGCCGCATCCCAGTACAGTGCGCGCGTCTCATCCGTGCGGGCCTGTCCGTGGAAGACGGCAAAGCCGCGACTGGAGAGGTAATCGGCGATCTCCGTCTTGAGGGCGTCGAGATTTTGCTTCATGTTTGCTGGGTGAAGACGAGCACGTCATGCCGTTCCGCCAGGTCTCTGGCTGCGGGCGTGACGATGGTCTTCGGCCCGATGTAGATCTTGCGCGAGGCGCGGATGGCTTCGCGCACATCGTTTTCACAGACAAAGTCCACCACCGCGGTTGCGGGCTGAGCTCCGGCGGTTTCGCCGGTGTGAACACAACCACAGGCGGGCGCGGTCGTGGCCTGCGGCTCGGGCGCCGGAGCCTTGGCGGCGCGCTTGGCGGCGAGAAAGCGGTCCACAA
>DATLYE010000044.1:0-32785 GCA_035575135.1 Bryobacteraceae bacterium
TCAGAGCGGCCACTCCGAGGGGACGGCCGTGCTGCACTCGAGCCAGCCTTGGGCCGGAAGCGCGTCAATCGGCAGGCTGTCTTGCCAGAGGGAAATCTGGATCTGCACGGACGCATCGGTCCCCACGCCCAGAGCTGCCAAGGGCAGGCGGAGCTCGAGCACGCGCCGCCAGGCGCACTCGAAAGATCCACCCCGGGCCAGATCCGCCTCGACAACCGTTGGCTCGCTCTCCTCCAGGCGAGCGCGCAGCGAGCTGCTCACGGGTGGCTGGCCGGCTTGCAGCCGGATCCGCACCTCCATCCTCCCCATCCCCGGCGGCAGGGTATGGAAATCCACGCGGAGGTAAAAATTCTCGCCATCGGCCCCGTAGTGGATCTCGCGGATCAGACGCCGCTGCCCGTGCATGGCCTCCGAGCGGGGATCCGCCTTCCACACGCCTGCCCCCAGCCACTCGAAAAACGACGTGACCTCACCGTCAATCACGGCGCGCACCGGCCCCGTGGGCGGTATGTGCAATTCGACAGCAGGCAGCCGCAAGATCGGTCGCGACAACTCCTCGGGAGGTGGAACGCCGAGGGCACGGTAGGCGTTGGCCAGATGCGTGCGGTACAACTGGTCGAACTCCGCACGGTTCGCGGACGTGTGTTCCGGTCCGTACCACCAGCACCAGTCGCTGCCTTCGGCAATCAACAGCTCCTCGCGGGCCAGTTCCAGGTGCCGCGGTGGAGTCCCGGCCCCGGCGGTCACGCGCTCGAAGGTTTGTCGGGCCCGGAGCAGATACTCCCAGGCGAGGTTATCCTCCTCCGAGCCGATCCACACGTCGAAGTTGGCGTTGATCCAGGAACCCGGATGGACGCGATCGAGAGGTTGCGGTTCCACCCTGTGGAGTGCCTCGCCCAGAGTCAGGGCGTGGACGTGGTCGTCTTCCGAGATGCGCCGGTACAGCTTGGCCAGAAAGGGCCGCCCGTTGCGATCGTAGTATTCCCAGGCGTTTTCGCCGTCCAGGATCACAGCCAGCAGCGCATCGCGGCCGCTTGCCAGGACCGGGCGGCACGTCTCCCGCATCCGGGCCATAAAGTCCGCTGCGGCCTGTGCGGCATCCATCCGGGAATACACAAAGCCGATCAGGTCGCTGAGGAAATGGTTGCGAAACACGATCGAGATCTGGCGCCCCTGCTGCCGCCACACATAGGGCCGCAAAGCGGCGCCGGGTTCCAGACCGCCCAGCGTACGTGCCAGCACCGCATCATCACTGGCCGTCCAGCGGAATCCGGTTTCGGCGGCCAGAGCCAGCACCTCGTCGGAAACCGAACCCTCCGAAGGCCACAACCCTTCCGGCGCATTGCCGAAGCGTTCTTCCATGAACCGGCGGGCGCGTTCCAACTGTAGGCGCGCATCCTCCGGGTAGCGGAAGCGGGAGGGCAGCGGCACGTTGGGGTGTGCCACCGCCGCGATGCTCGTGTCGCAGAGCAAGGGGAGTATCGGGTGATAGAAGGGCGTTGTCGAGATCTCGATCTGACCCCGGGCGGCAAACTCACGGTAGACAGGGAGTACGCGGGCGAGGATCTCGCGCTCTTTGGCGATGACCAAGGCCTGATCTTCCAGGCTGTAGTCGCGTCCTTTGGCTACCAGAGCACGAACCTCCTCGTCCCGGGAGAGGAACTCTTCGTCAAACCAGGCGAGCTGCGACAGAACCTGGAGGTCCCGAAACGCCTGGGCGTTGAACAGGCGGCGAGCGCGGCTCAGGTCCCGCTGCACTTGCCGGAAGGCATCGTAGAGTTCCCCGTAACGGGGATAGCGGCGGATCAGCCGCTCCACGTTGGCCTGAAAGAAGTACTGGAGGATAAACTCTTGCTCTTCGCCCGTCAGCTCCTCGGCCGGCTTGGCGGCGCATCCCAGGAAAGGATCCGCTGCTTGGCCGGAGGCATACTCCTCTAACTGAAGGACCAGGGACGGAACCAGATTAAAGGTCTGCCGCACCTGGGGAAAGTCGCGCAGGATGCTGACCATGCCGTAGTAATCTTTGAGCCCGTGGAGCCGCGTCCAGGGCAGCTTGTACTGACCTGTGATCAGGTCTTTATAAAAGGGCTGGTGCATGTGCCAGACAAAGCACAGATAGATATCCGGCATGAGACTACGGCTGATTCCCAGCTTGTGCTTTGGGCCCCGGCGAAACGGCGGTGTAAGGCCGCAGGTCCGGCTCGCCCTGAAACACCGAGATCAACGGCGGGGCGGCAGCGTCGAAGTGTGTCATCGGACGCAGTCCGAGGAGCAGTTCGATGGTGCGGAGCAGGGAGCTAAAGCTGTAGGGCGCAGAATCCGCAATCCCCCGGCGTGCGTAAGGGGAAACCACAAGAGCCTGGGCGCGCCCTCTCGTGCTGATTTCGGCGATGAAAATCACCATGCCAGGCCAGAAACGGCTGCGAGTCAGGGCTTCCGCGATTCGCCCGAGCGCGACGTCGCCGTCGTCGCCTCGGCTGGAAAGCCGCACCAGCAGCAGCCGCGGCAGCGAACCCTGCTTGTCCAGGGCCTGCAGATCGGCAACAAACGCCGCGGCACGGTCCGTGTCAGGATAATCCGGATCCGGTCCGCGGTAGCGCAGGTCCGTCACCGGTTTCAGTGCAGGGTCCCGCACCGTTTCGACCTGAACGCCGCCGGCAGCGGGCCTGGGACGGTTGACGACGAAGAATCCGTAATTGCGGAGAGAGATTCCTGCTGCGGCGGCGTTGGTCCAGAGATAGCCTGCCGGAGGCACGGCGGCCGGATCGTCTCCGTCACAGGCCTGAACACGGCGGCCTGCCTGACAGCCGGGGGCATAGAGCTCGAGGAAATGGGGTACGATCCCCGCAAGGCCCGCATACAGTGCCTGCACGGGCCCGGATGCGCCTGTGTCGAGGTTGTCCAGGAGTGCAAACTCTTTGGCCAGCCTTTCCCGGTTTGGCCCACGGCCGGCTTCCCGCCAGATGTAGACGACGTGCTGGATGGGCGAGTAGTCCGGCGCTTCTGGTTCCTCCAGCAGGCTGTCACGGTAGGGCGTATTGTCAAAAACCTGGATGGTGTGTTCCAGGAGCTGCTCGTCATCGAAGGGAGGGATCCAGGACAATGAACCCGCCTCGTCACGGCTGGAGCCGCGAGCGTTGAGGACGACCAGGGTCCCATCGGGCAGCGTACGAAGCGCCACGGGGTACTGTCCCGCGGCCAGGTATCCGGCGAGGCGGCTAAGGGGTTCGGTGATGTCCAGGACCGCCACCGCGTTGGCTCCGGCACATGCGACGAACAACCGCCTGCGGTCGGCACTAAGCGCCACGGCGCTCGGGGTCATGCCCGCGGGCTGCCGCGCGCCGAAAGCCAGGTTCACTGATTCGAGCACGCGCAGTTCCCCGGAGGCGGTCACACCGACCACCTGAATACCGTTTGTGTTGCTGGCGGCGACGAAGATGCGCGCGGCGTAGGGTTCCGCTCCCGCCTCGGACGGAGGCGGCGGCCCCCAGACCATGTCCGTCGGGTGCGGCGCCAGCCGCACCCGCTCGATCAGCTTGCCCGACTCCGCTTCATGATGGAACAGAGAGCCGTCCGCCCAACTGGTGACGAACAGTGACTTGCCGTCGGGACGGAACAGGAGTCGGAAGGGCCGGCGGCCCGTACGGAAGCGCTCGATGACCATGCCGGACTGCGGATTGATGACGGCGATGGTGTTCTGAAAGAATTCGGCGATGTAGAGCAAGCGGCCGTCCGGAGAGAGAGCTACATCTCCGGCGAAATCGCGGGCGGTGCGCTTCTCCTTCGGCACGAGCGGGAAAGTCCGGGACAATGCCAGCCGCCCGTTCGTCAGCGAGATTTCGAACACCGCCGCTTCCGCTCCGCCGCCGGCATAAACGCGGCCGGCTTTGGGATCCACAGTCAAGCCCAACCAGGCGTCCGGAAGCGTTACGCGGCTCGTCTGGCGGCCATCCGTAATGTCAAGCGCAGCCAAAGAGGGTGGATTGGAACCGGAGTGCAGGATGAGCAGATGCCTGCCCCCGGGAGCGAGCACCGCAGCCATCGGCAGCGTGTCGAGAGGGATCTGTCTTCCCGCAGGACGGATACGCCATCCGCCGGCCAGCACGGTCTCGCCCCCCGGTTGGGCCAGCGCGAGCGCGGCGGCGAGAAGGCCAAGGACCGCCCTCATTCCAGAAACCGTTGTGCGATCGGGAAGCGGCGGCCCATGCCGAAGGCCTTCGTGGTGACTTTCAAGCCCGGAGGCGCCTGCTGGCGCTTGTACTCGTTGCGGTCCACCTTGTTGACGACCTCGCGCACCAGCTCCAGCGGGAAGCCATGTGCTTCGGCGATCTCACGGGGCGTTTTGTATTCTTCAACGTAGTCGCGCAGGATTGCGTCCAGGACTTCGTAGTCGGGGAGCGCGTCGGTGTCCTTCTGATTCGGCCGGAGCTCCGCCGATGGCGGTTTGGTGAACACGCTCTCCGGGATCGCATGCGGGTGGCGCCGGTTGGCCACGCGCGCCAGCTTGTACACCATCGTCTTGGGGACGTCGCTGATCACGGCGAGCCCGCCGATCATGTCACCGTAGAGCGTGCAGTAGCCGACCGCCAGTTCGCTCTTGTTGCCCGTGGTCAGCACAAGCGCCCCCCACTTGTTGGAAAGCGCCATCAACGTGACACCCCGAAGACGTGCCTGCAAGTTCTCTTCGGTAACGTCGCGGGGCGCACCGCCGAACAGCGGGTCGAGAATCTGGAGGAAGCATTCGTAGACCGGCGTGATCGGGACCACTTCGAAACGGATGCCCAGATTCTCGGCCAGGGCCCGCGCATCGCGCACGCTGTGATCGGAGGAAAAAGGCCCCGGCATCGCGACACCCACGACGTTTTCCCGGCCCACCGCGTCGGCGGCAATCACGGCCGTCAGCGAGGAATCAATCCCGCCGCTGAGCCCGATGAGCACCTGCCGGAAGCCGCACTTGTCAAGGTAGTCCCGCGTGCCGAGCACCAGGGCTTCGTAGACCGCCTCGCACTCATCCGCCAGATTCTCGTGCTGATCCCCGGTACCGGCATCCAGATCGGCGATGACCAGATCCTCGGCAAAGGAGCGGGCGGAGGCGATCACTCTGCCCTCGCCGTCCAGGGCGAAGCTGCTGCCGTCGAAGATGAGCTGGTCGTTGCCGCCCACTTGATTGACGTAGACCAGTGGGCGGCGGTGGCGCGCGGCCGTTCGGGAAAAGATGTCACGGCGGAGCGCACGCTTGCCCATGTGGTAGGGGGATGCGTTGATGCTGACGATGATCTCGCCGCCCCGTGCAACCAGTTCCTCGACAGGATCCCGGTCGTACAGCCGCCGCTCCCAGTATTGCTTGTCGTTCCAGGCATCCTCGCAGATGGTCAGGGCCACGCGGCGGCCGCGAATCGTGACCAGCTCCTGCTGGAGGGCGGGCTGGAAATAGCGCGCCTCGTCGAAGACGTCGTAGGTGGGCAACAGCATCTTGCGCTGGCGGAAGACCACCCGGCCGCCCTCGATGACTGCGGCACTGTTGGTGGCTCGCTTGCCTTCGTCGGCCTCCGAGCGTCCCACGTAGCCGCAGATCAGCGTCAGATCGAGCGAGGCGGTTTCGCGGGCCAGCCTCTCCAGCTGCTCTTCGGTGCGTTCCAGAAAGCTCGGCTTCTCGACCAAATCCCGAGGGGGATAGCCGGTGATGGTAAGCTCAGGGAACACGGCCAGAACTGCGTCCCGCCGGGCGGCTTCGCGGGCGGTGCGCACAATCCGGTCCACGTTACCGGCCAGGTCCCCAACGGTCGTGTTAATCTGCGCCAGCGCGACGCGCATGTAAGATCCCATTCTAGCGGGGGACCGAGCCCGCCCTACGTTTTGGGAGTTGCATTCCTGTCCGGCCCGGCCCGGAAAGTCGTCCCTTCAACCGCCGATGGCGTACATGGGCCGCGGCGGCGCGACAAAGCGCGCAGTGTTGATCTGGTGCCCCTCCCATTTGGCGCGCACAGTCGAGCGAACAGCCTCGAGGATCTCCTCGTCGGCGGCGCCTCCGCGCAGCAGCGCTCTGATGTCGGTTTCCTCCAGAGCAAACAGGCAATAGCGCAGCTTGCCGTCCGCGGTGAGCCGGATGCGGTTGCAGCGGTCGCAGAAGGGCTGACTGACCGAGGCGATGAAGCCCACAGCGCCGCGGCCGTCGGCGTAGCGGTATTCCAGTGCCGGGGCGCGGGGATCCCGGTTGGGGACGGGAACGAGCGGCGCGATCTCACGGGAGAGCGTGCGGATGATCTCCGCCGCCAGCAGGACGCGGTCCCGGAGCCAGAGCCCCTGTCCGTCCAGCGGCATGAACTCGATGAATCGAATCTCCAGATCATGCTCGCGGCCGAAACGCGCCAGGGGCACGATGTCCGGCTCGGTCAGGCCCTTGACCGCCACGGCGTTGATCTTGACGGGGCGAAAACCCAGTCGGCGGCACAGCTCGATCCCTTCCAGGACCCGCTCCAGATGATCGCGGCGCGTGATGTGCGCGAACCGCTCTCGGTCCAGAGTGTCCAGGTGAATGTTGATGCGGCGCAACCCGGCCTGGTAAAGGGCGGCAGCCTGCTCCCGCAACAGGATGCCGTTGGTGGTCAGCCCGAGGTCCGTGATTCCGGGGATGCCGGCCAACTTCCGGACCAGCACGGGCAGGTCGCGGCGCATGAGGGGTTCCCCGCCGGTGATGCGGAGCTTGCGAATGCCGCAACGCACCGCCAGGCGCACAAATCGCTCGATCTCCTCGAAGGTGAGAATCTCCGGCCGCGGAACGAACTCGACCTCCTCCGGCATGCAGTAGAAGCAGCGGATGTTGCACCGGTCGGTTACGCTGAGGCGCAGGTTGTCATGCAGCCGTCCAAACGTGTCCCGGAGCTCACCCGGCGCGTCCATGGCCCCTCACTGCACCGCGAACATGCGCTCGAGCGGCACAAGAGCGCGCTGGAGGATGTCGTCAGGAATCTCGACGCGCGGCTCCAGATCGCGGAGGCAGTCGCGGAGCTTTTCGAGGGTGTTGCGCTTCATATACGGGCACTCGCTGCAGTTGCAGTTCTCGTTGGGAATGAAGAAGAAGCGCTTGTGGGGCGCCAGCCGCCGCAGTGAGTGCGAGACGCCGCTTTCGGTCATGACGATGAATTCCTCGCCTGGCGTTTCGACGCACCACTTGATGATGGCGGAGGTGGAGCCGACGAAATCGGCCTGATCCAGCACTTCCGGGGGACACTCGGGATGGGCCGCCACCAGCGCTCCGGGATGCTCCGCCCGGGCCGCGGCCAGCCGCCGGGCCGGGAATGTGGCGTGGACGATGCAGGCCCCCTGCCAGACTTTCATGTTCTCGCGCCCGGTCTGGCGTTTCACCCAGTTCCCCAGGTTGGCATCCGGCACAAACAGGATGGGCTTTTCCGGCGGGATGGAGTTTACGATCTGGACGGCGTTGCGCGAGGTGCAAAGGATGTCGCTTTCGGCTTTCACCTCGATCGAGGTGTTGATGTAGCTGACCACGACATGGTCCGGGTGCAGCCGCTTCCACGCCCGGAGCTGCTCCACCGGACAGCTGTCCACGAGGCTGCAACCCGCCTCGCGGTCCGGCACGACGACGATTCGCCTGGGGTTGAGAACCTTTGCGGTTTCCGCCATGAACCACACGCCGCAAAAGGCGATCACATCCCCGTCGAACTCGCGGGCCTTGCGGGCGAGCTCGAGGCTGTCGCCGACCCAGTCGGCCAAATCCTGGATCTCAGGCTCCTGATAATGGTGGGCCAAAAGGATGGCCCGCCGCTCTTTCTTGAGCTCCAGGATCTCCTCGGTGATGGTCCGCGTGGCGAGCATGGGGCGGCCGGACTTTTTCCCATTTTAACAAAGCCATGCAAACCGGGACGCTACGTACCGCGCCCGCCGCCACTAGGCTACAATCACCCTGTGCGACCGTGCGCCTGGCTCGTGGCGGTCTGCTGCCTGACGGCAGGCTGCGCCGGCCCTTCTTCCCGCTCCCAGGTTCAGGAATTCCTCAGCATGTACAACGAGATTGACCAGCGGCTGGGAGCGATCGCCGCTGAGGCGGAATGGCTGGCCTCGACGGATGTGAGCGAGGAGCACACGGGGCGGCGGATCGGAGCGCAGCGGGCTCACGCGGGTTTCCGCGGCAGTCGCTACGTCATCGAAAACAGCCGGCGTTACCTTCAACTGCGCGGGTCGCTCGGCGAGCTGGAATTCCGGCAGCTGGACAAGATCCTGCTGAACGCCGCCGAATCGCCGGGAACCATCCCGCATGTGGTGGCGAAACGAATCGAACTCGAGGCCCGGCTAAGCGCGACGTTGGACGGATTTACGTTTTGTCTCGATGAGCGGGCGGGCAAGTGCCGCACGCCGGTGACCCCCAACCAGATTGACCAAGTGCTGCTCGGCTCACGCGATCTGGTCGAGCGGCGCAGGATCTGGGAGACCTCCAAGCAGCCGGGACCGGCGCTCAAACAGGGACTGGCCGCAGTGCGGGACCTCCGCAACCGGGTGGCCACCGAACTGGGTTACTCCTCGTACTTCCACCTCCAGGTCGCCGACTACGGCATGACGGTGGCCGAAATGATGCAGCTCATGGAGAAGACGTTGCGCGAGGTAGAGCCTCTGTACCGGCGTTTGCATGCCTACGCGCGGCGCAAGCTCGCGGCCCGTTACCGCCTGCCGGTGCCGGAGCGGATTCCCGCACACTGGCTCCCGAACCGCTGGGGGCAGGAGTGGCCCGGCCTTGCCGAGACGCCGAACCTGGATGATCTGTTCCGCGAGAAGAGGCCGGAATGGATCGTCGAGCAGGCGGAGCGCTTTTACATCTCTTTGGGGTGGCCCGCTTTACCGCACAGCTTCTGGGAGAAATCCGATCTCTACCAGCTTCCCCCTGGCGCCACCCGAAAAAAGAACACGCATGCCTCGGCCTGGCACGTGGACCGCGACCGGGACGTGCGCTGCCTGATGAGCGTCGTGCCGAATTTCCGGTGGTTCGAGACGTCTCATCACGAGCTAGGCCATGTGTACTACTTCCTGGCCTACTCCAATCCCAATGTGCCCGTGGTGTTGCGAGAAGGCGCCAACCGGGCGTTTCACGAAGCGGTGGGCGACCTGATCGGGATCGCCGCGCGCCAGGAGCCGTACTTGCGCCAGATCGGCATCCTGCCCGCGGGCCGCAAGATAGACCGCATGGAGTGGCTTCTCGATGAGGCGCTCGACAGCGCCGTGGTGTTTTTGCCGTGGGCGGCAGGCGTGATGACCCACTTCGAGTATGAGCTCTACGAGCGCAACCTCCCGGCGGACCAGTTCAATCGCCGCTGGTGGGAGTTGGTCGCACGTTTCCAGGGCATCGAGCCGCCGGCGCCGCGCGGCGAACAGTACTGCGACGCCTGCACCAAGACGCACGTCATAGACGATCCGGCGCAGTATTACGACTACGCCATCGCCACGCTCATCAAGTACCAGCTGCACGACTACATCGCCCGGAGGATCCTGAAGCAGGATCCGCGGGCATGCAACTACTACGGGAACAAAGAAGTGGGCAAGTGGCTCTGGGAGTTGCTGAGTCTGGGAGCGACTCGGGACTGGCGGCAGGTCATTCGGGAGAAGACGGGGGAAGATCTCAGCTCCCGCGCGCTGCTCGAATACTTCCGGCCGCTGGAATCGTACCTGAATCGCACCGCGGAAGCCGGCGAGGTCCGTTAGTGACGCGGGCGCTTTGACGGCCCGCGGTCGCGACTCGAAACGCGATGGCCGTAAGTGTCACGATTGCACGTGCGCTCTGGCGGCTCAGCGTTGCGATGCCCCGTCCTGCGTCTTGAGCTCGAACACCAGGAAATACTGGTAGGGCAAGAAGTCAAAGCTGCGCGCGAGCTCAAAACCTGCGGCCTTGAACTCCTCGATAACTTGTTCTTCGGAGAGCTTGTGGTCTACCGGAGGCCCCACGGGCAGGGGGCGCTTGTGGAAGTCAATGTTCACGATGCGGCCGCCGGGCTTGAGGGCGCGCTTCAGCCTGGCGTAGTAGGCAGGACGGTTCTCGATGTGATGCAGGACGTTGCAGAAGAAGATGGTGTCCACGGAGCGCTCGGGCAGTCGGGGGTCGTCCGGCGTTGCGAGAACGAACTCCACATTCGGCGGTGCGTTCTTGCGAGCCCGCTCCAGCAGCCCGGCGTCAATGTCAACGGCGTACACCTTGGCGGCGTGCCGGGCGAAGCGGCGGGTGAAGTAACCCGTGCCCGCTCCGATGTCGGCCACCGATTCCCCCGGCCGGAAACCGAGGGCCTGAACCACCTGGTCTGGTTTCTGCCACTGGTCGCGCTGCGGGTTTTCCAGGACCCGGACGTATTCATCCGAGTCCCGGGGCGGATGATCGTGCGGCTGCTGCGCGAGGGCCGCAAGAACGGCCGCCACGGCCAGAGCCGGCCACCATCGTGATTTCATCTGGCGCTGCCTTCCCGCCCGGCCAGTGCGCTGTGGCGCCGGCCGAACAGGGCATAGATTATCAGACCGATCGCCAGCCAGACAACAAATCGCACCCAGGTCTCCAGCGGAAGGCTGAGCATGAGCAGCACGCAGCTCAAGATCGAAGCCAGAGGCAACCAGGGACTCCACGGCACGCGGAAGGCGCGGGGCCGGTCCGGCTGGCGGCGCCGCAGAACGATCACGCCCACCGAAACCAGGATGAAGGCAAAGAGGGTTCCGATGTTGGCTAGGTCGGCGAACGTCCCGATATCCCATATGCCCGCCGGGATCCCCACGAACAGGCCGGCCACCCACGTGCTGATGTGTGGCGTGCGGTGTACGGGATGGACTCGCGAGAAGGCCGCCGGCAGCAGCCCGTCACGGGACATCGCAAACCAGACGCGGGCCTGCCCGTACTGAAACACCAGCAGAGAGGAGACCATGCCGATGAGTGCGCCGATGCTGACCCACCGGCGGACGCCTTCGAGGCCGAGCTCTTTGAGCGCATTGGCCACCGGCGCCGCGTTGTTCAGGCTTCGCCAGTCCGAGATCCCCGTGAGCACCAGAGCGACGGCCGTGTACAGCACGGTGCAGATCACCAGCGTGGCGATGATGCCCACAGGCAGATCCCGCTGGGGCCGTCGGCACTCCTCGGCCGCAGTGGAAACCGAGTCGAAGCCGATGTACGTGAAAAAGACGATGGCTGCTCCGGTGAGAACTCCCGCAAAACCGTTCGGCATGAAGGGCCTCCAGTTCTCGGTCCGGACCGCGTGCGCGGCGCCCACCACAAAGATCAGGATCGCCCCGACCTTAATCAGCACCATGACGTTGTTGGTTTCGGCACTCTCCCGGACGCCGCGGACGAGGATGACGGTGAGGATCAGCAGCACGACCAGAGCCGGCAAATTGAACCAGCTTCCGGTGAACTCGCCGCCGGAAATCATCGGGCCCGCAATCTGTTTCGGCAGGTGAATGCCGAAGGTTCCCTCCAGCAGGTCGCTGAGATAAGCCGAGAATCCCACCGCCACGGCCATGTTGGAGACGGCATACTCCAGGATCAGATCCCAGCCGATGATCCAGGCCACCAGCTCGCCGAGCGTCGCGTAGGAGTACGTGTAGGCGCTGCCCGCTACGGGAATCATGGAGGCCAGCTCGGCGTAGCAGAGGGCGGCGAAGCTGCATGCCAGCGCCGTGAGCAGGAACGAGAGCGAGACGGCCGGCCCGGCGCCCGGGCGCCCGAAGGTTGATGTGACATCGCTGCCGTGGAGGAGCAGTTCCAACACGGGCGCGTGCAGGATCGAGCGGTAGCTCAGCGTCTCGCCCGCGGCCGCCGTCCCGGTGAGGATGAAGATGCCGGAGCCGATGACCGCGCCGATTCCCAGAGCGGTCAGACTGACCGGACCCAGAGTTCGCCGGAGCCGCTTCTCGGGCGCCTCCGCGGCTGCGATCAGTTCGTCAATGCTCTTGGTCCGGAACAGGTTCATGAACCGACACCGCGATGATGCAGCCGGCGCCCCAGGGGAGGGAAGCGGCGCTCAGCGCTTGCGCTGGCCCTTGGCCATCTTCTTGACCTTTTTCTTGTGGGCGCCCCGCGGCACGCCGGCCGGGCGCTTCTGCTTGGGCGGCGCTTTTTTGCGCGCCTCCCGTTTCAAACGCTTGCGCTCGGCCCTGTCCTTGATGTGTTTGGTGTTCATTCTTCGATGCTGAGTCCTGCGTGTTTCTGGATGAGCTTTTTCAAACCGTAACTTGGAAAGTGTACCGTAAGCTTGGCCTCGTCGCCGTCCCCCTCTTTGCGGAGCACCGTGCCGCGGCCGTAACGGGGGTGATGCACGGTTGTGCCCGGTCCCGGATCGCTTCGGCGGGACCGCGCCGGAGGCTGCGGCGGCCGGGGTGGCTGCGCCGGGGCGGAAAAGCCCTGCCCGCGTGCCGCGAAGAATCGGCGGATGTGCTCTTCCGAGTCGTACGTGGTGGCCGGAAAGAGGCCTCGCCGGGCGACCTGGCGCACATAGTGGCGTTCCGCGAAAAGATCCGGACCGGCGCAGGCGGCTGCCCCGAGATCTTCCGTCAGGTGCGACGGAACCTCGGCGAGGAACCGGGAGGGCGTGCGCACCTCCGGTTCTCCGGCGGCAAAGCGGCGCCGCTGGCGCGCCCAGGTCAGGATCAGGCGCTTTTGCGCCCGCGTCATGCCCACGTAGCAGAGCCGGCGCTCCTCTTCGAGCATGGCCGGATCCTGGAGCGACCGCGCATGTGGGAACAGGCCTTCCTCCATCCCCGCGATGAAGACCACCGGGAACTCCAGGCCTTTGGCGTTGTGGAGCGTCAGCAGGAGCACCTGGGCGCGCTCATCCAGGGTATCGGCTTCTGAGACGAGGGCCGCATGATCCAAAAACGCCGCAATATCCTCGCCGCGTTCGGCGGCTTCGGCCGCGGCGTTGACGAGCTCCTCCAAATTCTCCAGCCGGCTCTCCGATTCGGGCGTGCCATCGTCGAGCATGCGCAGATATCCGGTGCGCTCCAGAATCAGGCGCAACACCGCGTCCACGGGTTGCGAGGCTGCGGCGTCCCTGAGCTCTTCTATAAGGCTTCGAAACGCCTGAAGCGCCGCTTCGGCTCGCGTCCCCAGCACGTGTTGCTCGAGCATCCGCTCGATGGCAGTCCAGAGACTCAGGCCGTGCTCTGCGGCATAGCGCTCGATCTGCTCGACCGTCGTCTTTCCGATGCCACGGGCCGGAGTGTTGATGATCCGGAGCAGGCTGACGGAGTCCTGCGGGGCGAGCAAAAGTTTGAGATAGGCCAGCACATCCTTGATTTCGGCGCGCTGGTAGAAGCTGAACCCTCCCACGACCAGGTACTTGCGACCATAGCGCCGCAGGGCTTCCTCCATCTGCCGGGACTGAGCGTTGGTGCGATAGAGAACCGCGACACGCGCGCCCGGATCTTCCCGCAGGATGCGTTCGATCGTGTCGGCGATGAACAACGCTTCCTGTTCTCCGTCGGCCGCCTCGAAAAGTCCAATGGGGCTGCCGGGGGGAGCCTCGGTCCACAGCCACTTGCCGATGCGCTGGGTGTTGTGGGCGACGACCGAACTGGCCGCCTCCAGGATGTTGCCGCTCGAGCGGTAGTTCTGCTCGAGGCGAATGATCCGGGCCTCCGGAAAGTCTCGCTCGAAATCCAGGATGTTGCGGATATCGGCGCCCCGCCAGCCGTAGATGGACTGGTCCTCGTCGCCCACCGCGCAAACATTCCGGTGCTGTTCTGACAGCAGGCGCACCAGTTCGTACTGGCTCCGGTTGGTGTCCTGGTATTCGTCAATCAACAGATAGCGGAACCGCTCGTTGTAACGGCGGCGGACGGCCTCGTCCAACCGCAGCAACCGTACGGTTTCGAGGAGCAGGTCGTCAAAATCGAGGGCGTTGGCCTGACGCAGTCGGGCTTCGTACTCCTCATAGATCAGCGCCAGGCGCGAGGTGCGGGGATCCGTCGAGGCTTGATACAGATCGGCAGGCGTCTGCTGGTGATTCTTGGCGAAGCTGATCCGCGACAGCACGGCGCGGTGCTGCATGAACTTCTCATCCAATCCGTGGTGGCGGAAGACGGCTTTGATGACGGCAAGCTGGTCGTCCTCGTCGTAGATGGTGAAGGCCGGGGTGAAGCCCGGCCGCCAAGCCGCGAGCGGACCGCCGTCCCGCCGCAGAACACGGACGCAGAAGGAGTGAAATGTCGAAACCCACGGAAGGTAGCCCAGATGGGCTTCGCCGAGCAGCGCCCCTACCCGCTCGGCCATCTCCTGGGCAGCCTTGTTCGTGAATGTGACGGCCAGGATCGAGGAGGCCGGAACCTTGCGGGTGCCGATCAGGTAAGCGATCCGATGCGTGATGACACGCGTCTTTCCGCTTCCCGCTCCAGCCAGGATCAGCAGCGGTCCGTCGCCATGGCGAACCGCCTCCTGCTGGGATGGGTTGAGACCGGAGAGGAAGTCCATCAGCGCGGTATTGATTCTAACACGGACCGGTCCCCACCCCCTGAATACCCACATACGTGGCGAGCAGATACCCACAAATGATCCATTATTATTACTCGCATGAGTGGTTGCAGTTTGGAAGATAGTCCTAGTACAACTAGGACATGACTAGGACGAAACCCGCCTCCGCCACGGCGAAGGAGGCCGTGGAGGGTCAACTCCGTTACCTTTACCTGCGCTGGCTGCTGTTGGAGAATCTCATCCGCTCGATCGAGCTTTATGCCGCGGTGGGTGTCCGAAAGCCTCCCCGGTCGGTTTGAGTCATCGGGCCCTCGGTCGTACAGCAACCTCTTTGATTTTCCACAGCTTGGCGTGTAACCTAACCTTTGGGCGGCACGCCTTTCCAAGCGAGGCTGCAAGCGGCCTCGGAACTGCCGGCCATGCAAGCCGCATGCTGGTTGACTTTGAACTTGTTGAACGCGCGCGAGCCGGGGACGACGAGGCCTTCAGCGAGATTGTCGGCGCGTACCGCAAGCGGGTTCTCGGCACGATCGCCAGGCTGATCGGCAGGCCGGAGGACGTTGAGGACGTTGGCCAGCAGGTGTTTATGCGACTGTATTTGTCGTTGAACCAGTTGCGGTCGCCGGAGGTGTTTGAGCCGTGGCTGTACCGGCTGACGGCCAACGCGGCCTACGATTACCTGCGCCGGCAGCGGAGGCGGGCCGAGTCGCGTCTGGCCGACCTCTCCGAACAGCAGGTGGTTATGGCCGACGCAGCCGCTGGTTTCCAGCGCCTCGAAGAAGAGCACGAGCGGGCCCGCGTGCGCGAGCTGGTTCAGTCTCTGCTGAGTTCCGTTTCCGAGGAAGACCGCATTCTGCTTTTGCTGAAGGAAGTCGAGGGTCTTTCGCTCAAGGAGCTCGAAAAGATTTATCATGTGAACGAGAATGCCTTGAAAGTCCGACTGTTCCGGGCGCGCCAGCGCGTGCTGAAGGCCCTGGCTGCAAAGCAGTCTTCGTCTGCCGCCAGTAAGGCAACGGGTAGGGGGTGAGACGATGGCCAAGCAGGGAGAGACTTTGAACCCACAGGAGCTGGAGCGCCAGCTTAACCGGCTCTGGGAAGCGTATCGCCGGGCTTGTCCGGACCCGGAGCCGACAGCGGCGTTCCTGCCGGGGGTGTGGAGGCTGATCGAAAAACGGCGTGACAGCACGTATTCGTTGTGCCGCTGGGCTCAGGCCCTGGTGGGCGCTGCGGCGGCGGTCTGCGTGGTGCTCGGCATCTTGCTGAGTGCCGCAGCGCCGGGTCCGGTTTTCAATCGGACGACCTACGTGGAGGCTTTGGCCGAGGAGAACTCTCCCGAAGTGCAGCTCTACGCCAGTGCGTTTTCCAACGAGAACGGTTCCCGATGAGCTCCTCCCGCCTTCGCGTCGTGCTGTACCTGCTGCTGGTGTTCGCGAGCGGCGTGGTCGTGGGTGCGCTCGGCCACCGCTTTTGGGCGCTGCAGGAGGTGGAGGCGCGCCCGCGCAGCCCGCAGGAGTTCCGGCGTCGCTACGTCGAGGAGATGCGCACGCGCCTGCACCTTTCAGACGAACAGCTGCGGAAGCTCAACGAGATCCTCGACGTCACGGACGCACGCTACCGGGAAGTGCGCGAACGGATGCGCCCCGAAATGAACGCCATCCAGGAGGACCACGCCAACCGCGTTCGTGCGATTCTCACCGACGAGCAGCGGGTCGAGTACGAGAAGCTGCGTGCGGAGCGGGAGCGGCGGCGTAAGAAGGAAGGCGGACCTCCCCGCGGTCCGCGCCCGTAACGACCTCTTTCCTTAGCCGGAGGCCTTCGGCTGGGGGCTCTTTTCGGCAGCCTTGCGGTATCGACGCTGGAATCGGTCTACCCGTCCCTCCGTGTCCACGAGCTTCTGGCGTCCTGTAAAGAACGGGTGGCACTTGGAACAAATCTCCACACGGATGTCGCCTTTGTGCGTCGAGCGCGTACGGAACGTGTTGCCGCAGGCGCAGATCACATTGACTTCCTGGT
Source organism: Bryobacteraceae bacterium (assembly GCA_035575135.1). GTDB lineage: Bacteria > Acidobacteriota > Terriglobia > Bryobacterales > Bryobacteraceae > JANWXD01. The sequence goes on from DATLYE010000044.1 coordinate 16,463, forward strand.
ATGCGGGGTGAATCCCGGATTTCATCGCTGTGGTAACCTTTGTGCCTTTCTTCGCGGGGAAATTCTCAGTATAGCACCCGGCGTCCCCCTTAAACGGCAATCCCCGGAGCACCCGGCCCGGGCGCTCCGGGGATCTGGCGCCAAAGGAGAAAATCCTGTGGCTCAGCACACCGCGGAAGGCAGCTGGTCCGCAGGAACCGGGCCCTGCCACTGAACAGGGCCAACCACGTGGGAACAGCCGCTTTAAGAGTCAGCCACCTCGCGCGGCTTGCTACTGTCAGATTTCATCTGCTGGATCACCTCCTTTCTCAGTGTTGGGACCACACTAGCAGGACCTCAGGCGCGCTGTCAACCGCGACCGGTCCTGAGGAGGCTACAGCCAAACGCGGCACGCCATGCCCTGCTTGTGTGCGTTGTGGCGCGTTAAACTGAAGGAAACGGAGGTTCGGGATGAGCTGGGCTGGGAAGCAGAAGCGAGTGACCCTTCCGCAGGGGCTCGACCCGGATGTGATCGTCAGCCCCGACGCTCTGCGACCCAACCGGATCCCTCCGGGCCAGAGCGTGACCGAGAAGTGGCCGGTCCTCGACGCCAGCGGTCCTCCCGTGATCGATCTGAACCGCTGGCGGCTACGAATCGGCGGTCTGGTGGCGCAGCCCCGCGAGTGGACGTGGGAGGAATTTCTCCAACTCCCGCGCGTCAAAGTCTACGCCGACTTCCACTGTGTGACACGCTGGTCCCGGCTGGGCAATCTCTGGGAAGGAGTCTCCACCCGCGAGCTGCTCCGGCACGCCGGCGGGGCGCTTCCTCAGGCGCGCTTCGTGATGGCGTACGGATATGACTTCGGTTGGACCACGAATCTACCGCTTGAAGACTTTCTGGCCGAAGACGCGTTGGTCGCAATCTTTCATGACGGCGAGCCGCTGAGCCTGGAGCATGGCGCTCCGGCCCGCCTCATCGTACCGCGCCTGTACGCCTGGAAGAGCGCCAAGTGGCTGGCGGGCATCGAATTGATGGAGCACGACCGGCCCGGCTTCTGGGAGCGAAATGGCTACCACATGCACGGAGACCCCTGGAGGGAGGAGCGCTTTGGCTGGTGAGAAGACGGCGGCACGCTGGTCGCGGCGCGGCTGGATTGCCGGGGCAGGCACCGCCGGGCTGGCCGGGGCCGGAGCGCTCCTGTACGCCCTGGCGCCTGGGTTCTGGCGTCACTATTTCGGCGAGATGAAGCGACCCGTGGCGCCTCCCCCGTTGCGGCCCCATCCGGAGCGCTGGTCCGAGCGGGGCCTGCACGCCGCCTGGCTCGGCCATGCCACCGTCCTGCGGAAGGTGGACGGGTTCACGATGCTGCTCGATCCGATCTTCAGCCTCCGCGCGGGAATCAACGTGGGGCCGGTCACGCTCGGCATCAAGCGGCTGGTGCAGCCGGCCCTGCGAATCCGCGAACTGCCGGCCGTTGATCTGATCCTGCTCTCGCACGCGCACATGGATCATATTGACCTCCCGTCGCTGCGCAGGCTCGAGCGGCGCTACACCGCGGTGGTGACGGCCTCGAAGACGAGCGACTTGGTGCGCGTGGAGCGCTATCGCTCGGTCCACGAGATCGGCTGGGGAGGTCGTCTTCGCGTCGGACCGGCCGCGATCATGGCCTTCGAGGTCAACCACTGGGGCGCGCGCATGCGCACCGATCACTATCGCGGCTACAACGGCTACCTCATCGAGGTGGGGCGCTATCGCATTGTCTTCGGCGGTGACACGGCCATCACTGACTCGTTTGCGCGCCTGCGCAGCTCGCGACCCGCGGACCTGGCCATCATGCCGATCGGCACCTATAACCCGTGGATACGGCGCCATTGCACTCCGGAGCAGGCTTGGAAAATGGCCAACGACGCTGGGGCCGAGTTCATCCTCCCGATCCACCACCAGACCTTTCCTCTGGGCCGGGAACCGGTGGAGGAACCCATTGAGCGGCTGCATCGTGCGGCGGGCAACCACGCGGACCGCATCGCGCTGCACCGCATCGGAGAGGAATTTCACCTGAGCTGAGTCAGGCGGCGCAGCACGGGCAGCGGCTCGCGGCTCTCCACCACCAGAGCCGCGGCAAAGCCCAGCGGAGCCTCTAGCGCCACCACCCACCAAGCTTCATCACAATCCGCCTCGGCATGCAACCGGCCGAAGCGAAGCCCCTCCCCCCTTGCCTTGAGATAGGCTTCCTTGCGCGTCCAGAGCTGGAAAAATGCCGCAGGGCGAAGCTCCGGAGGCACGCTGCCAAGCGCCTCCTGTTCGGCGGCAGAAAAGTAGCGACGCGCGATTCGCTCCCACCGGAAATCCGGGCGGATGCGCTCGATGTCAATGCCCACCTCCCGGCCCAGGGCGAAGGCATACAGGGCGAGATCCTCTGAATGAGAGATGTTGAATCGTAGCTCCGTGCTGGCGGCGACCGCCGGCTTTCCGGAGGGGCCGTACCGGAAGCGGATGGCGGCCGGCTCGCATCCCAGGTAGGCGGCCAGGAGTTCGCGCAGACGGCCTCGCGCCACCGTGAAGCGCCTCGCATGCTCCCCCGAGCGATACCGCGCAGCGCGGGCCCGCTCCTCCGGCGAGAGAAAGGACTGCAAGCGCTCCACCTGATCGGGTCCCGCATCGAGGTGCATCTGCCAGATGTGCACCTCGCCGGCGGGGAGCGTTAAAGCCCTCACCGCCGGGCGGGCCTCCGGCCGACGCGCTTCAGCACGTCATGGATCCCCGAAAAGACGGTTTCTTCGATCTCCTCGTTAAAGGGTCCGGGCTGACCGTAATACAGCATGCTGTCCACCGCTTCGTAGCCACCCTCTCGCAGCACCCGTAACGACGGGATGTAGCACATGACGTCGTTCGAGTAGCCCGCCACGATGATGTTTTCACCGGGATATTCTCGTTTGATGCGCAGAGCGTAATCCACCACGACTTCGCCTCCGAGCGCCACCACCGTCAGCGTGTTGCCGAAGCGGATCGCCTGCACGGGATAGGGGATCCGGCGTATGGGACGCCGTTCGTCGTAGGTGGCCAGCATGGCGCGGGCGTGCCGGGCCCGCACGGGGTTGGGATCGCTCAAGCGCTGTTCGAAGGTCTCGCGGGTGTGCGGTGCGAAGGCCGGCTCCACAATCCGGAATGCGGCGCGCAGGGGTCCGCGCAGGGGCTGGAGCCGTCCGGAAAGGACCTTTTCCACTTCCGCCGCCAGCGTGCGTCCATGCTGCTCGGCCAGTTCCAGGCTGCTGCGCGGATGGGGATTCTGATCGGCACCGCACAGCATCAGAAACATGGCCGCCGCCCCGGGAAAAGTCTTCTCCAGTTCGATCTGAGCAAAGCCTGCGTAGTCGCCGCTGATCTGGTAAAACTCGCCCGTCAAGGTCGTGTTGTGGCAGGCGTAACCGAACACCACCGCCACGAGTTTGCCGGCAGGATCCGTCACGCGCACCACCGGAACGGAGTGGTCCACCGGGCCGTTGGGATTGACCCCGATGCGCATTCCCTTCTCGGTCGGTTCGCGGCGGTTCACGGCAAAGCGCGCCTCGCCCTGCCCGAAAGAAAGATCCGCAGGCGCCAGGCGCCCCAGGGCCGCGCCAATGACGGAGACCAACTTCTCAGTGAGCGTCTGGCCGTAGTGCTCGATTTTGCGCCTCTCCTCTTCGGGGAGGTCGAACATGAGGTTGAGGTTGCTCCGGACCACCGGCCCGGTGTGAGTGTGCGAAGAGTTCAGCAGCAGGCGAGCCCGCTCGATGCCGTACTGTTTCTGAACGCGAGCCGCCACAGCGTCGGAAATTGCGCGCGGCAACCCGATCAGGTCCGTGGTGACAATCACGACCCGGTTGCCTCGCTGGTCTTCGAGAGCCAGCGCCTTGGCCCACAAGTCGTGAATCACCCCTTCAGAAGGCTTCTTGCGGCTGGCGTAGCCGGACATCCAGATCGGACCCTCGGGGGTGATGGGCACGCGCGCGACGCCGGCTTTGAATTCCGCGCCGAAAAGCGTGCCGGCAAGAAACAGAGAGACTGCAACAACTATCCTGCACATCGGATTCTCATCGAGAGCCTAACACAGCCCGATCCGCACGTTCCGCACGGCAATCGCGAATCCCGCGGTAAACGCGGGCAGCTCGGAGGAACTGGCGGCAGGGGAGCCCTTGCGCGCCAGTGTTTGGATTGCCCGGCCGGCCACGGCCGTTCGAGTGGACCAGATGCCAGGGCGCCCCAAGGCGGCCGGCCCAGCTTGACTTTCTCTTTTTATTCGCCCACAATGGGAAACGATGGCGCTGACCCGGCGGCAAAAAGAAGTTCTGGACTTTATCGTCCGCTTCATCGAGGAAAACGGCTACAGCCCGAGCTACGAGGAGGTGGCCCGCGGGCTGAATCTGTCATCGCTGGCCACAGTCCACAAACACATCCGCGCACTGGAAGCCAAACACTACCTGCGTTGCGGCCATAACCGCAGCCGATCTCTGGAACTTTCTCCGAAGTTTTTCCAGGAGCAGCGCAAGCTCAAGCAGGAAACGCTCTCGGCGCTCGAGATCCCGCTGGCCGGGCGCATCGCGGCGGGAGCGCCCGTAGAAGCCGTGGAAGACCGCGAGACGATCAACCTTGCAGAACTGGTGGATGACCGGGACGTGTTCGCTCTGGAAGTTCGGGGGGACTCCATGATCGAAGACCACATCTGCAGCGGCGACGTCGTACTGGTCGAGCGCACCTCGCACGTGCAGGACGGGGACATCGTCGTGGCCCTCGTGGAGGGAACGGAAACGACGCTAAAGCGTTTTTATCGCGAGCCGGGCGGGATGGCGCGCCTGCAGCCCGCCAACCCGGAAATGTCGCCCATCCGCGTTCCGCTGGCGGATGTGCAAATCCAGGGCCGCGTGTTAGCTGTCCTGCGGAAGTACCGGTAGGCGGCACTGCGACTCTTTAGGCAGCCCGCCTGGTGAACCGCAGCCGCGGACCCATGGCTCCGAAGGATGCCGCCTCACTTCCTCCGTTTCGCCGTTACCATGAGTCCACCAAGCATACGCCGGAGCGGCTCCGTTCACGCCCGCACGCGCTCGACTGGACCAATGCTCCGGACCCGTTTCGCCGCTACGAGGGCGTCCCGCTCATCGCGCTTCCGGCGCATCCTCCTTCGCTCGAGGCCCCCGCTTTCGAGGTCCTGCGGGGCTGCTGTCACGGGGAGGTCTCGAACACCGAGGGTGCAACACTCCTTTCACAGATTCTCTGGCACGCGGCAGCCATCAGTGCCGCCAGGCAAGCACCCAGGACGGGCGAGCGCTATTTCCTCAGGGTGAACGCCTCTTCGGGCAACCTCCATCCGACCGAATTTCACTTTGCCACGCAGGGACTGGCCGGATGGAGCGACGGACTCTATCATTACCGTGTTTTGACGCACGAAGCCGAACAGCGCGCCGCCGGCGAGTATGTCGAAGCTTTGATTCGACAGGCGCGCGCAGACGCGCTCGGGGCCGTTCCTGTGGTCTTCGTGCTGACGACGATCGTGTGGCGGGAGGCTTGGAAATATCGCGAGCGGGCATACCGTTACTGCCTGCTCGACATGGGGCACGCCTGGCAGGCCTTGGCGCTGGCCGCACGCGCCGCCGGTCTGGAGGCCAAGGCCTTTGGTCACTTTGCCGACGATGCGGTGGCCGATCTGGTGGGCCTGGAAGGCGAGTGGCCCTTGCTGATGGTTTGCCTGGACGGACCGGCGATTCGGGCACAACGGGAGGCGACGGCGTCCCGTGCATGGTTCGGCGGCGTCCCCAGCCCAATCTCACCGCGCATCGAGTCGTGCCCCGAAATCGAAGCCATTCACCGCGCCTCGAAGCTGCCGCCTAACGCAGGACCGATTGCTCGCGCCGAACCGGCCCGCCATGGTGAGGGCTCCGTGCGGCTGCCGCAACCAGCCGGGTCAACGATCGCGTTCGGAAAAGTCGCACGGCAAAGACGGTCGGCCCTCGACTTCATGGCAAGCGCCTCGATGGGGCTCGAGGAGCTCTCCGCGCTACTCGATGTCGCCTTCCGGCCCTTCGCCGCCGATTTTGAAGGCGATCTCTCCGGCGCACCGTCGAGTCGTTACATCCAGCTCTATGTTTTCGTGCATGCCGTCAGGAATCTGGCGCCGGGCCTTTACCGGTACTGGCCCGAGTCGGGTGAACTGGAACTGCTGCGCAGCGGAGACCAACGCCTGTGGGCGGCGGCTTTGAGTCTGGGTCAGGATTTGGCGGGAAACGCGTGTGTGGCGTTTTCCATGGTCGGGGATTTGGAACGGGCCTTTCGCGCGCACGGTGACCGCGGCTACCGCTATGTTCACTTCGAGGCGGGAGCGATCGGCCAGCGCCTCTACCTGGCCGCGGAGGCGCTGGGCCTGCGTGGCACGGGAATCGGGGCCTTCTACGACGATGCCGTCCAGCAGTATCTGGGTGTGCCGCCTGGTCAAGGTCAGGTAGTGTACCATTTCGCCTGCGGCTATGCAGTTCCGGACGAGGCAACTGTGGTATTGGATTAGAAATGTTTCAAGTTCGGCGGTCGCCTAAAGTTTACGATGTGGTGGTAGTCGGCTCGGGAGCCGGCGGGGGAACGGTGGCGCACGTGCTGACGGCCATGGGCATCGAGGTGGCGTTGCTCGAAGCGGGTCCCATGCTCAATCCGGCGCGCGACTTCAAGGAGCACATGTGGCCCTATCAAGTGGACCACCGCGGGGCGGGAGAAGGGGGCGCTTGGTACTTCGGCCGGCAGCAGTGGGGCTACTTCAACGCGCCGAACGGCTACTGGGAGATCGAGGGGGAGCCGTATACCACCGCCCCGGACACAAGTTTCCGCTGGTTCCGCTCGCGCATCCTCGGAGGGCGCACCAATCACTACGGGCGCATCTCCCTGCGTTTTGCCGATTACGATTTCAAGCCTTACTCAACCGACGGTCTCGGCACGGACTGGCCCATAACCTACGAGGAACTGGCGCCTTACTACGACAAGGCCGAAGCCTTCATCGGCGTGACCGGCACCAAGGAAGGGATCCGCAGCGCGCCGGACGGCGTGTTCCAGCCGCCCCCGCCGCCGCGGGTTCATGAAATTCTCGTCAAGAAGGCCTGCGACAAACTGGGCATCCCCTGCATCCCCGCGCGCATGGCTATCCTGACCCGCCCTTTGCACGGCCGTGTGGCTTGCCATTACTGCGGCCAGTGCGGCCGGGGCTGCATCACTGCTTCGAATTACTCCTCCAGCCAGGTGCAGATCTTTCCGGCCCTGAAGACCGGAAAACTGACGTTGATCACCGAAGCGATGGTGCGCGAGTTGATCGCGGACTCGGAAGCCCGCGTCACAGCCGTTTCCTACATCGACAAGCGCAGCCGCAGCGAGCGCCAGATCCGATGCCGGACGGTGGTGCTGGCGGCAAGCGCGTGTGAATCGGCGCGGATCCTTCTCAATTCCCGATCGCCGCGCTTTCCGAACGGACTGGCAAATTCCTCAGGCCTGGTCGGGCGCTTTCTGACCGATACGGTCGGCTTTTCTCTGACCGGGCACATCCCGGCGCTCGAAGGCCTGCCGCGGCACGACTGCGATGGCTTCGGCGGCATGCACATGTACATCCCCTGGTGGCTGTGGGACAAGAAAAACAAGGAGTTCCCGCGCGGCTACCACATCGAGATCGGGGGCGGGTTCGGCATGCCGGGCATCGGCTCCTTTCACGGGGCCTGCCGGCGTCATGAAGGCTACGGCCGTGCGCTGAAAGAGGCGATCCGGCGCGAGTACGGGAGCTTCGTTCATCTGGCCGGCCGCGGTGAAATGATTCCTAACGAGTACACCTATTGCGAGATTGACCCCAACGTAGTGGATCGCTGGGGCATCCCCGTGCTGCGCTTTCACTTTCGCTGGAGCGAGCACGAACTGAAGATGGTGGAACATATGCGCCAAACGTTCACCGAGATCATCGAGACCATGGGAGGGAAGGTCGTGAACGCAGACCGGGGGATTTCGACCGGTGGCACCATCATTCACGAACTGGGCACCATTCGTATGGGCGATGATCCGAAGTCTTCGGCGCTGAACCGCTATTGCCAGGCGCACGACGTCAAAAACCTGTTCGTGGCGGACGCGGCGCCCTTTGTGAGCAACCCGGACAAGAACCCGACGCTGACCATCAACGCCCTGGCGTGGCGGACGGCGGAATACCTTGCGGAAGAGTTGAGGAAGGGCAATGTCTGAAGATTTCTCACGGCGCCAAATGCTGCAGCAAGCCGCTTTCGGTGCGTTTGCCGGCGTGTTGAGTGCGGAGGCGGCCCAGCATGTCCACCATGCCGTGGCGCAGGAAAAGCGGGCCGCCGGCGGGCCGTACAAGCCGAAGTACTTTAACGCGCACGAATGGCGCACGCTGGTGCGGCTCACCGACCTGATCATCCCCTCCGACGAGCATTCGCCCGGCGCCGTCGCGGCCGGGGCCCCCGAATTCATTGATCTCCTATGCAGTCAGAACGCTCAGCTGGCCGCGATTTACACCGGGGGACTGGCCTGGCTGGACCGGGAGGCCGTCCGCCGCCACGGAAAACAGTTTGCCGATGCGACGCCCGAGCAGCAGACCGCGCTCCTTGACCTGATCGCCTATCGCAAAAACCACTCGCCCGAGCTCGGCCCCGGCATCCGGTTCTTCGAGTGGGCGCGAAAGATGACAGTAGATGCCTATTACACCAGCAAAGTGGGGATCGCGGATCTGGGCTACAAGGGCAATGTGGGCATGACGGAATTCAAGATTCCCGACGAAGCCATCCGCTACGCCCTGAAGCGCAGTCCCTTCGGAGCGGACTGAGCTGCGCCGCTAGGAGACGATCCCCTCTCCCTCTTTGATGACGACCATGCGGTCGGCGGCCACTTTGGCGTACGTCTCCACGGCGCCGCTCGGCCACCGCACCTCGAGATCCGCCGCCTCTGCCGCCCCGAGCCCGAAGTGGAGGCGCGAGTCGTTTACCGAATAGAAGCTGGACTGGCTCAGGACCTCCTGCGCTTGCCTGCGGTCCCCGTAACGGCAAATGACCCGCGCCCCGATGGCGCTGCGGTTGGACTTGGTGCCGATGAGCTTGACCTTCAGCCAGTGGTTGCGGCCGCCGAGGTCGTTACGCAGCAGCGAAGGGGGCTCGTTCATGTTCACGATGAGGACGTCCACATCCCCGTCATTGTCGAAATCCCCGAAGGCGCACCCCCGGCTGGCGTGGGCTGCCGCCACTCCGGGTCCGCCCTCCTCGATCAGCTCTTCAAACCGCCCGTTGCCGAGATTTCGAAAAATGACGCGCGGAGTGCGGTAGGGGTAGGCGGGCAGATGCCTTTCCACCTCCGGATAGACGCTACCGGTGACGAAGAAGATGTCCGGCCATCCGTCGTTGTCCAAGTCCACGATGCCGGCTCCCCAGCCGACGAAACGGGTTTCCACGGCAAGGCCGGCGCGAATGGTCATGTCTTCAAAAACGCCCTTGCCGTTGTTGCGGTACAGGATGTTCGTGTCGTCGGAAAAGTGGGTCTTGAAGATGTCCAGGTTTCCATCGAGGTCGTAGTCTCCGATGCCGAGACCCATGCCGGCCTGCTCCATGCCGTCTTCGTTCAGCGCCACACCCCGCTCGAGACCTTCTTCGGTAAACGTGCCGTCGCGGTTGTTACGGAAGTAGAGGCTCGGAGTCGAATCGCAGGCCACATAGATGTCCGGCCAGCCGTCGTTGTCGAAATCCGCGGCCACGACGGTCATGCCATAGGTGCCCGTAGCCTTGGCGATGCCCGAGGCCACGCTGACATCGGTAAAGGTGCCGTCACCGTTGTTCCGGTACAGGCTGTGGGTGCCCGGGGGCAGGCCCCGCGGACCGCAGTTGACCGGAATCCCCTTCCAGGTGCAGTTGATGTTTCCTCCCGGCTTGGGGACCTTGGCGAAATCGAATTCGAGATAATTCGAGACGACAAGGTCCAGGTAGCCGTCCCGGTTGTAATCCACAAACGTGCATCCGGCGCCCCACCGGCGCCGGGAATCGAGCAGCCCGGCCTCCTTGGTGACGTCCGTGAACGTGCCGTCACCGTTGTTCCGGTACAGGATGTTCTGGCCCCAGTAAGTGACGAACAGATCCTCGAAGCCGTCATTGTTGTAATCGCCCACGGCGACGGCGGAAGCCCAGCCGCTGCGAGCCAGTCCGGCTTTCTCGGTCACGTCCGTAAAGGTCCCGTCGCGGTTGTTCTTATAGAGGCGGTTGGTTGCGCCTTCCGGCGTACCATCCACGCGCGTACCGGAAAGCAGAAAGATATCGAGCCAGCCGTCGTTGTCGTAGTCGAAAAACGCCGCTCCGCAACCGATGGTTTCCAGAATGTAATCCTTGCGGTCCACGCCTCCGTAGATCACCGGGGCCGTGAGTCCGGCCTGGCGCGCCACGTCGGTGAATTTGGCGTGAAACGGCAGACCGGAAGGCTTGCCGCGCGGCAGGGGCTTGACGCCGCGGGAAGCCACGCCCTGCGCAAAGAGGCGCCCGAGGGGAATGGCCGCGAGAGTCAGCAGCCGACGCCGCGTCCATGGCATGGAACTTCAAGTATAGCCGGAGCCCCACTTGCTCCCCCAAGGCGGTGGTTGACTTCGAGGCCCGGGCGGCGTGGTAAGAAGGGTGCTATGCATCTTGACTTTCATGGAAAAACGGCGATTGTGACCGGCGGGGCCAACGGAATCGGGCTGGCCGCCGCCAAGGCACTGGCCTCGGCCGGAGCCACTGTCTGGATTGTGGATCTGGAGAAGGAAAAGCCCGCCGAGGTTGCGGCGTCCTTCGGAGCGCACGGCCGGGCGGCGGATGTGACGGATCGGGCCTCACTGGAAGCCGCCTTCGAGGCGGCCGGGGTTCCCGATGTGGTCGTAGCCAACGCCGGAATCGGCGCGCCGTGCGAACTCACTGCAACCACGCCCGAAGACTGGCACCGCACCCTCGCGGTCAATCTTACGGGTGTCTTCTATACCGTGCAGCTGGCGGCGGCGCGCATGAAGCCTCGGCGGCGCGGCGCGATTGTCATTACGGCCTCGACGAATTCCTTTGACGGCGAGGCGGAGCTGATCGCTTATAACGCCAGCAAAGCGGGCCTGCTCGGCATTCTGCACACCGCGGCCAACGAGCTGGGACCCTACCAGATCCGTGTGAACGCCGTCTGCCCGGGACTGATTCGGACCCGGCTGACGGCCTCCTACTTCTCGGCGCCCCAGGTGCTCAAGGAGTACTTCCGCGACATTCCGCTCGGTCGCGGCGGGGAGCCCGAGGAGGTGGCGGCGGCGATCGCGTTTCTGGCCTCGGACCTGGCTTCTTATATCACCGGCGCGGCGTTGTTTGTGGACGGAGGCCAGATGGCCTCGAAGTTCGGCACCTGGAACGAACAGCGGGCCGAATTTCACACCGACCACTGGCGCCTGAGAGACTAAGGGATGCCCTGCGTGGCGGCGTCCGGAACTCGGTATAATGAGAAAGAATCGCCGTCCGGCAGCCGCCAGGAGAGATCGCCATGTTCCTCAGCGTCCGCGAAATGGAGCTGCGGAAGGTCCGCTTCCACGAGACGTTTCCGCCGGGGGAGATCGAGTTCTTTGACGCCAAACTGTGGCAGGCCTCGCCGCTGGAGACCAGTGGTCTGGCAGAGCTGATCCCGAATTCCGGAGGCGAGATCCGTGTGCGCGGCCGGCTCAAGGTCCGCATGGAGGCCGAGTGTGACCGCTGTCTGGAACCGGCCAGCTTCCCCCTGGACCTTTCCTTTGATCTCTTTTATGAGCCGCTGGCGGCTTCGCCCCGGATTGAGGAGGTCGAGCTGAACGAAAGCGACTGCGAGATCGCCTTCTACCAGGGCGAGGGACTGGAGCTGGAGGACGTGCTGCGAGAACAGATTCTGCTGGCGCTTCCCATGCGGCGCATCTGCCGCGAGGACTGCAAGGGCATCTGCCCGGAGTGCGGGGAGAACCGGAACGTTGCCGCCTGCACGTGCCGGCTCCGGCCTGCCGACGACCGCTGGGCGGCGCTCCGGGATCTTTAGCTCCGGCGCGTAAACTGGCGCGTTCACTCTAGAAACCAAGGAGAAATTTTTGACTCATGCCGAATCCGAAACGCAGACATTCGCAGCGGCGCACCAACAATCGCCGCGCGCATGATCACCTGCGGCCCGCGGGGCTGGCCGAATGTCCGAACTGCCATGAGCCCAAACTGCCGCACCGCGTTTGTCCCCACTGCGGCACTTACAAAGGGCGTGAGGTGATCGAGGTCGAGGAAGAGTAGGCCCTCGACCGCGGCGCAAGCCATGGTGACGATCGCCGTGGATGCCATGGGGGGCGACCACGCCCCCAAGCCGGAAGTGGAGGGGGCGGTCCGGGCTGCCAAAACGCTCGGCGTGCGGGTGATTCTTGTCGGCCGCGAAGAGATCCTGCGGGAGGAACTGGCGCGGCATGACGGGGCGCGCGGCCTGCCCATTGAAATCGTCCACGCCAGTGAGCGCGTGCTCATGGAGGACAGCGCCACCCGGGCGGTGCGGGCCAAGCGCGATAGCTCCATCCGTGTAGCCGCGCGCCTGGTGCGCGACGGAGCGGCTCAGGGATGGGTCTCTGCGGGGAACACGGGCGCCGTGATGGTGACGGCCAAGATGGTGCAGGGGACGGTGCCGGGCGTGGACCGGCCGGCCCTGGCATCGGCCTTTCCCACGCTGAAAGGACGCCCGGCCGTCATGGTGGACGTGGGCGCCAACGTGGATTGCACCCCCCGGATGCTTGCCCAATTCGCCGTCATGGGCAACATCTATTCGCGCGTGATCTTTCACACCGAGGCTCCCCGCGTCGGCCTGCTTTCGATCGGCGAGGAAGAACACAAGGGCAACGAACTGACGCGCAGCGCGGCGCGCCTGATCCGTTCCCTGCCGCTCAATTTCATCGGTAACGTCGAAGGGCGCGATCTGTACACCGGCGCCGCCGACGTCATCGTCTGCGACGGCTTCACCGGCAACGTGGCCCTGAAGGTCAGCGAAGGCATGGTGGAAGTCATCAAGCACCTGCTCCAGGAGTCTTTGAAGGCTACGATCACGCGACAGATCGGATATGTCTTGTCGCGGGCGGCGTACGCGGACTTCCGCAAACGGGTGGATTATTCCGAATACGGAGGGGCCCCCCTGCTGGGCGTGCGCGGAGTGTGCATCATTTGCCACGGACGCTCCAACGCCAACGCCATCAAGAACGCAATCCGGGTCGCTGCCGAATTTTCCTCCGGGCGTGTCAATCAGCGCATCGAGAACGAATTACAGAATTGGTCGGCGCATGCACTGGCTTTGGATCCGCAATAGCCCGGGGAGGCGCCCGGGGCCCGGAGTCCTGATCGCCCTCCTGCTGTGGCCTTTCCTGCTCGGCGCGCAGCGGCTCGATCCGGTCAAATGGGGCCTTTCCGTCGAACCCGCCAGAGTCCCGCCCGGCGGAGTCTTTCTGGCCCGCCTGACGGCCACCATCGAGCCCGGCTGGCATCTTTACTCGCTTTCGACGCCAAAAGGAGGGCCGATTCCCACCACATTGAGGCTTGCGGACAACCCCTCGGTGGCGTCCTATCGCATCTACCAGCCTCCCCCGAAGCGCACTTTCGATCCGAACTTCAAGCTGGACGTCGAAGCCTACGAGAACCGCGTCGAATTTCTGCTGGAAGTGGAACTGCGTTCCGATGCACCTGCAGGCCCGCTGGAACTCGCGGCGCAAGCCCGCTACCAAGCCTGCGATGCCAAGCAGTGCCTTCTTCCGGTGCGGCGGACGGCGACGGCCACCGTGCACGTGGATCCCTCCGCTGCCGCCGCCCGCATCGTGATCCCTCCGGGATACGTACTGTTCGAACCTTCCGGTCCGGCCTCGGCTTCAATCCCGGCGCCGGCTCCCCGCCCGGAGCCGCAGGATCGCGGCTTGTTGCTCTTTCTGGCGGTGGCCTTCGGCTTCGGACTGGCCGCCGTGTTCACGCCGTGCGTGTTTCCCATGATCCCGATCACGGTGTCGTTTTTCGTCAACCAGCAGGCGGCATCGCGAAAAGCAAGCCTGGGCCAGGCGCTGGTGTTTTGTCTCGGCATCATCGTTCTGTTCTCATCGCTCGGCGTGGTGACCACCGCTGCGCTCGGACCCTTCGGCGCCCAGCAGCTCGCCTCGAACCCGTGGGTGAACGGGTTCATCGCTTTGGTTTTCTTCGTGTTCGGGCTCAGCCTGCTCGGCGCCTTCGAACTGACGATTCCCTCCGGGATCCTCACGCGCCTGGACCGGGCTTCGCAGCGCGGCGGAACGCTCGGAACGCTGCTGATGGGACTGACCTTCTCGCTGACCGCCTTCGCCTGCGTGGGCCCCTTCGTTGGTACGCTTCTGGCGGGTTCACTGACCGCCGGGGGTCTGCGCCCCTTGGGGGGAATGGTCTCTTTCGCCGCGGGTCTGGCGCTTCCCTTTTTCTTCCTTGCCCTTTTCCCGTCGTATCTGCAACGCCTGCCGAAGAGCGGAGGCTGGATGTCCCGCGTCAAGGTGGTGCTCGGCTTCGTGGTGCTGGCCGTGATGCTGAAGTACCTGAGCAACGTGGACGCCGTGATGCAGTGGAACTTCCTGACGCGGGAGCGCTTCCTGGCTGCCTGGGTGGTGCTGTTTGCGCTGCCCGGCCTCTATCTGCTGGGCTTCCTCCGGATGGAGGGGATTCGGGCGGAAGAGCCGGTGGGTACCGCACGGCTGGTGCTGGGAGCAGCGTTTCTGGTTTTCTCGATCAGCTTGATTCCGGGCATGTTCGGCGCCCGGCTCGGAGAGCTGGACGCCTACGTGCCGCCTCCTTCTGCGTCCAACTTGGCCGGGGGAACCACCGCATCCGGCCAGGTCTGGCTCAAGAATCAGTACCGCGAGGCGCTGGCCCAGGCACGAGCCGAAGGTAAGCTCGTGCTGGTGAGCTTTACCGGATACGCCTGCACGAACTGCCACTGGATGAAGGCCAACATGTTTCCGCGGCCGGAGATCGCGGCGCGCCTGAAAGATTTCATCCTGGTTGAGCTGTACACCGATGGCACAGACGCGGCGTCCGAGGAAAACCAGCGGCTGCTGGAATCCAAGTTTGCCACGACCGCGATCCCTTACTACGCGATTTTGGATCCGGACGAGCGCGTGGTGGCCACCTTTGCGGGCCTCACGCGCAGCAGCGCAGAGTTTCTGGCATTCCTCAATCCGGCGGTGAAATCACAGCAGTAACCCGCCGCACGACCTCCGCCGCCAGCGGCTTACCGGCACCCCGTAGCGCGGTTTACAGCTCGGACGCCGCGCCCGGGGCCTGGAACCAGCCAGGCTAATATTTTTTCGTTATTGTTTGACCCGCCGCAGTCCGGATATCATCATCCTGATCCGATCCAACTCACTCAGAGGGATCCTGCAAGGTGAATGAATAGCCGGCGCGCAGCACACGCTTTAGGGGCAGGCGTTGTGCTCCTGCTCGTAAACTCCGCCTACCTATGGGCCTTCGCCAGCCCCAGCATCTTTTACATGGCCAACGTGCTGGCGCACATCCTGCTCGGGGTGGCGCTGGCGGCAGCAACGGCGTGGGTTCTCATGCGGCGACCGGACTGGAGGCGGGAGGCGCGCCTGGCCGCGGTGCTCCTGGGAGCTGCGGCCGCTTTCGGCCTCTACCTGACCTGGACCGGCGCGCTCCGACCCAATCGGTGGGCCCTCTGGGCCCACATTGCGCTCGCCGTAGCAGGGATGGCGGCTCTGGTGTGCTACGCCCGCGCCAAAGCTCTGGCGTGCGGAGGTGTCTGGGTGCATTTCGCCCGGGCGCTGCAGGGAGCCGCAATCCTTCTGGTGGCTTTGCCCGCGGTTACGCACACCAAGGAAAGGCTGTGGCCGAACCCGCCGCGCGAGATCCGCAACCCGCTGATTGTGCCGACCTCGATGGAAGAGGAAGGCTTGGGACCCAAGTCCCCGCTGTGGCCCTCTGCGGCCAAGACCACCACAGGAGAGTTGATCCCGTCAGACTTTTTCCTGGACTCGAAGGTGTGCGGAGAGTGCCACAAGGACATCTACGAGCAGTGGCTCAGTTCCGCGCACCGTTTTTCCTCGTTCAACAATCAGTTCTACCGCAAGTCCATCGAGTACATGCAGAGCATCGTGGGCACCAAACCGAGCCGCTGGTGCGCCGGCTGCCACGATCACGCCATGTTTTTCAACGGCCGCTTCGACGTGCCGGCGGTCAAGCAACTGGACACTCCGGAGGCGCATGCCGGTCTGGCCTGCGTTTCCTGCCACTCGATTGTCCACGTAGACGGGACCATGGGTAACGGCGGTTTCACGATCATGTACCCGC
>DATLYE010000045.1:0-40714 GCA_035575135.1 Bryobacteraceae bacterium
GATGTGCAAAGTGATACGCATGCCGGTGAGCGACGACTACCGCCTGCGGAAGGCCCGCTAGCGGCAACCGTCCGGGGAGTCTGAAGCTTCCCCGCCCCTTTTAGAGCCCGGCGCGGCGCTGGAAACTCCACGGCCGCAAGCCTGCGCCCGTCCGCGGCGCTTTGCGCCGCGCTATGCTGGCGCTATGACAAGGCGGCAGGTGCTTTTGTCCTTCCCGGCCCTGGCTCTGGGGGCCAAACTCAACCACAAGCAGCGGGTGGACCGGGCGCTCCAAGGACTGGAAGTGGACCGGCCGCCGTTCAGCTTCTGGTACCACTTCGGGCTGGAAAAGTACCCCGGAGAACGCCACGCCCGGGCCACGCTGGACTTCCACCGGAAATTCGGGACGGATCTGGTCAAGGTCATGTCCGATTATCCGTTCCCGCGCCGCGCGCAGCCCTGGTACGCACTCCGGCCCGAGGAGAATCCCTTTCCGGAGCAGATCCGCGCGCTGGAGATGATTCGCGAGGGCCTGGCGGGCTCGGCCTATTTCATCGAGACGATTTTCAACCCGTGGAATGTGGCCGAGAAGCTGTCGTCGCGGGAAGAAGTTTTGCGGCTCAAGTCCGAAAAGCCGCAGGCGTTGCTGGACGCTCTGGAAGGAATCGCGCGCTCAGAAGCCAGTCACGCGCGGCGCGCGGTTGCCGCCGGCGCAGCCGGAATCTTCCTGGCCATCGCGAACGCGGATGCATCGGTTCTGACGGAGGCCGAGTACGCGCGTTTCAGTGAGCCGTTCGACAAGATGATTCTGGAAGCCGTGAAGGATGCGCCGCTGAACACGCTGCATCTGCACGGGTCCAAGGTCTACCTGCACCGTTTCTACCGCGGGTGGCCCGCCACGGTGTTTCACTACTCGATGCACGCGACCGGGGTGCCCATCGCCGAAGTGCGGCGCCACTACCCCGGGGTCATCATGGGCGGTCTCGACGAGACCAACTTCCGCAAGCTCACCGAGACACAGTTGCGGGAGCAGTGGCGCGCCGCCGCCCAGGCTGCAGGTCCCCGCTTCATTCTGGCGCCCGGCTGTTCGGTTCCCAACGATACGACGGACGAGGAGCTGATGCGCCTGGTGCGCCTCCTGGGTTAGTCTGTAGGTCTCATGCTGGCAATTGCGGTCGTGTTGGCACTCTGCGCCGGCCCTTTGGCGGCGCAGCCCGTGGTTCTCCGAGCCGCCCGGCTTTTTGATGGGAAGTCGGCGAGCCTGCAACAGCCCGGCGTGGTCGTGGTGTCGGGTTCGCGGATCGAAGCCGCCGGGCCTCAAAGCGCGATTCCTCCCAACGCCACCATCGTTGACCTGGGGGATGCGACGCTGCTGCCGGGGTTCATGGACGCGCACACGCATCTGAGCGGGGAGGGCTCCGACGACGCCCTGCGAGACCGCGTGGAGCGGCTCGAGCGAACCCCCGCCGAGCAGGCGCTCATGGCCTCGGTCCATGCCCGCAAGACGCTGATGGCGGGTTTCACGACGGTGCGGGATCTCGGGTCCAACGATTTCGTGGACGTGGCCCTGCGCAACGCGATTCAGCGCGGCGCGATTGCCGGCCCGCGCATGCTCGTGGCCGTGCGCGGCATCGGGAGCACGGGAGGACACTGCGATCCGACCAACGCAGTGCGTTTCGGTTTGCTCCAGCCGGGCGCGGAACAGTTCACGGTGGCCAACGGACCCGATGCGGTGCGCGCCGCCGTGCGGTGGGTGGTCAAGCACGGCGCCGACGTCATCAAGACCTGTGCGACCGGCGGCGTGATGTCGCTGAACGACGACGTGGACTCGCCGCAGCTAACCCAGGCCGAGCTGGAGGCGCTGGTGGACCAGGCGCACACCATGCGCCGCAAGGCGGCCGCGCATGCCCACGGGGCGGAGGGCGCCAAGCGGGCCATCCGCGCGGGGATTGACTCGATCGAGCACGGCTCGTTCTTGGACGACGAAGCGCTGAAAATGATGGTCCGGCGGGGCACGTTCTACGTGCCGACGCTGATGGCCGCTCAGGGACTGCGGGAGCGGCTGGAGCGGGGCGCGCGGCTGGATCCGCGCCAGGAGCGCAAGGCTCGCCTGGCACTGGACGCCCTGGACGTGACCGTGCGCAAGGCCATTCGCATGGGGGTGCGGATCGCGTTTGGTACGGATGCGGCGGTGTACCCCCACGGGCGCAATGCGGAGGAATTTGCACAGCTGGTTGCGCGGGGACTCGCCCCGCTGGATGCTCTGAAGGCGGCCACCAGCGTCAATGCCGAGCTGTTCGGCCTCTCGGACCGGCTCGGCACGCTCGAGGCGGGCAAGCTCGCCGACATTGTGGCCGTTCCCGGCGACCCGACCCGCGACATCCGCGTCACCGAGAAAGTGTTTTTCGTGATGAAGGAAGGCGTGATTTACCGCAACGAGCGCGGGCGGTAGCAGGCGGGTCTGCTCTCGCTAAAAATTCGCCTTGCAGTGAAACGTCAGGGGCGGGCACCGTCACTAAACAAATGTAGGTGCAAGCTGGGAGACGGTGCATGACCCACCTCACACCAAACCCCTGACGAACCCGCCAACCACCCTCTAACTTCCCCGTCGCACTCGCCGAACTTGGATGCGCCGCCTCCCCGCCCCTGCGGGTATCCCGCAAAGGAACGACACGGGCGCCGGTGAGGCAACTGACTGATTTGACAAAAGAAATCTACTGAGACCGGGGTGGAACGAAACAACGGGCCGATTTCTGCCGATAGAAAAGTCCGAGGGTTTGAAAGCGTGAACAGCAGCAGGAACGGCCGCCAAGCGGCTTGGTCCAGCATCCTCCTGGGCGACGATGCGACTGCGACGCTCTCCGACCTGCTGGCTCCGGAGCCGTATTACGCCGAAAGCTCGGGCACCCCGACGGTGCTGATCCTGGACGGCTCCGAGGTAAACCAGAGGGTGCTGCGAGGCGTACTGAAATCCGAGCCCTACCGGGTTCTTCAAGCCAGCCGCCCGTCGGAGGCGTTCGAGATCCTCGAGCGCGAGAACGTGGATCTGATTGTGCTGGACCTCATGCTTCCGGAGATGAGCGGAGCGGAGGTCTGCCGGATCCTCAAATCCGACCGGAAAACCCAGCTCATCCCGGTCCTGATGCTGACCAGCGTGCAGGGGGTGGAAAACGAGATCAACGGTATCGCTTCCGGAGCGGATGAGTTTCTGACCAAGCCGCTGAACGCCGCCGTGGTGCGCACGCGGATCCGGGCGCTGCTGCGGCTGCGGGCGGCGATCAACTCGCTCGAGGAGGCCGAAACGATCCTGTTCTCGCTGGCCCGCGCCGTCGAGCACCGCGACCGCTATACGGCAGGTCACTGCGAGCGGCTGGCGTTTTACAGCGTGGCGCTCGGGCTGCGCCTCGGATTGAGCCGGACCGATCTGCTGGCGCTGCACCGCGGCGGCTACCTGCACGACATCGGAAAGATTTCCGTGCCGGATTCGATTCTCTACAAGAACGGCCCGCTCAGCGAGGACGAGTGGGTGATCATGAAGCGCCACACGATCAAGGGCGAGGAAATCTGCCGGCCGATGAAGTCGCTGGCTTCGGTGCTTCCGATCATCCGCAGCCACCACGAGCGGTGGGACGGCTCCGGCTACCCGGACGGACTCCGAGGCGAGCGCATTCCCCTCACGGCCCGGATCCTGCAAATCGCCGACATCTTCGATGCCCTGACGACCGAGCGGCCCTACAAACCGGCCTTCAGCCCGGACGAGTCCATCGAGATCCTCCGCCAGGAGGCCGAGCGCGGCTGGCGGGACCCGGAACTGGTGGAAGCCTTCGCGGACGTCGTCCGCCAGAGCATGGCGCCCTGCGCCGGGATGTGGCCTCAGCTGGAAGCGCTTCAGAACTTTGAATCTCAGCCCCGGGCCGGCTGACACGGGGCCGGCACATTTTGGGGCGCTTCAGTCGGACGGTATCGGGCGCGCATGCGCCGGGCCGCGAAACACGGCGTTCAGGAACAGAACGTTCATACCGTCCAAGTAGGCGCGGTAGTTGGGATCGGCGGTGAAAGCGATGATCACCCCGCGCCCTTCCGGCTGGGCGATGACCAGCGGCTTGTAAGCCAGCTGCTTTCGGGTCTCCTCCCACAGATACCCGCTGACGAGCAGCCGTTGCGGCCCTTCGAAGAGGGCGACGTTGACGCCTTTGTCGAGTTTGATGGGGGTGAAGATCATCCGGCCATCCAGCAACGCGTTCACCGTGGCTGGGGCGCCCGCCGCCAGCCAGTGATCCGGGTCGGTGCGGGCGCGCACCAGAACTCCGAGAGCCGGATCCGGCAACTCGCTGTCGGGCTGAATGGCACGCTCGTAATCTTCCTCGGTGGCCAGCAACTTGCCCGGGACGCGCCGTTCGGGGGCCTCGCCCGTCCGGGATTCCCTTTCGGCACTGGGCCGCGCCGGTTCCGGTTTGGTCTCCTGCGCCGGGCGCGGCCGATCTTCCTGCGAGATGGCCAGCAGCCCGACGCGCGGATCCGCCAGATAGGAAACTGCGCCGGCGATGCCGATGAGGGTGCCGCCGGCGCTGACCCAGTCCTTGAGGCGGCGCGGCGCCTCGGGCCCGAGCACCGAGGCATAGGAACCCGGTCCCTGGCCCGGGAGGATGAGCACGTCGAAGTTGCGCAAATCGGCGGAGGCAAGCTGGCGGGTGCGAATCGGCGTGACGGGGTAGTGGTACTGGCGCTCGAGGACGAACCGCGCCCACCCGGCCGAATAGGCCGAAGTCGGCGTGTCCCAGGCCAGCGCAATGGAAGGCCTGGGAACGTGAACGACGCGGCTGCTGCCGAAGTTGACCCCCTCGTCAACCCATCCTGTGTCGGTTGCGTGGATCTCGGCGCCGGAGGCGGCGGCGATCTTCTCGAGGCGGGCTCTCAGATCCGGGGGATTATCCGCGACCAGGAAGATCAAGGTGCCGGCAGGGTATTTCCGCCCGCCCTGCGTGAAGGCTTTGTCCGCGCTGCGCACACGGAGCCCTTGGCGCAAAGCGGCGGTCAGCACGCGCCCGGCAGCCAGAGTGCCCCACGGAACCAAGTAGGCCACGCCGGCCTTCTCTGCCAGGACCCGTCCCGGCGGCGGAGCCGTAAACGGTTCGAAGCTGCCCGAGGAATTTTCCGCGGCGGCCACCGCCTCGATGTTGAACATGGCCGGAAGCGACCACGCCGTCACGTCGTAGACCTCGTCGGGCAGGCGTTTCCTGCGGCGGCGTTCCTGTTCCTGCACAAACGCCTCGTCCATGGGGACCTGAGGATCGAGCAAGGTGCGGATGAGCCGCTTGGAGGGCTGTGCCAGGGAAATCACGTAGCTGCCGGCGGGATATTCCACTCCGGCGTTGCGGAAGGGGGCAGTGGCGCGGCGGACCTCGACACCCTGCTCGCCGAGCAGCATGGCGAGCTTGTCCACGGCCGCAACGTCGCCCCTGCGGGGAAGAATGTACTCGCGCGGTGACTCCCGGGCGCCTTCTTCGATGGCCGAGCGGCGGTACCGGTAAAACTCCTCGAGGAGCTTTTCGCGGTTGCGGGCAGCGGTTTCCGCGGTGGAAATCGAGGAGACGAAGTGGTGGCGGATAGCGTCGCGAAAATGGAGCACCGTCTCGTCGGTGCGCCGGATACGCAGCCCGCGCGTGGAAGCCTGCTCGTAGGTCATGGCGATGGCGCCATAGTAGGAAGGCCAGCTGGCGCCGTAGCCGGGATAGAACGCGTCGTAGACCTCACGCGTGAAATAGAGAAACCCGAAGCGGTCGAACCAGCGCGCGTTGTTTCGGCCGAACCAGTCCAGGACCTCCCGCTGCTGCCGGGTCAGGTGGGGATTGTAAGGCACGGCTTCGGGGGCGAAATAGTAGGTCGTCTCCGAGCCCATTTCGTGCAGGTCCACGAAAACCAAGGGCAACCACTCGCGGAGGGCCTTGACCCGGCCGCGGGTCTCCGGCTGGGTGAGGGCGAACCAGTCGCGGTTCAAGTCAAAGTGATAGTGGTTGGTGCGGCCGCCCGGCCAGTTTTCGTTGTGCTCGGCGGCAAGGGGACTGGCGTCCGGCTCCAGGCCCTCGGCCTGCTCGAAGTGGTGCACGAAGCGGTCGCGGCCGTCCGGGTTCTGGCAGGGATCGATGAAGACCAGAGTCTGCGCCAGGATCTCAGAGACCATCTTGTCGTTGCGGGCCGCCAGCAGATGATAGGCCGCAAGCAGCGCGGCTTCAGGCGAGGAGATCTCGTTGCCGTGGACGCCGTAGGCCAGCCAGACCAGTGCCGGCAGCGAACTGATGAGCTTGCGCGCTTCCGGCTCCGGCGTCTTGCGCGGGTCGGCCAGCCTCTGGATGCCGGCCCGAATCTCCTCGAGTCGGCGCAGGTTCTGCGCCGATCCGACGACGGCGTAGACGAGGCGGCGCCCCTGCCAGCTCCGCGCGTAGTCGAAGATGCGGATGCGGTCCGGGGCAGAGGCGGCCAGCGCCTCCAGGTACTTCAGGAGGTTGGCGTGCGGCGAGATCCGCTCTCCGGGGGCGTAGCCCAGGACTTTCTCGAATGTGGGGAGGGCCGGGTCATAGACGGCGCCGGGCCAGAACTCGAAGCGGGTCTGTGCGCGTAAAGCGCCGACCACACAGAGCAGCAGGCATGCCGGAAGGGCGTTACGCATAGCTTCCCAGCTTACAGCGGCGGCCGAGAGGGCTGCGGCCGCGCACCAAAACCGTTAAAAAGACCTGAATAACTTCTATGATTTGCACATTTGACATTTTCTGTGACGCGAAAATATACTACCTTTTTCCTCCCCTCCACAACCCGTGGACACGCTGGTCATGAACCGGGGGGAGACCGTTTGCCCATAGCGCGTTCCCATGCAGATTTTTCACCCGAGCACCAACACGATCGCCAAGGTGAGCATCTTCGGCGCAGTGTTTTTCATCGCGGGGCTGCTGTGGGTGGCGAACGAAATCCAGCGTTCGTCGTACATGACCGGCGTGGGCGTGGCGCGCCCGCAACCGGTGCCCTTTTCTCACAAGCACCATGTCAGCGGCATCGGCATTGACTGCCGTTATTGCCACACCTCGGTCGAGACCTCTTCGTTCGCCGGGATTCCGCCAACGGAGACCTGCATGAGCTGCCATTCGCAGATCTGGGCCGAGAGTCCCATGCTGGAGCCGGTGCGGGCCAGTTTTCGCACCGACCAGTCCATTCAGTGGACGCGGGTGCACGACCTGCCCCAGTTTGTCTATTTCGATCACAGCATCCATGTCAACAAAGGGATCGGCTGCGACACCTGCCACGGGCGCGTGGACCAGATGCCGCTCATGTGGAACGTGAAGACCTTGCAGATGGAGTGGTGTCTGGAGTGCCACCGGGAGCCGGAGCGTTTCGTGCGACCTCGGGAAGAGGTGTTCAACATGAACTGGCAGCCGCCTAAAGACCAGCTGGCCCTCGGCCGGGAGCTGGTGCGCAAATACCAGATTCGCAAACTTACGGACTGCTCGATTTGCCACCGATGAGCCTGATTCAGATTACGCGCGGCGGGATGGATCTTGCGGCCATCCGGGAACGTCTCGGCCAATCGCAAGGCCGCCGATACTGGCGCGGCTTGGAAGAACTCGCCGAGACACGAGAGTTCCGCGCGCTCCTGGAAAACGAATTCGCTCCGGGCGTCACCGACTGGGACCAGCAGCCCAGCCGGCGCCGGATGCTGCACCTGCTGGGGGCCTCGCTGGGGCTGGCGGGGCTGACGGCGTGCACCAAGCAGCCGCCCGAGAAGATCGTGCCCTACGTCCGTGCTCCGGAGGACGTGATTCCGGGTAAGCCTCTGTACTTTGCCACGGCCATGACGCTGGGCGGTCTGGCGACGGGCGTGCTGGTGGAAAGCCACATGGGGCGGCCCACCAAGATCGAGGGCAACCCGCAACATCCTGCCAGTCTGGGGGCCACCGACGTGTTTGCGCAAGCCTCCGTGCTGACGCTGTATGACCCGGACCGCTCGCAGGTCGTCACCAAGGGCGGCCGGATCAGCACGTGGGTGAGCTTTGTGGCGGAAGTGAGTCGCGTGCGGGAGGCCCTGCTGGCGCGCAAGGGGGCGGGCTTCCGGATCCTGACCCAGACGGTGAGTTCGCCGACGCTGGCGGCCCAGTTAGGCGAGTTGCTGCGGGAGATGCCCGAAGCGGTCTGGCATCAGTATGAGACCTGCAACCGGGATGAGGCGCGGGAAGGAGCGCGGCTGGCTTTCGGCGAAGCGGTCCAGGCCGTCTACCGGCTGGAAGAGGCCGACGTGATTCTGGCTCTGGATGCCGATCTGCTGGGAAGTGGTCCGGGCGCGGTGCGTTATGCGCGGGAATTCGCCCGCCGCCGCAGACCGTACGAGACCGGCGCTTCGATCAACCGCCTGTATGTGGCCGAGCCGGCGCCGACGGTGACGGGGGCGGCGGCCGATCACCGGCTGCCGCTGCCTGCGGGCGAGATCGAGCATTTGGCCCGTGCCGTGGCGGCGGCGGTGGGTCTGAACGTGGCGCAATCGGGCACGTCCGCCCCGGCCGGGTGGATCAAGGCCGTGGCGGAGGACCTGCGGAAGCACGGCGGCCGCTCGCTGGTGGTGGCGGGCGACCAGCAGCCGGCCATCGTGCACGCCCTCGCACACGCGATCAACGACGCGCTGGGCAACAGCGGTCGCACGGTGGTGTATGTGGATCCGCCGGAGGCCCGCCCGGCGGCCCAGATGGCGTCCTTGAAGCAGCTGGTCGAGGACATGCAGGCCGGCCGTGTGGAGACGCTCCTGATTCTCGGCGCTAATCCGGTTTACGACGCGCCTGCGGATCTGGAATTTGCGCGCCACTTCCGCAACGTGGGCCTCCGCATTCATCTGGGCCTGTACGAAGACGAAACCGCCGCTCAGTGCCACTGGCACGTGCCGGAGGCGCATTATCTGGAGGCCTGGAGCGATGCGCGGGCCTTCGAGGGCACCGTGACGATCGTGCAGCCGCTGATTGCGCCGCTGTACGGAGGCAAGTCGGCGCACGAGATGGTGGCGGCCTTCAGCGGCAAGCCGGACCGCGCAGGCTACGACATCGTCCGGGAGCACTGGCGGCAGCAGTATCGCGGTGCGGATTTCGAGGAGTTCTGGCAGAGGGCGCTCCATGACGGCGTGGTGCCGGGCACGGCGCTGCCGCCGAAGAAGGTGAGTCTGCGGCGCGAAGTGCTGGCCGTGCCGCCCTCGCCGCGGGGTGAAGGGATCGAGATCTGTTTCCGTCCGGACCCCACGATCTGGGACGGGCGGTTCGCCAACAACGGCTGGCTCCAGGAGCTTCCGAAACCGCTGACCAAGCTGACCTGGGACAACGCCGCGCTGGTGAGTCCGCGGCTGGCCGAGCGCCTGGGACTCGCCAACGAGGAAGTGGTCGAGCTGCGCTGCGGCGGGGCGTCCGTGGAAGCGCCGGTCTGGATCGTGCCGGGCTGCGCCGACAATTCCGTCACCGTGCATCTGGGCTACGGCCGCACGCGGGCCGGGAAGGTGGCGGCCGGGGCGGGCTTCGACGCCAACCGGATCCGCTCGGCGGCGGCGCCGTGGCGGCGGGCGGGACTGGAGATCCGGAGGACGGGCCGCCGGAGACGGCTTGCGGTGACGCAGGAGCACCACAGCATGGAAGGCCGGAATCTGGTGCGGGCGGCCACGCTCAGGGAATTTCACGACGACCCCCATTTTGCTCACCATGGCGCGCACGAACCCGCGGCGGAAATGTCGCTGTATCCCGGATTCCGGTACGAAGGCTACTCCTGGGGCATGGCGATTGACCTCAACGCCTGCATCGGTTGCGGCGCCTGCGTTGTGGCCTGCCAGGCGGAAAACAACATCCCGGTGGTGGGGCGGCGCGAAGTGGCAAGAGGGCGCGAGATGCACTGGATCCGCGTGGACCGCTACTTTGAAGGCGGCCTGGATGATCCGGACATCCACCACCAGCCCGTGCCGTGCATGCACTGTGACCAGGCCCCCTGCGAGGTGGTGTGTCCCACGGGCGCCACCACGCACTCGGCGGAAGGTCTGAATCAGATGACGTACAACCGCTGCGTGGGAACGCGGTACTGCTCGAACAACTGCCCCTACAAGGTTCGCCGCTTCAATTTCTTCCTCTACGCAGACTGGGCCACGGAGAGCCTGAAGGCGCTGCGCAATCCGGACGTGACCGTGCGGAGCCGCGGCGTCATGGAGAAGTGCACCTACTGCGTGCAGCGCATCAACGAGGCGCGGATCGAAGCGGAAAAGCAGGGACGGCGGATCCGCGACGGCGAGGTGGTGACGGCCTGCCAGGCGGCCTGTCCCACGGAGGCGATCGTGTTCGGCGACCTGAACGACCCGGCCAGCCGCGTGGCGCGCCTCAAGGCGCAGCCGCTCAACTACGGCATCCTCACGGAGCTGAACACGCGGCCGCGCACGACCTATCTGGCGCGCGTGCGCAACCCGAATCCGGAACTGGAACGAGGCTGAGGCGAGATGGCAGACGACAACAGGCCAGCGAATCCCGCAGTGGCAGAGGCGCCGGTGATCGGACCGGGGCACACCTACGCCTCGGTGACGGACAAGATCAGCAGCATTGTGCTGACGCGGAAAACCCCGCGCGCCTGGCTGATCGGCTTCACGATCACGTTCCTGCTCACCATGATGCTGCTGTACTCGATCGGGAACCTGCTGGTGCGCGGCGTGGGGCTGTGGGGCATCAACGTTCCGGTCGGCTGGGGTTTCGACATCATCAATTTCGTCTGGTGGATCGGCATCGGACACGCCGGGACGCTGATCTCGGCGATTCTGCTGCTGCTGCGGCAGGAGTGGCGCACCTCGATCAACCGGTTTGCGGAAGCCATGACGCTTTTTGCGGTGGCCAATGCGGCGCTGTATCCGCTGATGCACATGGGGCGGCCGTGGCTGGCCTACTGGCTGCTGCCGTATCCCAACACCATGGGTACGTGGCCGCAGCCGCGGAGCCCGCTGGTCTGGGACGTGTTCGCCGTCTCCACCTACGCGACGGTGTCGTTTCTGTTCTGGTTCGTCGGCCTGATTCCGGACCTGGCCACGCTGCGAGACCGCGCCAAGAACCGCTTCGTCAAGATTCTGTACGGCATCCTGGCCATGGGCTGGCGCGGCTCCGCCGTCCACTGGCAGCGCTATGAGACCGCCTACCTGCTGCTGGCGGGCCTGGCCACGCCGCTGGTGGTTTCCGTCCACACGGTGGTGAGCTTCGATTTTTCCATCGGCATCATTCCGGGCTGGCACGCCACGATTTTTCCGCCGTACTTTGTGGCGGGAGCCATCTACGCCGGCTTCGCCATGGTGCTGACCCTGACCATTCCGATCCGCAGCTACTACGGTCTGGAGGATTTCATCACCATGCGCCACATGGACAACATGGGCAAGATCCTGCTGGCGACGGGCCTGATCGTGGCCTACGGCTACATGATGGAGACCTTCATGGCCTGGTACAGCGGCAGCCCGTACGAGCAGTACATGATCCTGAACCGCATGCAGGGGCCGTACCGGACGCTGTACTGGGCGCTGATCGCCTGCAATGTGGTCGTGCCGCAGCTGTTGTGGTCGCAACGGGTCCGCAGAAACCTTCTGGCGCTGTGGATCATCAGCCTGGTTGTGGGCGTGGGGATGTGGCTGGAGCGGTTCATCATCGTGGTCGTGAGCCTGCACCGGGACTTCTTGCCCTCTTCCTGGGGCATGTACCGGCCCACGGCCTGGGACTGGAGCACTTACATCGGAACGATCGGATTCTTCCTGGCGCTGCTGTTCCTGTTCATCCGCTTCCTGCCGATGATCTCGATTTTCGAGATGCGGACGCTCGTGCCCCATCCGGCCGGGAAAGCGAGGCATTGAGGCATGGAGCAGCCTAGGCTTTACGGATTGATGGCGGAGTTCGACAATCCGGCGGATCTGCTGGCGGCGGCGCGGGCCGCCTATGCCGAGGGCTACCGCAAGATGGACGCTTACTCGCCGATGCCGGTGCACGGACTGGCGGAGGCGCTGGGGTTTCGCCGCAACCGGCTGCCCCTGATCGTGCTGCTGGGCGGGCTGGTGGGATGTGTGACCGCGTTCGGAATGCTGTGGGCGATCGAAACGATCATCTATCCGCTCAACGTCGGGGGGCGCCCGTTCAACAGCTGGCCGGCGTTCATTCCGATCACGTTTGAGACCACGATTCTGTTCGCCGCGCTGGCGGCGGTGCTGGGAATGCTGGCCCTGAACGGTCTGCCGCAGCCCTATCATCCCGTCTTCAATGCGCCGCGCTTTGCCCTGGCGACGCACAACCGCTTCTTTCTGTGCATCGAGGCCGCCGATCCGAAGTTCGACCCGCAGGCCACGCGGCGGTTTCTGGAAAGCCTGCACTCGCGGGAGGTGGTGGAAGTTGCGCCGTAGGCTCGGGCAATCTCTGTTGGCGGCGGTGCTGGCCTTTGCTGCGGCGGGGTGCCGGCAGGACATGCACGACCAGCCGAAGTACAAGCCCCTGGCGGCGAGCGCATTTTTCGAAGACGGACGTTCGGCGCGGCCGCTGGTGGAGGGAACGGTGGCGCGAGGCCATCTGCGCGCGGATGCGCATTTGTACGCCGGGCGGACGGGCAAAGACCCGGCCACGACGTTTCCCTTCCCCGTCACGCGCGCGGTTTTGGAACGCGGCCGGGAGCGCTACACCATTTTCTGCGCGCCCTGTCACGGCGCGCTCGGCGACGGCGAGGGCATGGTCGTCAAGCGCGGGTTCCGCCACCCGCCCTCGTTCCACATTGACCGGCTGCGGGAGGCGCCGGTGGGCCACTACTTCGACGTGATCACCAACGGGTTCGGCGCGATGGCCAGCTATGCGTCGCGCGTGCCTGTGGAGGACCGCTGGGCCATCATCGCTTACATCCGCGCGCTTCAGCTCAGCCAGCGCGCCACGCTGGCCGACGTTCCCGAGGACCAGCGCAAGCAACTGGAAAGCACACCATGAACGGATACACGCCGGCAGATTTTGATCGTTTCCAGCGACGAGCCGGGGCGGCGGGCATCCTGGCGCTCGTAGCGTGTGCAGCCGGGGCGGCGGGCAGCCCGGATCAGTTTTTCCGTTCCTACCTGTTCGCGTATCTGTTCTGGATCGGGATCGCTCTGGGGTGTTTCGCCATTGTGATGCTGCATCATCTGGTGGGCGGCAGCTGGGGCGTGGTGATTCGCCGGCTGCTCGAGTCCGGGGCGGGCACACTGCCGCTGATGGCGGTACTGATCCTGCCGCTGCTGGCGGGGCTGCCTCGTTTGTACGTGTGGGCCCGGCCGGAAGCCGTGGCGGGCGATGAGCTGCTGCGCCACAAGGCGCCGTACCTGAACGTGCCGTTCTTCCTCGGGCGGCTGGTCTTCTATTTCGCCGTCTGGATCGTGCTGGCGCACTTGCTCAACAAATGGTCCGAGGAGCAGGACCGCACGCTGTCGCCCCAGGTGAAGGCGCGGCTGCAACTGCTGAGCGGGCCGGGACTGGTGCTCTACGGCCTGACCGTCACGTTTGCCTCCGTAGACTGGGTGATGTCGCTCGAGCCGCACTGGTTCTCGACGATTTACGGGATCCTGTTCATGACTGGGGAGGCACTGGCGACCCTGGCGTTCGTCATCCTGGCGCTGCTCGTGCTGGTGCGGCGCAAGCCGATGGCGGACGTGCTCAGGCCGGGGCACTTTCATGACCTCGGCAATCTCATGCTGGCGTTTGTGATGCTTTGGGCCTATGTGTGTTTTTCCCAGTTTCTGATCATCTGGTCCGGGAATCTGCCGGAGGAGATTCCCTGGTATTTGCGGCGCCTGGACGGGGGCTGGGCGTGGGTGGCGGTGGCTTTGATCGTGTTTCACTTTGCGCTGCCGTTCGTGCTGCTGCTGTCGCGCCAGAACAAGCAGCGGCTCGAGATTCTGGCGGGGATCGCCGGGGGCGTGCTTCTGGTGCGGCTGGTGGACCTGTTCTGGATGGTGATGCCGGCCTTCCATCCCGGCGGCTTCCGCGTGCACTGGATGGACCTGCTGATGCCGGTAGGCATCGGCGGACTGTGGCTGGCAGCGTTTGTGTGGCGGCTCAAGCGGCGGCCGCTGCTGCCGGCCGAGGGAGGGTACTGATGGGCGCGCACGAAACGCGCGACGCCAACATCCGCAGTCTCACAATTTCGCTCGTGGGACTGTTTGTCCTGCTGCTGCTTTGCCTGGCGGCGATGGGGTGGATGTTCTGGTATCTGGCGGCCAAAGAGACTTCCCCGGCGCCCCGGGCTGCGGCGGAAGCCGACAAACCGCCGGCGCCGCGCCTGCAGGTGGCCCCGGCCACCGATCTGGAAAACCTCCGCAAGGCGGAAGCGGCGGTGCTCAACAGCTACGGCTGGGTGGACCGCGAAGAGGGGATCGTGCGCATCCCCATCGACCGGGCGATGGATCTGCTTGCCGAACGCGGCCTGCCCGCACGGACCCAGCCGGAAGCCAAGGCGCGAGGTGGGCCGTGAAACGAACCGCGACGTTTGTCCTTCTGGCAGGAGCTCTGGCGGCCCAGACGGCGCTGCCGCCTCCGTTGCGTGACGTCGGGATTGACCAGCGACTGAACGCCCGGGTGCCGCTGGAGCTTGGATTCCGAGACGAATCGGGGGCGCCGGTGGCGCTCCGGAGTTATTTTGGACGCCGGCCGGTGGTGCTGGCGCTGGTCTATTACGAGTGCCCGATGCTGTGCACCATGGTGCTGAACGGCCTGCTCAAGAGCCTGCGCGCCATCAACCTCGATGCCGGGCGGGACTTCGAGGTGGTCACGGTCAGTTTCGACCCCGGCGAGACGCCCGAGCTAGCGGCGGCCAAGAAACAGTCGTACGTGGAGCGCTACGGCCGCCCCACCGGCGCGGCGGGGTGGCACTTTCTGACGGGCGAGGAGGAAGCGATCCGGAAGCTGACCCAGGCCGTGGGATTCCGCTATAAGTACGACCCGGCGACGAATCAGTTCGCGCACGCCAGCGCCATCATGGTGATCACTCCGGACGGGCGTCTGGCCCGCTACTTGTACGGTATCGAGTACGCGCCCCGAGACCTGCGCCTGGCGCTGGTGGAAGCCTCCGCCGGCAAAATCGGCACGTCCGTGGATCAGGTGCTGCTGTACTGCTTCCACTACGACCCGGCCACGGGCAGGTACAGTCTGCTGATCATGAACATCATCCGGGCGGCGGGGGCGGCCACGGTGCTGGCGCTCGGCCTGTTCATGGTGGTGATGTTCCGCCGCGACCGGCGCAGGAAGATGCAACGAGTATGACGGATTTTCCGCTGTTTCCCGAGAAGGCCTCGACGATCGCCCAGAGCGTGGATACGCTCTACTGGCTGCTGGTGGCGATCAGCGCCTTTTTCGCGGTGCTGATTTTCGCCCTGATCTTTTTCTTCGCCATTCGCTACCGCCGGCGGCGGCCGGACGAAATCCCGCGGCCGATTCTCGGCTCGCTGCGGCTGGAATTGTTCTGGTCCATTACGCCCGGCCTGATCGCGATCGCGGTGTTCGTCTACGGCACGGTGGTCTATTTCCGGAACGCGGCGCCGCCGCCGGATGCCATGGAGATGTATGTCGTGGGCAAGCAGTGGATGTGGAAGATCCAGCATCCGGAGGGGCACCGCGAGATCAACGAGCTGCACGTGCCGGTGGGCCGCGCCGTGAAACTCACGATGACCACCGAGGACGTGATTCACAGTTTTTACATCCCGGCGTTTCGCGTCAAGATGGACGTCGTCCCGGGCCGCTACACCACCATGTGGTTCCAGCCGACCAAACCGGGTAAGTACCATCTCTTCTGTGCCGAATACTGCGGCACGCAGCACTCCGGCATGAAGGGGTGGGTGTACGTCATGGAGCCGGTGGATTACGAAAACTGGCTCAGCGGCAAGGCCACGACCGAGAGCATGGCGGCGGCCGGGGAGCGACTCTTCCAGAAGCTGGGCTGCCAGAGCTGCCACCGCGCTGACGCACCGGGACGCGGGCCCGTGCTGGCAGGTCTGTTCGGGTCCACCGTCCTGCTGGCCACGGGAGAGAAAGTGGTGGCGGACGAAACCTACCTGCGCGAATCCATTCTGCGACCGCAGGCCAAAATCGTAGCGGGCTACCGCACACAGATGCCCACGTTCGAGGGACAGGTTACCGAGGAGCAACTGCTTCAGCTCATTGCGTACATCAAGTCGCTGGGGCCGAAGGAAAGGATTGACACAGCGCCATGAGTACGGTATGGACTGCGCCTCCGGCGAAAACGGAGACGAACTACCTCAACGAAAGCTACGGGATCAAGTCCTGGCTGCTCACCAAGGACCACAAGCGCATCGCGCTGCTGTATCTGGCGGCGATCACGTTCTTTTTTGCCATCGGCGGCTTTTTCGCGGTCCTCATCCGCCTGGAGCTCATCACGCCGGCGGGAGATCTGATGCAGCCCGAAACGTATAACAAAGCCTTCACGATGCACGGCGTGATGATGATCTTCTTTTTCCTGATCCCGGCCGTGCCCGCCGTGCTCGGCAACTTTCTCGTGCCGCTGATGATCGGCGCCCGCGACCTGGCCTTCCCGCGGATCAACCTGCTGAGCTGGTACATCTACATGATCGGCGGGTTATTTGCGCTCTACGCGATGGTGGCCGGAGGCGTCGACACCGGCTGGACGTTCTACACGCCTTACAGCAGCACTTACTCGAACACGCAGGTGATGGCTACGGCCATCGGCATTTTCATCCTGGGCTTTTCCTCGATCCTGACGGGACTGAACTTTATCGTCACGATTCACAAGATGCGGGCGCCGGGGCTGACGTGGTTCCGGCTGCCGCTGTTCATCTGGGCGCATTACGCCACCAGCGTGATCCAGATCCTGGGCACGCCGGTCGTGGCCATCGCCATCGTGCTGGTGGGCCTGGAGCGGGCCTTCCACATCGGCATCTTCGACCCGAAGCTCGGCGGGGATCCGATCCTGTTCCAGCATCTGTTCTGGTTCTACTCGCACCCGGCGGTCTACATCATGATTCTGCCGAGCATGGGCGTGATCAGCGAGCTGGTGACCTGTTTTTCGCGCAAGAAGATCTTCGGCTACGGATTCGTGGCCATGTCGAGTGTGGCCATTGCGGTGCTGGGCTTTCTGGTCTGGGGCCACCACATGTTCGTCAGCGGGCAGTCGGTCTATGCCGGAATGGTGTTCTCGATCCTCAGCTATCTGGTGGCCATCCCTTCCGCCATCAAGGTGTTCAACTGGACCGCAACGTTGTACCGCGGCTCGATCTCTTACCAGACTCCGCTCCTGTATGCGCTCGGGTTCATCGGCCTGTTCACGATCGGGGGACTTACCGGGCTGTTTCTGGCTAACCTGGGCGTGGATGTGCATTTGCACGATACCTACTTTGTGGTGGCGCACTTTCACTACATCATGGTGGGGGGCGCCATCATGGGGTACCTGGGCGGCATTCATTTCTGGTGGCCGAAGATCAGCGGCAGGATGTACCCGGAGGGCTGGGCGCGGTTTTCGGCGCTGGTGCTGTTTGTGGGGTTCAATCTGACGTTCTTCCCGCAGTTCGTCCTGGGCTATCTCGGGATGCCGCGGCGCTATCACGCATATCCTGAAGAGTTCCAGGTGCTCAACGTTCTGTCGTCTGCGGGCGCTTCCATCCTGGCCGTGGGATACCTCATTCCGATGATTTATCTCGTCTGGTCCATGCGCTACGGCAAGCCCGCCCCCGCCAACCCCTGGGGGGCGACGGGGCTGGAATGGCAGACCCCGTCTCCACCACCCAGCTATAACTTCGAAGAGACGCCGGTGGTCACCGAGGAGCCGTACGTCTACTCTCACGAGGAGGCTGAAGTTGTCTGAGCATTCCTCCGTCGCTGCCGCCGAACATCCGGCGGTGCTGCAACACCAGTTCGACGATCTCGAACAGCAGATGGACGCTTCCACGCTGGGGATGTGGGTGTTTCTGCTGACCGAGATCATGTTTTTCGGAGGCCTGTTTGCCGCCTACACCGTTTACCGTGCGGCCTTTCCAGAGGCCTTTGCGGCCGGCAGCCTGCATCTGGATCTGAAACTGGGCGGCTTCAACACGGTGGTGCTGATCGCCAGCAGTCTGACGATGGCGCTGGCGGTGCGGGCGGCGCAGCTCGGCCAGCGCAAGAATCTGGTGGCGTTTCTGGCGGCCACGCTGGGGCTCGGGCTGGTGTTTCTGGTGGTGAAAGTGTTCGAGTACCACCACAAGTACGTGGAGCGGCTGATTCCCGGACCGAACTTTGTCTTCGAGGGACCCCACGCGGCTCAGGTACAGATGATGTTCTGCTTTTACTTCGCCATGACGGGCATGCACGCCTTGCATATGGTGGTGGGCGTGGGGCTGCTCGTGTATTTCATCGCCAAGGCCCGGGCGGGCCGGTATACGGCGCAGTATTACTGGCCCGTGGAAGTGATGGGCCTGTACTGGCATTTCGTGGACATTGTCTGGATGTTTCTGTTTCCGCTGCTTTATCTCATCGGACACCGGGGGGCGCATTGATGGTGACCCACGTCGAGCCGAAGCGTGTCTATCTGGTGGTGTTTGCCGCGCTCATGGTCCTGACCGCGCTGACCGTCTGGGTCTCCTACTTTGACATGGGGGATCTGAGCATCGTCGTGGCGCTGGCGATCGCTGTGACGAAGGCCACGCTGGTGGTGTTGTTCTTCATGCATGCGCGGCACAGCCCGCGGCTGACCAAGTTTGTGATCGCGGCGGGTTTCTGCTGGCTGGTGATTCTGATCGGCCTGACGCTGAGCGACTATTTCACACGGACCTGGCTGCCGCTGCCGCAGCCGTGGTGAACCGGCGCCGACTTATTCGACGGGAATCTCCTCTCCCTTGCGGCGCGGCCACTCGATTTCGAGCAGGCCGGGCTGGATCAGGCGTGCTTTGATCTGATCGCGCCGGACCTCCGGGTCGATCCGGATGCGCAGCAGGTGCGACGTGTCCGTGCGCGAGTACCGGATGGTCTTGGACAGGCCGCTCAGTCCAACGCCGATGGGTCCGATCCGGATGCCGAAATCCTCCCAATCGTCGAACATGCCGCCCTCCCTTCCGATGTTACTTCAGCGGCGAGTCTTTCGGAGCCGACCTTACGGGGATCAGGAGATCGTCGGAAGGGCGCGCCGGATACGGCACCGAGAATTCCGGAAAAATCGCCCTATCGGCCGCAAAGCCGTTACAATTTTTGCGCCTTCCGGCCGCTAAGCACTAAAGGGGAGGACCATCGCTCGAAGGAGGCGCAACGTGATCCGGACGTGCTGGAGCCTGTCACAGGCCGGCGCGCACGGCCGGGATAAGTGCGGGGGACGGGGTCGTGGGTCCACACTTCTGGAACTGAGTCTGGTACTCCTGCCCACCCTGGCGCTGATTCTGGCCATTATTGACTTCTCGATCACGGTTTTCGTACGGAGCGTTCTCTACCAGGCCGTCACGGAGGGCGTCCGTTACGCCATTACCTACCGGACGTTTCCCGGTCTGTCCCACAGCGAGTCCATCAAGCAGGTGGTACAGCAGCGGGCCATGGGATTTCTTTCGGGTCCTTCCGGTTTATCCAAGATCCGTGTCCGGTATTACTCTCCCATCACCTTCGCCGAACTGAGCGGGGCGGGAGCCAACAGTTCAGGCAATATTGTCGAAGTTTCGGTGGAAAACTTCAGCTGGTCGCCCATCGTGCCGTTGTGGCGAAGCGGGAACCCGATTTCGATCCAGGCGGTCGCCGCGGACCGCCTGCAGTCGCTGCCCTTCGGCGCCGCCATGCCGCCTCCGTAAGACTTCGGGAGGAGCCCGATGCAACGCGGTTTCCGCAAACGCAAGAAAAAGGGAAATGCATTGGTGGAGTTCGCGCTGGTCGTTTCTCCGCTGGTGCTGCTGCTGCTCGGTACAGTTTCGGTGGGCATGGGACTGAGCCGCGCCATCCGGGTCGTCAGCATTTGCCGCAGTACGGGCACGCTGTACGCCCGCGGGGTGGACTTTTCCGCCGACCCGAACAAAGACATCGTGGTGCGGCTGGCGGCCGGACTGGGTATGACCCGCAGCGGCGGCAACGGCGTGGTCATTCTCTCGAAAGTTACCTGGATTTCCCAAAGTCGCTGTACGGCCTTGAATCTATCGCCGTGTAATGCGGACCGCCACGTCATCGTTCAGCGCATCGTAATCGGTAATCCGTACTTGCGGGCGAGTTCTCTGGGAACGCCGGCAAACGTGGACAGCCAGGGAGTGGTCATCAATTACTTTCAGGACGCCTCGGCGGTGGCCAACTTTCCGTTTATGCAGCTGGGAGACGATCAGTACGCCTACGTGGTGGAAGTGTATTTCCCGTCGCCTCAGTTCGACTTTCCGGGTTTCCGCACCGGTACAGGGAACTATGCGCGAGCCATTTTCTGAAGGAGGATCGGTATGACAACTCAGTCGGGCTCCAAACCGCGGCGGAGCGGCGTCGTGCTGCTGTTCACGACCGTGGCGTTGCTGCTGGTGGTCATTCCGGTGGTGGGTCTGTCCATTGACGCCGGGGTGGCGTACGCCGTCAAAGGCCGTTTGCAGACGGCGGTGGACGGCGCCGCGCTGGCGGCGGGCCGCTCCCTGAGCCGTGGGCTCGACCTAGCCTCACAGCGCGGCAGCGCGACCCAGACGGCCACCGATGTCTTCAACGCCAACTTCACGGACCGGTGGCTGGGGGCGAGCAACCCCTCCATTGCGGTCAGCTTTCCGCCGACGCCGCCGAAGACGACCATTATTCATGTGGAAGCCAGTGTGGAGGCGCCCACGTATTTCATGAGAATCCTGGGCGTGAACTCCCTCACGGTGCGGAGCATGGCCGAGGCCACCCGGCGCGACGTGAACATCATGCTGGTGCTGGACCGTTCCGGGTCGCTGGCCAATTCCAACTCCTGCGGCCCCCTGCGGACGGCGGCGACCAGTTTTGTGCAGACTTTCGTGGACGGCCGCGACCGGGTGGGCATGATCACCTTCGGCACGACATATTACGTCGATTTTCCGCCGGCCTTCGATTTTCTCTCCCGAAGCGGCACGAACCTGGTGACCATGATCAATAACATCAACTGCGTGGGTGGAACCAACGCGGCGGCGCCGTACTGGCTGGCCTACCAGCAGCTTGTGGCCATCAACGAGCCCGGTACGCTCAACGTGATTCTGTTCTTCACCGACGGCCAACCCAATTCCCTGCACATGCCGGCCTTGGAGGTGAGATCGAGCAGTCCTTGTCTGGATCACTCCGACAAAAATGGCGTGGTGGCGCCGGCTGGCACTCAGGTCTGGGGCGTGTTTCGCGCCCTGGAAAGCGGACCGCCCCCGGCGCCGAACCCGGACTGGCGCGTCGTTCCGGGCAGCAGCGGCTGTTACTATGCCAGCTCGTTCCGGCGCGTGGTGGACGACATCGTGGCGCTTACCCGTCCGGGCGCGCAGAACGAGGTGGATGTGTTCGGAAACTCCTTGGTCGGATATAAGACACCGATCCGCCGCGACGGCGCGGGCCGCATCCGGCTCGATGACTGGGAGACGGTGACCAATGCGGCCACTAACGCGCTGGACAACGCGGCGCAACGGGTGCGCAACGAATCGGTGGCAAACGGCCTGGCTGTGATCACCTACACCATCGCCTTGGGCGGCCCCGGGGCGCCGGAGCAAGTCTTGATGCACCGCGTGGCCAACACGCCCCAGAGCCCGATCTTCGATCCCAGCAAGCCGGTGGGCAGCTACGTGTACGCCGCGGACTCAGCTGCACTACATCAGGCCTTTGCCCAGATTGCGTCCGACATCTTGCGCCTGTCGCTTTAATACCGGTCATAAAGTCTGCCTCCACAAAAAGGGCGGCACGGAAGCTGTTGGATCTACCTGCGATCTGACTTCGAATGCCGGTGACAGACTCCGGCTCCCAGCGCCGTTCGGGTCGCCGGACCGCGGGCGCGGTGCTAGTCTGTACGGCAGAGTCATTGCAAAGCCATGCGGATCATCCTTCTTGCTCTGGTTGCGCTGTCCGCCAATGCGCAGGTCTTCTGGACTCACCTCTCCAGCGCGAGGGGCGAACTGCCGGCGCCTCCCGCCGAAATGGAGCCCACGGCTTGTCTCACGGTCGACGTTGACAAGGACGGTATCGAGGACGTCATCATCGCGGGCCGGAGAGCCGCGCCGTCCGTGGTCTGGTACCGCCGAGGGCCGGCAGGCTGGTCCCGCCATATCATTGATCCCGACCATCTCCGGATCGAGGCGGGAGGCGCCTTCTATGACATAGACGAGGATGGTGATCTCGACCTGGTTTTCGGGGCCGATGCCGGGGACAACAAAATCTGGTGGTGGGAGAATCCCCATCCTGCGTTCCATCCGGAGCGTCCTTGGAAGCGGCGCCTAATCAAGAACGCAGGCGGGAACAAGCATCACGATCAGATCTTCGGGGACTTCGACGGCGACGGCAAGGCCGAGCTCGCCAGTTGGAACCAGGGGTCGCGCGTGCTGTTGCTCTTCCGGATCCCGGCGGACCCCAGGGTCACTGAGCCCTGGCCGGGCACCGTTATCTACCGTTGGAACGAAGGCGAGGAGCACGAGGGCCTGGCGGCCGCCGACGTCAACGGCGACGGCAAGTTAGACATCATCGGCGGAGGCCGTTGGTTCGAGCACCGGGGCGGTGACACCTTTGTGGCCCATGTGATGGACGACGGCTACCGTTTCTCGCGCGTGGTGGCGGGCGATTTCATCCGCGGCGGTCATCCCGAAGTCGTCTTCGGCCCAGGCGACAACACTCTGCGCCTGAAGATGTTTGAACTCCGCGGCGGGCGATGGGAAGGGCGTGATTTGCTGGGATCCGACGTCAATCACGGTCATAGTCTTCGTGCCGGCGATATTGACGGCGACGGCAACCTGGATCTGTTCGTGGCGGAAATGGCCAAATGGAGCGGCACGGGCGTGGACCACCCCGATGCCCGGATGTGGGTCCTCTATGGGGACGGCGACGGCCGCTTTCACATACAGGAGCTGCACCGCGGCCAGGGCACGCACGAGGCGCGTCTGGCGGATCTGGACGGTGACGGCGACCTGGATATTCTCAGCAAGCCGTTCCGCCATAACTACCCTTTGCTCGAAGTATGGCTCAACCAAGGCAGGAAGCCGCTGGCGCTGGATCGCTGGGCGCGGCACGTCGTGGACGCCAAAAGGCCGTGGCGCGCCATTTTTGTCGGCGCAGGCGATCTCGACGACGACACCCGGCCGGACATCGTCACCGGCGGCTGGTGGTATCGCAATCCGGGCCACCCGGCGGGAAACTGGCGGCGCCGGGAGATCGGCGCTCCCCTGCGCAACACGGCCGCGCTGTACGATTTCGATGACGACGGACGGCTGGATGTTCTGGGCACCCAGGGTCGCGGCTCCCAGAGCAATGCCGTGTTCGTGCTGGCGCGCAACCTGGGACGGGGCCGTTTCGCGTCGCGCGAGCTGGCGCGCGGCGTGGGGGATTTGCTCCAAGGCATCGCCGTGACGCGCTTCCGCTTCCGTGGCCCGCTCGAAGCCGCTCTATCCTGGCGTAAAGCCGGACTGGGAATTCAAATGCTCACCTTCCCGGAAGGCAAGCTGCGAACCATCTCGGACTTCTCCCAGGAAGAAGCACTGAGCTGGGGCGACATTGACCGCGATGGCGACATGGACCTGCTGCTCGGCACTCGCTGGCTGCGCAACGACGGCGACTCCTGGAGCCTGCACGTGATTCATTCCGCCCCCGGCGATCCCGATCGCAACCTACTGGCGGATATCAACCGGGACGGGCTACTTGACGCCGTCGCAGGTTTCGAAGCGATCAACGTTCCGGGGAAACTGGCGTGGTACGAACAGCCCGGCGACCCCACCGAGCGTTGGATCGAGCACCTCGTCAGCCTGGAAGTGATCGGTCCGATGAGCCTGGATGTGCGCGACATGGACGGCGACGGGGATCTGGAGATAATCGTGGGCGAACACAACTACAAGGATCCTGCCTCGGCGCGCCTGCTCGTATTCGAAAACCTGGATGGTCGCGGCAGCAAATGGAAGAGACACGTGACCTTCCAGGGCGACGAGCACCACGATGGAGCGCGCGTGGCGGACATAGACGGCGACGGGGACCTGGACGTCATTTCGATCGGCTGGAGCCATGGCCGCGTTCTACTGTACGAAAACCGGGCCGTGGTGCGAGAGCCGCGCCGCTGATCGCCAGAGTCGCACCAGGCAAGGCGGTCAGCGGACTCTGGCCGGGCGCCGCCGCTCTCCCCCGGCGAGCAGGGGGGCCGGGCGGGCTCAGGTATCATGGTGGTGTAGGTTTTCCCCGCCATGCCTGAGCCGAGCCATCCGTCTGTCGAGATCAACAGCTGGCTTGCCGACGAACTGTATTCCCAATACCGGCACGACCGCAGCGCCATTGACGAGAGCTGGCGACGCGTGTTTGAGTCCGGGGCGAACACCGCAACGGTAGTTCCCGATTCCGGACCGCAGCCG
Source organism: Bryobacteraceae bacterium (assembly GCA_035575135.1). GTDB lineage: Bacteria > Acidobacteriota > Terriglobia > Bryobacterales > Bryobacteraceae > JANWXD01. The sequence continues at coordinate 24,482 of DATLYE010000045.1, forward strand.
GCTTCCGGGGCGCCGGCCCCCATTACCGCCCCGCGTCCCGAAGGCGAACTGACGCCGTTGCGGGGCGCTGCCGCCCGGATCGCCGAGAACATGAACGCCAGTCTTTCGATCCCGGTGGCGACCTCGCAGCGTACCATCCCGGTGAAAGTGATTGATGAAAACCGCCGGATCATCAACAACCATCTGGCGCTCTTGGGGAAAGGAAAAGTTTCCTACACGCATTTGATTGCGTGGGCGATCGTCAAGGCGCTGCGCAAGCATCCCGTACTCAATGACACGTACTGGGAGGAGAACGGCCGGCCGTACCGCGTCGTGCGCCGGCAGATTCATCTCGGGCTGGCGATCGATCTGCCCGGCAAGGACGGCACACGCTCGCTGGTGGTGCCCAACATCAAGAACGCCGGCTCACTAGATTTTCAGAGCTTTCTCAGTGCTTATGAAGACCTTGTGGCCCGGGCGCGGGCGGGGAAGCTGACCCCGGAGGACTTCCAGGGCACGACCATTTCCCTCACCAACCCGGGAACGGTGGGCACCGTGGGCTCCGTGCCGCGTCTGATGCCGGGGCAGGGCGCGATCATCGCCACCGGCGCCATTGACTATCCGGCCGAATACCGGGGCGTGGCGCCGGAGGTGCGGGCCATGCTCGGCATCGGCAAGGTGATGACGCTCACCTGCACGTACGATCACCGCATCATCCAGGGCGCCGAATCCGGCATGTTCCTGGCGACCATACAGGACCTGTTGCAAGGCGAGGAAGGGTTTTACGAACAGATCTTCGCGGACCTGAAGATGCCCCACAGCCCGGTGCGGTGGGAGCCGGACCGCGCCGCCTCCCTGCCGGGGCTGGCCGCCCGCACGGAAGAGATCGCCAAGGAAGCCGCGGTACTGCAACTGATCAACGCCTACCGGGTGCGCGGGCACCTGATCGCCGACCTGGATCCGCTCGGCGCGGAGCCGGCCTACCATCCGGAACTGGATCCCGCCACCTACGGCCTGACGATCTGGGACCTCGACCGCGAGTTTCTGACAGGGACGCTCAGTGAGGCTATCGGAGAGGAAGGCCCGCGCCCGGTGGCCACGTTGCGGGAGATCCTGGAGACGCTGCGCAAGACGTACTCGGGCAAGATCGGCTGCGAGTACATGCACATCCAGCACCCGGAGCAAAAACGCTGGCTCCAGCTCCGCATGGAGCCGCATACCAACAGCTGGCCGCTCGACCGCGCCACCCGACTTCGCATCCTGGAGCGCCTGATCGAGGCCGAAGAATTCGAGCACTTCCTCCACGCGCGCTTCGTGGGCCACAAGCGTTTCTCGCTGGAGGGAGCAGAAACCGCGATTGCCATTCTCGACGAACTGCTCAACCGCGCGGCGGACCACGGCGTGCACGAGATCGTCATGGGAATGGCGCACCGGGGACGGCTGAACGTGCTGGCCAACATCATCGGCAAGCCGCTGGTGCAAATCTTCTCGGAATTTGAAGGGGAAATGGACCCGCTGAGCACCCAGGGAACCGGTGATGTGAAATATCACCTTGGGGCCAGCGGCGTCCGCGTCTCACCCTCCGGCCGGGAGATCGTGGTATCCGTCGCCCCGAACCCGAGCCACCTCGAGTCGGTAGACCCAGTGGTGGAGGGCATCGTGCGGCCCAAACAGGACCGCCTGGGCGACACAGAGCGGGAGCGCGTCATTCCCGTGCTGGTCCACGGAGACGCGGCTTTCGCCGGCCAGGGCGTCGTGGCGGAGACGCTGAACTTCTCCCAGCTCCACGGCTACCGCACCGGAGGGACCATCCATCTGGTGATCAACAACCAGATCGGGTTTACGACGCCGCCGGAAGAGGCGCGCTCGTCTCCCTACTCGACCGATGTGGCCCGGATGGTCCAGGCTCCCATCTTCCACGTCAACGGCGACGACCCGGAGGCGGCCATCCGCGTAACGCAGATCGCCTTCGATTACCGCCAACGCTTCAAGAAGGACGTGGTCATTGACATGTTCTGCTACCGCCGGCACGGTCACAACGAGGCGGACGATCCGAGCTACACGCAGCCCATCCTCTACCGCAAGATCAAAGAGCACCCTTCCGTGGCCACGCTGTACACCGAACGGCTGGTGCGGGAAGGCGTGATCGAGCCCCAAGAGGCTGAGAAACTGCGAAAGCGCGCGGCGGAGCGGCTGGCGGAGGCATTCGAAGCAGCCCAGCGCCAGGCCGAGCGATTCGAGCCGGGCGAGCTGAGCGTAGTGACCTCCGAGGAGATTACGCCGCACGCCCCGGAGACGTCCGCGGATCCGGGGACACTGAAGCGTGTGGCGGAAGGCCTGACGACGTTCCCCGCGGACTTCCGGCTGCATCCCAAGCTGCGGGGCTTCATCGAGCGGCGCCGGCAGGCGTTTGCCGAAGGGGGCCCGATTGACTGGGCGTTCGGTGAGGCGCTGGCCTTCGGCAGCCTCGTGCTCGAGGGGACGCCCGTAAGGCTCAGCGGCCAGGACTCCAGTCGCGGTACCTTCACGCAGCGGCACCTGATTCTTTACGATTACGAAGACGGGCACGAGTACTGTCCCCTCCAGCACCTCTCCGAGGATCAGGCGCGCTTCGACGTGTTCGACAGCTCGCTGAGCGAGTACGCCGTGCTGGGGTTCGAATTCGGTTACAGCGTTGCCGATCCGCTCACGCTGGTGATGTGGGAGGCGCAGTTCGGCGACTTCGCCAACGGCGCCCAGATCATGATTGATCAGTACATCGCAGCCTGCGAAGCCAAGTGGGGGCAGCCGAGCGGGCTGGTGCTGCTGCTTCCCCACGGCTACGAAGGGCAGGGCCCGGAGCATTCGAGCGCGCGCATCGAGCGGTTTCTGGAGCTCTGCGCCGACAACAACATTCAGGTAGCCAACTGTACGACACCGGCCCAGTACTTTCACCTGCTGCGGCGGCAGATGTACGGCGGCCCGCAGGGGCGCGGCGTGCGGAAACCCCTCGTCATCTTCACCCCGAAAAGCCTGCTGCGCCACCCGCGGTGCGTTTCCAGCCTGGAGGAGTTCACCGGCGGCAGCTTCCGGGAGGTGATCGGCGACACGGCGGCAGCGGATCCGGCTGCGGTTTCGCGGATCCTGCTGTGTTCCGGGAAGATTTATTACGAGCTGGAGGAGGAACGCGAAAAGCGCGGCGCGCGCGACACGGCCATCGTCCGCATCGAGCAGCTTTATCCGTTTCCGGAGGCGCAACTCGCAGACGTACTGGCGCGATACCCCGCCACCGCGGAAGTCGTCTGGGTGCAGGAGGAGCCTCGCAACATGGGGGCCTGGCGCCATATGCGCGAGTGGCTGCAGCCGCTGCTGGAGGGGAGCGGGCGCCGGCTGCATTATGTGGGGCGGCCGGAGAGCGCCAGTCCGGCGACGGGCTCCTACAAGCGCCACCTGGCCGAGCAGGCCGCCGTGATCGAAGAGGCTTTCGCCGCCGCGCCGCGCAAGACCGGCGTGCGCGTGGTGATGCGGCGAAAGGTCAAATAAAACGCGCCTCCGAATTCCGATCGCACGGCTCGGCTTCCGGGCGGCATTGTCCGGTGCGGGACGGCGTGGTATAGGTGGTAGTTTCGCAGACAGAACTGTTCCTCAGAGGAGGCGATCAGAAAGCCCATGGCCTACGTCATCGCAGAACCTTGCATCGGCACGAAAGACACGGCGTGCGTGGATGCCTGCCCTGTAGATTGTATCCATCCCAAGAAGGACGAACCCGCCTACGCCACCGAGGAAATGCTTTACATTGATCCGGTGGAATGCATTGACTGCGGGGCCTGCGTGCCGGTGTGCCCGGTTTCCGCGATTTTCGCCCTGGACGATTTGCCCGAAAAATGGGCTCATTTCACGGCGCGGAACGCGGCCTACTACGGGCGGTAAAGGCAAAGAAGGGACAGACCCCGGGCAGGGTCTGTCCCCATGTCTTAGAAAATCAGCCGGAATCCTAGCTGGGCCTGGAAGGGGTTTCCGACCTGGATGTTCTGGGGGTCGTAGGAGCCGTCCGGCAGGCGCAGGCGGAGCCACGTCGCCTGAGGCGGAATCACGTTGCCTGTGGCCGGATCCACACCCAATCCATAGACCGTGTTGTTTCCCGAATAGACGACGTTGTCGAAATCGAACAGGTTGAACATCTCGCAGGAGAACTCGAGCTTGAAACGCTCCGAGGGAAGCGGGATTTTCTTGAGGAAGCGCAAGTCCACGTTGCTGATCGCGCGGTCGCGGAAGGAGTTGCGGCGGAAGGGGACGCCGGGGGCCCGGAAGGCCCGGTCATTGCTCGCAAAATCTTCGTTGGTGTCGGCGCCCGTTCGCGGATCGATCGGCCGCCCGCTCACCGCGCGAAAGACGCCTGAGAGTTCGATTCCGAACGGCAGCGAAGCCACGGCGTAGCCCGTGAACTGGTGACGGCGGTCCAGATCGGAGTAGCCGTACTCGGGACGGAGATTGAAGCTGTCGTCATAGCGGAAGCCGGTGGCATCCCGCTCCTGGTCGTCGTCGGAGAAGGTCTGGGAGACGGTGTAGAAGGCCCCAAACTGGAGCCGGCCCGCCCGGTACTGGGACGAGAAGGTGATGCCGCGGTACATGGAACGCGCGGAGGTTTCCCTGACCCAGAGGGCGCCCAGCGTGGGCACCGGACGCCGCGTGCCCGAGCGCAGGCCGTAGAACGGCCGCCGGGACAGGTCGTTGGGGCGGATGACGGGCGCGGGCAGGTTGAAGTCCCGGTTGCGCTGGATGTGCACGGTGTTCACATAGTTCAGCTGCACGCCGGCCACGAGGTTGCGCGCCACCTCTACGTCAAACCCCAGGCCACTCTGGAAGGACCGCGGATTGTCATAGTCGGAAGCCCAGGACAGCAAATTCGCCCCGGCAAAAGGATCGGTCCCACCGCCGGCGGCGCGTTGAACCGTCTCCACATCGATCACGGGCAGCTTGTCGAGCGGAAAGTTGTTCAGGTCCAGACCGGCCGCCAGAAAGTCGCGGTACACCGTGCTGCCGGACCGGGGAAGCTGAATCGAGACGTCGCCCGGCGGAATCCGGAAGTTGTTCATGGGACCCGCCAGCAGCAGCATCGGCGTGCTGGCGTAGAAAAGACCGGTGTGGCCTCGAAGCACCATCCGGCGGGCCGCCGACGGGCTCCAGGCAAAACCGAACCTGGGCATGAACTGCCGGGTGTTGTCTCGGATGACGGTGGGATCGAAGCTCTTGCCCAACGGGAAAACCACGTTGCGCACTTTTTGGATCAAGTCCTGGTTGTTGGCCTGCGGCGTGGGATTCCACTGCCCTTCCCAGCGAAAGCCGAGGTCGAGGGTGAAAGACGGAGTCAACCGCCAGCTGTCCTGGGCGTAGAGCGCGAACTGGTGCACGCCGTAGTCCACCAGGAGGTTGCCGATCTGACGGCGGTAGGTGACGCTGCGGTCGTCGAAGCGGTTCGCCACCGCACCACCCACCGAGAGAATATCCAGGTGCCGCTGCACGTCGGTCCCGCTGATGGAAAACGCTCCGAACTGATTGAAGCCGAAACTCTGGAAGGTCGTCAGGCGGTTGTAGTCACCGCCCAGCTTCACCGTGTGCTTTCCCCGGATCACGGTAAGGCCGTCGTTGATCTGGATGCGCATGTCGTCCTGGATGGTGGGAAGGAAGTTCACGGTGCCGAAACGGCCCATCGTCGTTGCCACCTCGGGCCCGGTGGGCTGGTTGGCTTCGCGCGGGCGCACTTCGTAGGAGGTCTGGAAGCGCAGGTCGTTCACGGTTGTGGGGCCGAGGAGCGAGGTCAGCTGAATCCCCCCGGTGTGGGTGCGGTCTTTCTCCGTGCCGTTGTTGGTTATTGCGCGATCGATGGTCGGTTCGATACGCGTGCCGGTGGTGGTGGAATTGAGCGCCACGCCGTTGCTGAAGTTGTAGCGGAAGGTCAGGCGGTGGCCGCCGGCGAACTGATAGTCACTCCGCGCCAGAAGCGCCGTGGCGTCGTTGGTCTGGGTGAACGGCGTCTCCAGGCTACGGAAGTACCGCAGCGCCTCCCGATTCGTATCGGTTTCCGCGAGCCCGACCAGGCGAGGGAAGAACACAAACCGCGGCGTGCGGGATTCCTGCCGTTCGACCGAGGCGAACCAGAACATCCGGTCACGGCGTACGGGCCCTCCGGCGGCTCCCCCATACTGGTGGCGCGTCTCGAGCGACTGGCGGCCGAACGGAGTCTTCAGACCGAGTTCCTTGTGGCGCAGGTTGTAATAGGCTTCGCCGTGGTACTCGTTGGTCCCGGACTTGGTCACAGCGTTCAACACACCGCCGGTCGAGCGGCCGTACTCCGCCGAATAGCCGGTGGCGATGATCTGAAACTCCTGCACCGCGCTCTGCGGCACCGTGAAAATCAGATTGGCGCGCTCCCCGCCGCGGATGCCGCCGAAGAACGGCTGGTTGAAATCGGCGCCGTCCAGCATCACATTGGAGTTGATCCCCTTCTGGCCGGCGAAGGAGAGCTGGCCGCGCTGCGTTTCGACCTGGACGGTGGGAGTGATCAGAGCGAAATCATGAAAGCGGCGCCCGTTGATGGGCAGGTCCCGGATGACGCTGCTCGTAATCACGGTCGAGGCCGCAGGCATGGTAGTGCTGATCATCGTCTCGGCGACTTCCACGGTGACCGTGGTCGTACTCAGTTGCAAGACCACGTTCAGGTTGACGGTCGAGCCGACGTTGAGCTCCACACCGCTGATGGTGGTAGGGGCAAAGCCGGGGCTTTCGGCCACCAGTTCGTAAGTTCCCGGGTCGAGAGCCACGGCGCGGAACTGGCCGACCTCATTGGTTTTTAATTCCCGCGAAAAGCCGGTAGCCAGGTTTTTCAAGCGGACCTGAGCACCGGGCACGACGGCCTGTTTGGGATCGAAGACGGTGCCCACGATCTGGCCTTTGTTGGCGTCCGCCTGAGCCCATAGCGACGCGGCCGCGCACAGCACCAAAGCGAGTTGGCGAAAATGCATTGAAAAGACTCCTTTCTTCTCGGGGGATGCCTCGAAACCTATTATGATACGCCCTCTTTAAAGTGGTGTGACGGCGACATGTAAAAATGCAAACCGGCGATTTGGTTGCCTGCGTTCCGGGCCATTGGTTAGGATAAGGTCTTACGAATGTTTCGGTTCGAAACCGCCGGGGAGTCGCACGGCGAGTACCTGGTGGCCACGCTGACAGGTCTTCCGGCGGGTGTTCCCGTTTCCACCGCTGCCGTCAATCGCGAGCTCTGGCGCCGCCAGCAAGGCTACGGCCGTGGCGGGCGCATGAAGATCGAAACGGACACGGCCGAGATCGTCGCCGGGGTGCGCCACGGCCGCACCATCGGCTCGCCCGTGGCGATCCTGATTCGCAACCGGGACTGGCCCAATTGGACGGAGGCCCTCCCGGTAGAGGACACAGAGGGCGCGGAAGACAAGAAGCGTCCCGTGACGCGCCCGCGGCCGGGTCACGCTGACCTGGCCGGGGCCATCAAATACAATTTCCACGACGCGCGTTACGTTCTCGAGCGGGCCAGCGCCCGGGAGACGGCGGCGCGTGTTGCGGCCGGCGCCGTCGCCAAAGCGTTCCTCGAGCAGTTCGGCATCGGAGTGCTGAGCCACGTCGTGGCCGTAGGCCCGGTGCGGCTGGGCCGGGAGGCTTGCTGGGAGGAACTGGTCGCGCTGAGCCGGCGCGAGCAGGTGGTGCTGGCCTGCGTGGATGCGGAAACAGAGCTGCGCATGAAGGCGGTGGTGGACGAGGCGTACCGCACCGGGGACACGGTCGGCGGCATTTTCGAAGTGGTGGCGCACAACGTGCCGCCGGGCCTCGGCTCCCACATCAGCTGGGATGCGCGCCTGGACGGACGGCTGGCGCAGGCTGTGATGTCCATCCAGGCGGTCAAGGGCGTCGAGATCGGCGCGGCGGTGGACAACGCGGCGCGCTTCGGCTCCGAGGTGCAGGACACGATCCACTACGACCGCGCAGAGCGGCGCTTCTACCGCGGTTCGAATCGCGCCGGCGGCCTGGAAGGAGGGATCAGCAACGGGCAGGACATTATCGTGCGTGGTTATCTGAAGCCCATTTCGACCCTGCGGCGGCCGCTCGAATCGGTGGACCTGCTTACACGGGAGCCGTCTCTGGCCGCCTACGAACGCAGCGACGTGTGCGTCGTACCCGCGGCAGCCGTCATTGGAGAGGCCATGGTGGCCCTGGTGCTGGCCGCGGCCATGCGCGAGAAGTTCGGCGGCGACTCGCTGGAAGAAGCCAAGCGAAACTTCGAGGGCTATCTCAAGCAGGTAAAAGAGTTCTAAGATGATCTATCCGATCGTGAAATACGGCGATCCGGTGCTGGAGCGCAAGGCGGACCCGGTAACGGAATTTGACACGCCGGAGCTGCACAAGCTGATCGAAGACATGTTCGAATCCATGTACGCCGCACGCGGCGTCGGGCTGGCGGCGCCGCAGATCGGGCTCTCCAAGCGCATCGCCGTCATTGACATCTCCGGGGGAGAAGATCCTTCGCAGCGGCTGGTGCTCATTAACCCGGAAGTGATCCGCAACGAGGGCAGGCAGCGCTCCGAGGAGGGCTGCCTGAGCGTGCCCGGATTCCGGGAGGAAGTCACGCGCGGGGCCCGTGTGACAGTGCGGGCGCAGAATGTCAAAGGCGAGTTCTTCGAAGTGACCGGAGAAGACCTGCTGGCACGGGCGCTGTTGCACGAAACCGATCATCTGGACGGCAAACTGTACCTGAGCCATTTGAGTGCTCTCAAACGGGACCTGATCCGCCGGAAGATCCGCAAACTGATGAAGGCCGGCGAGTGGGGCTGAGCCGCGAGGCCACCGGTGAAACTGGTTTTCCTGGGGAGTCCGGCGTTTGCAGTGCCTTCGCTTGAGCGGCTGGCAGAGTCCGGCCACGAAATTGCTGCCGTGATCACGCAGCCGGACCGGCCGAAGGGACGCGGGCAGCGGCTGGGCGCGCCGCCGGTAAAGGAAGCGGCGGAGCGTCTGGGGCTCCCCGTTTACCAGCCGGAGCGCATCCGGGAGGCGCAGACTGTGGCGCTGCTGGCCGCGCTCGAGCCGCGGGCCATGGTCGTGGTGGGCTACGGGCAGATCATCCCGCAGGAGGTCATTGATCTGGCGCCTTTAGGGATCATCAACGTGCATGCATCGCTGCTGCCGAAATATCGCGGCGCGGCGCCCATACAGTGGGCCATCGCCCGCGGCGAAACGGTGACCGGGGTGACGACGATGCGCATTGACGCCGGGCTGGACACCGGCGATATCCTGCTGCAACGGGAAACTCCCATCGGGCCCGAGGAAACGGCGATCGAGTTGAGTGAGCGCCTGGCCGTGATGGGAGCAGAGCTGCTCATCGAGACTTTGCGCGGCCTGGAAGCGGGCACCATCGTGCCGCGCCCGCAGGATCACACACAAGCCAGCTATGCACCCTTGCTCACCAAGCAGGACGGCCGCATTGACTGGAGCCGCCCGGCTCAAGATATCTACAATCAGATCCGTGGATTTGTGCCCTGGCCGGGCGCCTGGACGATGTTTCGGGGCAAACTGCTCCACATCTGGAGAGCCCGGCGCGCCGGCGCCGGCGGAGGGCCGCCCGGCTCGCTGCGCAGAGAGGCAAACCGGCTGATGGTCGTGTGCGGCGACGGAGCGCTCTTGGAATTGCTGGAGGTGCAGATCGAGGGAAAGAGCCGGATTTCAGCGCAGGATTTCGTGCACGGCTACCGCCCGTCGGCGGGCGAGCAGCTGGGGGAGGTTGCGTGAGGCTCCCTGGCGGCTATCGCTACGCCTCCGGCTACGCGGGAATCCGCAAGGAGCACAAGGACGATCTGGCGCTGATCGTTTCGGACTTTCCCGCCGCCGCGGCGGGTCTGTTCACGACAAACCGCGTACAAGCCGCCCCGGTGCAGCTGGCGCGGCGGCATCTGGAGGAGTCCGGCGGCAAGGCGCGCGCGATTCTTGTCAACGCCGGCAATGCCAACTGCGCCACCCGGACGGGCATGCGCGTCGTGCTCGAATGCTGCCGGGCCGCGGCGCGACACCTGAGGGTTCCGGTGCGGCAAGTACTGCCGGCCTCGACCGGGGTGATCGGCGTCGAACTGGACGCCAGGCTGATTCTCCGGGCCTTACCGCGGCTGGTACGCAAGCTCTCCGAGAAGCGTTTCCACGACGCCGCCCGCGCCATCATGACGACGGACCGCATTCCCAAAGTCGCCTTCGGCGAGGTCCCGTTGAACCGCGGTACCATTCGCATCGCAGGAATGACCAAGGGCGCGGGCATGATCCATCCGCGCATGGCCACGACGCTCGGCTTTCTAATGACAGACGCCTCGATCGCCCCCGTACATCTGGCGCCGATGTTGCGCCGGGCAGCCGACCGCACGTATCACCGGCTCTCCGTGGACGGCGACACGTCCACCAACGACACGCTGATTCTGATGGCCAACGGCGCCTCAGGGATTCGCCCGGACACCCGGGAGCGGATGGTTTTTGAAGAGGTGCTCGCGTGGGTGATGCAGGACCTGGCCGAGATGATCGCCCGGGATGGCGAGGGCGCGCGGAAGAAGATCACGATCCACGTGACAGGCGCTCCGTCGCACGAAGCGGCAGCGCGCCTTGCCCGGGCCATTGCCAACTCTCCGCTTGTGAAAACGGCCATCGCAGGTTCAGATCCCAACTGGGGGCGGATTCTGTCCGCTGCCGGCAACGCCGGCGTCGTGTTCGACCCCTCGAAGGTGGACATCTGGTTGCAAGGGACGCGTGTCTGCCAAAACGGCGTGGCGGCGGAGTTTTCCGAGCGCGAGCTGAAGGCGAAGCTGAATGCTTCCGACTGCGTGATCCGTTTCGCGATCCAGGGCAAAGGGCGCGGGGAAGCCTGCTTTTGGACGTGCGACCTGACGGAAGACTACGTCCGCATCAACGCCAGCTACCGCACCTGACGGAGGGCGGACCTTCCGGAATGGCGCGGCATCGGATCTCTGGGGACTCCGACCTAACCACGGCGGGCGGCGGCGCTGCAACAGCGCGCCAGCAGCGCCGCGAGGCGGCGCCGATACTCTTCCGCTGTAAACCGCTCGCGCCACAGTTGCCAGGCGCGTTCCGCAACCTCGGACAGCACCGCGGGCTGCGGCAACAGCTCTCGCAGGCGGCGCGCAATCCCGGCGGCGTCGGGGCGCGAAAGCAGAAAACCCGTCCGGCCGTCTTCGATCACTTCCGGTATGCCGCCGGCAGGCGTCGCAAGCACGGGCACGCGCGCCGCGAAAGCTTCGAGGATGACGTACGGCACGCCGCCTTCTTCCCGCGAGGGGAGCACGAGCAGGTCGCAAGCCGCCAGAACCTCGTAGACATCGTCGCGCCATCCCAGGTAGCGCACGGAAGGCGGCAAACAAGACAGAACCTCCGCCCGGTAGCGGAGACCGAGACGGTCCTCGAACACAGCGTCGCCGCACAGCAGGAATCTGGCTTCCGGGAGTTCTGCGGCCACCTGTGCGGCCGCCGTGACGAATTCCCGCTGGCCTTTGCGAGGGTGGAACCGGGCGATCATGCCCACGCTTCCGCCGTGGCGCTCCCATCCCGGCGGGGGCCCTCCGACTCCTCCGTAGACGACGTGGACCGCGCCGCGCCACTGGCGGGCCAGCCGGTTTCCGGCCGCAATCACAGTTGCGTTCGTCTTGCGAACCGCCCAAGCCGTGAGCACCCGTGGGGCCAGAGAGCCAATCGGATTGTGGCAATGAAAGATTACAGGCAGCTGCAGCTCAGCGCACGCCGCGGGGGGCAGCAGCCTCGGTCCGTTCACGTAGAGCAGATCGGCTCCGGTGCGCCGTGCCAAAGCGCGGATCTGGCGTGCGAGAACCCCGAGCCTCGCCGAGTAACGGACCACATCCGCCACGGACTTCGTGCCGAGCGAATACGAGCCGAGGTCCAGCCTGTGTACCGAGGCAACTCTTGCTTCGAGGAGCCTTGCCAGCGGGCCGGGCCCCGGTAGCGCCGCATGGACTTCCCAACCGGCCTCTCCCAGCGCGGAAACTGTCTCGAGCAGGCAGCGTTGCGCTCCGCCCAGCTCGGCGAACTGGTCAAGCACCAGAACCCGCACGGTGTGCCTCCCGCAAGCCGGCGGCCAGTATGGCAAACAGCCACGGCAGCACGCGCCAGTAGGTCAGCGTGTCCCCGCTGAGCATCTGGAAGATGAGGCCGCACCAGAACGAGCACATGCCGAGACCCACCAGGCGTCCGAGCGCCGTGCCGCTCGAGGTCGCCCAGCGCCACGTGCAGCGCAGAACGGTCACGTGCAGCCACAGCAGCGCCGTCAGTCCCAGAAGACCCGTTTCGATGAAAACACTGAGATACGTGTTGTCAGCGATCACGGGCGTGCCGTCGAGCCCTGCGTAGGGAAGCGTCTTGTATCCCACGCCGAACAGAAGGCGTCCGGGATGGGCCCCGGCGTATTCCCACAGGCGGCGCCAGCTGTCGAGCCGGTGGGAAAAGATCAGATCCGGAGCCTCTGCAAACCATGCCCCCGTGTACCACAAGCGAAGCAGATAGGCTTCGACAAAATGCGGCACGAGCAGCGCGAGCAGGACGGCGGCGACTAATCCTCCCGCGGCCAACGCCCCGGCCGTCCGGAGCAGTTTGCCGAACCAGCGAAGCCGGGCCCGTTCGAGCCAGACCATCATGCCCAGCGCGATGAGGCAGCTCGCCATGGCGGTCCGGGAAAAGGACAGTACGAGCGCCAGGGCGAGGGGGACACTGGCGGCCGCAAGCTGCCACCTGCGCAGGCCCAGCTGCCGCTCGGCGTTCCGCACGGCTACCGCCGCCGCCATCACCAGTGCAAACACGCAAAACAGTCCAAGCGTGCTCGCCTCGTAGAATAGACCCTGCGCCCGCCGGTACACGCCGCCGGAGAGCCAGATGAACTGCGGGGCGAACCGGGACGGTGCGGGAAACTGAAAATAAAAGTCGGCGGCCGCAAAGGCCGAAGTCGCCGCAGCGGAGAGGAACAGTAAACGCAGCAGCGTAGCCGTTCGCAATTCCCGACCGGGGCCCCCCGCCACATAGAAGAACAGGTAAATGCTTATTGAAAACAGAGCCAGCCTCGCCAGACTCCCCGCCGCGACGGCATATCCCGAATAGAAGGCCGCCCACGGGACACTCGCGCACAGAGCAAACCACAAAAGCGCCACCGGCGCCGCAAGGCTCCCACCGCACCGCCTCCACGCGCGCAACTTGGCGAGCCCGGCTGCAAGGCCGAGGCTTGCCACTGCGATCGCCGGGTGCGGTCCGCTGTCACCCCATGGGAGTGGAAGTGGCGGAAGAAGAACCGCCGCTCCCAGCAATACCAAGACCCAGCGCTCGGGGCGGCTGAGGGTCCAGCACACACCGGCCCCCAGAAGTAATGCGGCGAATGCGGGCAGCAGGATCCAGGGCAGACCGCCCAGGCCGAAGGCCACCGTCAGGATGGCTGCGCCCGCTCCGGCAGCGAAGCCGATGCCGGCGTCAGTGCGGGAAAGGACGGTCAAGGCGCGCACCCCGCAGCCCGCACGGCGCCCGGAGATCCACCGGCAGGCGCCAGCGCGGCCTCCAACACGCCAATCATCCTTCGACGGAACTGGTCGCGCGAAAATTTCAGGCTGTGGAGCCGGATGGCGGCCGGATTCCAGGCATGCCGCTCCAGCCGGGCGACGGCATCCAGAAGCGCCTCCGCCGTCTGCGGGCGGAAGTGGATCCCGGTCTCGCCGTCCAGGACGGTTTCCAGTGCTCCGCCCTCGCCGTAACAGATCACCGGGCGGCCGCAGGCTTGCGCCTCGACAGGAACGATCCCGAAATCCTCACGGCCTGGGAAGACGAGCGCCCGCGAGCGGCGATAGAGTTGCCGGAGCTTCGTGTCCGAAACCTCGCCGGCAAACTCTACCGGAGGAGCGGCCAGCCGCCGCAAGTCACGTTCCAGTGTTCCCTTTCCTGCCACGATGAGACGCCTGCTGCCCCCCGAAAAAGCGCGTACGGCCAGATCCACGCGCTTATACGGCTCGAGGGAGGAAACGACAAGATAGAACTCGCCCGCAGGCGCCCCTTCCGGGGTGAAGAAGTCGGTGTCCACCGGCGGCGGCACCACACAGGCGTCGCGACCGTAAATGCGCTGGATCCGCCGGCGCACGTTCTCGGAGTTGGCGACGAAGAAGTCCACGCCCGCCGCGGTGCGGCGATCAAACCATCGCAAGTAGGGGCGGATGAGGGAGAGCGCCACGCGGCGCCACCGGCGTCCCCGGCCGAAACGAAAGTAGTCGTCCGCGCTGTCCCAAACATAGCGCATGGGCGTGTGCACATAGCTCACATGAACGGCGCCCGGAGGGATGCGGGCGCCCTTGGCCACGGCGTGGCTGCTCGAGAGCACCAGGTCGCACGGCGGAAGGCGAAGAGATCTGACTGCGAGGGGAAACAGCGGCAAGTAATAGCGGTAGGCGTGCGCGGCATGAAACATCCGGTCCAGGAACGAGGTGCCGCGGATCCGGGCTTCGATCCCGGCCGCGACGCTGCCGCGCCTCCAGAACAGGGTGTACACATCCGCGGACGGGAACATGCGCACGAGCTCGGCGAGCACTTTTTCGCCGCCGCGCATCCCGGTAAGCCAGTCGTGAACAAGAACGACTTTCAAGGCCCCGCCCGCACCCATGGAACAACCGGGGATTCCGCAGGTTGTGATTGCGTCAGTCCGTAGGCCAGCGTCAAGTAGCCGAGGGAGAACAGCAAGGCCAGGCTGCAGGCGACGATGACGTTGAGCGGCAAGTTTGGTGAGGAGGGGCGCTCGGGAACCAAGCCCGGATCCAGCAACTCCAGGCGCTCGCCTTGCCTGCCTGCGGAAGCCAGTTCGCGCAGCCGGCTTTCGGCGCCCTCGGCTGAGGCCCTGGCCGATTCAAGATCCGCGCGGGCGGCTTCGATCTCCGTTTGCGCGCGCAGCGGGTCCAAGGTGCGGCTACGGCGGAGGGTTTCCCGAAATGCCTCCACGGCGGACTCGACACGCTGCCACGCCTCTTCGGCCCGGCGCCGCGCCAGGATCAGGCTCTCGTCGCGGTCCGGCGAGCCGGTATTCTGATTGCGGGCAACCACGGCCCGGGCAAGGAACAGGGCGACCTGGTGGGCCAGTTTCGGATCGCCGAGCGTGACTTCGATCTCCAGCACCCTGGTGTTGCGCGGAATCGAGACGCGCAGCACGCGGTCTTTCAGCCGTTCGATGGGTTGCCGGGTTCCGCGCCGAAGGCCGAAACGGCGCGCCGCTTCTTCGAAAAGCTGGTCGCTCGCCGCCAGGTGTTCGTAGGTACGCAAGGACTCCAGATAAACCGAGCTGATCATCAGCGGCGCGCGCGGGTCGGCTCCGGCCGGAGGTTCGATCAGAAGAGCCACCCGAGCCGTGTACTTCTTCGGCCACACCAGGCTCAGTCCGAGCGCGACGGCGCCCGCGGCCAGCACTGCCGCGGCGGGCAGGCGCCACCTCCGGCGCAGGTAGCTGAGATAAGTCACGCCATCCACCGGGCCGGCCACTCAGGTCTTCCCCCTTATGAACGCGGCGGCCTGGCGGAGACTACCCTCGAGCGTCAGCCACAAGATTCGCGCGTCGAAGGCGAGCGACCAGTTGTTCAAATAGTACAGGTCGTACTCGAGACGGGTGGCGATCGAGGTGTCTCCCCGGAGTCCGTTGACCTGCGCCCATCCTGTGAGTCCCGGGAGAGCGCACTCGCGCAGAGCATAACGCGCGAGCTCGCGCCGGAACCGCGCTGCGAAAAACGGCCGTTCGGGGCGAGGCCCTACCAAGCTCATCTCGCCCCGCAACACGTTGTAGAGCTGCGGCAGCTCGTCCAGTCCGGTCGCCCGCAGGAAACGGCTCAAGCGATCCACCGGCTCCGCATCCCAGCGTTCATCACTTTCCTGCGGCGGGCAGACCGGCAGGGTGCGGAACTTGTACAAGCGGAACCGGACGCCATTACGCCCGATGCGCTCCTGCGAGAAAATCACCGGCCGGCCGCTCTCGAAAAGCACGGCGATCGCGATGGCCGCCATGACCGGCGCCAGCAGGATGAGTCCCGCTGCGGCGAACACGACATCCGCCGCGCGCTTCACCCACAGCCGCCTGCAGCCGGGAACGCCGCCGCCCGCTCGGAGAATGTCCGGGGCGGCCTGTGCCGGAACGGGTTTCATGTGGAAACGGCCGTGCTACCCTTACGATTGCACCATAGGCGC
>DATLYE010000046.1:0-4736 GCA_035575135.1 Bryobacteraceae bacterium
TGACGAGTCGGAGGCGCTCCTTGGCGGCTCCAAGGCGGCGCGCATCGCCGACGACCGCATTGAATGGCAACCCAGGGCACGCATCCTGCGGTGGACGATCGAGTACGGCGAAGAAAAGGGGGGAACGTTCAAGACCGCGCGGCGCGTAACCTACGAGATTGACTTCCGCAAAGCCACGATGACGGACGGCAAGCGGACCTATCGGTTCTCCGAGGGCGAACAGATCATGATGCTGCGCGCACTCCACCGCTATCTGACCGAATATGCCGTGGCCTCCTCCGAGTGGTTTGTCAAAGGCGGTCCCGTGCGCCAGCGGGAGCGCCGGCCCCCGGAAGGGGAAGTCCATCTGTAGAACCGCTCGGAGAGAGCGGACTCCGGCTGTCCTAGAACCGGTAGTAGGCGCCGAACTGAATCAGGCGCCGGCCGAAGAACGTGCTGGTAATCTGGCCGAACGTGGTGGAGTCAATGTTCTGATCGCCGACAAACCAAGTCGGATGATTGAAGATGTTGGTGGACTCCATCCGGATTTCGAGCGAGTGCCGTTCGGTAATCTTCGTGTTCTTTTGAATTCCGAAGTCGAGATTGAAGGCCCAGGGGCCGGAGAACATGCGGCGCTGAAGCGTCCCCAGTTGTCCCGGCGCCGGGTGGAAGAAGACCTGGCCGTTGAACGGCGGCGCTCCGTCGGGCGCTACCGCGCGGCCGTCCGGACCGATGGCGGAGGCCGCGACGAAGAAGGGACCGGACCCGGTCATCCGCAGCTGGAGTAAATCATCGAGCTGGCTCTTGGAAACCAGCGCCACTGCTGTGTTGGTGCCGTTGGAACGGGCGCCGCGGTTGAGGGTTCCTCGATTGGAGAGCACCGAGAAGGGCGTGCCCGATTGCCACGTGAGAAATCCGGAGATGCTCCAGCCGCCGATGAGACGGCGCAGGCGCGGTGAATCCAGCCGGTGCCCCTCGCCGAACGGAAGGTCGTAGACCCAGTTGCCTTTGATCTGGTGGGTCAGATCATAAGGAGCACGGGCCCGTTCGATCTTGGCGTTGTTGATGTCCAGGAACGCCTCGAAGCGAGTCTGGCCGTCGCCGGCGGCATCGCTAAGCACTTTCGAATAGTTGTAATTGGCCTGGAAGATGAGCCCCCGGCGCACTCTGCGGCGGACGTCAATCTGCAAGGCGTTGTACGAGGAGTTGCTGTAGTTGGTGAGCATGTTGGTTCCGAGCGCCAGCGGGTTTCGGAAGAAGTTCACGGAACCGTTCAACCGGTTGACCTGATAGACGGCCGCCAGTTCGCCGGCCTGCCCTTGGCGGATCAGGTTCTGCACGGTGGCGTTAGTGAGCAGGCCGCCGCTCGCCAGCAGCGGAAACACCGTCAACGGCTGGCTGCCCGGAATGTCGGGGTTATAGCGCGGATCGAAGGCTCCGCGGGCCGCCAGTGCCAGGAAGCCGTTGTTGCGGGCCCGGATGAAGTCGTCGAGAAAACCGTTCTCGCGAACGATGACCTGATTGAAGTCAAAAGCCCGGAAGGCCTTCGTGGCTTTGTTGCCCACGTAGCGCACTTCGATGACGGTTCCCTTGATTTCGTGCTGGATGCCGAAATTCCACTGCTGCACGTAGGGCGTGCGCAGGTTGGGGTCCGGCATCCCGAAGGCGCTCTGGGTGTCCAAGGCGTAGTTGTCGGCGAAGGTGCGCGGCACCTTGAAGGCGGGCACGACGACGGCGGGCAAGCCGGTGCTGACACGGCCGCTCAGGCCGGAGCGGGAAGAGACCGCCGACAGTCCGGCGTTCGTGCGCACGTTGTTATCCACGGACCGGATCGTTTCGTCGTTTACGTAGCCCAAGGCGTAGCCGGCCCGCAGGGCGGTGCGGCCGTTGCCGAAGATGTCCCAGGCCAGACCGATGTTCGGGCCGAAATTGTTCAGATCCCGGTTGTACCAGGGGCGTCCGACTGCGGAGCCGGCAAAATCCAGCGTTGAATTGCTCAACAGCGTGGCGATGGGGCTCCCTCCCTGTACGAGCGGCAGCAGGCCCAGGGCGTCGCGCTCGTCCACGCGCGTGTAGTATTCATAGCGCACCCCCAAAGTCAGCGTCAGGCGAGGCCGGATTTTCCAATTGTCCTGGAAATACCAGGCGTAGTTGTCGAGGCTGAAGTGCCGCAAGTCGGTGGCGCCGGAAACGAAACCGGAAGTGCGATCTTTGACGTTGAAGGTTTGCGAATAGCTGGTCACGAAGCCGGCGAGCGAAGCCAGCAGCAGATTCGCGTTGGCCAGATCTGTGGAACTGATGCCGGGAAGCTGGGAAGCCACCAGACCCGGATTGCCCGTCCCGATTCCGATGGTGTAGGTCGGTGTGATGCCCGCGTCGTTGAACGGCGCCGTGCGGATCTGCTGCGCCTGAAAACCGAACTGGAAATTGTGCGGCCCGATGACGTAACTGGCATTGGATTGCTGCGCATACGTGTTCGTATCGCGCCCCTGGGCCCGGAACGTGTTGAGCGGGTTGCTGTAAATCATGCCCGCCAGAATGAAGTCGCCGAACTTCTCGGAAGTGACGAACGTTCCCGGCGCCAGGTTGAATCCGCCGCGGACCTCGTTGGTAAAGCGCGGCGTGGGGTTCCATCTCCAGGTGACCGAGAGCAGCTTCTTGGCGTCGTCGTTTTGGACCTTGGGAACCGTCGAGAAATCGTTGGCGAGGTCGGGACGGTCCACGATATCACGGTTCCACGCGAACGTGCCGGAGAAGGTGTGGCGCGTCGAGTGAATAAAGTCCAGCTTGCCGGTCACGTTGTCGCGCGTGCGGTTATTGCGAAGCAGGAAGGAGTAACCTGCCGTGTTTCGCAGCAAGCTCTCGCTGGAATCTCCCAGCCGGAAGTTGTTGATCTTCTCGGGTCCCGGGACCTGCTCGAGGAGCCGCAGCATGGCCGGGTCGGCGGCCAGACCCGCCAGTTGCAGCACGTTGGCCTTGCGCACATTGCCCGCCGAATCACGGTAGGTAAAGATCCCCTGTCGGGCGTCCGAGGTCAGAATGGTTCGGTTGGCCGTGGACTGCTGGCGGAGGCGGAAGGCCTCGTAATTGGTATAAAACAACAGCTTGTCTTTCTTGATGGGCCCCCCGAGCGACCCCCCTGCCTGGTTCTGATTGAGGAACGGCCGGGGGATTCGATCCCGGTTGTTGAACCAGGTGTTGGCGGAGAGTTTGTTGTTGCGGTTGTACCAGTAAAGCGAGCCGTGGTACTCGTTGGTTCCCGAGGGGGAGACGAAACTGACCTGCGCCGTGCCGCCGGGGAACATCGCCCCGGCATTGGAGGTCACGATCGTCACCTCGGCCACCTGATCGAGCAGCAACAGGTTGGGCAAGAAATCCAGGGCATTGGTCCGGATGAAGTTGTCTTGCACATTGATGCCGTCGAAGGTGGCGTTGGCGAAGGAAGTGCGCTGGCCATTGATCACCGTCGTGCCGCGTCCGCTGGTGACGCCGGGCTGCGAATAGATCAGCGCCAGCGGGCTGCGGTTCAGCAGCGGAAGGCGGCGCACCTGTTCGTTGGTAATGGCCGTGGAAATCTCGGCGTTGGTGGTTTGCACGCCGGGGGCCGTGGCGGCCACTTCCACGACTTCCGTGACGGAGCCGAGCTCGAGCTGAATGGGCGGCAGGCTGGTCTCGCGGCCTGGATCAATCTTAATCTGGCGCAAGGTCTGCTTGCGGAATCCCGGCGCTTCCACGATGACGTCGTAAAAACCCGGGCGCACTCCAATCAGGCTGAACAGGCCTTCGCTCGTGGTCGTTGTCGCGAGCACGGCCGAAGCGCCGCCGGTTAAGTAGAGTTCCACCTTAGCCCCGGGAACGGCGCTGCCGGTGGGATCCACGACCGAGCCGGAGAGCCTTCCGGTGTCCTGCGCAGCCAGCGGAACGCTGACGGCGAGCGCAATCAAAACACAAAGGCGTGTGCCAACAAACATGCCTTCCCCCTTTCGTTGCGGGAACGTCTGGAGCGAGCCACGTCCCTCGCAAATAGAATATCCCGGCCCCTATGCGCAGGCAAGACCTTGAGTTTGTAAAAATGAGGCGCGTTGTTGGGGCTTGGCAAGCGGCTCGTTGGGTGAGTCGTTGCACGTAGCCAGCTCCAAGACGGACGGAAGTTGGCTTACACGTGGCAAGAAACTGTCGCACCTGCCGGGCCTTCCCCGGCCGGGTCGGGCGGGGGCGGGGGTTGACATCCGGCTCCCCGGCGCGACACAATGGGAGTCAGGAACGGGCGGGAGTAACTCAGCTGGTAGAGTGCAACCTTGCCAAGGTTGATGTCGCGGGTTCGAATCCCGTCTCCCGCTCCACCCCAAAAACCCGTCAGCCTGGTGTGGCACCTTTTTCCGGCTGGGCAAAACCCGTCGGGCAAAACCCGTCAGCCTGGTGTGGCACCGTTTTCCAGCCGGGCTCAGGCAGCCCTTGGTTGTGCCTCCGGGCGCGTGTGCGGAACCGAGCCCCAGGGTTTGATCGGTAGCCGGCGCGAGTTCCACCACTCCCAAGCCGCATAGCAGCTCAGCAGCAGGATCGTCCACTCTATCGGGTACCGGTAGCGTCCGGAAACCACGACGAAGTAATACGTGAGGGGATAGGCCACCCAGTCCCCCAGAAACAACAGCCCCGCGAAACGGTGCCGCCTGAGCATCCGCAAAAGCCCCCAGCCCGCCACAATCACCATCGGGTACAGCACCAGGTTGCCGTAGCGCCTGCCCGTTCCGGGGTAA
>DATLYE010000047.1:0-5335 GCA_035575135.1 Bryobacteraceae bacterium
TCGCAGCCGGGCGCCCGCCTCTTCCAGCGTCTCATATTTCTTCGGAAAACAAAAGCGGACCAGCCGGCTTCCGTCCTCACGGCGCGCGAAGAAACTGGAACCGGGCACCGCCGCCACACCCACCTGCTCCACCAGATGCCGGACAAACGCTACATCGTCGGTGAAGCCAAAGCCCGAAATGTCGGTCATCACATAGTAGGCGCCCCGCGGGCGGTAACACACAAATCCGGCCGCCTCGAGCTCACGGACCAGCAGATCGCGCCGCGCCTGATAATCCCGGCCCAGCTGCTCGTAGAACCGGTCGGGCAGGGAAAGCGCCACGACTCCCGCCTGTTGCAGGGGCGCGGCGGCTCCCACCGTGAGAAAGTCATGGACCTTGCGCACCGAATCCGTCACGTCCGGCGGCGCCAGCACCCAGCCCACCCGCCACCCCGTCACCGAGTAAGTCTTGCTCATGCTGTTGACCAATATCGAGCGTTCGCGCATGCCCTCCAGTGTCATCACGGGAATGTGCCGGGCTCCGTCGTAAATAATGTGCTCGTAAATCTCGTCCGTGATGGCCAGCGCGTCAAACTCGCAACACAGAGCTGCAATCTGTTCCAGTTCAGCACGCGCAAACACCTTGCCGCTGGGGTTGTTCGGCGTGTTGATGATCACGGCTTTGGTGCGCGGCGTGAAGGCCCTTCGCAGCTCGTCGGGATCGAAGGTCCACTCCGGCGGATAGAGTTTCACAAAGCGGGGCACCGCCCCGGACAACTGAGCGTCCGGTCCGTAGTTCTCGTAAAACGGCTCGAAGATCACTACCTCGTCGCCCGGATCGGTCACGGCCAGCAGCGAAGCGATCATCCCCTCGGTCGCGCCGCAGCAGACCGTGATCTCCCGCTCAGGATCCAGTTCGAGTCCGTACCAGCGCTTGTATTTGGCCGCGATGGCGTCGCGGAAGGGCTTGGCGCCCCACGTAATGGCGTACTGGTTGACGTCTTCGGCGATGGCGCGGCGTGCCGCCTCCTTGAGTTCCTCGGGCGCGCTGAAATCCGGCATCCCTTGCGCCAGATTGACCGCCCCGTGCTCCAGGGCCAGGCGCGTCATCTCCCGGATGACGGACTCGGTGAAGTTCGCCGTCCGCTGGCTGCGGAACCGCGTGCGCTCAACTCCGGCTGCGACTCCGGGCGGATTTGCGGGAAGGTTCACGGTTTGAAGGTACCTCAGGCGCCGCAGCGCCGTACAAGCGCCGGTAGACTTCCGCGTTGCGGAGCACGGATTGTACGTAGCCGCGCGTCTCGCTTAACGGAATCGTTTCCACGAACTCTTCGGGCTCCCGGTAGTTATACCACGCCAGCCAGGTGTCCGCGCGGGTCTTGCCGGCGTTGAATGCCGCCAGCGCGGGCTCCGGCCGTCCTCCATACTCGTCCAACAGTTTTCGCAAATAGTAAGTCCCGAGGCGCAAGTTATAGTCGGGTTGAAACAACAAAGAGGTACGGTAGCGAAGTCGCAGCGTGCGCGCCAGCCGGCGCCCGGTGGAAGGCAATATCTGCATCAAGCCGTATGCCCGGGCGGGTGAAACCGCTCGTGGATTGAACTCCGATTCCTGCCGGATCAATCCCGCCAGGAGCAACGGATCCAGCTTGTGACGCCGCGCGTGACGCTCGATCAGAGTCCGGTACGGAAACGGAAATGCCAGTTGCCAGAACCGCCGCGGGGCGTCGTTCCAGGGCACCGAAAGATATTCAGGAAAGATCCGCTTGATGAGCCGCATGGCCCGGTCGTGGGCTCCCCGCCGCGCGGCCAGTTCCGCCGCTTCCAGCGCCCGCGCCGGGGCGTCGCTCGCGCCCGCCGCATCAAACAGCAGCTCGTCTTCTGCGAGCTCGTACAGAGCTGCCCGTGCCAGAAGTCCGGCCCGCTCGATCCGATACTTCGTCTCCGGGCCGGGCTGAAACGTCGCCGTCGCGCCGCCTGCGGCAGGCAGAATCCCGTCGAGCGTCGTAGCGGCAACCCGCGCCAGCTCCGCTCGTTCCGCCCGGCGCGCGGACAGGACCGCGTAATATTGATTCGGGTATCGGTCCGAAACCGCCCGATAGCACGCTGCTGCGGTAGCCCGGTCCCCTCGTTCTTCCGCCAGGCGCCCCAGAAAGTACACCGCCGCACCGTTTTTCACGGAATCCGGGAAACGCAGGGCGTGCTCCCGGAGGAGGCCTTCTGCCTCCGGGCGCCGCTCCAGGTATGCCGCCCATGCCACGCGCCAGTGGCAGTAGGCGGTGCGCTCGGACGGACCGAACGATTCGTAGCAGGCCCGGAACAGCGGCTCATACGAGGCCCGGTCATTCCGCAGCAGGTAGTCGTTCGCTGCCCATATCAGAGCCTGGAGCCGCCATTCCGATTGAGCGTGGTCGCGGGCCAGGCGCTCCAAGTACGCCGACATCGCCTCCGGGTCTTGCAGGCGCCGCGCGCAGGCGACCAGGTAGTACAGGCGCTCCGCTTCGGCCTCCGGAGCTTTGACTTCCAGCGTCTCCAGAGCGCGCCGGGCTTCGGCGGTCCGCCCCTGCCAGTACTCCACAGCCGCCCGGCGGACGCGCGCCACATCGCGGTCGGATCCTCCGAGCTCGCCGATGAGCGATTCGTATTCGGAACGAGCCTGTAGGTACAACCCGGCCCGGAGCAGTTTGGCCGCGCGCTCCAGCTGCGCCTGGGGCATCGGGGGCGGATAGGACGAACCCAGTACAGCCCGGATGCGCTCGAGGGCCGTAGCCGCTGCTCTCGATTCCGCATGCAGCGGGTACTCGTAATACACGCGCTGATAGTACGCGGCGCTCTGGGCAAGGTCACCCACAGCCTCGAGCGCTTCCGCCAGCGCCAGATCTCCTTCCGGCTGCGCGAGCCGGTCCCGCCATTTTCGGAGGACCGCCGCTGCGGCCGCCGCATCGCCGGCCTCGCGGTACGCCTTGGCGGCGAGCAGTGCAGCCCTGCCCAGCAGCGGCGACGGCGGCAGCACCCGCCAGACCGTCTCCAGCTCGGCGGCGACACCGGCGTATTCTTTCTGCGCCAGACGCGCCTTTGCGGCGTAGTAGGCCACGTAGTCCGCGAGCCGGCTCAGCCTCGGCCGCGCCGCCTCCAGGCGAGCGAGCACTTCCGAGGGTGACCGTTCCGCCTCCGTGACCCCCACCGCCAACAGCGCCAGCGCACCGTTCACATCCTTTGGGTGAGCGGCAGCGTAGCGCAGCAGCGCGGCCCGGGCCGCCGGAGTAGGCGAATCCCGGTAGGTCCGCGCCAAAGATTCCAGAGTCTGCGCGGCGGCCGCTTCGAGCGCCGCCAGCAGGCACACGAGCACGGCCTTCCCTGACCAGGACCAGATCCGGCAGCCTCGCGGCGACCTCGCCGCCGACGCTACCCCGCTATACCACCGGGCCAGGATAGTCCGCTCCCAGCAGGGACTCGTCATGGTTGGCCAGCGTACTCACCAGTTCCCGGTGCAGGTAGTCCACCATGGAAGGACACGTTGCGAATTGCTCCCAATACTCCTCCCGCGCCGCGTCAATTTCCTTTTTCAGCTCTCCGTACAAGTTTCGGCTCTCGCGGCCGTTTTCCACAGCCCGCCAGCGGTGCAACCGCATCGCTGCCACACGAATCCGGGCGAAACGCTGTGCGCGCAGATGCATCTCGCGCTCGGCTTCCGGCAGCGCAAGCCAGCTTTCGGCGCCCGGGTCAATGGCGGGCGCGGCAAGCGCGGCACCCGCCATCCAGGCCAGCAGTTCCAGGCTACTGACCCGCACCGTCTCGTCTTCGCCCACCACCAGCAGCACTCCCTTCTCCCTCTGACGCGCGATCACAGGGAACAGATACGCCTTGGTATTCGGCGCCACGGTCAGCACTCCGGCCAGGGCCTCGGAGAGCTCTCCTGCGGTCGGAACCGCCACGACCGTGTCGGCGCCCGCCAAAGCATTCACGAACGCCGGGGCGGCCCCGGCGGGGATCTGCAAACTCAGCAGCTGCTGTTGCGCCTCAGCGGCAAATCCACGCGCCCCCACACAACGCAATTGCGCGCCTTCCAGCCACCACAAGGAGACCCGGCCGCCCTGTTCCGCCGCCCCCTCCAGAAGCACGCCCAGCAGCTCCTGGCGACTGCTTGCTTGTCGCATGCGGCGCGCCGCCTGATTCAGACTCTCGCTCACCTCCCGTTCGATCCGGCGGCGGAGATCCGCCGTACGTCTTTCCAATTCGGCGTCCACGGCAGCGGCCAGTGCCTGGAACCGCCGCTCCACGACGTGCTCAATGTGCTCCGGCCAGCCGGCGGCGAGCTGCTCCTCGACGCGCGCCACGTGCATCCGCCAGGCGGCCTGGAGCTCTTCGCGCGCCGTCTCGCGCTGGTGCGCCAACAATTCGTCGAAGTCCTGGGCCATCGGTTACCCGGCAATTCCCTTCCCTTCGATGATCGTCACATAGCGGTCGGCGGGCACGTCCGTGAAGCGGTCCACACGGCGGCTGGGAGGCGGCCAACGGATCTCGAGCCAGTCCAGCTTGGCCGCCCGCCCCAGACCGATGACCTCCCGCGGGTCGTGCGAGGACAGGTAACTGCCGCCGCTGTTTTTCAGGCGGCTCCGCTTCACGCCGCCGACCGACCAGGTGATGCGCGCTCCGATGGCGTCGCGGTTACACGTCGTGCCCTGGAGCCGGAGCCCGACCCAGTGGTTCCCCGCCCCGGCGTTGTTCTTGAGCAGCAGCGGCGCCATGCCGTTGTTGCCCACCAGCACGTCCATACGCCCGTCATTGTTATAGTCGCCCACGGCCAGCCCCCGCGCGGGAAACATCTTCTCAAACACCGGACCGGCCTGATGGCTGATGTTGCGCAGCCGGTCTCCCTGGTGCTGGAACAGCAGCAGCGGCTCTTTGTACTTCACCTGCGTCGAGTACATCTCGATCATGTCATCCGGATGGCCGTTGGCCAGAAACAGATCAATCAGGCCGTCGTTGTCGAAATCGAAAAACTTCAGACCCCACCCGCTCAACAGGCGCGTGGCCTGGGCGATGCCGTGCACATGTGCGTCGTCCCGGAAGGTTTCGTCTCCATTGTTGCGGTACAGCGAAAACATCTCCTGGTCCACATTGGCGACAAACAGATCCTCCCAGCCGTCGTTGTCGAAGTCCGCCGCGTCCACACCCATGCCGGACCGCGCCTGTCCGTTGGCGCTGAAACCCACCTCAGCCGCCAGCGCCAGCTCCTCCCACTGGTTCTTGCCCCGGTTGACGAACAGAAAGTTCTGCACGGTGTCGTTGGCGACAAACAGGTCCATCCGGCCGTCGTTGTTGATGTCGGTCGCCACCACGCCGAGGGCCTTTCCGA
>DATLYE010000048.1:0-152935 GCA_035575135.1 Bryobacteraceae bacterium
ATACAGGATGTTCTCCGCCATCGAAAAGCGTCCGTGCCTTCCGAGCGCCCTGCGCCTAGGCCACGGGCGTTCTTCGAACTAGCGGCCGGCTGCGCTGCGCTCTACATGATGCAATCCAATTCCCACTATGCCGCAGGCGGCGGGTAAATCGCAAGAATTTTACGGCCAAGGTGCGGAAAGCAGGTCCGCTGGCCTGGGGGCGCCGCCTCGTTCTGACCCGAGAAGTTCCGCGGAGCCGCTCAGGGCCGGTTCCGGACGTTCGAGAGCTGGAACCGCACGCTCCGCTGGTTTCAGTTGACACTCAGTTGCAAATCCGCTTCAATGATTCTTGGAGACAAGGAAGGAAGATCGCAACCTTGTTGCGAAAATTGCCGGTTCGGGGTCCAGCGCGCCGGCGGTTCTCCCCGAAGGGCCGGAGCGTGCGTTGAAGAGGACAGATCCTGAACCCAAGGGTACTCGTGACGATGCAACGGTGCGCAACGACCCTGGGAACAAACAAGAGGCGTTTCGGCTTTGGCCGGAGGTTCGGTTTGAGCGAGTAAGGTGAGGAGCGGATCCCCGCGGATCGTGATTGGGGACGGAGCCGCGGAGATCCGGCGACCGACAACCCGGACGGCTGGCGGTCCGCCGCTTCATTCTACGATCCGCCGGCCGGGGGTTGCAAGGAGACACGTCGGCTGGTGAGGCACGTCCAAGTTTTTTCCGAAGCACGAAGTTTTCCGGCTCTATTCCAACGATTCCTCGAGGAGGGTTTCATGCGGACATACTCGTTCCGTCGAAGTCTGTGGATAGCGGTACTGGCGGTGCAAGGTGTGGCATCTGCCGTGGCGGCGGGCCAAACGTGGGCGCCCGACCGAGGCGCGGTGCGGGGCTGGGTCCGCGACCCGGCCGGACTGCCGATCCGTGGGGCAAAAGTATGTCTCGTCGCAACGGCCGGGGATGCGCGGCGGCAGTTGACCACCGGCGCGGAAGGCAGGTTCGAGTTTGAAGACGTCGCACCCGGAGATTACGCCCTTGAGGTAGAAGCGGAACGCTTCCAGACTTACCGCACGGAGCTGGAGGTGCGACCCGGCGGGCTCCGTGTCGTGGACATCCGGCTGGCGATCGCTTCGATGCACACCGCGATTACGGTGCGCGAGCAAGCTGATGATCTACGGCGGCGTGTCGAATGGGACTACGAAGCCAGCAAGAGCGTCACCTCGCTTGCAGGCGAGATTTTGACGAGCAACAATCCGGTTTCCAACTACGACGCTCTGCGCTACCTGCCCGGGGTGATGAATGCCGACTTCGGAGGACGAGACCGGTTTTCCACTCCCACTCACATCCGGGGCGCGGCGGCCTGGGGGCGTGTGGAGACGCTGGACGACTATCCGGCAGTGGACATCACCCCGGTCTTTGCGGAAGACGGTGGCTATACGGCCAGTTTTTCTTCGGTGGTGCCGAGCGTCGCCGTGCAGGATCTGATGCTTTCTACCGGAGGGCTTGGGGTGAGCTACGGGCAGGCGTCCGGCGGCGTGGTGCGGAGTTTCCTCAAGCGAGGTGTGCCCGGCAAGCCGCACGGGAACCTGCGGGTTGAGGGAGTGGGGATCGGGGAGGCCGTAGTGATGGGCGATCTTGCCGGGGGGCTTCGGAAGTTAGACTACTACATCTCGGGCCAGGCCGTCCGCGGTGAATACGGCAACGCCTACGACACCTATGCCCGCCCCATCCAGGATCTGCGGCTAGTCTCCGGCCTTGCGAAGGTGGGCTACAACCGCTCGCCCAAGGAGCGCTTCGAAGTGCTGTTCCTGGGAGGCGATGAGAATCACGGTTACTTCCAAAACCAGTTTCTGGCCGCCCAAAACCGCCAGATCCGGCGGGATTTTCATACGGAGAAAAGCAACTATTTTCTCGCCGGACGTTATGACCGCCGGGCTGGGGAGCGCCTGTTGTTCGGAGCGGGGCTGACCCACAACCGTTTCCACGAGAACCGGATCGAAGACAAGGCCGACGGAGTGCCTGTGGGCCTCTCACGGCGCAACCGCCCGCAACGGGCCACGACGGCGTTCGGCAACATCAGCTGGCAGACGTCCCCGGGGCGTTCTGTTTCTTATACGGGTGAGACCGGTGGACTGCTGCACCGGGACCAATTTTCTGACATCACCGGGGCTCCGATCCGTTTCTTGTTCGGTGAGCAAGCAGCGTATTTGAGAAACTCGCTGGTTTGGGACCGCGGGCTCACCTGGAATGGCGGTGTTCGCCTCAGCCGCATTGACAACGGGTTCCGGAACTTTCGCCAAAACGCCTATGATGTCGGGCTGAGCTACCGGCTGCCGACGCGCACCTCGCTGCGGGCCTCGTACTCGACCGGCTACAAGCTCAACAAAGCTTTTTACCTCTGGTGGGGCGGTGGGAGCTTTATCCGGCGGGCGCCGGCGGAGGGCTTGCGGCCTTCCACCACACGTACCTGGGAGGTTGGGGCGGAGCAGGCGATGGCGTGGGGCGGTGCGTCGGGGCGTGTGCGCGTGTCCTACTTCAAAACCGACGAACTGGGTCTGTTTAACTTCGGCGACTCCGGCACGGGCGTTCCGTTTACCGACGACGCCCGTATCAAGGGATTCGAACTGTGGACGGAATGGCACTCGCGCCGAGTGCGGCCCTTCGCGAGCTTCACGTATTTAGACAATTACCGCACGAGCAGCACGAACCCGGCGGCACGAAATATTGATTTACGCTTTGTCAGTGTTCCGAACAAGGCGGCCGCGGCCGGGTCCCACTTTGGCCTGACGAAACGGCTTAGTCTGGTGGTGCTGGGCTATTATGACGGAGGCGCCCTGGTGGAACAGATCGTGAACGACAACGTCGTCGTGACACGTTTTTCCAGTTACGTGAAGGTCAATGCGATGGCTTCCTACATGCTCGGCGAACGATTCAGCTTTCTGTTGCGGGCCGAGAATCTCTTGAACCGCCGGGATCTGGGCTACAGCCGGAACATCTTCCAGATGGATGGCAGCAGTGCGCACGTGGCGGGGGTGCAACGCGATCCCGGGCTGATTATGGCCGGGGGCGTCGCGATCCGTTTTTGAAGGGATTCACCAGGCGGTCATCGCCTCGGCGAAAAGGCGGGCCAGGTCCTCGGCGGAGGCGGGGCGCGGTGCGAGTTTCGTGACGCGATGCTGCGGCAGGGTACCGTCAACTAGGGCGGGGATGTCGGAGGGGGTGTAGCCCAGGGCCCGGAGGCCGTTGGGGAGGCGCAGGCGCTGGATGAGAGCGATGATCCGGTCGGCGAGGATGGGACCGGCATCGGAGGGGCGGGCGCGCGAGACGTCTGCACCCAGGATCTCAGCCGCGCGCAGATGACGCTCGGGGCATGCGGGCGCCGTAAAGCGGAACACCGCCGGGGCGTTGAGGATCACGGAAATGCCGTGGGGGACCAGCGGATGGTCCACGGGGTACCCCGCGGGCCGGAAGCTCCGCACCATGCCGGAGACGGGATAAGACATCCCGTGGGGCAAGTGGACGCCTGCGTTCCCGAACCCCATTCCGGCATAGGCGGCGGCAAGAAGCATTTGGCCGCCGGCTTCAGTATCGGAGGGGTCCTCGACGGCGCGGACAAGGTAGCGGGCCGCGATGCGTAAGGCCTCGAGCGCCCAGACGTCGCTGATCGGGTTGGAACCCTGATAGGCAGGTCGGAGGGCGGGACGCTCCGGACGCGGGCGCTGATCATAGGGCAAGGCCGTGTAGGATTCGACGGCGTGACTGAGTACGTCGAGGCCGCTGGCGGCGGCGACTTCCGGGGGTAAGGTACGAGTATTCTCCGGATCCAGCAGGGCAAGAGCAGGCTTGAGGCGGCGGTGAGCGATTCCAGTTTTGGCGCGGAGCGCCGTGTAGTCGAAAATCGCCACTCCGGTGGTTTCGCTCCCGGTGCCGGCTGTAGTGGGAATGGCGATGAGGGGTTTGAGCGGGCCGGGCGGTGGAAGTCCTTTGCCGATGGGCGGGTTCACGTAATCGAGAAAATCCTCCGGCGGGTAGGTGGAATACAGGTCGGCGGCCTTGGCTGTGTCCATGGTGGAGCCTCCGCCGACGGCAACGAAGGCATCGAAATCTCCCTGGCGGGCAAACTGAATTGCATCCCGGAACGAGTGGTCCGTCGGTTCGATGCGGACGCGGTCAAACAGCGCAAAGTCAATCCTGGCCGCGGTGAGCGATTCGAGCACCGCGGCGACGGCAGGCAGCTTCGCCAGGAAGGGGTCCGTCAGCACGATGACCCGGCGGGCTCCCATTTCTTTCAGGTCCAGACCGACCTCATAGGTCACCCCTGGGCCATACCGCAGACTTGACGTCGCCAGTTCGAACGCGGTGTCATTAGGCATACGGCACTATTTCACCTCATTTGCAGCGCCGCTCGGGCAGATCACGGTTCGTTGAACAGGCCACGGATACTGCCTGCTAGAATGGGCAAAGGTGCCGTTCACGATCGAGGAATTCCACGATTTAGTCCGACTGCTCGAGCAGCACCCGGAGTGGAGCGCTGAACTGCGGCGGCTTGTCCTAAGCCAGGAACTGCTCACCCTGCCGGAACTTGTGAAGGGACTCGCTGAGCTGCAGCGGCGGACCGAGGAGCGGCTGGAGGAGCTGGGTGCGCGGGTCACTGCGCTGGCAGAGGCTCAGCAGCGGACCGAGGAGCGGCTGGAGGAGCTGGGTGCGCGGGTCACTGCGCTGGCGGAAGCGCAGCAGCGGACTGAAGCGCGGCTCGAGGAGCTTAGCGCGCGCGTCACTGCGCTGGCGGAAGCGCAGCAGCGGACCGAAGCGCGGCTCGAGGAGCTTAGCGCGCGCGTCACCGCGCTGGCGGAAGCGCAGCAGCGGACCGAAGAACGGCTTGAGGCGCTCGGCGTCATGGCTTCGAAGATGAGGCAAGACCTGGATGCCCTCCTCGGGATTGATCTGGAGCGACGCTACCGGGAGCGGGCAGCGAGTTACTTTCAGCGGTTCCTCCGCAGAATCAGAGTGGTGGACCACGAGGCTCTGGCGCTCCGCCTCGACGACGCAGTGGACGCAGGGACAATCACGGCGGACGAAAAAGAGGAGATCCTGCTGCTGGATGTGGTTGTGCAAGGACAGCGCGATCAGCAGGACGCTTACCTTGCAGTCGAGGTCTCGTCCACAATAGACACTGACGACGTGCAACGGGCAGTCTCTCGCGCCGCGCTGTTGCGCAAGGTGACCGGACGACCCGTGATTCCGGCTGTGGCCGGGAGGCAACTGCACACGATCGCGGCTGACGAGGCGGCCAAGCGGTCTGTGGTGTGCTTCCTGGACGGACGCATCGTGGTGGCGCCCTGATGTGCTGGTGCTTCCGTTGCCGTGCGTGCCTGACAGCAAAGGGCCAGTGATTCGGGCGATCGAGCTTTGAGCTAAGGCCGGCTCTCCGCAGGCTCGCTTACACATTAGCGCCGGTTCCGCATCCCCGAGCCGCATCCAGGGCTCCGCCGGTGTCGTGCTCCCGGAATTCATCCCTTCGTCACCATGGGGACATAAGGCATTCATTGACTTCGGATAAGGTAAGTGTTGGCATGTCTCTGTGTTTTTGATAATTATGAATTACATAAATTGTTTCGATTGGATGGTCTAGAGAAGCCGCGATATGATGAAGGCTGCAGGACCAAGGCGTCTCACATCTTGCTTCGCTCTGCCCAGCGAAACCCGGTGGGATGTGTACAGGAGGAGACCGTAATGAGTGCAGAAACGGTGGCATGCACGGCGTTGATTTACGGCCTGGAAGCTGTTTTAGCAGAGCCGCTTACGGTGGCTCTGGTTCGATCCGGGGCAACCGTGTACCGCCTGAGTGATGGCTCCGGTCCGGAGCAGTGCGCCGCGCTGGCCGAACGAGTGGCCGCGGATGTGATTTTCTGTGGGGACGGGACTCCCGGGTACCGCTCCGTGCTGGATGCAGTCGCAAGTCACCGCCGCGT
The DNA here is from genome assembly GCA_035575135.1 of Bryobacteraceae bacterium. Classification (GTDB taxonomy): domain Bacteria; phylum Acidobacteriota; class Terriglobia; order Bryobacterales; family Bryobacteraceae; genus JANWXD01. The sequence goes on from DATLYE010000048.1 coordinate 5,952, forward strand.
GCCGGCGGTGGTGGTTGTGGGACGGCTTGGAGATACAGAACGATGGCTGGACGCGCTGGAGGCCGGAGCCTTCGATTACTGCGCGCCGCCGCTCGACGCCGATCAGCTGCTGTGGGTGCTGGAAAGCGTGCGCGTACGGCGGCCGGAAACGGCTGGCGGCGCGCTGCGGACGGCCTGACTCGGGTCCCAATCCCTCCCCGCTACCCCGAGGCGGCCCGCAGGCCTGAAGTCATGGTCGAATGCTGGCCGTCAGTTTACCCCAGAGCTCGCCGGCGCTGTGCCACGTCAAGTAGCACGTTATCAGGACCAGCACCGACATCACGAGGTTGCTGGCCCAGCCGTTGGTATGCCGCTCGAGGAGGCGTCGGTCGTTGGTCAGCCGCATCAGGACGATGACGATCACGGGCAGCAGCAGCGCCAGCACTGCCGCCTGCACCAGCACGAGCCATACCGGTTTCCAGTCCGTCAGCAGGACATAGAGCGGTGAGACGCAGAACAGCACCAGACACCAGCGGTATGCCGGCGTCGCGCTGAGGTGGGCTGGCGCACCGGCGGGCCGCGGGCGCAGCACGTTGTACCAGATGTCGGCGACCAGCAGGCTGTAGCCGGTCGTGGCGCCGGTATAGGTTGTGAACACGGCCGTCCAAAGACCCACACCGAGCACGATGCGCCCGGCATCGCCGAAGATGCCGGTAAACATCGGTACCAGATCCTCAACGTCTCGCAGGGGCTGGGCCGCCGGGTAGAGCGTAGCCGCGGCAGTGATCTGCACGAGCAGCAGCATGGCGTACAGGCCGACGGCGCTCAGCAGCAGGTCGGAGCGCTGCAGGCGCAGGAACGCAACGTCCCTCCAGCCCTTCTCGTGCACGAAAGCGGCATACTTGAGATTGCTGAGCGCTCCTGCCCCGCTGCCCACCAGAGCCAGGAGGATGAAGGCAAGGCTATACGGCGCTTCGCCCGCGGGTGCCGAGGGGACAAAGGCGCCTCGCGCAATCCGGTCGGGATCCGGCCGGGCGAAGACGGCGGCCAGCGCGAGCGAACCCCCGAGAACGACCAGCAGCGGCCTGCTGATGCGCTCTATGAGCTTGTAGCGGCCCCAGTACATCAGCGCGAAGCCGGTCGCCCAGCACGCCAGCGCGCCGCCCGGCCGGACCCAGGTCGCGTGCACTGCCAGCAACAGTTCCAGTGAACTGCCGAGCAGCAGAATCTGCGCGAAACCGCTCAAATGCCGCTTGAGGCAGATTCCCACCAGAATCAGCCAGGGAACCCAGCGCCCGATGCGGGCATAACCAGCCATCAATGTCTCACCCGTCACGACGACGTAGCGCGCCGTGGCTTCCAACACCACGTAGCGGGCCGCCACCACGAACGCAACCGTCCACAGGAGTGCGTATCCATAGCTGGCTCCGGCGGCCGAATTGGTTACCAAGTCCTGAGGCCCTACGGCAGCGAGGGCGAAAATCAGGCCGGGGCCAAATGCCCAGGAGCGACGCGGCGCCGAAGGGCCGGCAGGCGCCTTTCCGGGACCCGTGCTGACGCCCGCCGTGCTCGGCCGGCTCATTTCGGAATCACCCGCAGCGGCGGCGTCTTCGAGGCGGCGGTGACGTACGGCTCGCGCCGGAGGACGCGAAGCGTCCGCCCCTGTTGCCAAAAGGCCGTCATCAGCCGGTGCCCGGCGTCGCGGGCGGCCAGAAATCGGAGCACGGTGTTGACGACAGCCTGTTCGTCGTCGAGAGGCACGCGCGGACTCACAATCAAGCTGACCTCGGTGAGAGCGCCGTTCTGTTCTTCGACGAACTGATAGTCGGTGGGATGCCCGCCGTGGGCCGCGGGCAAGACCTCTTCGACCAGCCGGATGATGTCGCTGCCGAGAAATTGAATGCCTCCGGCGGTGAGCTTTTCGTAATTGCGGATGGTGTGCAGGTGGTCCGTGAAGCCGATCTGCTCGAGCAGGCAGCCGCAGCGGCGCCGGCTGAGCACGCCGTAGTCGCCGGTGTCCAGATTGAGCATGATTTTAGGGGTGCAAGGCAGCAAGGTCGTCAGATACAGCGCGCGAACTTGCGTTTCGCCATCGGCCAGGAGCTTGGGCCGGTCGAAGACGGCGATCTTGCCCCGGAACAGGTGCACTTCGTCCACGACCTCCCGGTGAGCACAGCCGCCGCCCAGCGGACCGGTTTCCGACATCGACCAGCCGCTGAAGGTGCGGGCGCCGAGTTCGGCCACCAGGCGGCGCTTGGCTTCCGTAAACGGCTCGCCGCTGACGCGGAAGATAGTGCCGGCAACATCCAGCCCCGCCTCTTTCGCCGCCACGCAGGCACGCACGACGTTGTTGGCGGCCGCCGACAGCACGCCCGGGCGCCCCTGCCGCACCTTCTCCGCCAGCCAGCGAGCCACAGGGCGGCCGTCGCTCAAGGGCACATGCTCGGGCGCCGGAATGCGGCTGCCGAATAACGGGCTCGCCTTCACCGCGTACAGCGTCAGAGCGGCAAACGGCAGCGAGCGCGGCTGGAAGGAAAGCGGCACGGGAGAAAACCAGCGCTCCATGGGCCGCCCCAGCTTAGCGGCGATCAGCCCGTGTTTTAGCCCCGAAGAATCCGGCGGGACGCCCCGCCAGATGGCCAGCGGGGCCGATTCGGCACCGACGGCCGCAAAGTGAAAGTGGCGGCAGGCGGCGTCGTAGACCAGCAAGTCGAAGTCAATCTTCATGCGCCGGCGCGGTCCGGTCGAGCCGCCGCTTTCCACCTCAAAGTCGCGCGCCAGAAGCGGATTGTCGAAGCTTTCGGCGGTCACTTCGACAGTCAAACCCGGGCGGCGAATCGGGCGGCGACCCTTGAACTCGTCCAGTTCGACGAACACGCCGGCGTCGAAAAGCCTCTCGAGAGTCCGTTCGATGCCGTCCGCCTGCACCATTCGCTCGAGGTCGCCGTACTCGACCCCCGCCCAGAGCAGGAGTTGGCGATAGGGACTTTCCGGGTAGCCGTACACCGCCCGGTGCACGAGCCGCAAAAAGTTCCGCTCGCGCCCCGCCAGGCTGTCAGCCACGATGGCGCGGCATTGCTCTGCGGAAAGCGGCGTGCGCAAGAACCGCCCCAAGCCCGTTGCGAACCGGTAGAAGATGCCAACTTGGGAGAGCATTCGAGAACTCTTCCTAAAACCGCAGCTTCAGACCCAGCTGGATCTCCCGGCTCGGGGCGGCGCTCGTGATGCGGGCGACGTCTTCCCGCGTCCCCGCGGCCCCGAAGACTTCCATGCGCTCCGGCGAAGGCAGATGGAAGTTCGTCCGGTTAAGCAAGTTAAAGAATTCGAAACGAAGATCGAGTGCGGCTTTCTCTCGGAGCGTCACGCGCCGGGTCAAAGAAAAATCGACGTTGGCCAGATCGGGACCGATGATCGTGTTGCGCCCGAGGTTGCCGAGGAAGCCCTCCTGCGGCCGGCGGAAAGCGCTCAGGTCGACCCAGCGCATCGGGTCCTTGGTGACCGGGTTGGGACTGGCACCGGGCGCCAGGTCGGGCCGCTGGCCGGAGCGGAAGTCGGGCCGTGTGGTCTTCGTGCGGGCCGCATCGTAGCCCAGACGTGCGGAAAACGGCAGGCCGGAGGCGTAGGTCGCGATCAGGTTCACCTGCCATCCGGCGAGCCACCTCCGGGCCGGACCCTGCCGTGGGCCGGGGATCTCCCAAACGCCGCTCCCCACCACGTAGTGCCGGACGTCATGCCCGGAGAGCCCTCGGTTAAAACGCGGGTTCCCGTTCAGCGGCAGCGGCATGGCGTTGTCGGATTCATTCACCCCGAAGAAGGTCGAGCTGTCATCAATGCTCTTGGAAAACGTGTAGCCGATCTGAAACTGAAACCCCCGATCGAAGCGCCGGCGCAGTTGCGCCTGGAGGGCGTTGTAGAAGGACTCGGCATCGAAGGTGCGGTTGCGGATCTGGCTGAAGTTCGGGTTCAGCTTGCGGGCTTCGGCCGGGAAATACAGCCGGCCGTCGGGGAGCGTCACGGGCTCGACCAGGTTGGCATCCTCGGTGAAGGAAGACAGGTTCCGGCCGCGCGAGCCGACGTAGGCCAGACGCAAAGACAAATCCGCCGGCAGAGCCTGCTCGAGAGTAATATTCCACTGCTGGACGCGAGGCTGGTCCGGACGCGGGTCGAGCCGCTCGAGGCGGTACTCCGGTGTCCCGCCGGCAACCAGGGCCGGATAACCGCCTTTGGGGAACGCCCCTTGCGGCAAGCCGCGCACCGCCCCGCGCAGGAAAAACGGCGGGTTGCGCACGCCCGAGAGCAGGATGAAGTGCGCCAGGATCAGGTCCGGGAAAAGTCCCCAGCCGCCGCGGAGAACCGTCCGGCCACCCCCTCGGACGTCCCAGGCAAGGCCGAGGCGCGGCGAAAAGTTCTTGAGCGAAGGGTTTTCAAACAGCGGCCCTCCGAGGCGCAGGGACGCGTCGGTGAGCTTGTCGAGGTTGGCAATCTTGCCGTTGACTTCCCCCGGCACCGAAGCCCACTCGTGGCGCAGGCCTGCATCGGCCGTCCAGCGGGAACCGATCCGCCAGCTGTTTTGCACGTACCAGGCGGCTACCCACTGGCGATGTCCGCGGACGGTGTCCGAACCGGGCAGTTGCGCCTGAAAGCGGTCCGGCAGATTGCGCAGAAACTCCGAGAGGTTGCGGAAGCGGAATTCGCCGCTCGCGGTGCTCCGGCTGTCCGTGTTGTAGCGGATGCGCTCGATCCAGGCGCCGACTTTCACGGTGTGGCGGCCCCGGATCCACGTCAGGTCGTCGAAGGCCTGGAAGGAGCTGAAGGCGTGCAGATCCGCATCGGGCGCTCCGCTGCCGCCAGGGAATTCCGTCAAACCCGTCACGACGATGATTCCGGCCACACGGCCGCCTGGCACGAACGCGAGCGCCGGATCATCAGTGCCCGGCGTCTCAGTCACCGTCCGGCCGCTGTCGGTGAAGGCGCGCATGAAACCAAAGCGGGCCGTGTTAAGCACGGCCGGCGACAGGATGTGCGTATGCTCCGCGACCGCCGACTGCCAGCGCGTCGCCGTCCGGCTGCGCCCGAGAGCGAACGCAGTCTGCTCGGACCGCGCGCCGTCGTCGAGGGTGTAGCGGAAAAACAGCCGGTCGTGGTCGGCAACGTTGTAATCGATGCGCGAGGTGAAAAAGTCCTGGCGGCCGAGCTCGTTGTCGGGGTAGATGAACAGCCCCGTGTCGCCGAGGACCGGGCCGTTCGGTTCCGGGTACAGCGATACAATCTTGGCCACGGCAGGATCCACTGCGACCCGCCCCGAAGTCAGTTCGCCGCGGCGGGCCGCGGGGCTCAATGTTGTGTCGATCGTCGTTCTGCCGCGCAACTCGCGCAGCGCCTCGTAGCTGGAAAAGTAAAACGTCCGGTTGCGCGCGAGGGGCCCGCCCAGGCTGCCTCCGAACTGATGCCGGCGGTATTCCGGCGGCTCGGGACCATCGAAGAAATTCCGCGCGTCCAGATTGTCGTTGCGGTGAAAGTAAAACGCGTTGCCACGAACCTCGTTGCCTCCGGAGCGCGTGGCGGCATGGATCACGCCCCCGGCCGCGCGGCCGTACTGGGCGCTGTAGGTGCTGGTGAGCACGCTGAACTCGCGCACGGCGTCAAGGCCGAGGTTGCCGCCGTTGGCGCTGCCGGGCGTCGAGCCGCTGTAGGCAGTCAAACTGATGCCGTCCAGCTGGAAGTTGTTTTGAGAAGGCCGTGAGCCCGACAGGCTGATTTGCAGTCCGAAGCCCGTGTTGACGGTGCGGTACTGCGCCCGGGCCACCGGCGCACCGGCCTGCAGGGTCGCCAGTTGCACCCAGTCGCGCCCGTTGAGCGGCAGCTTCTCGATCGTCGTCGAATCTACGATTGCTGACAAGGTGGAAGTCGTGGCCTCCACAAGCCGCGCCTCGACCTCTACCGTGACGCTGTCGCTGCGCTCGCCGATTTCGAGCACAGGCTCGACGATCGCTTCGCGGTCCAGTTCCAGGATCACGCCGCCGACCCTGCTCCGCGCGAAGCCGGTCTTCTCCGCCGAGACTTCGTACGGGCCGACCTCGAGCGCCGGAACGCGAAAGGCGCCGGTGGCGTCACTCACCGTCGTCCGGACAAGACCGGTTTCCAGGTTGCGGACGCGAATGACGGCGCCCTCGACGACCGCGCCGCTCGCGTCCCGCACCGTCCCTGAAATGGAGCTCGTACGCGGTTGCGCGGCCCCGCTTAGTGCCAGCCACAAGCCCAGAACTGCGCAGGCGATCGCTCTTCGCACGTACCGACCTCCTCCCCAAGAGTGTAAACGTCACCGCTTCTCGATCGAAAGTGCTCGAACCGCACTGAAACCGGACCAAACATGCTGGTCAGATGCAGCCGGCTTCGTGGTGCAGCGTCTCGAAACGGGCGATCGAGCAGCTCGGCACGACGGATCGGAGGCGTGCATCCAGCCGGGCGGCGTGCTTGCTTACGGCATTCCGCTAAAATTTTCGAGACCACTCCCTGGGCCAGCGTTCGACGACGACTTTTTCCTGGGTGAAGAATTCGACGGCGTCACGGCCCTGCCCGTGCAGGTCGCCGAAGAAGCTCTCGCGCATCCCGCTGAAAGGAAACGCGGCCACCGGTGCGGCGACTCCCACGTTGATGCCGATGTTGCCGGCCTCGGCATCGTAGCGAAACTTGCGGGCCGCAGCGCCGCTTGAGGTAAACAAGCACGCCATGTTGCCATAGGCGCCGCTGTTGACCAGAGCGATGGCGTCCTCAATCGTGTCGGCATGCATGAGGCCGAGAACGGGACCGAAAATCTCCGTGCGGGCCGTCTGTCCCCCCGGCGGCACGCCGTCCAGCACGGTCGGCCGCACAAAGAATCCGCGTTCGTAGCCGGGGATGTGCGGGGAACGGCCGTCCACAACGATGCGGGCGCCTTCCTGGGCTGCGGCGCCGATCAGGTGCTCGATGCGCGCCTTGCTTTCGGCGCTGATGACCGGTCCCATTTCCACGGCCTCGTCTAGCCCGTAGCCGACCCGGCGGCGCTCGGCCTCGGCGGCGATGGCGTCGCCGAAGGTGCGGCGCGCTTCGCCCACGGTGATCGCCAGCGAAGCGGCCAGGCAGCGCTGTCCGGCGCAGCCGAAGGCGCTGTCGGCCACGATGCGGGTCGTCATCTCCATATCCGCGTCAGGAAGCACGACGATGGGATTCTTGGCGCCTCCGTGGCACTGGGCGCGTTTACCAGCGGCGGCGGCACGCGCGTAGATTTGCCGCGCTACGGGCGTGGAGCCCACGAAGCTGATGGCGCGAATCATCGGGTGGTCGAGAATCGCCTCCGCGGTTGTGCGCCCTCCGTTGACGAGATTCACGACGCCCCGCGGCAGGCCGGTCTGCTCGAGCAGGTGAAACACCTTCTGCATCGTCAGCGGCACTCGTTCGGAGGGTTTGACGATGAAGGTGTTGCCGCAGGCGATCGCGTACGGCAGGAACCAGAACGGGATCATGCCCGGAAAGTTGAAGGGCGCGATCACCGCGCATACGCCCACGGGCTGGCGGATCATGAACTCGTCAATGCCCGAGGCGATATCCTCGGAGTTGTAGCCCTGCATGAGCACGGGCACCCCGCAGGCGGTTTCAACGTTTTCGATGGCCCGGCGCATCTCGCCGCGGGCTTCCGCGAGCGTTTTGCCGCACTCCATCGTGATCGTGCGCGAGAGGTCTTCGAAGTGTTCCTCGAGCAGATTCTTGAGGCGGAACAGATACTGGACGCGTTCGAGGACGGGGGTGCGGCGCCAGCCGGGGAAAGCTTCGGCTGCCGCGCCGGCCGCGGCATCCACTTCCTCGGGGGGCGACAGGGGGACGCAGGCCAAGGTCTCGGCAGTGGCGGGATTGAGCACGGGGAGGGTTTCGGCGGCCCTGCTCGGACGCCACTCGCCGCCGATGTAGTTGGCCAACAGCTGGGTCATACGTCCATTGTAGGCGGGGCATTTGCGACGCGGTTACGCGTAGCTGGCCACGAGCCCCTTGTTTTTCTCGGCCCGTTCGCGCTCGGCGCGTTCGAGGTAACCACTGGAGCGGAAGGCGGCCAGCGGATCCTCGGGCAGACCTTTGGCGCGGCGCCAGTCACGAACCGCGGCTCTCACGTCGGTGGAAAAGGCCGACTTCAGGCACTCCTCGGCGTCAATGAGCTCCGAGCGGTCCTGGTGACGCGCCAGCGCGGCATGATCCACCAGGGCGGCCTTCGCATACAGCTCCTGGGCGGTGACCGCGGTCTGAATCATCTCCTCGATCTTGTTCTTGAGGTTGTGGCTCTGGTCAATCATGTACGCCACGTCAGGCCGCCGGCCGGTCTCCCATGCGTAGAAATGAATTTCGTGAAAGATGCGAAACACCTGGTAAGGGTCTATAGAGCCGATGGTGAGGTCGTCGTCGGCATAACGGCGGTCGTTGAAGTGGAAGCCGCCCAGCATGTCCTCGGCCAGCAGCCAGGCCACGATCTGCTCGATGTTCTGCGCCTGATAGTGGTGCCCGGTATCCACGAGCACGCGTGCCTGGGGTCCGGCCGCGCGAGCCAGAAGGAGCGCCATGCCCCAGTCGGCGATGTCGGTGTGATAGAAGGCCGGCTCGAAGGGTTTGTATTCAATGAGCAGGCGCTGGGAAGGCCCCAGGCGGCGGTGCGCTTCTCTCAGGCCTTCCTCGAACCAGGCGCGCCGCCGGCGGATATTGGCCGTGCCGGGATAGTTGGAGCCGTCGGCGAACCAGAGTGAGATATCGCGGCTGCCGGTGTCGCGTGCGATTTCGATGCAATCCAGGATGTGGCGCAGGGCGGCGGCGCGCACCTGGGGGTCGGGGTTGCCCAGGGAGCCGTGCTTGTAGATCTGGTCCTGAAAGACGTTGGGGTTGATCGAGCCGATGCGGACGCCGTACTTGGAGGCGAGGGTCTTGACTTCGGCCACACTGCCACGGCCCTCAGGAAAATCCCAGAGGACGTGAAGGGCCACCGAAGGGCAGCAGCCGGTATAGCGGTGGACCTGTGCGGCATCGCTGAGTTTCTCCTCGATGGTGGTCGCGGCAGCTGGTTGGAGGAACTTGCCGAAGCGCGTCCCGGTATTGGCGAAACCCCAGGAAGGAATCTCGATTTCGAAGGATTCCAAAGCTTGAAAAATGCGTTGTTCGTGTTCGGCAGGAATCATGGCCGTAGTCTACCAAATGGGGACGGGGCCGCCCGCATGGGACCGCTAAGGTATATTACCGGCATGGCGATGCGTCAGACCCTGGGTTTCGTTCTGTGGGTGGGGGTGACATGCGCAGCCGAAGGACCTTTCACGCTGGAAGAGGTCATGAGCGCGCCGTTCCCGACCGAGATCACGGCGGCGCCCGCGGGCGCGCGGCTGGCTTGGGTGATGAACACACGCGGAGTGCGCAACATCTGGGTGGCCGAAGGACCGGAGTTCAAAGCGCGGCCGGTGACTCGTTACGGCTCTGACGACGGCCAGGAGATTTCGAGCCTGCGGTGGGCGCCAGAGGCGATCATCTATGTGCGCGGCGGTGATGCCGGCCGCCAGGGGGAGCATCCGAATCCCACGAGCGATCCGGCGGGAGCTGAGCAGGCCCTGTGGCTGGTGCTGCTCGGGGGCGGCGAGCCCCGGCGGCTTGACGAAGGGCACTCGCCCGCCGTCTCTCCCCAGGGCGATCGCGTGGCCTACATCAAGAAACAACAGATCTGGCAGGTCAGGCTGGAGGGCGAAGCGAAACCGGAGCCTTTGGTCCGCACGCGGGGCCGGGCGAGTTCGCTGCGGTGGTCGCCAGACGGCTCGAAACTGACCTTCGTCGTGCACCGGCAGGATCACAGCTTCGTGGCGGTTTACGATGTAGCCGCCAAAGCGCTGCGCTACCTGGACCCGGCGACGGCCTTCGACGGGAATCCCGTGTGGTCTCCCGACGGGCGGCGCGTGGCGTGGATCCGGATCCCCTACTGGCGCGAGCTGCAGTGGTTCGGGCCCAAACGCAGCGCCGAGCCTTGGGCGATCCGGGTGGCGGATGCGGCCACCGGGGAAGGGCGGCAGGTATGGCGCGCGGAGCCGGGACGAGGAAGCGTATTCTCGGCCGTCGCGGCGGAAAGTCAGCTGTTCTGGGCAGCGGGCGACCTGCTGGTGTTTCCGTGGGAGCGCGAGGGATGGAGACATCTCTACGCGGTTCCCGTCGCGGGCGGTCCGGCACGCGCATTGACGGGCGGGGCCTTCGAGATCGAGCACGTCACCCTGAGCCCGGATCGCCGTTCGGTGGTCTACTCGTCGAATCAGGACGATATTGACCGGCGGCACATCTGGCGTGTGGATGTAGAGGGCGGCAGGCCTGTGCGGCTGACACTGGGTGGCGGCATCGAGTGGTCGCCCGTCATGACGGCGGAAGGCAAAACGGTTGCTTTCTTCCGCTCGGACGCCCGCCGCCCGGCGCGCCCGGCCATACTCTCCGGCGGCGTCGTGCGCGATCTGGCGCCCGAGACGCTGCCGCCACAGTTTACGGAAAAAGCCCTGGTCGAACCGCAGCCGGTGACGTTCCCGGCGGCGGACGGGATGGAGATACGGGGCCAGCTCTTTCTGCCTTCGGACCTGCGTGCCGGGCAGAGACGACCTGCAGTCATCTTTTTTCACGGCGGCTCCCGGCGCCAGATGCTGCTCGGATGGCACTATCTGGCCTACTACCACAATGCCTACGCGCTCAACCAGTATCTGGCGAGCCGGGGTTTCGTCGTGCTCTCGGTGAATTACCGCAGCGGGACGGGCTACGGGATGGAGTTCCGCGAGGCGCTCGATTATGGGGCACGAGGCGCAAGCGAGTTCCACGACGTGCTGGGCGCGGGATTATACCTGCGCGCCAGAGGGGACGTGGATCCGAAGCGGATCGGGCTGTGGGGCGGCTCCTACGGGGGCTATCTGACGGCCCTCGGACTGGCGCGGGCCTCCGAGCTTTTCGCCTGTGGAGTGGATCTGCATGGTGTGCACGACTGGCGCACAGAGACGCGGCTGTATTCCGATTCCGACGAACCGGAAGCACGGGAGCGTGCGCTCCGCGTGGCGTTCGAGTCCTCGCCGATCGCCTATGTGGCCACGTGGCGCTCGCCCGTGCTGCTGATTCACGGCGATGATGACCGCAACGTGGACTTCCGGCAGACAGTGGAGCTGGCGGAGGCGCTGCGCCGGCGGGGTGTGGAATTCGAAGAGCTGGTGCTGCCCGATGAAGTCCACGGTTTCCTGCGGCACGAAAGCTGGCTCAGGGTCTACCGGGCGGCGGCGGAGTTTTTCGAGCGGCGGCTGGGACGGCGGGAGCCGTGAAAGCGGTGCCGCCTACGAGGTCACGGGCGGCAGCACCAAGGTTGTTACTTGTGGCGCGCCGCTTCCAGGCGAGCCTGGGCGCGCCGGAGGGCGTTGAGCGCGCGAGCCACATCGAGGCCCGGTGCCGGATGAAGCAGGCGCTCGTGGGCCCGCCGCAGGGCGGCTTCGGCGCGCTGGACGTCAATTTCATCGGCGCGCTCCGCGGTGTCGGCCAGCACGCGGACGTGACCGGCCAGCACTTCGACCCAACCGCCGTTGACGGCCATGTGTCGCCTGCGTCCTGCGGCCACGTAGCTCAGGTCGCCAGTGCCCAGGGCGGCGAGCAAGGGGGCATGGCCTGCCAGCACGCCGATATAGCCGTTGGCCACCGGGATCTGAGCCTCGGTGACGTGCTCGCGCACGAGCAGCCGCTCGGGAGTGGCCACCTCCAGCTCGAACGTCTCTTCCATCCTCAGGCCGCCTTCTTCAGTTCTTCAGCCCGTTCCAGGGCCTCCTCGATGGTGCCCACCATGTAAAAGGCCTGCTCCGGCACGTCGTCGTGCTTGCCCTCGACAATCTCCTTGAAGCCGCGGATGGTGTCCTGGACTTTGACGTACTTGCCCGGCCGCCCGGTAAACGCCTCGGCCACGTGGAAGGGCTGCGACAGGAAGCGCTGGATCTTGCGGGCGCGCGAGACGATTAGCTTGTCTTCATCGGAAAGCTCATCAATGCCCAGGATCGCGATGATGTCCTGCAGGTCCTTGTAGCGCTGCAGGATCTGCTTGACCTGCTGGGCCACGTTGTAATGTTCCTCACCGACGATGCGGGGATCCAGGATCCGCGAGGTGGAGGCGAGCGGGTCCACGGCCGGGTAGATGCCGAGCTCGACGATGGCACGGGAAAGGTTGGTGGTGGCGTCGAGGTGCGCGAAGGTGGTGGCGGGCGCCGGATCCGTATAGTCGTCGGCCGGAACGTAAATGGCCTGCACCGAGGTGATGGAGCCCTTCTTGGTGGAAGTAATCCGCTCCTGGAGTTCGCCCATTTCGGTCGCCAGGTTGGGCTGATAGCCGACGGCGGAGGGCATCCGGCCGAGCAGAGCCGATACTTCTGAGCCCGCCTGCGTAAAACGGAAGATGTTGTCAATGAACAGCAGCACGTCCTGGCCTTCTTCGTCGCGGAAGTACTCGGCCACGGTGAGCCCGGTCAACCCGACACGGAGGCGGGCGCCGGGAGGCTCGGTCATCTGGCCGTAGATCAGCGCGCACTTGGACTTACGCCAGTCGCGCGGGTCAATCACGCCCGATTCCTGCATCTCCAGCCACAGGTCGTTGCCCTCGCGCGTGCGTTCGCCCACACCGGCGAAGACCGACACGCCGCCGTGTTTCATGGCGATGTTATGGATCAGTTCCATGATGATGACGGTCTTACCGACGCCGGCGCCACCGAAGAGGCCGATCTTGCCGCCCCGCAGGTACGGCTCCAGCAGGTCCACGACCTTGATGCCCGTTTCGAACATCTGCAGCTCGGTGGACTGCTCTTCAAAGCTTGGGGCCGGACGGTGAATCGGGTAGTACTTGGTGGCCTGAATGGGACCCATGCGGTCCACAGGTTCGCCGAGGACGTTCATGACGCGGCCCAGCGTCTCCTTGCCCACGGGGACCATGACGGGGCGGCCCAGGCTGACGGCCTTCATGCCGCGAACCAGTCCTTCGGTGGGTTTGAGCGCGATCGTACGGACCCTCCCTTCGCCGAGGTGCTGGGCCACTTCGCAGACGATGTCAATCGGCACGGGGACGTCAAAACCCTCGCTGGTGATACGGATGGCCGTGTTAATAATCGGGACCTGGCCCTCGGGAAACTGAATATCCACGGCTGGTCCGGCGACCTGAATCACTCGGCCGACCACATTGTTGGTTCCGGTTTCCATACACTCCCCTTGTGAGGATTCTGAAAGGATACGGCGCTGCCTTAGGCGCTACGGACTGGGCTTCAAAGCGCTTAACGTAGCATGGCCCCGGGGCTCGGGTCAACCGCAGAAGTTTTCCGCTGCCGGGGCTCCGCCGCGTTAAGTCCGGCACGAGGCGATTAGCGGCGGCGCTGTCCCGCGTTCAGGAGGCCGACTGCGGGCGCACCAGGCGGAAACGGCTGATCTCGGGCGGGCAGTTAATGCGGACGGGGACTGCCAGGTAACCGAGCCCGCGATTGACGTAAAGGCTGCAGCCGTTCTCCTGATAAAGGCCGCTCACATACTTGAAACGCGAGGAGAACAGCCCAACGGTATGACCGTCTCGTGTGAAGAAAACGATCTGGCCGCCCCCGTGAGTGTGTCCCGCCAGCGTCAGTCCGATTCCCAGAGGAGGGACCTCGGAGAAGGTATCCGGATGATGGACCAGCAGGATGGCCGGCGTCTCCGGCGGCAGCTGAGAGCACAAACGGGCTAGATGGGATCGCGTCTCTACGGGCCGGTAGCGATAGAAGTCGCGGCTATCCGGCCGGCTCATCCAGTCAAGTCCCATTACGGCGAGGCGGTCCTGGCCGGAGCGCAGGTACAAGACCTCGTTGCGCAGGGTACGAATGCCGAGGGCCTCGAGGCCCCGGGCGATATTTTCGCCGCCGATCAGGTCTCCGCGCGAGCTGTACCGGTCCGAGGTGAGATCGTGGTTGCCCAGGACGGCCACGACACCGAGCGAAGCTCGGAGTCCTTTCAGGCCCGCGAGCAGATCCGGAAGAGCGTCCAGACTCCGATCAATCATGTCGCCGGTGAGCACCACAAGGTCCGGGCGCAGCCGGTTGACCAGGCTGACCCAGTGAGCCACTTCCTCCCGCCGGATGTACGGCCCCACGTGCAGATCCGTGAGTTGCACAACAGTCAGACCTTCCAACGATCGTGGAAGGTGAGGCATGGGAATGGTCCGCTCGGGGGAGACATCCACATCATCGAAGGAATCCAGAAGCTTGTAGGCCGAGGCGCCGTAGACAGTAGGAACGAGCAGCCCTGCACTGCCCGTGAGGAAACTGCGGCGGGAGACCGCCACGGCGGGAAGAGGTTGCCCGCCCTGTCGGCGGCTACGGTTCGCTAGTCCGCGAGCGGCCCTGCCGGCAGCCCAGACGACATAGGCCGGGATCAGAACGAGCGTGCACAACAGGGCTGTGGTGTACCAGGCGAGCGAAGGATAGAAAATTACGCGCAGCGTCGGAGCGGGGAGGCTGTAGAAGATGTAATCGTAGAGGGAACGAATCCAGAAGAAGCTGAGCGGGATGTTGAGCGCCAGCACCGCGAGCCCCACCCCGACCAAAGTCATCCGCCGGTGCCTGGCGGGCACCCAGGCATTCACGCCGCGACAGACGGCCAGCAAGGGAACAACGTTGAGCAGAATCAGGATGACGGACAGGGTGAAACGGAATCCCATCTGCGTAGCTCCGGCCGCCTGCGAGTTACCCGAATTATAACAGGATCAGCGGGCGGCCGGATTCAACTCGGGCCGACAGCGATCGAGGCGGAGATTGCTCGGCGGAGGCGCCGGACCACGCCGGGTGGTCTGGCCAATCGGGCCTGTGATAGGTTCGAAGAGCTCACTGGAGATCGATCTCGAGTGCGCCTAACCGGCTGCCGGGAGGCTAAACGTGGCTCGAAGGCCGATACAAGAAGTCCGAGATGTTGTGCTGCGATGGGACCGAACGATGGTCCAGAATGACGCCCGTTCCGCCGGCAGTTTCCTGTCCGGCGACTGGGTGATTGTGGCTTCGGGGGGAAGTCTGACGGGCAAAGAGCGGTTCCTGGAGCTGGTCGCCTCCGGCGAGCTGACCTACAGCGTGATGGAGACGCGCAACCTGGAGGTGAGGGTGCACGGGGAGACGGCAGTGGCCGTAGCCTGCCGTACATCGGCCGGGCAGTATCGCGGTCAGCCCTTCCTGCTTGAGGAGCGTTGCACGTGTGTTTTTGTGAAGCAGGCGGGACGGTGGCTGTGTGTTCTTACGCACCTTTCACCGCTGGTGGACGAGCGTGCGGGGGCGGCGCGAGGATCGGGGGCTTTGCAGCGAGTGGTTCCGGCGCTCCGCGTGCGTTCCTACGACAAAAGCAGCGCATTCTACGCCAAACTCGGTTTCCAGGAGGAATGGCGCCATCAGTTCGCGCCCCATCTGCCGGTGTTTGCCTCCGTCGCCCGCGCTGACATGCGACTATTCTTGACGGAGCACGCAGGAGACTGCCAGTTTGGGGGCCTCGTACACTTCTATGTTGATGATGTGGACCGCTGTTACGAAGAGTTTCGAGCTGCGGGCGTCGTCATCCAAGAGCCCCCTGCTAACTCCCTTGGTCCGGATATCCGCGATATGCTTGTCGAGGATCCGGACGGGAACCGGCTCAGCTTCATCACCCTCGCAAAGAAACTGCCAGCCTTAACCGGTGTGCCGGCTTGATGGCGGCTTGGCGGTTCCGGTCGGGCGGCGGAGCCGGCTACGCTGCTAGACTGGCACTGCGGCGCCATGCACGAGGCCTCGATCGTCGAAAGCCTGCTCTCGCTCGTCAAGGAGCGAGTGGGCGAGCGATCGCGGGTCCGGCGGATTCATGTTCGCGTGGGTTGCTTCACTGGCGTGAGCCCGGATGCGATGCAGTTCTATTTCGAGGTCATGCGCGAGGAAAGCGTCGGAGGGGGCGCCGAGCTGGCGATTGCGTTGGAGCCGCTCCGGGCCTTCTGCCCATCCTGCGGAGGGCGTTTTTCGTTTCCCGAGGTCGAATGGAGCTGCCCGTCGTGCGGCGGTCTGGGCCTGCAGTACGAAAACGGCAACGAGCTGGATCTGGTGGCTGTGGAGGTGGAGGATGATTCAGACCATCCGGATGCAGGAGAAAATCCTCGGCAAGAACGAGGAGCTGGCCCAGGAGAATCGGCGCCGGTTTGACGGAACCGGCGTCTACGTTGTCACGCTCGTGGGCGCTCCCGGCTCCGGAAAGACCAGCCTGCTCGAGCGGACCATCGCGCATCTCAAGTCGCATCTGCGCCTCGGCGTGATTGGTGGCGACGTGGAAACCGATCGGGACGCACAGCGTCTGAGCGGACTCGGGGTGCCGGTCGTTCAAATCGTCACCGGCGGCACCTGCCATCTGAATGCAGGGATGGTGCAGCGGGTGCTCGACCGGCTGGATCTGGCGGCATTGGACTTGTTGTTTATCGAAAATGTCGGCAACCTGGTTTGTCCGGCCACTTACGTTTTGGGCGAACATGACCGGGTCGTGGTCATGAGCGTGACGGAAGGGGAGGACAAGCCTCTCAAGTATCCTGCCATGTTTCGCAAGGCCTCGGCGGTGGTCATCAATAAGACGGATTTGCTCCCCTATGTCCCGGCGTCGCTTGCGGACGCGCGCCAGTTCGCCCTCCGTGTCCATCCTTCCCTTGAAATCTTCGAAACGTCCTGCATAACCGGGGCAGGAATCGCGGTCTGGGGGAATTGGCTCAGAGAGCGGTGGCAGGCGATCCGCCGCGCCGGCTGAAGCTTACCCGGTAACACGTTCAAGAATCGGCGGTTGAGTGTGTTCCCGCGACCAGCCTTTATCTGGAACGCAGCTTGCGAGTAGTCTGGCTGGAATGATGGCGGCCGCACTGCATGCCCCGGACTTCGAGCGGTTGTTTGCCGCTTTGCAGGCCCGCGGTTACCAGATTATCGGACCGACGGTGCGTGACGGCGCCATCGTGTACGACACGCTCGGGAGCCCCAACGAGTTACCGGTCGGCTGGACCGATGAGCAGGAGGCCGGCCGCTATCGCCTGAGGCGCCGTGCCGATGACGCCTGGTTCGGTTACGCAGTGGGACCTCACAGCTGGAAAAAGTACCTTCATCCGACGGAATGCCGTCTTTTCTCCGCAGAGCGGGATGGCCAGGGTTTCCGGATCCTGCCGGAGACGACAGCGCCGGCCAAGCGCGCGTTTTTGGGAGTACGCGCCTGCGAACTGGCGGCGATCTCCATTCTGGACCGGGTTCTGCTCGGGGGTTCCTATGCGGACCCGGCTTACCACCGGCGCCGTGAGGACGTGCTGCTCATCGCCGTGAACTGCACGCAGGCGGCGGCCACGTGTTTCTGCGCCTCGATGGGAACCGGGCCGCAAGTGCGCGAGGGTTACGACTTGGTCATGACGGAGCTGACCGGCCCGGATGGCCACCAGTTTGTGGTTGAGGCGGGCACTGAGGCGGGCCGGCAGCTTCTGGAGGAGATGGGGTGCCCGCCGGCGGCGCCGGAGCAGTGCCGGCAAGCCGAGGCCTTGGTGGCCGCTGCCGCCTCGCAAATGCGGGCCATCCGGACGGAGGGGATCCGGGAGATGCTTTACGCCAACCTGGAGCATCCCCGCTGGGACGAAGTGGCCCGGCGGTGCCTGGCCTGCGGCAACTGCACGATGGTATGCCCCACCTGCTTCTGCACCACGGTGGAAGAGGTCACCGACCTCACCGGGAACGACGCCGAGCGCTGGCGCAAGTGGGACTCCTGCTTCAGCCAGAACTTCTCCTACATCCACGGGGGGAGCGTGCGGTCCTCGATCCGGTCGCGCTACCGGCAGTGGCTCACGCACAAGCTCGCCTCCTGGATCGATCAGTTCGGAACTTCCGGGTGCGTGGGCTGCGGCAGATGCATCACCTGGTGCCCGGCCGGAATTGACATCACCGAAGAGGTCGCCGCCCTTCGAGCCGGCGTGCCTGGCGCGGTGGAAGCCATCACGGAGAACAACCATGGAAACACTTGAGCGCATTCTCGGGGAACATCCTTTCTTCGCAGGGCTGGAACCGGAGTACATCCGGCTGTTGGCCGGTTGCGCCTCGAACGTCCGCTTCGAGGCCGGCGCCTACATTTTTTGCGAAGGCCAGCAGGCCAACGCGTTCTATCTGATCCGGCAAGGACGGGTGGCGCTCGAGATTTTCGCGCCGCAACGGCGTCCGATCATCATCGAAACGCTCGGCGAAGGCGACATCCTGGGCTGGTCGTGGCTTGTGCCGCCGCACTACTGGCGCTTCCACGCGCGGGCGGTGGAGTTGACGCGGGCCTTCGCTCTGGATGGCGTCTGTCTGCGCGCCAAGTGCGAGCAGAATCACGATCTGGGTTACGAGTTACTGAAGCGCTTTGCCAGCATCATCGAGCGGCGGCTGGACGCCACCCGACTCCAGCTGCTGGATGTGTACGCCCAAGGAAGCGCAAAGGTTACGCGATGACCGGCATGCTGCCAGCGGATCCGATGCTGCCGGCCGCCTGCCGCGTGACGCAGGTGACGCGGGAGACGCCGGACACCTTCACGCTACAGCTGGAGTCCGTGGACGGAGAGGGCCCGGGAGGGTTTGCGCCCGGCCAGTTCAGCATGCTGTACGTCTTCGGCGTGGGCGAGGTTCCGGTCTCAATCAGCGGTGATGCCGAACAAATCGGGCGGCTGACCTACACCGTGCGGTCCGTAGGGCCGGTCACTCACGCGCTGGTCCGCCGCCGGCCGGGCGATACCGTGGGTGTGCGCGGTCCCTTCGGCACGGCTTGGCCTTTGAGCGAGGGCCGCGGGCTGGACGTGCTGGTTGTAGCCGGGGGAATCGGGCTGGCGCCTCTGCGGCCCGCCATCTATCACGTGCTGCGCCACCGGGACGAATTCGGCCGCCTGATCGTGTTGTACGGCGCCCGCAGTCCGCGCGACCTGCTCTACCGCAAGGAGCTCGCCGGCTGGGCTCGCCGAAGCGAAACCCAGGTGCTCCTGACCGTGGATTATGCCGGGCTGGACTGGCGCGGCCGCGTCGGTGTAGTGACCACGCTGTTCCGCTACGCCCGGCTGCGGCCGGAGCAAACCCTGGCGCTGGTCTGCGGTCCCGAGATCATGATGCGTTTTGTCGCCGGGGAGTTGCTCGGGCGCGGCGTGCCGGCCTCGAAGATCTATGTTTCCATGGAGCGCAACATGAAGTGCGCGACGGGTTGGTGCGGCCATTGCCAGTACGGCCCGTTTTTTGTCTGTAAAGACGGCCCGGTCTTTGCGTACGAGAAAGTCCGGGCGCTGTGGAGGCACGATGAGCTCTGAGCGGCGCAAACCCCGGCTGGCGGTCTTCAAGTTCGCCTCCTGCGACGGCTGCCAGTTGAGCCTGCTGGACGCCGAAGACGAGCTGTTGGGGGTCGCGGAGGCCGTCGAGATCGCCTACTTTCCGGAAGCCAGCCGGGCCATGTTGCGGGGACCGTACGACATCGGCTTGGTGGAGGGCTCCATCACCACACACCACGACGCCGAACGGATCCAACAGGTGCGCCGGCAGTGCCGCACCCTGATCACGATCGGCGCCTGCGCTACGGCGGGAGGCATCCAGGCGCTGCGCAACTGGGCACATGTGGAGGAGTTTGTCCGGGCGATCTATGCCACCCCGCAGTACATCCGCACGCTGCAGCTGTCCACGCCGATCGCCGAGCACGTGCAAGTGGATTTTGAGCTGCGCGGGTGCCCCATCAGCAAGCACCAGCTCCTGGAAGTGATCACGGCCACGCTGGCCGGACGCAAGCCGAACATTCCCACTTACAGCGTTTGCATGGAATGCAAGCGGCGCGGCACAGTGTGCGTGGCTGTGGCCCAGGGAGTTCCCTGTCTGGGTCCGGTGACGCAGGCCGGATGCGGGGCGCTGTGCCCGGCCTATGCGCGCGGCTGCTACGGCTGCTACGGGCCCATGGAGAGCCCGAACACAGCCTCTCTGACCAGCCAGTTTCGGATCCTGGGCCGCACGGATGCGGAGATCGTGCGGGCGTTTCGCGGTTTCAATGCCTGGGCCTGGCAGTTCCGGCGGGCGGGCGAGGAGTGCGAGCGTTCATGAACCGACCGAGCAAGACCGTGAAAGTGGACTACTTGGCCCGCGTGGAGGGCGAAGGGGCGCTCTACATCAAACTGAAGGGCGAGCGGGTGGAGGACGTCAAGCTGAAGATTTACGAACCACCGCGCCTCTTCGAGGCCTTCCTGCGAGGGCGCCATTTCTCGGAGGCGCCTGATATCACGGCGCGCATCTGCGGCATCTGTCCGGTGGCCTATCAGATGAGCGCGGTCCACGCTGTGGAACGGGCGCTCGGGATGCAGATTGACCCTGCCGTCCGGGCGCTCCGCCGGCTGTTTTATTGCGGCGAGTGGCTCGAAAGCCACGCGCTGCACGTCTACATGCTGCACGCCCCGGACTTTCTGGGCTATGCCGACGCCATTCAGATGGCCCGCGATCACCGCGCCGAAGTGGAGCGAGGGCTGCGGCTAAAAAAGATCGGCAACCGAATCGTGGCGCTGCTCGGCGGGCGGGAGATCCACCCGGTGTCAGCCGCCGTAGGTGGGTTTTACCGCACGCCCGCCCGCTCGGAATTGCAGCCGTTGGTGGACGACCTCAAGTGGGCTCTGGACGCCGCGGTCGCCACCAGCCGGTGGGTGGCGGGCTTTGCATTCCCGGAGTTCGAGCAGGACTACGAGTTCGTGGCCCTCTGCCACCCCGATGAGTACCCGCTCAACGAGGGACGGATTGTCTCCAACCGGGGCCTCGACATTGACGTCTCCCAATACGAAGATTCCTTTCAGGAACTCCACGTGCGTCACTCGAATGCCCTGCATTCGATGGTGCGCGGACGGGGCTTCTACCTCGTCGGGCCGCTGGCCCGCTTCAACCTGAATTTCTCGCGCCTGCCGGAAGTCGCCCGCCAGACAGCAGCGGATTGCGGCATCACGCCGCCGTGCCGCAATCCATTCCAGAGCATTATCGTGCGGGCTGTCGAGATGGTGTTCGCCTGTGAGGAAGCGTTGCGGATCATTGCCGACTACGACCCGCCGCCGGTTTCGCGCCTGGAGGCACATCCGCGGGCCGCCACGGGCTGGGCGGCGACCGAGGCCCCACGGGGACTCCTGTACCATCGTTACGAACTGGACGAGCAGGGACTGATCCGGGCGGCCAAGATCGTGCCGCCGACCTCTCAGAACCAGAAGCGCATCGAAGACGATCTCTGGCGCTTTGCGGCCCAGATTGCCACTTGGCCCTCCGAAGAATTTCAGTGGCTGTGCGAGAAGGCAGTGCGCAATTACGACCCCTGTATCTCGTGCGCCACGCACTTTCTGCGCCTGGAGGTGGAGCGAAGCGAACCGTGAAGGTCTGCATCATCGGTTGCGGCAACTCGGACCGAGGCGACGACGCCGCCGGCCTGCTGGTGGCACGCCGCCTGCAAGAACTGGGCATCGAAGCCCGGGAACACAGTGGAGAGGCGCTGGAGTTGCTGGAAGCCTGGAGCCAAGCCGACCGCGTCGTCCTGATTGACGCCGTGTGCACCGGCGCCCCCGCGGGCGCCGTCTCGGTCTGGGAAGGATCGTCCGCGCCCGTGGCAGGGGAGCCCTTTCGGTGTTCCACGCACGCATTGGGGATCGCGGAGGCGATTGCGCTTGCCCGCGTCCTTGACCGGATGCCGCCCGAGTTGCGCATCTACGGCATCGAGGGACGCCGGTTCGGATGCGGCGCCAGGCCGTCGCCGGAGGTGGTGGCTGCGGTGGAGTCCGTGGCACAAGCTATCGCACGGGAATTGAGGAGCCTGTGACAGCGGAGACCACTCCCGTTCGGCTGCGCGTTTGCCTCTTCGGGGCCGTGCAAGGAGTGGGATTCCGTCCGTTTGTCTACCGCTTGGCGCGCGAGCTTGGGCTCACCGGGTGGGTGCTGAACTCAACGTCCGGCCTGACGGTGGAAGTCGAAGGGCCGGCCGAAATCCTCGAGGAGTTCGAGCGACGGCTGGAACGGGAGCGACCCGCAGCGGCCGTGGTGCTGGCCCGAGAAGCCGTGCGGCTGGCTCCGGCCGGTTTCACGAGCTTTGAGATCCGCAAAAGCGATCCCGAACACGAAAAGACTGCCGCCATTCTGCCCGACCTTGCCACCTGCGAGCTGTGCCGTGCGGAGCTGTTCGATCCGGCAAACCGGCGTTACCTGTACCCGTTCATCAATTGCACCAATTGCGGTCCCCGCTACACGATCGTGCTGGACATTCCTTACGATCGGCCCAACACCACGATGCGGCACTTCCCGCTCTGTCCGGCGTGCCGGCAGGAGTACACGAATCCCGGCGACCGCCGGTTTCATGCGCAGCCCGTTGCTTGCCCCGTCTGCGGCCCGCGGCTGGAGGGGCTCACCATTCGCCAGGCCGCCCGGGTCCTTGAGCAGGGTGAGATCGTGGCGCTCAAAGGAATCGGAGGCTTTCAGCTCCTGGTGGATGCGCGGCGGCCGGAAGCAGTGGCGCGCCTGCGGCAGCGCAAGCACCGCGAGGCGAAACCCTTCGCTTTAATGATGCCGTCGCTCGAAATGGTCCGGCGCTACTGCGAAGTGTCCCCTGCCGAGCAGCGCCTGCTCGAGTCGCCGGCTGCGCCGATCGTGTTGCTCCGGCGTCAGAGCGGCGGCGACCTGGCCGAAAACGTGGCGCCCGACTCGCCCTACCTCGGCGTGATGTTGCCGTATTCGCCGCTGCACCACCTCTTGATGGCCGCCTTTCCGTTCCCTGTGGTGGCGACCAGCGGGAACCGGAGCGATGAGCCCATCGCCATCCGCAACGAAGAGGCCCAACAAAGACTTTCGGGCATCGCCGACGCGTTTCTGATGCACGACCGGCCCATCGCCCGCCCGTGCGACGATTCCGTGGTTCTGTGGCTGCGGGGCCGGGAAAGCGTGCTGCGCCGCGCCCGTGGCTATGCCCCCTTGCCGGTGCGGGTGCGGAAGGAGCTGCCGCGGGTGCTGGCCGTGGGAGGACATCTGAAGAACACGGTTGCCATTGCAGTCGGCGATCAGATCTACTTAAGCCAGCACATCGGCGACTTGGACACTCTGGAGTCGCGGCAGGCCTTTGAGCGCGCCATCGAGGACTTATGCCGGCTCTACAGCTTTCGGCCGGAACGGGTGGCCTGCGACTTGCACCCCGACTACGCCTCAACGGCCTGGGCTCTGAGGTCGGGCCTGCCGGTGGTGCCCGTACAGCACCACCATGCCCATGCGGCCGCCTGTGCAGCCGAGAACGATGTGCAGGGCCCATATTTGGCCGTTTGCTGGGACGGTTCCGGCTACGGACTGGACGGCACGGTGTGGGGTGGTGAGTTCTTTGTGGCGGAGGGCAACCGGTTCGAACGCGTGGCCCATTTGCGACCGTTCCGGCTGCCGGGAGGGGAGGCGGCGGTGCGGGAGGGCTGGCGCTCGGCGGCCAGTCTGCTGTGGGAAACTTTCGGCCCCCGGGATGTACCGCCGGTGATTTGCCGGATGCTGGAGCGGGGCATCCATGCTCCTGTGACCACGAGCGTCGGGCGGCTGTTTGACGCGGTCGCATCTCTGGCAGGTGTGGCTCGTGAGAGCCGGTTCGAAGGCCAGGCGGCGATGCGGCTGGAACGCGAGATCGGCGGTCTCGAGACAGAGGAAGCGTATCCCCTCCCAGACGGCGATTGGGAGCCTCTGATTCGGCGGGTGGTGGAGGACGTGGAGGCCGGATGCGGAAAAGCGTGGATTGCGGCGCGGTTCCACAATGCGCTGGTTGAGTGGATTATGGCGGTGGCGCTGCGTCACGGGTTACGGCAGGTGGTGCTAAGCGGTGGAGTGTTCCAGAACCGCTACCTGGTGGAACGGGTTGCGGCCCGCCTGGAGGCGCGAGGCTTTGCAGTTTTCACCCATCAGCGCGTGCCGCCGAACGATGGCGGCCTTGCCCTGGGACAGGCGATACTGGCGGGAGGCTGAGATATGTGTCTTGCGGTTCCGGGCCGGGTGGTGGAAATCCTCGAGGAGAGTCAGCCCTACCTGCGCCGGGCAAAGGTGGATTTCGGCGGCGTGCGGAAAGAGGTTTCTCTGGCATTCACGCCGGAAGCGATGCCGGGCGACTATGTTCTCGTACATGTGGGCTTCGCCCTGAGCGTGGTGGACGAAGCCGAGGCCAGGCGCATCTTCGAATACCTCGAGAAACTCGATCCGGAGGGCGCTCCGTGAAATTCGTGGACGCATATCGCGACGCGGAAGCCGCCGCACGGCTGGCGCGGTGGATCCGGCGGCGCGTCACACGGCCGTGGACCATCATGGAGGTTTGCGGCGGCCAGACGCATACGATTCTGAAGAGCGGGCTGCCGGACCTGTTGCCTCCGGAGATTACCCTGGTGCACGGGCCGGGGTGCCCGGTGTGCGTGACGCCGTTGGAGCTGATCGACCAGGCTGTGGCGATCGCCTCACGCCCCGAAGTGATCTTCTGTTCGTTTGGCGACATGCTGCGCGTTCCCGGCTCCTCCAAGAGTCTGTTCGACGCCAAAGCCGCCGGCGCTGACGTGCGGATCGTGTATTCTCCGCTCGATGCGCTGAAGCTGGCCCGCGCCAACCCTGATCGGCAGGTGGTGTTCTTTGCAGTCGGCTTCGAAACTACGGCGCCGGCCAACGCCATGGCCGTGTGGCAGGCGGCGCGGGAAGGCCTCGACAATTTTTCGGTTCTGGTTGCCCACGTCCTGGTGCCTCCGGCGCTGGAGGCAATCCTGAACTCGCCGGAGTGCCGAGTCCAGGGGTTTCTGGCGGCCGGACACGTCTGCACGGTGATGGGCTTCCGCGAGTACGAGCCAATCGCGAAGCGCTACCGTGTGCCGATCGTGGTCACGGGCTTTGAGCCGCTCGACCTGCTGGAAGGGGTGGCAATGGTGGTGGAGCAGCTCGAGAGCGGCCGCGCGGAAGTGGAGAACCAGTACAGGCGTTCGGTGCGGCCGGAGGGCAACCAGCCCGCACGCCGGCTGATTGCGGAGGTCTTCGAGGTCGGCCCGCGCAAGTGGCGGGGCATCGGCGAGATACCGGCAAGCGGCCTGCAGCTGACCCCTCCGTACCGGCGCTTCGATGCCGCCGAGCGCTTCCCGGTCCGCGTCGGAGCCGTTCGCGAATCGCCGGAATGCATCGGCGGCCTGGTATTGCAGGGAGTTCGCAAACCCCACGAGTGCCCGGCCTTCGGAACACGCTGCACTCCGGAGACGCCTCTCGGTGCTCCTATGGTCTCTTCGGAAGGCGCGTGCGCGGCATATTACCTTTATGGGATTCACGGTGCAATGTCCGGTTCCCGTCGCTCCTGAAGATCGTGTATTGCTGGCCCACGGCGGCGGGGGCAAGCTGACCCAGCAGCTTCTTGAGAAGCTGTTTCTGCCCGCCTTCGCCCATCCGGCTCTCGACGCGCGGCACGACGGGGCCGTCCTCCGGGTGAACGGATTGCGGTTGGCTTTCAGCACCGACAGTTTTGTGGTGCGCCCCCTGATCTTTCCCGGTGGCACGATCGGTGACCTGGCCGTCAACGGCACGGTGAACGACTTGGCCATGTGCGGAGCGCGGCCCCTGTACCTGAGCGCCGGCTTCATCCTCGAAGAAGGACTGCCCATGGAGATGCTGCGGCAGGTCGTGGCGTCCATGGCCGAGGCGGCTGCGCGGGCCGGAGTGGCGCTGGTCACGGGCGACACCAAGGTAGTGGACAAAGGCAAAGGGGACGGGATCTTTATCAACACAGCCGGGATCGGGGTCGTCGAGTCGCCGGTGGATCTGGGACCGGCCGCCGTCGAGCCGGGTGACGCGGTGCTCGTCTCAGGCGAGCTTGGGGCGCATGGGGTGGCGATCCTGTCCGTGCGCGAGGGCCTGGAATTCGAGTCGCCCATCGTCAGCGACACGGCGCCGTTATGGCCGGCAGTGGCAGCCCTGCTCGGCGAGGGCGTTGCGGTCCACTGCCTGCGTGACCTGACCCGCGGCGGACTGGCTTCCGCGTTGAACGAAATCGCCGCCACCCGTGGTGTGTCGATCCGGATGGACGAGGCCTCGATTCCCGTCGCCGAGGCGGTGCGGGGGGCCTGCGAGATCCTGGGCCTGGATCCGCTTTACGTGGCGAACGAAGGTCGCTTTGCCGCCTTCGTGCCCGAGCGGGACACCGACCGGGCTCTGGAGGTGTTGGCGCAGGTGCCGGTGTCGGCCGGGGCGGTGCGGATCGGCGTCGTCGAGGAGGGACCCTCGGGCACCGTCGTGTTGCGCAGCCGGGTGGGGGGCAACCGCGTGCTGGACCTGCTAAGCGGCGAGCAACTACCACGGATCTGTTAGGAACAGCGGGCGGTCGGCGGCCTGCTCTTGCGCGGGGAGCCTCCCTTCTTGCGTGGACCCGTGTTTGTCTGCTGCCGGCGCAGCACTTCGGACTTCAGGATCGCGGCGATCCGGGCCGCGGCACGCCGGAGACGGGGCGAAAGATTCAGGGAAGGCGTCAGGCACGCCGGCTCGGCGCCTATCAGCGTAAGGCGCGAAGGCAGCAGCCCCAGCAGCCGGATCCGGGCCAGGAGTTGGAAGAGACCCTCATCGTGCAAAGACAGTGGAGGTGAGCCTTGGGAATCCCCCTCCGGGATCTCGTCGAGTTCCAGGCGGTAGATGGTCCCCGGCCGGCCTCCTGCCCGGATGGCATCCACGAGGATCACGTGCTGGTGCCGCCCCATCTCGCCCGCCAGATCGAAAAGCGCGGTGCCTGCTTCGAGAACCCGGACGCTCCCGGGCAAGCCCGCCTTCCGCGAACGGAGCAGGCGCGCTACGTGAACGCCCAGTCCTTCGTCGCCGAGTAGCTCGTTGCCGACGCCGACGATCAGTACACTGCCCTTCACAAAACCTGACTACACGACGGCGAACTTGTGAAGCAGCCTTCCGCGCGGAGTCACCAGGTGCACGGCGCAGGCGACGCACGGATCGAAGGAACGGATGATCCGTCCGAGCGCGAATGGGTTCTTGGGATCTTTGACGGGCGCGCCGATGAGGGCCTGCTCGATAGGCCCGGCCTGACCTCGGTCGTCGTGCGGCGAGGCGTTCCACGTGGTTGGCACGACTACCTGGTATCGCTCGATGCGTTTGTTGCGGATGGAAATCCAGTGGCCGAGCGCGCCACGAGAGGCTTCCCACAAGCCGGCCCCATGGGCGGACTCCGGCAGGGTGTGGGGCACGGCGACTGGTTCGCCCAGCTTGATCTGAAGCACCCAGTCCGCCATGGCATCCGCCAGTACCTTGGTTTCGATGGCGCGGCAAAGGTTTCGCCCCGTCACCGAAAACAGATGGCGCGGCTCGAGGCGCAGCCTTGTCAGGGCTTCATCGATCAGTCTGGCTTCCGAACTGGGACTGCCTTTTGTGTAGGCGATGAAGGCGCGCGCCAGCGGACCGACTTCATAGGGAACTCCGTCGTACCGCGGAGCCTTGAGCCAAGTGTACGCCTCCTTCTTGTGCGCGTCGGGCACGGTCTCGCCGGAGGCCGGCCTCAAGTGGCTCGGCGAACGATACCAGGAGTACGTCACATCCTCGGTGATTTTGCCCGGATCTAGAGCCTCGAGCTTGCCGCCGGAGTAGCGCGCCATTTCGAAATACCGCTTTCGTTTGGTGACGTCAGCGTGATCGTCGAGGTCGAAGGCGCCGAAGGAGAGCAGGTTTTTGCACCCCACGCCGAGCTCGGCATAGTCGCGGTAGACTTCAGCGATGGTCAACACGTCGGGCAGGTAGACGTGATCTATGAAATCCCGCAGCTCCTTCAGCCTCCACAGAAACGTGGTCACCTTGTCCACGGTGGGTGTAACCGTGACGCCGCCGGGAACCACGGACGCACAATGGGGCATCTTTCCCGAGAAGACCGCCGACATCTCGTGGGCTTTGAGGCGAATGTGCAGTGCCTGTGTGTAATGATTGACGATTTCATCGCTCGTAGATTTCGGAAGGCGGTAATCCGCTTCGAAGCGAGGTACGAACGGGGGAAACTCCGGCCCGCGGACGAAGTCGAGCGCCACCAGGTGGTAAAAGTGCAGGATGTGAGACTGGATGTAGTTGGCGCCTTGAATGAGATTGCGGATGATCCTGCCATTGTGCGGAGGTACGATCCCGAGGGCGTTGTCGAGACATTGCGAAGACGCAAGGGCGTGTGCGGTCGGGCACACGCCGCAAATTCGCTGGGTGATCTGGACGGCGTCCAGGGGGTCCCGGCCCGCCAGGATCTGCTCCAGTCCGCGATACAGCGTTCCCCCCACGCGTGCCTCCACGACCTCACCGTTCTCCACGACGGCCTCCACCTTGAGGTGACCTTCGATGCGGGTCATCGGATCCACAATCACGCGCGTTTTCATGGTTACCTCCTTTGGTACAGCGGCGAATGCTCGTCCGGAAAACCCGGCTCGGTACAACCCACGCACGGCGCGTTGGCGTTGATACACCAATTGACGCCGCTATTCCACTGGCGCAGGGGACAGTCGGCGTAGGTGAAGGGTCCCTTGCAGCCAATGCTGAGCAGACACCCGACCTCGCCGAAGTTACTGACAAAGATGCCGTCCTCCATGTAGTCGCGGTTGATGCAGCGGTTATGGATTGTCTTGCCGAAGTAGATCTTCAGGCGGCCGTGCTCGTCGAGCTCGCCAGGCTTTGGCAGTCCGTAGAGCAGGACGCGCGCCACCGTACCGATAAACCAATCCGGGTGGCAGGGACACCCCGGGATGTTGATGACCGGTGTGGAGATCCCGAGCATCCGCAGCGTATCGCCGATTCCCTTGGCGCCGGTCGGGTTGGGTTTGGCTGCGGCGATCCCACCGTAGGCCGCGCAGGTGCCGATGGCGAGGACGGCCATAGCGTCCGGCGCGAGCCGCCGCACCCACTCGAGCATCGTGACGGGCCGGCCGGCCTCCTCCCCGAGCGTGCCGTAGACACCCCCGTCCGTGGTGGGGATGGCGCCTTCCACCAGGTACAGATACTTACCCCGGAACTTGCGTGCCGTCTCCACTGCCGCCTCGGTGGACATCCGGCCTGTGGCCGCCATCAAGGTTGAGTGGTAGTTCAGGGACAGTTGGTGACCCGGCAACACCTGATCCAGGATCACGTTCTTGATGCTTGGGTGGATCGTGTTGATCACGGAGACCGAGCATCCGCTACAGGCAGCGGTCTGCATCCAGACCAACGGATACTCTTTGACGGCTTCCTGAAGCGCAGCGCTCAATTTGGGCAGAAAAGATTCGTTGAACTCGGTGAGTGCGGTGGCCGCGGCCCAGCGGAAAAAGTCGCGACGGCTGAAGCCGGCGGTACGCCGCTCGAGTGTGCCGGGCTCCGCAGGGGCAGGCGCCGAGACGGGAACATCAGAAGGTGGTAGACTCCGCATGCGGCCCTCCGCCACTGCGCTTGCATTTCGCCGTCCAAACGCATACTTACCCGAGCGCTCGGGCCCCACGACGGCGAGTGTTGTTGCGGTCGTTCGCTCAGGTTCGAGTGGGATCTAAGCGACGCTGTAACTTCCAACGGAAGGTCTCGCGAAATCCAACAGCACTTTGCTGGCTTATTCAGACTCAGAGGTCCCCGGCAGAGTTATGTGGTGTTTTTCGCCGCGATATGTTGTATCAAACAACATACCTCTCGGCGAAATGCGGTAGGGCGCACAGGGGGTGCGGTGGCTGGCCGTGGTCGCTCTGACGCGACGCCCCGCCGATGGTGGTTGACAATACACGCCGTCGGTGCGCAAGACTCCTCATGTATGTTTGGCCTGCGTTACGAGGAGGGCCGACGCTCCGAAGCGAGGTCTGTCCGCCGCACCCTTCACTCGATGGCCGCGGCGCCGCTGACCACCTCGATGATTTCCTTGGTGATGCTGGCCTGGCGGACGCGGTTCATATACAGCGTGAGTTTGTCAATCATTTCGGCGGCGTTCGACGTGGCGGCGTCCATGGCCGTCATGCGGGCGGCGTGTTGGGCGGCTGCGGACTCCAGTAGTGCGTGATAGATTTGAATCTCGACGTAGCGGGCGAGCAACCCGGGCAAAAGCTCCTCGGGCGGCTGCTCGTAGAGGTAGTCAACGCTCGGCAGCTCTTCCGGCAGCGCGACCGGCAGAATCCTCTCGACGGTCAGCCGCTGTGACAGGACACTCTTGAACTCGTTGTAAAGCAGATAGACGGCGTCCGTTTCCTCGGCCGC
Organism: Bryobacteraceae bacterium; assembly: GCA_035575135.1. Taxonomy (GTDB): domain Bacteria; phylum Acidobacteriota; class Terriglobia; order Bryobacterales; family Bryobacteraceae; genus JANWXD01. The sequence goes on from DATLYE010000048.1 coordinate 36,173, forward strand.
GAAACGGGCGCTCACGGCGGCCGCGATCGCCTGTGCGTCGGCGTAGGCCGCATTCTCGCTGATGCCGAGGTACTCGCCGGAAATGGTTGCTCCGCGCTTGCGGAAGAAATCCCGTCCCTTGCGGCCTACGATCTCCATCTGGACCGGGCGGCCGGCGTGCTCGGCCAGAAACTGCTGGGCGCCCTTGATGAGATTTGCGTTAAAGGCACCCGCAAGACCACGGTCCGCTGTGAGGAACACCAGCTGGATCCGCTCCTCCGGCCTGCGGGCGAGCAGAGGATGGAAGAGCCGCTCGTTGGTCCGCGCGGCGGCCGCCACATCCGCCAGCACGCGCCGCAGCATGGCGGCATAGGGTCGCGCCGCGATGACGCGGTCCTGCGCCCGGCGAAGCTTCGCCGCAGCCACCATCTTCATGGCTTTGGTGATCTGCTGCGTGCTCTTGACCGAGCGGATGCGTCGGCGGATATCAATCAGGCTTGGCATGGCTCAGGCGGCCTTGGATAAATGCTCAGCCACAAAGCGTTCCTTGAACTCTTTCAGGAGCGCATGCATCCGCGCGCGCAAGTTGTCGTCGAGCGCCTTTTTCTCCCGGATTTCGCGCAGCACGCCGGGATGGGCGTTGTCGGCAAAACGGTACAGCTCCTCTTCGAACGTGCGGCAGAGTTCGACCGGAAGGTCGTCCAAATAAGCGTTGGTTCCGGCAAAGATGACCAGCACCTGCTTTTCGACGGGCAGCGGCTGGAACTGGCCCTGCTTCAGGATTTCGGTCAAGCGCCGGCCGCGGTTGAGCTGGGCCTGAGAGGCTTTGTCGAGATCGGAGCCAAACTGGGCAAAGGCGGCCAGTTCGCGGTACTGTGCCAGTTCGAGCCGCAGCGTGCCGGCCACCTGACGCATTGCGCGGATCTGGGCGTTGCCGCCGACACGGCTCACCGAGAGGCCCACGTTGATCGCGGGGCGGATGTTGGCGTTGAACAGGTCCGCTTCCAGGTAGATCTGGCCGTCGGTGATGGAGATGACGTTCGTCGGGATGTAAGCCGATACGTCGCCGGCCTGCGTTTCGATCACGGGGATGGCGGTGAGCGAGCCGCCGCCCAGTTCGTCGGAGAGTTTGGCCGCGCGCTCGAGCAGGCGGCTGTGTAGATAGAACACGTCGCCGGGGTAGGCCTCACGGCCGGGCGGGCGGCGAAGCAGCAGGGAGATTTCCCGGTAGGCGGCCGCGTGCTTCGACAAATCATCGTAAAAGCAGACTGCGTGGCGACCGGAATCCCGGAAGTACTCGCCCATGGCACAACCGGCATAGGGGGCGATGTACTGCATGGGGGCCGGATCGGAGGCGGTAGCGGCTACCACGATCGTGTAGTCCATAGCCCCGTAGTCCTCGAGGGTTTTCACCACCTGGGCGACGGTCGAGCGTTTCTGGCCGATGGCCACATAGATGCACACCATGTCGCCGCCCTTCTGGTTGAGGATGGTGTCGAGGATGAGGGCGGTCTTGCCGGTCTGGCGGTCGCCGATGATCAGCTCGCGCTGGCCGCGCCCGATGGGAATCATGGCGTCAATGGCTTTGATGCCGGTTTGCAGAGGCTCTTTGACGGGCTGGCGGTCCACGACTCCCGGGGCGAGCCGTTCCAGCGGATTGAAGTGGGTGGTGCTGATGGGTTCGCGACCGTCAATCGGCTGTCCCAGGGCGTTGACCACGCGGCCGATGAGCGCTTCGCCGACCGGCACCGACATGATGCGCCCCGTCCGGCGCACCTCGTCGCCTTCCTTGATCTCCTGGTACTCGCCCAGCAGCACGGCGCCGACCTGATCTTCTTCGAGGTTCAGGGCGATGCCGGAGACGCCGTGAGGGAACTCGATCAGTTCGCCGGCCATGACCAGATCCAGGCCGTGGATGCGGGCAATGCCGTCGCCCACCGAGATCACGTAGCCGACCTCGGCGATGTTGACGGCTTTTTCGTAGTTCTCGATTTCCTCCCGCAGCACGCGGGCGATTTCGTCCGCTCGAATGAGGGCCATACGCTACTCCGCTAAACGGCGGCGCAGGACCTCCAGTTGACCCCGCACCGAACCGTCGTAGATTGTCGAACCGATACGCGCCGTAAGGCCGCCGATGAGGCCGGCGTCGAGCGCAAAACGGCACAGGACACGCTTGCCGGTCAGCCGGCTGAGCTGGTCGCTGACCAACTTCCGCTCGGAGTCTCCAAGCTCCCGCGCCGAAACGACGTCCGCGCGGCGGATGCCCTGACGCTCGTCCACGACCGCTTGAAACGCGTCGCGGATCTCCCCGAGCAGCGGCGTCCGCCGGTGGTCAATCAGGACATAGAGAAAATTGCGGATCAGGCGTGCCATCCCCAGTTGCTCAGCCAGCCGGGCGACGACGGCACGTTTGCGCGCAGGCGCGACGGCGGGAGAAAGCAGCGCGATCCGCAACTCGGGCGAGGCGCCAAGGACCTCCTGGAAGAGGTCCAGCTGGGCGGCGGCGGTCTGCGGATCCAGTCCCTTGGACGGATCGAAGACCAGATCAGCCAGCGCCCGGGCGTAACGGGAAGCTACCGCGCGCGCCATGACTGCTCAGCGCACCTCCGCCACGGGAACGCGCAGCCCCCGCTTTTCGAGATCGTGGAGGAACGCGCCCACCAGTTCCGCGTCCAGCTCCGGGGTGAGCCAGGCGCGCAGTTTTTCTTCCGCAAGCTTGACGGCGAGCTCTGCGGAGTACGCCTTCAGCTCTTGGCGGGCGGCGCTGGCGATGGAGGCGATCTCCTGTTCGCCCTGCTCGCGGATCTTGGCAAGCGCGGCTTCCGTCTCCCGCCGTAGCCGCTCGCCCTCGGCGGCAAGTTCCTCCTGCGCGGCCCGGCGAAGTTGTTCGATTTCCGCCGGAAGCCCGGCGAGCCGGCGGGCGATCTCCTCAGCGCGCGCTTCCGCTTCCTGCCGCAGTCGGGACGCCTCGCGGATCCCCTGCTGGATTTCTTGCGTGCGGCCGCCAAAGAATGCCCCCGCCCGTTTGGAAATCATGTAGCCAAGGACGGCGGCCAGGATGACGAAGTTCACCCATTTCCACAGCAGAGTGTGATCGTGGGCGCCTGCTCCGGCGGCCGCAACCGCCTGCCCGAGAGGAACCAGGAGTGTCAGGGCTGCGACCGTGCGCTTCAAGGCGAGCTCCTTCGCAGGATGGCCTGAGCGATTTCCGCGGCCAGGCGGTCGCCTTCGGCCGCCAGCGCAAGCTTCGCTGCTTCCGTTTCGGCCGCGATTTGGTTTCTGGCCTGGCGGATCCGTTGCTCTGACTCCGCGCGGGCGCGGGCGATGGCCTCGGCTTGCTCGGCGCGCCAGCGCCGGCGCGCTTCCTCCTGCTCCTGGTAGATTTCCGCCCGTGCGGCGCGGAGAGCTTCCTCGTATTCGGCGGCCTTGGCGGCGGCTTTGCGGAGGCTCTCCTCGGCGAGCTTGCGCGCGCCCTCGGTGGCTTCGTGACGCTGGCGCAGGACGCGCTCGAGCGGCCGGTAGAACATGAACTTCAGATAGAAGTGCACCAGCACCACCAGAAGGAACGTGGGCACAGCTTTCAGCAGCAGTTCGCCCAGTGCGCTGGCTATCGTTTCCATGGATGTCGGGACGGGAACAGCCGCATCTTGCGGCGCTCGAGACTGAGGCTCAAAGCCTGTAACGTAACATAATCAGCAAGTTCCGGTCAACGGTGGGTTGGCCTCGGAAAGTCAGCCTCTGTGTAGCAGCCGCCGGGCCAGCAGCCGACAGCGAATGACCCCGCCCGCGCGAGGGCGGGTTCGCTCCCCGGGGCTTTGTTGCGCTGTCCGGAGCGGCTGCGGCAAACTGATCGTGTGCCGGAGTTTTGTACCTGCGGAGCTGCACTCGTTCCGGACGCCCGGTTTTGCCACAAATGCGGCCGGCCTGTGCGTGAGGAGCCGCTGGTGGAGGAACCGCAGGAGCCGGCGCCTGTTTCTGAGCCGGCGAGGCCTGCGGCTGCTACGGCGCAAGAGATCAGCTTCAGGGACTCGACCGCCGTGCGGGTCGGATTTCTGGCAGGCTTGCTGGCGTTTCTCCTCGGCCTGCTGCCGGCTCCTTTTCTGATGCGCGCCCTCCTGCTTGCGGCGGCGGGAATCTTCTCTGTCTACCTGTACGCCCGGCGCAGCGGCCGCTCGCTGACCGTCGGTGGCGGCGCACGCATCGGCTGGATCAGTGGACTGTTTTGCTTCGTCATCGTCGTGGTCCTTTTCACGATCAACTTCGCCCTGGTAGCCATGCTGACCCGGGAGACCGGCATGGCCAATTTCTACCGCGAGCAGCTCAGCGCCATGGGCATGCCCGAGCAAAACATCCAGGAGGTGTTGGAAGTTTTCCAGAGCCCCGTTCGCCTGGCGGGACTACTGCTTTCCATCTTCGTGGTCTTTACCGGTCTCATGACGGCCGGCGGGGCTCTCGGAGCGAAGCTGCTCGGGCGGAACTGAATTCCGCTCTTGTGCTGCCGGCCGGTGTGGTGCTGTAGCGTTTCACGACGGCCACGCCCGCGAAGATCACCCCCATAGCGGCTGCCTCCCGGAGGCCGAAGGGTTCGCCGTAGAACAGATGACCCAGCACCACCGCCACGACCGGGTTGACGTACGTGTAGATGGAAACGAGCGAGACGGGGAGACGATCGAGCGCATAGATGTAGGCGCTGTAGCCCACGATTGAACCGAACACGGCCAGATACAGCACCGCGCCGGCTCCCTGCACGGTCCAGCGCACAGGAGGCTCGGGGATGAGTGCCGCCGGTAAGGCGAAGGCGATCCCGGCCGCCAGTTGCTGGACGGCGCCCTGCACTACGGGATGCGCCACGCCGCGGATGCGGCGCTGGCGGATGGATCCGAGCGACCAGCTCAAGCAGCCCACCTGCAGCACCAGGATGCCGCGCAGCAGATCCGGATCCCACCCCGAAGCGCCGGGGGCTGCCAGCAGCGACGCGCCGGCGGCGCCAATGGCGATGCCGGCCACCACCGGCGCGCGCAGCGGCTCACGAGGCGGCACCAGCGCGTCCAGGCCCACCATCCAGAACGGCGACGTGGTTACGATCAGAGCGGCCAGACCGCTCGGGATCCAGAGTTCGGCGAACGTCAGGCACCCGTTGCCAACACCCAGGATCAGCACGCCGTTCCACGCCGTTTGCCAGAGCTCGCGGCCTCTGGGCAGGCGCGCCCGCATCAGCGCGGCGCCGGCCAGCATCAGCGTCCCCGACAGCAGGAACCGCACGGCCACCAGTAGCAGGGGCGGGAACGACTCGAGCGCCATGCGAATAGCCAGGTAGGTCGTTCCCCAGAAGAAACAGACCGCAACGAGCGCCGCATACGCGGCAAACAGCGGATGGGAGCGCAACTTTTCAGCCTAACAGACGCGTTCTCGTACAATGAACGTTTGATCCTCACGCTCACCGTCAATCCTGCGATTGATCGCAATGTGGTGACCGACCGGCTGGTCTTTGAGGACCGCTCCTACATTCTTTCGACCAGCGAATCGGCGGGCGGCCGCGGCATCAACGCGTCGTGCGTGATCCGCGCCTTCGGCGGCGAAACGCGCGCCATCGTCACCTCGGGAGGCAAGACCGGTGCGCGCCTGGAGCAGTTGTTAGGCGGTTGCGGCTTCCCGGTGGAAGTGGTGCGCATCCGGAACCGGATCCGCACCAATCTGACCATCACGGACCGGACGGGACTGACGATCAAGCTCAACGAGTTCGGGCCGCGACTGAGCCGGGGGGAGTTGCAGCGGCTGCGGGAATGTGTCGAAAGGTGGCTTCCGCAGGCGAGCTGGCTCATGCTGTGCGGCAGTCTTCCTCCCGGTGTGCCGGGGTCGTTTTACGCCAAGCTGATCGAGGGCGCGCGGGCGCAAGGTGTACGGACGCTGCTCGACACCGACGGAGAAGCCCTGCAGGCGGGAGTGGAGGCGCGGCCCACGGTCGTGACACCGAACCAGCAGGAGGCGGAACGGCTGCTCAACAAGGCCCTTCTTACGCGCCCGCATCTGCTGGAGGCGGTCGAACGGATCCGCCGCATGGGGGCCGAGTCGGTGATTTTGTCGCTCGGCAGCCGTGGGGCGCTCGGGGCAGAGGGTGAGCGGATTGTGGAAGCCGTCCCACCCTCCACCGATGTGGTATGTCCGATCGGAGCCGGAGATGCTCTGGCCGCAGCCTTCGTCTGGGCCATGACGCAGCGGGAAGACTTCGCGGACGCGCTCCGATGGGGTGTGGCGGCGGGGACCGCCTCGGCGCGCTTGCCGGGACTGAAATTCGCCACCCTCGGGCAGGCGCAGGAAGTGTACAAGCAGGTGGAAGTCCGCCGGGCCTGAGCTTCAGCGCGCTCCGAGCGCCGCCAGCGCCCGGTCGAGCAGAATCCGGCTCAGCGCTCCATGTCCGTCGAGCGGCTCGGCGACAAGGACCTCCAGTTCCGGATGCCGCCGCCGAATCTCCTCGATCAACGCCGGCAGGTCGCGCCGCAGATGGATCCCCAGAGTGAGAAAGTACGGTACGACGACGATGCGCCCGGCGCCTCCGGCGCGGAGCCGGCCGACAGCTTCGTTCAAATCCGGACGGGCCAGCTCGAGAAAGGCAGTCTCGACCAGCTCGAAGCCGCCCGCCTGCGCCATTTGGGCGGTCACCGAACGCACGGCCTCGTTGGCCGAAGCCACGCTCGAGCCGTGAGCAAACACTACGATCCCGGTTTTCACTCGTGCGGCAGCCCCTCTGCCTACCTTGCCATGATAACGCGCGAGGCCGGCCGCCGCGCTGCGGGGGTGTAGCGGTCCAGGAGCTTGCCGGAGAAGTACCGGCCGCGCTTGCGCCCGTTGTCATTGACCACGGCCATGCGATGCCAGAAAACGAGCACGCCGAGCACGTCGGCATCCCGCGCCACCGGCAAGCCGGCCGCCTGTTCGGCGCGGCGCAGCAGTTCCTCCATGCGGCCCAGGAAGCGTTCATAGAGAGCCAGCGCCGCCGGATGGACGGGACGCGTGTCATAAACCAGGCCGCTGTGGCGTGTGCGGTAGGTGCGCACGAGCGCCTCCAGGGCGTCCCGCAGCTCCGGATCCGCCGCGCCCGGGGTTTCCGCAACGGCGCTCGCCAGCAGGCCGCCCACGGCATCGGCAAGCGCACTGTTGCGCGCCAGGAACTCCTCAGTCACCTGCACGTCGGTATGCGGTATCTTGTCCGGTTCGGGCTGGGCGAGCTTCTCGTGGCGGTGCGCTTCGATGAGGTGGACGCAATCGAGGGGACATTCCACCGTGACCTCGCGGTGAGTGCCGCAGCAGATCGAGCAGATCTCACGCTGGATCCCGGGACAGAAGCGGCGGGGCCGGCGGCTCTCGCACAGCGGGCAGTTTTCGGGGTTCATTAACTCGTTTCCCTTCATCCTAGCACCCCGCCGTGCCTCCTACGCCGGAACGCCCACCAGACGCTGATAAGTGCGCCTCAGGAATCCGTCGGTCATGCCCGCGATGTAATCGCACACCACGCGGTGCGGTGGGTCCCACGCCATGCGCTCCTGATACGGCCCGGGCAGGTCCTCGGGGTGCTCCAGGAAATGGTGGAAGAGTCCGGCGAGCATGGCACGCGAGCGCCGCCGCTCTTCCATCACGCTCTCGGTGAAGTAGACGTGGCGGTGCAGGAACTGTTTGAGATCCCGGTTGAGCGCGAAGGCCTCCGGCGTGAAGCGCGCCAGCCGTTGCGGCTGCCGGCGGACATCGTCCGGGTCGCGGGCCCCGCAGCCTTCGGCGGCCTCGAAGGTTCCTTGAATCAGTCCGGACACAAGAAGGTCAATCCAGCGCCGCAGTGCTTCATGGAAACGCGTTCGTTCCGGAGCGCCGGGAAACTGCGTCTCGATCTCCTCGAGCACGGCCCTGCACAGAGGCGAACAGGCGGCGACATCTTCCAGCCGGAACAGTCCTGCGGAAAACCCGTCATCCAGATCGGCGGTGTTGTAGGCGATCTCGTCGGCCAGGTCAATCAGCTGGGCCTCGAGCGGCGGGCGCAGGCCGGGCAAGTACTCCTCCAGCTCGGGCGCCTCTCCGGGCTCGAGATCCCGCGAGTGCTTGACGATGCCTTCGCGCACTTCGAAGGTCAGGTTGAGACCCGGGAAACGGGCGTAGCGCTGCTCGAAAGTCTCCACAATGCGCAACGCGTGGAGGTTGTGCTCGAAGCGGTCTCCGAAGCCGCGCATGAGGCGGTCGAGCTCCTCCTCGCCGGCGTGCGCAAAAGGCGGGTGTCCGATGTCATGAGCGAGAGCCAGAGCCTCGGTGAGGTCTTCGTCCAGCTCCAGCACGGCGGCCACCGTACGGGCGATCTGGGAGACTTCGATGGTGTGGGTGAGGCGGTTGCGGAAGTGATCGGAAAGCCCCGCTGCGAAGACCTGGGTCTTGTCCTCCAGCCGCCGGAATGCACGGGCGTGGACGATACGGTCGCGGTCACGCTGGAACTCGTTGCGATACGGGTGTGGCGGCTCCGGGTAGCGGCGCCCGCGGCTGCGTTCGACCGGGAAGCGCAGCCGGGCCAGACTGAGGCGCATGGGCGCCGGACCGCTCAGGGAGTGGCGATCTCGCCAAGAGCGGCGAGGGCCGCGCGGCTGACCGCTCCCGGCCGCGTGCGCAGCGGTTCGAGCAGCTTGCGCGCCTCCTCCGGCTTGCTTCGCGCCAGCAGCCGGGCCAGCGTAATGGTGGCCTGCTCTTTGGAAACGAGCACCGTGGGGTGCTCCATCAGGTCGCGGAGCAGCTTTTCGCTGTCGGCCAGTCTGCCTTGCTGGGCGTACAGCTGCGCCAGAGCATACCGGGCCAGCGAGGCGTAGTCCCGGTTCTTCGACGCGGCAACCTCCTGGAACAGCTTGGCCGCCTGGTCCGTGCTGCCCTCTTCGGCCCGAATTGTCGCCAGGTAATAGCGTGCGATCAGCGCCTCGTCGGTTCCGGGGTATTTCGCCGCGAGAGCCTCAAAAGCTTTCGTAGCCGCCTTCCGGCGTTCTTCGATCGTCCGAAAGGTCGGCAGTGCCGGGTTGCCGGTCTCTGCGCCGACGGCCGTGTTCTGAATGCGCAGGGCATCGGCCAGCTCCTGCTGCCGGATCTGATGCTGGTGGCGGCTGTAATAGCGCCATCCCACAAGCAGCAGCAGTGCGATCAGCGCCGCGGCGCCGCCGAAGAGGAACTGGCGGCGGTGCTGTTCCATGAAGGTGACCGTACGGCCGACCTCTTCGGCGAATACGTCTTTTTTTAGTTCCTTGCGGGTAAGCCTGTCCACAGGGACACCCTGACGGAAATTTGATCTTAGCATACGCCGCGCCGCCAGCCGGGGATGCCGGCCAAGAAGGCGGCAAGCAGGGCCGGTGCGGCCGCGGGGGCGGCGCTTAATCCAGGGGGATCAGCTTCCGCTGCAGGGCCAGCTTCACCAGGCCGGCCGTCCGTTCGACACCCAGCTTGCGGAGAATGCTCGAGCGATAGGTGTCCACAGTGCGGGGGCTGATGTCCAGCCGCTGGGCAACCTCTTTGATGCGCAGGCCCTGAGCCAGCAACGAAAACACTTCGTACTCGCGTTCCGTCAGCAGCTCCAGCGCGTCCGCTTCCTCGGCGCCGGGCTCGAGATGGAACAATTCAACGGCCTTGAGCCGGGGTGAGACAAAGACCTTCCCTTCCAGGATGCAGTCCAGGGCAGAGAGCAGCTCGGACGCCCCGTCCGAGGTGAGCACCAGGCCGTCGGCTCCGCTGCGCAAGCCGTCCAGGGCCAGCTTGCGGTCCGGTCTGGGCGCCAGCAACAGCACGCGCACCGGCCGGCCCTCTTTGCGGACCCGCCGCAAGATGCTCAGGCCGTGGAGTTCCGGCAGGTCCAGATCCAGCACCGCGATCTCGGCGTCTCCGGACTGGATCCGCCGCAGCGCGGTCTGCCCGTCGCTACACTTTGCGGTGACGCGGAAGCGCCCGTCCCGCTCGCAGATGGCCGCGATGCCGTCGGCCAGCAGCGCGGCCGCACTTGCCACCACCACCCGCACCACGGTTGCCGGGACCGGTGCGCCCTATGCGAAGCTGCGCACCGCCTCTGCTTCGTCGTCGAACACCTCAAAGACCGTATACAACTTCGTGATCTGCAACAGGTCTTTGACCCGTTTGGTCAGGCCCAGCAACTTCAGCTTGCCGCCGTGATTGGTTACGGTCGTGAAAGCGGAAACCAACTCGCCGATGCCGGAACTGTCGATGTAGGAAACCTCGCTGAGGTTCAGCAGTATCTTCTTGTTTCCTTGAGTGACCAGCCCGCGGATCGTCTCCCGCAGGGAACTGGCCCCCTCGCCGAGAGTGATGCGTCCGGCAACATCTACGACGGAGACGTCGCCGACCTGCCGCGTCGTAACTTGAATGCTCACAGGATCAGACCTCCTTGCTCGAATCTTCCCCCTCGCCGGAGCGGCGGTTCAGGTATTTCACCAGCTTGACTTCGGTGCCGCGCGGGACGAGCCGCCGCATCTCGAACTTGTCCACGAACGCCCGGATCAGCAGAATGCCCCGTCCCGACTGTTGCAACAGGTTCTCTTCGGCCAGTGGATCGGGCAGGGAAGCCAGGTCAAAGCCGTTGCCCTCGTCGGCCACGGTGACAGAGATATGATCGGGCGCTTTGAAGATTTGCAGACGCACCTTCTTGTGCGCGCTGTAGCGGTTGCCGTGCACCACGGCATTGACCACTGTCTCGCGGACCGCCATCCCCAACCGGTGCAACTCTTCCTCGGGAAAACCGATCTCCTGGGCCACACGGAGCACCATTTCTTCGGCCCCGTCGGCGCTTTCCAGCTCGGAGTCGAGGACCGCATCTACGGCCTTGGACTCTTCTCCCGGCTGCTCTCCCCTGGTCTTCATCGGGCGGCGTTTTCAAGTCGAACCGCTACCATAAACTAGCGCCTCCGGTGAAGTCAAGCGCGAAAGTGCGCGCCGCCTAAGGAAACACCGGGCGAACGGCATCCCCGTCGTGCAGTGTCCGGCCGGAGGGCAGCGCGACGGCCTGCCCTTCGCGGAGACCGGAGAGGACTTGCGCGCGCGTCACGCTGGCGACTCCGAGTTTCACGGGCTGCCAGGCGACCTTTCCGTCGTTCAGCACAAAGACGCCGGTCTGGCCGCCGGAGGTGCGCAAGGCTTCCTTGGGGACCGAGAGCGCGTTCTCAGCCACCTCCGAAAGAATTTCGGCGTTGATGTTAGTGCCGGGTAGCAGTTCTCCCCTGGGATTTTCGATGATGCAGACCACCTCGCCCACCTGCCGGGTGCCCAGTGTGACGACTTGCGTCGGCGTCTGCTCGACCGTGCCCTTCCAACGGCGGCCGGGAAGGGCGTCCCAGGTCAACGTCACCAACATGCCGCGGCCGACGCGCCCCAGTTCGGGCTCGTCCACGTACACCCGTACGCGGATTTTCTCGATCTGACCCACCTTGGCAACCGCATCGCCGGCGTTGAGGTAGGCGCCGGGGCGGACTTCGATGTCGTAGATGACGCCCGCAATGGGGGCGCGGATCGCGCTCTGCTCCAGGCGCAGGCGGGCCGCCTCGACTGCGGCCTCCGCCTCGCGCAGCCTGCCAAGGGCGGCCCGGCGGTCGGCAGGTTCCGCCAGTGCAGCGCGCTGCCGTTCGAGAGAGTCCACGCGCAGCCGGGCCTCTTCCAGCCGGCGCAAGGCCTCCTCCACTTCCTGGCGGGTGGCCGCCTGTTTGGCGGCGAGCCGGCTCAGCTCGGCGTGCTCGCGGCGTGCGGTTTCGACCTCCAGACGGGCTCGCCGCAGTTCTCCTTCCAGCCGTGCCTGTTCCAGAGCCGGTCCGCCGCGCTCGAGGATGTCCAGCGCCGCCCGAGCCTGCTCGAGCCGCCCTTCGGCCGCGGCCAGTTCCGCCCGGGCATCCGCCGCATCCAGTTCGACCAGCGTTTGGCCTCGCGCGACACGCTGGCCATGCCGGACGTGGACCTTTTCGACGAGACCTGCCCGCAGCGTGCGAACCGCGACCCATTCGAGCGGCTCGACTTTGCCGTTGGTGATCACCGTGCTCACCACCGTCTCGCGGCGCACGCGGGCGAAAGGCACTTCAGGCGGCGCGCCGCGACGGCGCAGTTCCCACGACACAAACACCGCCACCAGGAGAACCGGGGCCGCCGCCCATGCGGCCCGGCGCGGTGTGATCATCGGCGAGGCCTCGCGCAGTAGTCGAAAAGTAACTGCCACTCGGCGCGCTGCACTTCCAGGGCGACCCGTTCCAGCGGAGAGCCGGGATCGCGGCGGGCCTCCTCGCAAAGCTCGATGAAGCCGAACGGGTCCCAGGAGTCGCCGAAGTTGACTCCCGCCTCGGGGTACCGCGCCGCGGCGGCCGCTGCCTCTTCCAAAAGCTGCGGGAAAATCGGATGCCGGCCCGTCCGGCGAAACCAGTAGGCGGCGTTGGCAGCGTCGGGCTCTTGCCGGTGCAGGATGCCGTGCCAGAAGCTGCCCTCAGGTGTGTGGAGCTTCTGGGCCACGGCGTGTGCTTCTTCCAGGCAGGAAAAGTACAGCCACAGGCCCGCCAGGGCGGCTTCGGGCTCCGGCGCGCCGGGAAGGAGCTCGCTCAGGCGGCATCGCGCGAGCTCGGTCCGCGCCGCCTCCGAGGAACAACGGCCGCCTGCCAGCGGCATCAGCCGCTCGCCGCCGCCGTCCAGAGCCAGGATTCGGGCGACGCTTTCACCGTACGCGGCGGGATCGAACTGCATGGTCGTATCACCGCCATTGTGCCAGAACCACGCCTCCGCTCGAGAACCGCGGTGCGGAAATCATCCAGACGCTGCAGCTCGGCGGTGGCTGTAGAAAACGGCCTCCGAGACACCCATCCCGCTACATGAAACGGCGTTGACGAGGTCTGCGGGGCGGTGTATAGTTTCCCCGTGTTTCGCGCGGAGCAGAAGGGCTCCGCCAAAGAGGGCTGGCGATGGTGAGGCTGGTGCGGGTGAGCAGATTCCTCGTGCTCGCGGGAGCGAGCGGGGCTTTGTGGTGGCCGGCAGCGCCCCGGCGTGCGGTTGCGGCGGCACAGGATGTGGCTCCCAGGGCGGTAATCAACCGTTACTGCCTCGGTTGCCATAACGACCAGCTTCGCACGGCGGGCATCACATTGAGCGCGGCGGCAGCCGCAACTCCGGCCCAGAACCCGGCGCTTTGGGAAAAGGTTGTGCGCAAGCTCAGTCACCGGCTGATGCCGCCGGCGGGATTGCCGCGCCCGGATGAATCCACGTACACCGCGGTCGTCTCCCGGCTGGTGGAAGAGCTGGATCGGGCGGCAGAGACATGGTTGTATCCCGGAAGGACGCCCACCTTCCGCCGGCTGACGCGCACCGAGTACCGCAACGCTATCCGGGACCTGCTCGCGCTGGACGTGGACGTATCGGCGCTGCTTCCGAGCGACGAATCCAGTTACGGGTTCGACAACATCACGGTGGGCGACCTGTCGGCCACGCTGCTCGAGAAGTACCTGACTGCGGCGCAAAGAATCAGCCGCATGGCCCTGGGCGCGGTGCGCGCACCGGCGAGCGAAACCGTGCTGGTGCCGCCGGAGCTGACGCAGGAGTACCACCGGGAAGGGTTGCCGTTCGGCACGCGAGGCGGGGCACGAGTCACCTACCACTTCCCGGCCGATGGCACTTACGAAATCCATCTCCGCCTCACGCGCGATCGGGACGAACGCGTCGAGGGCCTGACGGACGTTCACTACCTCGATCTGCTGCTCGATGGAGTGCAAGTGGGCCGATTCAGGGTGGCTCCGGTCCGCGGCGGCGACCACCAGCACGTGGACAAGGATTTCAAAGTGCGGATCCCTGTCCACGCGGGTTCGCACGAGGTGGCGGCGGCTTTCGTCAAGAAAACGTCGGCCCTCGTCGAGACCGAACGCCAGCCCTACGTGGCGCGGTTCAATGCGGACCGGCATCCTCGCGCGCAGCCTGCGCTGTATTCGATTTACATCGCAGGACCGTACGATGCCTCCGGTGCGGGCGATACCCCTAGCCGCAGGCGGATTCTTGTCTGCTATCCGCGCGCTTCTTCCGAAGAAGAGCCGTGTGCCGAGAAGATTCTTTCCACGCTGATGCGGCGCGCCTGGCGGCGCCCGGTGACCGGAGCCGATCTGGAGAGGCTCTTACGGCTCTTCCGCGAGACCCGCGCCGCCGAAGGATTCGAGAAAGGGATCGAAATCGCGCTCCGTGCAGTGCTGGTGAGTCCGCAATTCCTGTTCCGGATTGAGCGTGACCCGGCGGGAGTGCGCTCCAAAGAGGCCTATCGCATTTCCGATCTGGAGCTGGCTTCGCGTTTGTCGTTTTTTCTCTGGAGCAGCATTCCCGATGACGAGCTGCTCGATCTGGCTGCGGCGGGAAAGCTTTCTGATCCGGCAGTGCTGCAACAGCAGACCCGGCGGATGTTGGCAGACCCGCGCTCGCATGCGCTCGTGAATAATTTCGCCGCGCAATGGCTTCAGTTACGCAACCTGGAGAGCGCACACCCGGACCCGCGGCTCTTTCCGGACTTCGATCACAATCTCCGTGAGTCCATGCGTCGCGAGACGGAGCTGCTCGTCGAGACCGTGCTGCGCGAAGACCGGAGTGTGCTTGAGCTCCTCCGGGCGAGGTACACCTTTCTCGACGAACGGCTCGCCCGGCACTACGGGGTGCCCTACGTTTACGGGAGCCGCTTTCGCAAAGTCGAACTCGGGCCCGACCTGCCGCGAGGAGGGTTGCTCGGGCACGCCAGTATCCTGACCGTGACCTCTTACGCCAACCGGACCTCTCCGGTGCTGCGAGGGAAGTGGATCCTTGCGAACCTGCTGGGGACGCCGCCGTCGCCGCCCCCTCCGGAGTTGCCCCCGCTCAAGGCCACGGACCGCAACGGACGGGTCCTCACCGGACGGGAGCGCTTGGCGCAGCACCGGGCCAGTCCGGCGTGCGCTTCCTGCCACAACGTGATGGATCCGCTCGGCTTCGCACTGGAAAACTACGACGCCGTGGGCCGGTGGCGCAGCTTGGACGAGGGCAAGCCCGTAGATGCCACCGGCACGCTCGCCGACGGCACAGCGTTCAGCGGGCCGGGCGAGCTTCGAGAGGCGCTCCTGAAACGCCCGGAGCTGTTCGTTTCCGCCGTCACCGAGAAGCTTCTGATATACGCTTTGGGCCGCGGCCTGGAATACTACGATGCGCCGGCGGTGCGGCGCGTGGTGCGGGAGGCGGCCCGCGATGACTTTCGAATTTCGTCCGTAATCGTGGGAATCGTGCGCAGTACACCGTTTCAGATGAGGAGTTCGCCATGACGTTCCTTACGAAAAAAGCATTGCCGCGCCGGACGTTCTTGCGCGGCCTGGGCGCCAGCCTGGGGCTGCCGCTGCTCGATGCGATGGTGCCTGCCGCCACCGCCTTGGCCGCCACGGCCGCAAGGGCCGCCCGGCGTCTGGGGTACGTCTACATCCCGATGGGTGCGGACATGAGCCGGTGGACGCCGCCCGGGAGCGGGACGCTTGGGGAACTGCCCCCCATTCTCAGTTCGCTCGCGCCGTTTGTGGACTACCTGACCGTGATCACCAACCTCGAAATCAAGAACGCCTACTCACCCGGTAATCACGCCACGGCAAACTGCGCGTTCCTGAGCTGCGCCAAAGCGAAGATGACCGAAGGTTCCGACTACGAACTGGCGACGACGGTGGACCAGATCGCGGCCCGACAGATCGGCAGGGAGACGCCGCTACCCTCGCTCGAGCTTGCTATGGACCTGCTGACGACCGTAGGCAACTGCGACAACGGATACGCCTGTGTTTACCAGAACAACTTGTCCTGGGCTTCTCCGACGACCCCTTTGCCCGCGGAGGCGCATCCGCGGCTGGTGTTTGAGCGGCTTTTCGGGGAGGGAGCCAGCGCCGCGGAGCGCCGGGCGGAACTCCGGAGGAACGCGAGCATCCTGGACTGGGTTCGCGAGGACATGGACCGGCTTAAGCGGGAGCTGGGGCCAGCCGACTGCGCCAAAGTCGGTGACTATCTGGAGGCGGTCCGCGAAGTGGAACGGCGCATCCAGCGCGCCGAGCAACAGGCCTCCGACGGTCCGCAGCCGGACCAGGACCGCCCGGCGGGGGTGCCGGCATCCTACGACGAGCACGCCAGGTTGATGTTCGACCTTCAAGTGCTGGCTTTGCAAGCGGACATGACA
This sequence comes from Bryobacteraceae bacterium, assembly GCA_035575135.1. Lineage (GTDB taxonomy): Bacteria > Acidobacteriota > Terriglobia > Bryobacterales > Bryobacteraceae > JANWXD01. The sequence goes on from DATLYE010000048.1 coordinate 52,347, forward strand.
CGCGTCATCACGTTTCAACTGGCGCGGGAGGCCAGCACACGCGTCTATCCGGAAGCGGGAGTCACCGAGCCTCACCACCCCGTTTCCCACCACCAGGGGGATCCGGATAAGATTGCCAAGCTGGCCAAGATCAACGCCTACCACGTCTCGCTCTTCGCGTATTTTCTGGGCAAGCTGAAGGCGACTCCGGACGGCGACGGCTCGCTGCTCGACCACTGCATCTACCTCTGCGGGAGCGGCATGGGCAATCCCGATGTGCACGACCACACCAACCTCCCAATCCTGGTGGCGGGCGGCGGAGCCGGAAGGGTCAGGGGCGGGCGGCACATTCGTTACGACGAACCGACCCCGCTGGCAAACCTGCACCTGACGCTGCTCGAAAAAGCAGGCGTGCATCTGGAATCCTTCGCCGACAGTCGCGGAAAGGTGGAGCAACTGCTCGAACCGTTGTCGCTGTGAAAGGCCGGCGTTGATGATGTTCGTGAGCGTGGCAAGGGCCGGAGGAGTGCTCGTCACCATTACGGTGCTGGCGTCTGCGGCCGCTGCTCCGATGGTGGAGGCCGTAAAATCGGGCGACATCGGGCGCATCAAGTCGCTGCTTGCTAGCGGGGCTGATCCGAATTCCGCCGCTGCCGATGGCGCCACACCGCTACACTGGGCGGCCTATCTGGACCGGCTCGACGTCGCCGGGCTCTTGCTCGAGGCCGGAGCACAGCCGGACGCGACCAACCGCTACGGAGTTGCGCCGTTGTTGATCGCGTGCGAAACCGCTAGCGCGCCCATGGTGGAGCTGCTTCTGCGGGCGGGCGCCGACCCGAATCGGGCTTCGCCCGAAGGGGAAACGCCCCTCATGCTTGCCTCCCGCGCCGGCAACCTGGGGGCCGTCAAAGCGCTGCTCGCACGCGGCGCGGATGTCAACGCCCGGGAGGGTTGGCGTGGCCAGACCGCGTTGATGTGGGCCGCTGCGGAGGGCCACACGCCCGTCGTCGAAGTCCTGCTCGCTGCCGGCGCGGATCTGAAGGCGCGCTCCCGGGCGGGGTTCACGGCGTTGCTGTTTGCCGTCCGCGAGGGGCGGCTCGAGACGGTGAACGCTTTGCTGAAAGCGGGGGCCGACCCCAACGAAGTGCTTCCTCCTCAAGCGCGCCGCCGGACCGGAGCGGATCCTGTCGAGGCTGCGGCAGGGAGAGGCACCAGCGCCCTGCACCTGGCGGTGGCGAACGCTCACTTCGAGCTTGCCGCGGCCCTGCTTGACGCCGGCGCCGACCCGAACGCGGACGGGCCGGGCTGGACTCCGCTGCACGTGATTACATGGGTGCGTAAGCCCGGCTACGGAAGCAACGATCCGGCACCGCCGGGGTCCGGAAAGCTCAGCAGCCTGGACTTGGTGCGGAAGCTGGCGGAAAAGGGCGCCAATCTGAATGCGCGCATGACGCGCAGGACCAGCGCCGGCCTCAGTGCCCTCAACATGAGGGGCGCCACCCCCTTCCTGATGGCCGCCCGGACCGGGGACGCCGAACTGATGCGACTGCTCGCTCAGCTCGGCGCGGACCCGCTGCTGCCGAACGAAGACAACAGCACGCCGTTAATGGTCGCGGCGGGCCTGGGCACGCGCTCGCCGGGCGAGGATGCGGGCACGGAAGAAGAGTGCCTGGAAGCCGTCAAGGTCGCTTTGGAATTGGGCAACGACATCAACGCCGTGGATAACAACGGCGAAACGGCCATGCACGGGGCGGCTTACAAGCATCTTCCCGCCGTCGTGCGCTTTCTGGCGGCTAACGGTGCCAAGGTCGAGGTCTGGAACCGGAAGAACCGCCACGGCTGGACGCCGTTGCGGATCGCGACCGGGGTGCATCGGACCGGGAATTTCCGAAGCTCCCCCGAGACCGCGGCGGCGATCCGCGAGGTGATGGCCGCAGCGGGCGTTCCCCCGGCGTTGGAGGCCGATCCGGACGTCAAGACCGCCCGGTAGCGGCCCGCGGCTCGCCGCCTAGCGGCCTATAATCGTGTTCGAAAGGGGGGTGAAATGAAGAGAAGGCTTTGCGTGTCGTTGCTCTTTGCAGCCGCTGTGTGGCTGCTCTGGTCGGCGCCCGCCAAAGAGGCGACGGTGACTCTGGAAATCCTGGGAATGGGCTGAGCCGGATGTGTGGAACCGGTGCAGTCTGCACTGGCGAAAGTCAAGGGCGTTAAAGAGGCCAAAGTTTCCTTCGAACAGCGGGAGGCCGTCGTCACCTACGACCCCGACCTTGTCAAGCCCGAGGACTTGATCAAGGCCGTCCGGGAAGCCAAAGGGATGCATGAGTACGACGCCCGGCTGAAGCAAGAGAAACGAAAGTAGATTCTAGAATCTCCAGGTCAGCTCGAGGTAGCCGAAGGTGGCGTTGCGGCCCTCAGGATAAATGGCTTGGACGACTCGCTTGCCGCGTGCGTGGGCGAGATAAGCCGATACCGTGGCTCGGGCGCTTACTTGATAATCCGCGCTGATGTCGAACAAGCTCGCAAGACCGCGCGCGTCCCCCGAGGGACGCCCCACGTAGCCGAACGTCCAGGGCTGAAACGCGCCTCCTCCCGCGTACCACAGATCGCTTCGGTCGGCGAGTCGAAGGGAATGAGCATCCGCCCGCACGGCGACAGAGTTGTGCGGACGTAGGGTGAGCGTGGCGAAAAGATCCTGAAGGTTCATCAGGTTGTAAAAGGGAAAGCGCGCGTAGATCCGCGGGGTCGGCAAGAGCTGGAAAAAGGTTCCGTGCGTCCGGTCGTTGGGGTTGCCGTCACCTGCACCATGAAAGAAGCCGGCGCGGAGCCATGGTTTGATACGCGGCAACGCTCTGGGTTGCCAGCCGCCTTCCACAGCGAACGCGCCGGAGCGGTGGCGCAGGATTCCCCAGCTTCCGGTCTGCACTACACCCCAGAACAAGAAATCCGTAGCGCCGGCGCCGGTATCTGATACATGCAGATAGTGGCCGCCGAAGGTTGCGATCCGGATGTTCCCCATATCGAGCCGGCGGAGCGCCACAGGCCGGTTGTCGGTCTTCAAAACATGGCGCCAATCCTGGTAGTAGAGGGCCAGGAGGCGCCATTCCCCGCTTTGGCGTGCGCTTCCGGTCTGGCGGGTGGCAGCAGCGTACGCGAGTGCCGTGTGCAAGTTGCCCCAGCCGTCGGTTTGAAACACGCCGCGCGTTGCCAGGCCGCCTGCCACGGTGTAGTGCATGCGTTCCCGGGCCAGCGCCCACTGAAAGCCATCCAAGCTTCGTCCCACATGTGTAAAGCCGAAATTGCCGGCGAGCCGGTGTGCGATGCGGTCGCGCTTCAACGCAGCCAGCGTGGGGTTTTTTGGAACCGTCTCCGCGCCCTCGACGAATTCAAACCGCCCGAGCCGCAAGGTGTGGGCTTTGTTCCTGCCGAGACCCCGCCAGCGGACAAACGCTTGCTTGGGAAAGACCATGCCTGTGTTCCGCCGGCGGCTGTTGGCGGCGAAGTAAGCCGGGCCCAGCCCGAGTTGTCCCTGGGCGCCAGGAGCGATCGCCCCCTCGGGCAGGCCGAGAAGGACGGGCGCAGCCGCTTCCAGCTGCCAGTCAAACCGCTCCCGTTGTTGCGAGACGGAAAGGCGAAGGATGTTTCCGGAGAAGGCGTACGTGCTGTCGGCTTGCCCCTCGAACCAGTCCCAGAGCTCGACGCGGCTCCGCAGGGTGCCCTGAAAGGTGAGTGTCCGAGCGGCTGGGGCGGTCTGGGCAGACAGTACCTGCGCCGCCGGCGCCAGCAAGAGAAAACACCAGGCGGTTCGCCTGCGGGACGCGTGCGTCACAGAGCCAGAATATCGGATATCAGGAGCTGAAATTGTGACTTATGTCACAGCATCGGACCGCGCCGCAACGCTTCAGGGAGATGTGATTTCCACGTCGGCCGTCAAGTACTGCCAGTCCGGAATCTCGTAGGCGCGGAGGTGAGTCTCCAGCGTCGTCCGGAGCTCGCGCGATTCGTAAGGGCCGAGGGACGGCAGGCGGAACCAGAAAGTGCCCACCGGCGGACTGCCGCTCTTCGCTTCCCGGGTCCGCAGCACGACCTTCGCCTCCAATTTCGCGATGTCCGCGGCCGAATGGTTGACGACCACGAACTGCACCTGCACTTTCTGGCGGGCATCCTCGGTGAGGCGAATCCCCGTCACCTCGATGAAAGGCGCAACCGGACTCGTCCGTGGCGCGGGCGGGGCCGGAGCCTCCCAGCGAGGAGCATTGACGGCGGTGCGGCCGGCTCCGGTGAAGTGGTAGTAACCGTAATAAGCGGTTGCTCCCAGAGCCAGAAAGCCGATGGCAAACACGGTCGCCAACAGCCAGGTCGGCGCGCCTCTTCTCCGAGGGGGAGGAGTTCGCGTCGGCTGGGTCGCTTCCGGCGCCGCGGGCGGAACCACTGCAGTTTCGGGTGCCTCGCCGGCGGCGCAATCCGGACATTCGCTTTCCGAGGGAGGAACCTCGCGCCCGCACTTCGGGCAGATCCACGCAAACATGACTCTGCTTCTACTCTAGCGCTCCGGGACGTCACGCGATCCGGTATTCCCGCAGCTTGTCTTCGCGAAAGACGAGGCCGAAGCCCGGATCCGTGCGCGGCCGGATCCACCCCTGTTCCGGATGAAGCGGATTGGCCAGCACGTCATCGAAGACTTTCACGCCCGCGTCTCTGACGAAGTATTCGATGAACAATCCGTTCGGAATCGCCGCCAGCAACTGGGTGTGGATGTCCCAGTTGTAGTGCGGCGCCACGGGGATGTCGAACGCCGCGGCCATGTGCGCGATCTTGAGCCACTCGCCCACGCCGCCGGCCACGGTGGCATCGGGTTGCAGGATGTCGGCGGCCCGGCGCTCCACCAGCTCCGCGAAAGCCCAGCGCGTGGATTCCAGTTCGCCGGTGGCCACGGGCACCTCCAGCGTTTCGGCGATGCGCGCCATGGCCGCCAGATTGTCGGCGCGCACCGGTTCTTCGATCCAATACGGCCGATACTCTTCCAGACGGCGCATGGCCGCAATGGCAGTCGGAGCGTCGGCCCAGCCGCCGTTGGCATCCAGCAGGATCTCGACATCGTCTCCGAGCGCCTGCCGCACGGCCCGCAGCCGGGCCGCGTCCTCGCGCGGCTCCATCCGTCCGACTTTCATTTTGACCGCGGTGAACCCCTGCTCGACGTAGCTTTCCATCTCCCGCACGAGTTCTTCGGTGCTCTGACCTTCCCGGTAGTAGCCGCCGGTGGCGTAGCAGCGCAGGCGAGTGGAGTGCACGCCCAGCAGTTGCATCACCGGAAGTCTCGCCGCTTTGCCGCGCAGGTCCCAGAGGGCGATGTCAATGGCGCTGATGGCGCGCAGCGCCGCGCCCCGGCGGCCGGCCTGAATGGACTGGCGATACATCTCGCTCCACAGGCGCTCGGAATCCAGGGCGTCGGCTCCTTCGAGCAAGGGGCGAAAAATGGTTTGCACCAGCGAGACCATGGCGCAACTGGAGTCGTAGCCGAGCGTGAACCCGTAACCTTCGAGCCCTTCCTCGGTTTGGATCCGCACAACCAAATGGTCGCGGTGGGTGATGCGCCGCACGGCATCGGACACGGCGGCTTGGAGCGGAATGGAAATGGCGATCGCTTCGACGCTCCGGATCCTCATGCATCCATTCTGCCCGAAAGAGGTTGCGATCAGCCAAGATGGAGGCGTGGAGTTCTACCGCCGCGCCGCAGGCACCCCGGAGCGGCTTGCAATCCTGGCAGGCACGTTCCATCCGCCGACCGTAGCGCACATGGCGCTGGCGCGCGCCGGTCTGGCGATTGCCGATGAGGTGCTCCTGGTGCTGCCGCAGGAGTTGCCTCACAAGACCTTCTCGGGCGTGGGTTTTGCCGAACGCCTCGAAATGCTCCTGGCGGCCGCCGGCGGCGAACCGCGCTTTTCGGTAGCCGCAAGCCGGCACGGCCTGTTTGCCGAGATCGCGCGCGAGTGCCGCGAAGCGTACGGACCCGCTCCCGGGCTCATCTTTCTGTGCGGCCGTGACGCCGCCGAGCGCTTCATGAACTGGGACTACGGGCGCCCGGAGGCAGTCCGGCAAATGCTTTCCGAGTTTGAGCTCGCCGTAGCAGACCGCCAGGGGCGTTATGTGCCGCCGCCGGAATTCGCCGATCGCGTTCGGGCTTTATCGCTCCCAACGAATCTAAATGAAGTCTCGGCCACAGAGGTACGGCGGCGCACCGCAGCGGGCGAGCCTTGGGAGCACCTGGTTCCCGCCGCGGTAGTTCCTTTGGTGCGGCGCTACTACGGCCGCGCCGCGGATCAATGATCGCGTTCGGTGACGAGTTCCGTCAGCGTGTATAGGGCCCTCTGGTAGGGCGAGTCGGGAAACTCGTTGATGAGCCGGCGGGCGGCATCCGTGAAGGCCTCGGCACGGGCCATGGCGCGCTCGATCCCCCGGCGGCTGCGGATCAGCTCCAGGACCTCGGCAAACGGGACTCGCTCGTAGCTGTGGTCGCGAAGGATGCACTCGACGCGTTGGCGTTCTTCAGGGGCCGCCTCTTCCAGCGCGTAGATGAGCGGTAGAGTTACTTTGCCCTCGCGCAGGTCGCTGCCCACCGGCTTGCCGAGCACGCTCTCGGCCGCCGTGAAATCCAGCACATCGTCCACGAGCTGGAAGGCCATCCCGAGATTCCAGGCGTATTCGGCCAGTTTCTCCTCGACGCCGGAATCGGCTCCCGCCACGAGTGCTCCCAGACGCGCGCAGGCGGAAAACAGGCTGGCGGTCTTGCGGTCCACCAAATCCATGTAATCCGCTTCGGTGACGTGAAGGGAACCGATGCGCTCCAGTTGCAGCAGCTCTCCTTCGACCATCATCTGAGTCAGGGCGATCAAGATATCCAGCACCTGGAAGTTGCGCTCGCGGAGGGCCACTTGGAAAGCCTGCATGTAGAGCCAGTCGCCCGCCAGCACCGAGATGTGGTTGCCCCAGATGACGTTGGTGGACGGGCGGCCGCGCCGCGTTTGCGCCACGTCAATGACGTCGTCGTGGACCAGCGTGGCGGTGTGGATCATTTCCACGACGGCCGCCAGGCGGATGGCGCTTTCAGCCCCGTTGCCGTTTCCCGCAAGCCGGGAGGCGAGCAGGAGCAAGGTGGGGCGCAGGCGTTTGCCGCCGCTCGAGTGCAGGTAGCGGTTGATGGTGGTGATGGCATCTACCGACGCAACGGACTCCAGACCGATCTCCGCCTCCACGCGCTGCAAGTCCTCTTGCACCAGCTCGAATAGCTCCCGGGAGGTCAGGGACTGTCCTAGGCGGCCGGTCTCCATGGAATGGTTCCAGTTTACTTTGCGCTACCGGCGACTGGCAAACACAGGCGTTCAAAGTTATGCGTCGTGGCGGCAGCCAGGATCTCCAGCGGCTCGCCCCGCACCGCCGCCACTGTCCGGGCCGTCTCCAGGACGAAGGCGGGCTCGTTGCGCTTGCCGCGGTGGGGCACGGGCGCAAGGTACGGTGCGTCCGTCTCCAACAGGATCCTGTCGGAGGGAACCGCCCGGGCCGCATCGCGAACGGCTTCGGCTTTGGGAAATGTGAGGATTCCGCCAAAACCCAGGCAGAATCCGAGCTCCAGCGCCTGCCGCGCTTCTGCCGGTCCGCCGGAAAAGCAGTGAAAGACGCCGCCCAAGCCGGACGGCGCCCAGTGAGTCCGGAGCAGGCTCAGCGTGTCCTCCCAGGCCTCCCGGGTGTGGATGATCACGGGCTTGCGTGCTTCGGCGGCGAGCTCGAGTTGCGTGAGGAAAACCGCGCGCTGCGTCTGGCGCGGTGAGTTGTCGTAGTAATAATCCAGGCCGATTTCCCCGACCGCGACCACTTTGGGATGTGACAACAGTTCGCGCATGCGCCGCCAGGTGTCAGGCGTGGCCTTCCGGGCGTCGTGCGGGTGAACGCCCACCGTGGCCCAGACCTGCGGGAAAGCCTCGGCCAGACGGATGGCCGCTTCGAGATCGGGCGGCCCCTCGCCGGTTCCAATGGCGAGCATGCAGCCGACGCCCGCTTCGAGGGCGCGGCGGATGACCTCCTCGCGATCCGGGTCAAACTGGCGGTCATCCAGATGACAGTGCGAATCCACCAGCGTCACTTGAGGCGCGACCCCACAGGCACGTCTTCGAGAAAACCGGCCAGCACCGGCCGCCCGTCTTCTGCGGTGGCTGCCACCACCATGCCTTCCGAAGGGATGCCGCGCAGCTTCCGTGGTTCCAGGTTGGCCACCACGACCACCTTGCGGCCGAGCAGCTGGCTAGGGGCGTACGCGCCCGCGATCCCCGCGACAATGCTTCGCGGTTTGGCTTCGCCGATGTCAATCGTCAAGTGCAGCAGCTTGTCGGTCCCCTTCACCGGTTCGGCGGAAAGCACCTGCCCGACCCGAAGATCCACTTTGGCGAAATCGTCAATGCTGATCCGTTCCGCGACCGGGGCGGTCGGGACCGCGGGCTTCGCCTGTCCGAGCAAGGCGGCCTGCCGCTCGAGCTCCCGCTCTTCGAGCTCACGCATCTGGCGGACCGCCGCAGCCGGATCCAGGCGCGGGAAGATGGCCTCCACCGCCCCCACGGCTTGTCCGGGCGGAAGCTGGCCCCAGGCAAGGTCCGCGAGCCGGGTTGTTTCCAGCGGCTCCCGCATGCCCAGCTGGGCCCAAAGTTTCGCCGTCGCAGCGGGCAACACCGGCGCGAGCAACGCCGCGGAAATCCGGAGCACTTCTGCCGCCGTATACAGTGTGTCGCCGAGCAGGGTCTGCGAAGCAGGATCGCTCTTGCGCGCCAGCGTCCATGGCGCCCGCTCGACAAGGTACTTATCCGTTGCGCCGAGCAACGACCAGACCGCCTCCAGGCCGCGCGAAAACTCGAAATTGTCGAACGCGGCGATGGCCGAGGCGATCGCCTGCCGCGCCGCCTCCGCGATGGCCGCCGAGTTGCCGGCCGGCGGCGGAACGCTTCCGTTGGCGTACTGGCGGATCATCGTTAGCGTGCGGCTGGCGAGGTTGCCGAGCCCGTTGGCCAGATCGGCGTTAAACCGGCTCACCAGAGCGTCATAACTGAAGCTGCCGTCCTGGCCGAAGACCACTTCGCGCAGCAGGAAGTAGCGCAGCGCGTCCGCGCCGGCCACCTGGGCGATCGGGGTGGCGCGCACGATGTTGCCGCGCGACTTGCTCATCTTTTCCTGCTCGAACAGCAGCCAGCCATGCGCAAACACCTGCTTGGGCAGGGGCAGACCCGCCGCCATCAGGAAGGCCGGCCAGTAGACGGCGTGGAAGCGCAAGATCTCTTTCCCGATCAGGTGCAGGTCGGCGGGCCACAGATCTTCGCCTTCGACGGCGCTCATGTAAGTGGTCAGCGCGTCGAACCAGACGTAGAAAACATGCGCCGGCTCGCCGGGCACGGGGATGCCCCACTTGATGGTGGTCCGGCTGATGGATAAATCACTCAGCCCGCGCGCGACGAAGGCGATCACTTCGTTGCGGCGCGAGGCCGGCCGGATGAAGTCGGGCTGCTCTTCGTACAGCCGCAGAAGCCGTTCCCGGAAAGCCGAGAGTTTAAAGAACAGGTTCTCCTCGGTTACAGTCTCGGTCGGCCTTCCGCACTCCGGGCAGGGGTCTCCCGGACCGGCTTCGCTGGCGTACAGCTCGTCGAAGAAACAATACTGTCCGGTGTAAGAGCCCTTCTCGATGTATCCGTTGTCCCGGCACAGGGTGAACAAACGCTGAACGGCACGGTGGTGCTTGGGATCGGAAGTGCGCTGAAACCGGTCCACGGCCAGTCCCAGCACCTCCCACTGCCGCCGGAACTCGGCCGAGATCAGATCGGTGAATTCCTGAGGCGACTTGCCGGCGGCGCGCGCGGCGCGCTCCACTTTCTGGCCGTGCTCGTCGGTACCGGTTGTCAACACGACGTCGTAGCCCTGCATGCGCTTGAAGCGCTTGATCGTGTCCGCCACGATAGTTGTGTAGGCATGTCCGATGTGGGGCGCCGCGTTCACATAGTAAATGGGCGTTGTCAAATAGTATTTCATCGTTGGATCTTCAGGTAAGCGAAGCCGGCTTCGGCGAGCACGTCCTTGAGCGGCACGCCGGCGTCTCGCGCCAGGCGGCGGCAGTCCTCGTATTCGGGGGCCCAGGTGCTTTCCCCAACCTTGATGCGCACCCTGCCGTAGCGCGTATCCACGTCCACCCAGCGCCGCTCCTGCACGCGGCGTTCGGCCGTCCACCACCGCACGCCGAGCGTCGTGGTTTCCGCGAAAACGATGGCGGCCAGCCGCTCGCGGTCCTCCGGCCTGGCAACGACCTGCAGCAGGATTCCCGGGCGCCCCTTTTTCATCACGAGCGGCGCCAGTGCGACGTCGAGGGCCCCGGCTTCCAGCAGCCGCTCGGTGGCATAGCCGAGCACTTCCGGGCTGGCGTCATCCAGGTTGGCCTCGATCACGGCGACCGTAGTGGCTTCCGTGGCCCGCGAGGCTTCGCCCGTCAGCACGCGGAGCACGTTGGGCTGTCCGGGAAAATCGCGGGTCCCGGCGCCGTAGCCGGTGGCGTGCAGTCGCATGGGCGGCATGGGACCGAAATCCAGCGCCAGCGTCACCGCCAGAGCCGCCCCGGTCGGAGTGGTCAGTTCCGCTTCCGGGCCGTGGGCGTACACCGGCTTGCCGCGGAGCAGTTCCGCAGTGGCCGGCGCGGGAACGGGCAGCGTGCCGTGCTCGGTGTCTACCGTGCCCCGGCCGACGTTGACCGGAGAGCAGAACACCTGCTCGATACCCAGCAGCGCGAAGCCCAGACAGGCCCCGACAACATCCGCAATCGAATCCACGGCGCCCACCTCATGAAAATGGACCTTCTCGAGGGGAATGCCGTGCACGCCGGCCTCCGCTTCGCCGAGTCTTCGGAACACGGCCGCCGCATCGCGCCGCACGCGGTCGGATAACGCAGCCTTGTCCAGGATCTCCAGGATGTGATGCAGATGGCGATGCTTGGAACTTTCACCGCCCTTGACGTGAAACTTCGTGGCGGAGATTCCGGCACGCTTGGTGCGGGTGAACTCGTAGGAGGCGCCGAGTCCCAGCGAATGCAGCCCGTCCACGAGCGCATCCCGGGGGGCGCCTGCGTCGGCGAGGGCGCCTACGAGCATGTCGCCGCTAATTCCCGAAAACGCATCCAAGTAACAGATTTTCATTCGATCAACCGGGGCAACAGTTCCGCCGCTTTGCCGCGCAGCAAGCAATCCGCCCATCTCGACAGTGGTGTCTCGTCCACGTTGATTTCAATCAGACGGGCTCCGGCCGCCTTGGCCAGGGGCGCCAGTCCCGCAGCCGGATAGACGGCGGCGGAGGTGCCCACCACCAGCATGACACCGGCCGATCGCGCCGCGGTTTCCGCCTCGGTCCAGGCTCCGGGAGGAAGAGCTTCACCGAACCAGACCACATCCGGCCGAAGAAGCCCGCCGCAAGTACAACGCGGCGGCAGCTCCGGCAGCGGCACCCGCTCATCGCGTTGCCGGGCGCCGCAGGCCGTGCAGCGCACCATCCAGATGTCGCCGTGCAGCTTGACGATGCGGCGGCTGCCGGCCCGTTCATGCAGCCCGTCCACATTCTGCGTGACCAGCAGGAATTCCCGCTTGCGGCGCTCCAGTTCCGCCAGCGCCCGATGCCCCGGATTCGGTTGAGCCCGGACGATCAGGGAACGCCGCCAGTCATACCATTGCCAGACCAGCTCGGGGTCGCGGGCGAACGCTTCCGGCGTTGCGAGATCTTCCGGCCGGTAGTTTCGCCACAAGCCGCCGCTGCCGCGGAAGGTGGGCACGCCGCTCTCCGCTGAGATGCCGGCGCCGGTAAGCACCACGACGGAGGCAGCATCACGCAGCCACTTCCGCGCCTGCTGCACAGACTACCATGGTACTAAGTCGCGCACGAGCCCGCAGGCGCGCGCGGCCGTTTGAGGAGCCTGAGTTTGAGCGCTGCCCCCACGGTTTCTTCGCCGCGAAAGCCCGCACTGCGGTTCGGCCGCAACGAGTGGTCCGGCGCCTTCGGCGACATGGGAACCGACCTTCCCCTGCTGGTGGGCGTCATCCTGGCTGCCCGTCTGGACCCTGCAAGCGCCCTGATCCTTTTCGGCGCGATGCAAATTCTGACGGGCGTGGTCTACCGCATGCCCATGGCCGTGCAGCCGCTGAAGGCCATGGCTGCGTTGGTGATCGCGCAGAAGCTTCCGGCCGCCACGCTCCTGGGTGGCGGATTGGCGATCGGCCTGACCATGCTGTTCCTCTCCTTGAGCGGGCTGATCGAATGGATCGCACGAGCGGTGCCCAAGCCTGTGGTGCGGGGTATCCAACTCGGTCTGGGGCTGCAGCTGGCCGGTATCGCTCTTCGCGAATACATGCGCGCCGACGGAAAGGCCGGCTTGGTGCTGGCGGCCGCCGGATTCGTGGTGGCGGTGGCTCTCATGGGGCGGCGCCGGGTCCCGGCCGCGGTCGTGCTGGTGTTGATGGGTGCGGCCTACGCCTTCGCCTTCCGGCTGGGGCCGGAGGTTCTGGCCCACGCCGCCGGTTTCGGCCTGCCCCGGCTTCACATTCCGTCGTGGTCCGAAATCTGGGCGGGCTTCCTACTGCTGGCCCTCCCGCAGCTTCCGCTTTCGATTGCCAATTCCGTTCTCGCCACGCGCCAGATCGTCGAGGACTTTTTCCCGGAACGCAGGCTGACCGCGCGCCGCATCGCACTCACTTACTCGGCCATGAATCTGATCAACCCGTTCTTCGGCGGGGTGCCGACCTGCCACGGCTCGGGCGGACTGGCCGGGCACTACGCCTTCGGCGGCAGGACGGGCGGCTCAGTGGTGATCTACGGGTCCCTGTACCTGATCCTGGGCTTTTTCTTCAGCCCCGGTTTCGATCAAGTGATCCGTGTCTTCCCCATGCCGGTACTCGGCGTGCTGTTGCTGTTCGAAGGACTCACTATGGCCGCTCTCGTCCGCGATCTCTCGAATGACCGCCCTTCGTTCGTGATCGCCGTCCTCGTGGGCTTGGTCGCGGTGTACCTGCCTTACGGATACGTAGTCGGCTTACTTGTGGGAGCGGTTCTCGTGCCGCTCAGCCGGCGCGGCTGGATCCGGCTGTGAGACCCGACGGTACGGGAGTATGATCGGAGGGGGGCGAGCGTGAGGAGGCAGTCGGTCATTCTCGGATTGCTGGGGGTGCTGACATGGGAGGCTTACGCCCAGCGGCATGGCGTGGTCAGATTTCCCTCACCCGGGATGGGCAGCGGGGGCGGGCACGGTTTGATCCTGGCGGGCCAAAGTCGTCCGGGACCGTTCGAGACGCCGGCGCTCGGCGCTCCCGACGTGAGCTTGCCTGCCGTTGCGCCGATTCCTCCTTTTGGAGCTCCGACGGCGCAAGGATTCCCGCGCCGCATGTTCCGACCGCGGCCCCAGGGTTCTCTGTTCCCCTTCTTCCTGCCGTGGGTCCCGCAAGTGGTGACGCCGTACGCCTATCCCGCCTCTTCGACGGTCGTGATCGTCCAGCAGGCGCCAGCCGAACCGCCACAGCCGCCGCGCGCCGAGCCGGCCAGATCCGTGATGCACGAATACAGGCCGGTGGAACCGCAGCCCGCGGAGGAAAAACCGGCGACTTTCGTCCTTGTGTTCGCCGATGGCTCCGTGGAGTCGGCCGTCGCAGTGTGGGTTTATGGCGGAGCCGTGAACTGGATTGACGCCTCCGGGCGCCGGCGTTCGGCCGCTCTGGAACGCGTTGACCGCGAGCGCACGCTCCGCCTGAACCGCGAGCGCGGCCTGCGACTCGCTTTACCTGGCGCTGAGCCGGATCCCCGGCAGCGTCACCCCAAGCCGCCGTAGATCTGCCCAAGTGGCGGCCGGCGGACCGCATTTGACGCCCTTTCAACCCCTCTGTTAGATTGGCGGTTTCATGGCAGAGCCCGCCGCCTTGAAGCGCTCTCCGCTGGATGCTGTTCATCGCCGCCTGGGCGCGCGCATGACCACCTTCGGTGGCTGGGAGATGCCGCTTTATTTCAGCGGCATCGTCGAAGAACATCACGCCGTGCGGCGCGATGCGGGCCTGTTCGACGTCAGTCACATGGGTGAGATAGAAATTCGGGGCCCGGAGGCGCTGGAACTGGTGAGTTACGTCACGACCAACGCGCCGGCGCGTCTTGCGGACGGGCAAGCACAGTATTCGGCGCTGCTTTATCCGCACGGCGGCTGCGTTGACGACGTTTTGGTCCACCGGATCAGCGGGGATCATTTTTTTCTGTGCGTCAACGCGGCGAATCAGGAGAAAGACTACGCGCACATCCGCGAGGCCAATCGCTGGAACGCCACCGTCGAATTCGCCTCGGAACGCTATGCGCAACTGGCTTTGCAGGGCCCGAAAGCCTGGAGGGTGCTGCAGAAACTTACAGCGACTGACTTGTCCGCAATTCGTTATTACCGTTTCGTGGACGGGGAAGTCTGCGGCGTTCCCGCACGGATCGCGCGCACCGGCTATACAGGCGAAGACGGCTTCGAGCTCTACCTGGCGCCCGAGCACGCGGCAACCGTGTGGGACCGTGTGCTGGACGCCGGTCAGGAATTCCAGATCCGGCCTTGCGGCCTGGGCGCCCGCAACACCTTGCGGCTGGAGGCCAAAATGGCTCTCTACGGGCACGAGATTGATGCCTCCACCACCCCGTGGGAGGCGGATCTGGCCTGGATTGTGAAGATGGACAAGGGCGAGTTTCTCGGCCGCGAGGCTCTCGAGCGGCAGCAACGGCAGGGTCTTCGACGCAAACTCGCCGGTTTTGAAATGCGAGGGCGGGGCATCGGGCGAGAGGGGTATCAGGTTCGAGTGGGAGGGCGTCCCTGCGGCTGGGTTACGAGCGGAGGGCCTTCGCCCACGTTAGGCAAAAACATCGGCCTGTGTTACCTGCCGCCGGATCTGGCGTCGCCCGGATGCAGCATCGAAGTCGTCATTCGGGGCGAACCGGTTGCGGCTGTAACTGTACCTACCCCGTTTTATAGGCGGACTCAATGAGCACATACCCAGAAAATTACCTTTATACAAAAGAACACGAATGGATTCTTATCGAAAACGATACCGGCACGGTCGGTATCACCTATCACGCCCAGAAGGAGCTCGGCGACATCGTTTTCGTAGATCTTCCCAAACCCGGGACGGTGGTGGAGCGGGGCAAGCCGTTGGGCTCGGTGGAGTCGGTGAAGGCCGTCTCCGACATCTACGCTCCCGTTTCGGGCGAGGTGATTGCGGTGAATGAGGCGCTCGCCACCGCTCCGGAGAAGCTCAATCAGGATCCGCACGGCACGGCCTGGCTGGTCAAGCTCCGGCTGCGCGATCCGGCAGAGGCCAGCCAGCTGCTTTCAGCCTCCGACTATCGAGCCTACCTAGGGGTGGAAGGCTAGCTTGCGGTACCTGCCGAAGTCCGATTCGGAGCGGGCCGAGATGCTGGCCGCGCTCGGCTTGAACTCGCTCGAGGATTTAGTAGCGCACCTCCCCCCGGAAGTGTTGCTCCGCCGTCCCCTGGACCTGCCGCCCGGCAAATCGGAATACGAAATCGCCGGCTGGTTCCGGGCGCGCGCAGAGGAAAACGCCTCCGCCTACGCATGCTTCCTGGGAGCGGGAGCCTACCGCCACTACCGCCCGGTGCTGGTGGATGTCATCGCGTCGCGCGGCGAGTTCCTCACTTCGTACACGCCCTATCAGGCGGAAATCTCACAAGGCACTCTGACGGCCATCTTTGAATTTCAGACCATGATCTGCCAGTTGACGGGCATGGAAGTGGCCAACGCTTCCATGTACGACGGCTCGACGGCGGCAGCCGAGGCGGCCCTGATGGCGGCGCGGATCACGGGACGCCGGGGCATCGTGGTCGCGCGCACGCTTCATCCGGAATACCGGGAGGTGATCAGAACCTACGCGCGTTTTGCGCAGATGCCGGTGACCGAGAGCGCCTACGAGCCCGAGTCCGGAAATTTGGATCTGGCGGATCTCGAGGCAAGGGTCGGCGAGGATACCGCGGCCGTGCTGGTGCAGTCGCCCAACTTTTTCGGTGTCGTGGAGGACGTGCGGGCCGCTGCCGAGATCGCTCACCGGCGGGGCGCCCTGCTGGTCGTTGTGTTTACCGAAGCCGTTTCTCTGGGCCTTCTGGCGCCGCCGGCGGATGCCGACATCGTTGCCGGAGAGCTTCAGTCCTTCGCCATTCCACCGAGTTACGGCGGGCCTTACGCCGGGGTGATCGCCACCCGGGAGCAGCACATTCGCCAGATCCCGGGGCGCCTGGTGGGAGAGACCCGCGATACGCGCGGGCGCCGGGCCTACTGCCTCACGCTGGCCACGCGCGAGCAGCATATCCGCCGCGAGAAGGCCACGTCGAACATCTGCACGAACCAGGCGCTTGTCGCTCTCATGGCCACCGTGTTCATGACCGTGTACGGCAAAGAAGGGCTGCGGCAGCTGGCCGAGCAAAATCTGGCCAAGGCGCATTATCTGGCCCGACGGGTCTCGCGCAGGTTTTCCGGTCCCTTCTTCAATGAGTTTGTGGCCGTCTGCCCCCGTGCGCCGGAGGCGGTCAACCAGACCTTGCTCGAAAAGGGGGTGATCGGAGGTTTGCCGCTGGGCCGCTTCTACCCGGAACTGGACGGCTGCATGCTGTTGTGCGCTACGGAAATGAGCCGGCGGGAGCACATGGATCTTGTCGCGGAGGCACTGGCATCATGAACGGGAAGGCACGCACCCACGTTTCCCAAAACGAGCCGCTGTTGTTTGAAATCAGTTCGCCCGGCAAACGCGCCTGGCAGCTTCCGCCGCTCGATGTGCCGCCGGCGGATCCCGCCGAAGCTTTAGGGCCGGACCGGGTGCGCGCCGAGATTGCCGGCTTCCCGGAAGTGAGTGAAGTGGAAGCCCTTCGCCACTTCACCCGTCTGGCCAGTTGGAACTATGCGATTGACCTGGGCATGTACCCCCTGGGTTCGTGCACCATGAAGTACAACCCCAGGATCAACGAAGCTGTGGCGAACCTGGAAGGGCTGCTATGGGCGCATCCGTATCAGCCCGAATCCCTGGCGCAGGGCTGTCTGGAAATCATGGCGGCGCTCGAAGCTGCGCTGGCCGAGATTACGGGGATGGATGCGGTGACGCTGCAGCCGGCTGCGGGCGCCCACGGTGAGCTCACCGGCCTGTTCCTGATCCGTGCTTTGCTGGAATCGCGCGGCAACCCGCGCAGGAAGGTGCTGGTCCCCGATTCGGCCCACGGCACCAACCCGGCCTCCGTCACCATGGCCGGCTACGTGGCGGAAAACGTACCCTCCTGCGAGCGCGGCATGATGGAACTGGCCACGCTCGAGCGCATGGTCACCGAGGACGTCGCCGCGTTGATGGTCACCAACCCGAACACGCTGGGCGTCTTCGAGCAGGAGATTACGCGCATCGCCGAGCTGCTGCATGAGCGAGGGGCGCTGCTGTACATGGACGGAGCCAACATGAACGCTCTGGCCGGGATCGCGCGCCCCGGGGATTTCGGCGTGGACGTGCTGCACCTGAACCTGCACAAGACATTCTCAACGCCGCACGGCGGGGGCGGACCGGGGAGCGGTCCGGTGGCGGTGAAGCGCATCTTCGAGCCGTTTCTTCCCGTGCCGCGCCTGGTGCGCCGGGACAACCGGTGGGCTCTCGATTACGACCGGCCGCAATCCATCGGCCGCGTGCGGGCCTTCTACGGCAACTTCGGAGTCATGGTGCGCGCGCTGGCCTATATCATGGCCCACGGAGGCGAAGGGCTCCGGAAGGCCACGCTGGACGCCGTGCTCAACGCGGCCTACGTGCGCAAACGCCTGGAACCGTATTACGAGCCGGCCACCACGGCCCCGACGCTGCACGAGTGCGTCTTCAGCGACGTCCGCCAGGCCCGGCACGGCGTCCGCACCGGGGACATTGCCAAGCGACTCATTGACTATGGCTTCCACCCGTACACCGTCAGCTTTCCCCTCATTGTGCGCGGCGCGCTGATGATCGAACCCACCGAGACGGAAAGCAAGCTGGAACTGGACCTGTTCGTCGAGGCGATGATCCGCATCGCCCGGGAGGCGGAGGAGGATCCGGAACTGGTGCGGACGGCGCCGCATCACACCCGCACCAGCCGTGTGGATGAAGCCGCGGCGGCGCGCCGCCCGGTGGTGCGATGGCGGCCGCAACCGGGATGCCCGTGAGCGGTGTGCTAGAATGCGGGCGATGAAAAAGGCCGCACGAATCACCGGCCCGTTCCCTTCCATGGATGAAGTGGCCAAGGAACTCGGGATCAGCCCGGCCAGAAGGCGGCAGATCGAACAGCTTTTGGACGAGTTGGTCCCGTCCGCCGGGCAGCGCCCGGCAACGAAACTTCGCCGCCGTGCGCAACGGGCAACAGGGGGCCGCGCCTCCTGAAATCCGCGATGGCGGGCCGGAACCGGCCGGAGCGGCCGTCAAAGCTTACCAACCGGCGCGCTTTTCTGAATGTCCCCTACGAGGCGGAATACGAGCCCCTGCTGCTGGCATTCGTGGCCGGTCTTTGCAGCTTCGGTCTGATCCCGAAAGCCACGTTGCAGCTGGCTGGAAGTCAGCGGAGGCTCAGCCGCATTCTGGGGCTGATTCGCCGCTGCCGCTTCTCTTTCCACGACCTCTCGCGCGTCGAATTGGACCCGGGGCCTCCCCCTACGCCGCGTTTCAACATGCCGTTCGAGCTCGGTCTGTGCGTAGCGCTTGCAGCCGGCGAGCGCCGAGGGCACCGGTGGTTTGTGTTTGACGCGATCGCACACCGGACCTGGAAATCCCTCAGCGATCTGGCGGGCACGGACGTTTACGTGCACGGAAGTCAGCCCGTGGGGGTACTGCGCCAGCTGGTGAACGCGCTCGACTGGAAAGCGCATCAGCCGACGGTCAAGGACTTGGAAGCCGCCTACAATCAGTTGCACGCTTTCGCGGTCCGGCTCAAGCAGGACCTCCGCACCGAATCGCTGTTCGAGGCACGTGCGTTCAACGACCTGGTTTTCGCCGCTCAATCCCTCGCGCGGCGCCGGTGGATGAGGAAGTCCGCCGCGCCGCCTCGACGCTGATGTTGCAACCGGCCATGGGCGCCGCTCGCAGTCTGCTGTTGGTTGGGGCAATCGCCGTGCTCCTGCGACTGCCGTTCCTCAACCAGGCCATCCAGGGTGACGACATCTACTACTTGGCCGGGGCGCAGCATGCGCAGATCGATCCGCTGCATCCCAACCACGCCCGCTATGTCTTCCTGGGCGAAGTCGTGCCGATGCAGGGCCATCCGCACCCGCCGCTCAATGCCTGGTTTCTCGGCGGACTGCTGGCGCTGGCAGGCGACATTCGCGAGGTTCCGTTCCATGCGGCCTACATGCTGTTCTCCCTCATTGCGGCTGCTTCCGCGCTGTCTCTGGCCCGGCGGTTCACGCGCCGGCCGGTCGCGGCGACTCTGCTCTTTCTGGCCACGCCTGCCTTCGTGGTGAACGGCAATTCGCTCGAAGCCGACGTGCCGTTTCTGGCGTTGTGGATGGCGGCCGCGGCGCTGTTCGTTTCCGCCGTGGAAGAGCCCTCGCGGAGCAAGCTCCTCGCCTCGGGCGCTGTGATGTTTCTGGCCGCGCTGGCTGCGTATCAGTCGGCCTTGCTGGTTCCCATACTGGCCGTGTACCTCTGGCTGCGGGCTCGCAACCAGCCGGCTGCCTGGGCCGCGCTGGCAGTGATCCCTGCGACTCTGATCGGCTGGCAGCTCTGGGAGCGGTGGAGCACCGGAGAGATGCCGCTGGAGGTCCTGGGCGGCTATTTCCAGACCTATGGGTTGCAGCGCCTGCAGAACAAGGTGAACAACGCGCTGGCGCTCACCGCCCATGCCGCCTGGCTGGTGTTTCCGGCCTTGCTCGTGGCAGCTTTTGGCAGGCGTCGTTGGTGGGTGGCGGCCGCGGCCGGCGCCGCCTCAGCTTGGTTCGATCCCCATCCGTTGTTCTGGGGATCCTTCGCCGCGGGTGTCCTGCTGCTGCTCGGATGCGCCCGGACTTTGCGGAGCCCCGACTGGCAAACGCGATTTCTTTCCTGCTGGGTGCTGCTGTTTTTCGGGGGAGCACTCGCGCTGTTTTTCGCGGGCGCCGCGCGCTACTTGCTGCCCATCGCGGCCCCGGTAGCGTTGCTTGTGGCGCGGCGCCTGGAGCATCGGCCGGCTTGGCTTGCGGCCGGCGGCGCTCTACAGATGGCGTTGAGCCTGGCGCTGGCCTGGGTGAACTACCAGCATTGGGACGGCTACCGCCGTTTTGCAGCGTCGCTGCGCAAGGAGACGGAGACTCATCGCGTCTGGATCAACGGCGAATGGGGTTTGCGCTATTACTTTGAAGCCGACGGAGGGCTGCCCCTGCGGCGCGGCCAGGCTGTGCGGCCCGGGGAGTTCGTCGTTACCAGCGACCTGGCGTATCCGATCGAGTTCACCACCGGCGGCGGCACCCTCGCTGCCGTGTTCGAGCGCGACATCCGCCCCGCGCTGCCCTTACGCCTGATCGGACTCGGGGCACGGTCCGGCTATTCTTCGGCGTCACTCGGACTCCGTCCGTTCGATCTCTCCACCGCCCCTGTGGATCGCGTGCGCTGGCTGGCGGTTCGCGAGCGCAAGCCGGAGCTTTCCTGGCTGCCGATGAATGCCCCCGAGGCGCCCCAACAGATCGTCAGCGGCGTCTACCAGCTCGAGGACAACCGCTTCCGCTGGATGGGCGAGCGGGCGGTGTTCCTGCTCAAGAATCCGGGACGTTCCGCTCCGCTTCACCTCTCCTTTTTCATCCCTGCCCAGGCCCCCGCACGGCGGGTCGCGGTCGCAGCCGAGGGCAGCACCGTCGCCGAGGAGACCTATTCCGCGCCAGGATCATACACCCTGGTCTCGCGGCCGATATCGCCGGCGTCCGACAGTGTCACGGTCGTGGTCACCGTGGACCGGACCTTCTCCGTGCCGGGCGATCACCGCCGGCTCGGCGTCGTGCTGATTGCGGTGGGCTTCCGCACGGAGTAGAGGCCCGGCGGCAGCGTTCCACGGTTTCGCGAGGAAGGCTCCGGCGCGCTGCTAGCCGCCTGACGGGCGCCCCTCGCGCTTGCCTTCCGGACGCGGCCGCGGTTTCGGTAGCGGCTTGCGCGGCAGCATTTCCTCGCGCATGGCCGCATGGTAGGCAAACGAGGCGACGACGGCGGCGGCCTGCATCAGATCGCCCCCGCGCACGTGATCATAGACGTCCATGTTGGAGTGGTGAGTCCGAGTGCCGTACTCCAGGGGATCCTGGATGAACTGAAACCCGGGCAATCCCACTTCGTCGAAGGAAAGGTGGTCTGTGCCGCCGGTGTTGCGGATGGTAAGCGTGGTGGCGCCCAGGTCGCGCAGGGGCTCGAGCCAGGCTTGAAAAATCGGGCGCACCATGTCGTTGCCCTGAAGATACACTCCGCGGATCCGCCCGCTTCCGTTGTCCACGTTGAAGTAGGCCGCCAGCTTGGCGTGATCCGGTTTGAGCGCCATGGTCTCCCGGTCGGCGAAGTGCTCTTTGACATAGGCCCGGGAGCCGAGAAAGCCCTGCTCTTCTCCGTCCCACAGCCCCAGCCGGACGGTGCGGTCGAGTTTGAAGTCGAGAGCCTTCAGGATTCGCATCACTTCGAGCATCACCGCGCAGCCGGCGGCATTGTCGGTGGCTCCGGTTCCCGCAATCCAGGAATCCAGATGGGCGCCCAGCATGACGAGTTCGTCCTTCTTGCGGACTCCCGGGATCTCGGCGATCACGTTGTAGCCCTGGGCTTCCTCGTGGAACTGGGTTTCCACTTCGAATTCCAGCCGAACGGGGATCTTCTTGTTCAACAGCCGAGCGATGCGGTTGTAGTGCTCGACCGCGATGGCGACGGCGGGGGGCGGAAGCGGGTCCTTCGGCTCTCGCGATCCGAAGGCCGTGGCGAAAATCGTTCCGCGATCACCCCGCAACCCGGCGCTGACGACCATGAGGACGCCTTCGTCCTTCAGAAACTGGATGCGGCGGTTGGCGCGCCGCCGCGCGCCCTCGCGGTCAAAAGGCCGGCGCGGTCCCGGCGGTCCCGGAGGGCCTTCGGGCCGCGGGATGGGTGCGGCGAACGGCGACTCGGGCCGGGGATCGGGAGCGAGCGCTTCCGAGGCCAGTTCGCTGTCGGTGAACCGCCGCGCCAGGGGCTGGGTGATCAAGTCGAGTTCGCGCGGATTGTCGATCAGGACGATCTTGCCGCGCAGCTTGCCCTTGAACTGCGCCAGGGTCTTTTCCAGCTCCTCGTCGGAATTGCCGAGGGGTATGGGCGCCAAAATGGGTTCGGCCGATAGTTTGCCGTTGGTCCCGGGCGTCCACGCCAGAGGAAAGCCCATCAAAGGCGCCCGCTCGGGCTCGATCAGGTGTCCGGAGTAACGCAGGAAAGACCAGCTCCGGCCGATGGCTCCAAACGGCTCCAGCCGGGCGTTTCCGATCCCCCATTCTTTGAGCTGCTTGACCGCCCACTCGGCGGCGCGGCGGTAGCCCGGCGAGCCCGCCAGCCGGGGACCGTGGACGTCGGTGAGATAGAACACATGGTCCATCACTTTGGAATTGCCGAGGGCTTCCTGCCGGATCCGGTGCACGGCCAGCAGGTCCACCCTTTCCTGAGCCGGGAGCGCGAAGCACGCGGCGAGTGCGACAACCAGGGCGTTTCTGCGGTGCATGGCGACTTCCCGAGCATAACAAGCCGGGGGCGCGCGCTACAATCGGGGTAGCGTGAAGATCACGATTTCCAAGGAAAACTATCTGAAGACGATCGCTGAGGCCGAATCAGAGGGGGAAACCGTGATCGCGGCCACGCTGGTGAGGTGGCTCAACGTCTCCGCGCCGGCCGTTGCCATGGCGATCAAGCGACTCAAACGCGACGGCCTGATCCGGGTCGGCGAGGGCGGCCAGCTTTCACTAACACCCGCCGGGCGCGAGATCGCCAACCGGCTGTTGAACCGCCACCACCTCATCGAGCGCATGCTTACCGAGATTTTCGGCATGGAGTGGTACAAAGTCCACGAGGAAGCCGAGCAGCTCGAACATGCCGTCTCGGAGGATTTCGAACGACGGCTCGCCGAGAAACTGGGAACGGACGCCCCCTGCCCGCACGGCAACCGCGTCGGGATGGACACGCCGGAAGACCGGCGGCGCCGGGGACTAGTGCCCCTTGATGAGGCCTCCGCCGCCAGCGACGTCGAGGTCGTCAGCGTGTTCGAGCGCGACCGGAGCCTGCTCGAGTATCTGGATGGCCTAGGCCTGCGCCCGGGTGTGCGGCTGCGGGTCCTCGGCCGCAACTGGGACGAAACACTGAACCTCCAGGTGGACGGCCGTCACGTTCAGCTCGGCCGTTCGGCGGCAGGGCGGGTGTGGGTGCGCCCGATCGGGCAACAGCCTGCGGCCTAGTTTCCAATTGTCGTCAGGGAACCTTGGGGGCCTTGACTTCCGCCGGAGCCGATTCGCGTAAGTTGCGAAAGTAGGCCAGGGTTTCGCGGAGTCCCTCCTCCAGCGGCACGCGGGGCTCCCAGCCCAGCACGCGCCGCGCTTTCGTGATGTCGGGCCGGCGGCGCCGCGGGTCGTCTTCAGGCAGGGGCGCGTACTCGATCCGGACCGCAATTCCGGCCAGGCGGCAGATGTATTCGGCGAAGTCCCGGATGGTCATTTCCTCGGGATTGCCGAGGTTCACAGGATAGCGTTCCTCGGAAAGGAAAAGGCGGTAGAGCCCTTCGACCATGTCGCTGATGTAACAAAAGCTGCGGGTCTGTGAGCCGTCGCCGTAGACAACCACCGGCCCACCGGCGAGGGCTTGATCAATAAAAGAGGGCACGACGCGGCCGTCGTCGAGCTGCATCCGCGGGCCGTACGTGTTGAAGATGCGTGCGATGCTCGTCCGCAGGCCCCAGACGCGGTGGTAGGCCATGGTCAATGCTTCCGCAAAGCGTTTGCTTTCGTCGTAGCAGGACCGCGGACCCACAGGATTGACGTTGCCCCAGTACGTCTCCGACTGGGGATGCTCGAGCGGGTCGCCGTAGCACTCCGATGTCGAGGCCAGCAGGAACCGGGCCTGATGCCTGCGGGCCAACTCGAGCAGGTTGCGCGTGCCGAGGGAGCCCACCTCCAGCGTCTCGATGGGGTGTTCGAGGTAATCCTTCGGGCTGGCGGGTGAGGCCAGATGCAGGACGCCGTCCACGGGACCGCTCACCGCAAAAGGCTGGGTGACATCGTGCTCGAGAAAGCGGAAGCGGGGATGCTCCAGGAGGTGTTCCAGATTGCGGCGGGATCCCGTGAGGAAATTATCCACGCCGATCACCTCATGGCCTTCGGCGATCAGGCGGTCGCAAAGATGGGAGCCGATGAACCCCGCGGCTCCGGAAACGACAAGACGCAATCGGACCTCCGGCGAATCCCACATTGTAGCAGCGGCTGCGCGTGCTACATTCGGTGAGAGCGCAACGGCATGCGACGCCCCTGGCCTGAAGTTGCCCTCTTTGCGGCGCTGCTCATCGCTTCGGTGTGGCTGTTCTGGCGCCGTTTCCGTCCGGTGCTGGCGGCCATCTTGAGTGCGCGAGTGGACCCCGGTTTCTCCTTGCGCCCTCTGGGGCCGCGGGCCCGCCGCTTCCTCTTCGAAGTGCTGCTTCAAAGCAAGGTGATTCGCGAGCGGCCGCTGGCCGGACTGGCGCACGCGTTCGTGTTCTGGGGTTTTTGCGCCTTTGCGCTCGTGACGCTCGACCACGTAGCGGACGGCTTCGGGCTGGATCTGATCGCACCGCACAGCGGATTTGGGCGGTTGTATTTCGGCGCCGTGGCGGTCTTCGCCGTAGCCGTAGCGGTTTCCATCACCGGACTGGCCATCCGGCGCTTCCTGATCCGGCCGCGCTGGCTCGGAGAGCTGTCACCGGAATCCGGACTGATCGCCTTTCTGATTCTGGTGCTGATGCTCACTTACTTGGCCGGCCTCCGCCTGAGTGCGGAAACGCTTGCGGGCCGCATCAACTGGTGGGCGCACACCCTGGCGCTCCTCGTCTTTCTCCCGGTAATTCCACAAACCAAACACCTGCATCTGGTGCTGAGCCCCGTGGCGGTTTTCCTCCGCAGGCCCGGTTTTGCCGCGATTCCCCCGCTTGCCGGGGACGAGGACTTCGGGCTGGCCGCCGGCAAGGACATCACCCGGCTGGTGGCGCTTCAGGCCTTCTCTTGTGTAGAGTGCGGCCGCTGCACGGAGCACTGCCCCGCCCACAACACCGGCAAGATTCTGAACCCGAAACAGATCATCCTGGGCGTGCGCGACTATCTCAAGGCGCACGGACCCGGCGGAGAGCAGCCCCTCGTGGGCGCCTGGGTCGCGCGGGAAGCGGTCTTTCAGTGCACGACCTGCGGCGCCTGCGAGTATCAGTGTCCGGTGGGAATCCAGCATCTGCCGGTCATCGTCGGCCTGCGGAGGGGCGAGGTGAACACCGGACGCTGGGAGGATGAGCACGGCACGCGGTTGTTCCTCAACCTGGAGCGGCACGGCAACCCGCTGGGATTTGGCTCTGCCGAACGCGAGAAGTTCATCGAACGGGCCGGTCTGCCGTACTTCGACGGCACCCAGGAGATCTGCCTGTGGCTCGGCTGCATGGGAGCTTACGATCCCGAGGGCAGGGAAATTGTGATTGCGCTCAGCCGGCTGCTGCGGCACCTGGGAATCCGCTTCGGCGTTCTCCGCCGGGAGCGCTGCTCCGGGGACCCGGCTCGGCGCCTCGGCAACGACCTGCTGTTCGGCGAACTGGTGGAGGCCAACCTCGAAGAGATCCGCCGCGCCGGCGTCGAGCGGATGCTGTCCATCTGCCCCCACTGTGTCCGCACGATCGCGGAGGATTGGAAGGAATTCGGCGCCCGGATCCCCATCGAGCATCACAGCCAGCTGCTGGCGCGGCACCTGCGTCTCCTGCCGGATGCGGGCGCGCGGCGCCCTGTGGTGTTCCACGATCCGTGCTACCTGGGTCGCTACCGGGGCATTTTCGATGAGCCGCGCGCGGTTGCGGGCCTGGCGGGTGACGTTGTGGAACCCCCGCGGACACGCAGCCGGTCATTCTGTTGCGGCGCCGGCGGAGGACTGGCGTTTCTCGGGGAAGAAAAAGGGACTCGTGTAAGCGTCGAGCGTGCGCGGGAACTGGCCGCCACGGGCGCCGAAGTGATCGCCGCCGCCTGCCCGTTTTGCCGTACGATGTTCCGCGACGCGCTGGCTTCGCTCGGTCCGGACGTGCCCCGGTTGCTGGACATCGCTGAGATTGCTGCGGAGAATCTGCACTCTCCGGGCGGCTGAGCCCAACCCGTTGGCGTGCGCGATTCTCCACGATTCGCGCCCCCCGCAGAGGGACGGCTATAATCGGAGCAGAGGGGCTTCCCTCGAACAGAACAAGGAACCTGATTCATGTCCACGATCCAAGTCAAGCCGGAGACATCCTCGCCCAGAGAACTCGAGCGCCGCGTCGTCAATGACTTCAGCATCCAGGTGGCCACGGTCAACGGGTCGGGGAGTCAGACGGCCAACACGGTCCTGATGCGGGCCATCTTTCAAATGGGAGTCCCGGTTTCGGGCAAGAATTTGTTCCCGTCCAATATTGCCGGGCTCCCCACCTGGTTCACGATCCGCGCCAGTAAGCATGGCTGGATCGGAAGGAAGAAGGAGATTGACTTTTTGGTGGCGATGAACCCCGAGACGGCGCGGGAGGATGTGGAGAGCCTCGAGGCCGGGGCCGCGGTCGTCTACGACGAGCCGCTGAAGCTGGACAGCGTGCGGAACGACCTGCACTTCTACCCGGTTCCGTTCGACAAGCTCGTGGCGCCCGTCTGTCCGGAGGCGCGCCTGCGCAAGCTCGTCCGCAACATGATTTACGACGGCGTGCTGGCGCGCCTGCTGGGGATCGAACTCGAGGAGATTCACAAAGCTCTTTACAAGCAGTTCGGGCCGAGGAAGGCCAAGGCGGCGGATCTCAACTGGGGAGCGGTTCAGGCCGGTTTCGATTACGCCGACAAGAACTTCACCAAGACGGACCCTTATTACATCGAGCGGATGGACGCCACCCGGGGCAAGATCATCATCGACGGCAACGCCGCCGCGGCGCTCGGCTGCATCTTTGCGGGCGTGACGGTGGTGACGTGGTATCCCATCACGCCCTCCACGTCCATGATCGAGTCCATGATGGGATATCTCAAGCGCCTGCGCATTGACAAAGAGACCGGCAAGGCGACCTTTGCGGTGGTGCAGGCGGAAGATGAACTGGCGGCGATCGGAATGGTCATCGGAGCCGGCTGGGCGGGCGCACGGGCCATGACGGCGACTTCCGGGCCCGGGATCTCTCTCATGGCGGAGTTCACCGGTCTCGGCTACTATGCCGAAGTTCCCGCGGTGATCTTCGACGTGCAGCGCGTGGGTCCCTCTACCGGGCTGCCCACGCGCACCCAGCAGGGGGATATCCTCTTCGTCGCTACGCTGTCGCATGGCGACACCCGGCACCCCATGCTGTTCCCCTCCTCGCCCGAGGAGTGCTTCACCATGGCCCAGGACGCCTTCGATCTGGCCGAGGAGTTCCAGACGCCCGTCTTCGTCATGATGGACCTGGATCTCGGCATGAATAACTGGATGGCCGATCCGTTCCCCTATCCGGACCGGCCTCTGCGGCGCGGTAAGGTGCTCCGGAAAGAAGATCTGGAGCGCCTGGGGAGCTTCGCCCGGTATGCCGACGTGGACGGCGACGGAGTAGGCTACCGCACCTTGCCCGGAACGGATCATCCGGCGGCCGCCTATTTTACGCGCGGCAGTGGACACAACGAGAAGGCCCAGTACAGCGAGCGGCCCGACGACTACATCCGCAACATGGACCGGCTGGCGCGCAAGTTCGAAACGATCCGCAAGCACATGCCGCCTCCGGAGCTCGTGCTCAACGACCGGGCTTCCATCGGTCTGATTTGCTACGGAACCTCGCGCTATGCCGTCGAAGAAAGCCGCGAACAGCTCCTGCGCGAATACGGCCTGGAAACCGGCTACCTGCGGCTCAAAGCATTCCCCTTCACACCGGAAGTCGCCGATTTCGTAGACCGGCATGCGCGCGTCTACGTGGTCGAGCAGAACCGGGACGCACAGATGGTGTTACTGCTACGCATGGAACTGGAGCCGGAGCAGATCGCCAAACTGCGCAGCGTGCGCTACTACGGCGGACTGCCCATCGACGCCCGCACCGTGACGGATGAGATCGTAGCTCGGGAGGGTCTATGAGCACCGCGACCGCCCCTCCGAAAAAGACCAATCGCGTAGGCCTGGAAATCGCCAGCTACAAGGGCGGCAAGACCACGCTCTGCGCCGGCTGCGGGCACAACGCCATCTCGGAGCGGCTCATCGAATGCTTCTTCGAGATGGGGATCTATCCCTGGCGGGTGGCCAAGTTTTCCGGTATCGGTTGCTCCTCCAAGTCGCCGGCCTACTTCCTGAGCCTGGCCCACGGATTCAACGCCGTGCACGGGCGCGCGCCGGCGGTGGGCACCGGTGCCATGCTGGCCAACCGGCATCTCATCGGCGTGACGGTGAGCGGTGACGGAGACACGGCCTCCATCGGACTCGGGCAGTTCTGCCACATGCTCCGCCGCAACGTCCCGATGATTTACATCATCGAGGACAACGGCGTCTACGGACTCACCAAGGGTCAGTTCTCGGCCACGGCGGACGTGGGCTCCCGCCTCAAGACGGGCGTGGTCAACGACCTTCCGCCCATTGATACCTGTCTGCTCGGCATCGAACTCGGGGCCACGTTTGTGGCGCGTTCGTTTTCCGGAGACAAGAAGCAGCTTCAGGCCATCCTGAAGGCGGCCATCGCGCACCGCGGCCTTTCGGTAATCGACGTGATCTCCCCCTGCGTGACCTTCAACGATCATGAGGGCTCCACCAAGAGTTACTCCTACATGAAGGAGCACGATCTGCCGCTGCACGAACTCGGCTTCGTCCCGGCTTTCGAGGACATTTCAGTGGAGATGGCCGAAGGAGAGGTGCGCGAGGTGACGCTGCACGACGGCTCCCGCATCGTGCTCCGCAAGCTCGGGCGGGACTACGATCCGACGGACAAACTCAACGCGATCCGAACGCTTCATGAGGCGCACGCCAACGGCCAGGTCGTCACCGGGATCCTCTACGTCAACCCGGAAGCGAAGAATTTCATCGAGCTGCTGAACCTCGTGGATGAGCCGCTGGCCACGCTGCCCGAAAGCAAAGTCCGGCCGCCGAATGAGGCGCTGGACGAGATCATGGAAGAGCTCCGCTGAACTACGGTGAGCACAGGCGAGGTTCCGGTTGCGCCGCAGCGCGGCGGCATGGCGCCGGCGTCCGCACCGCCGGACGTCTGTATCGTACTGGTGGCGCCCCGCAATCCGCTGAACATCGGCGCCGCCGCCCGGGCAATGAGCAACTTCGGATTCTCGCGCCTCCGCCTCGTCAACCCCTACCACGTGGCGTTTGAAGAAGCGCGTTCCGCCGTCAACGCCGCCCACGTGCTGCGAGCGGCCGTCGAGCACGCCACCGTGGCCGATGCGGTGGCGGACTGTACGCTCGTCGTGGGTACCACGGATGCCGCGCACCGGGACTTGCAGCACCCGGTGCGGCGCCTGGAGCAGGCCGCCCGGCTGATTCGCAGCCACCCGGGCCCGGTGGCGCTCTTGTTCGGCTCGGAAAAATTCGGACTCTCAACCGATGACCTGGCGCACTGCCACTGGTTGCTGCGCATCCCGACGCGCGAGGAACACCCGGCCATGAACCTGGGTCAGGCCGTGGCGGTCTGCCTCTATGAACTCGTGCGGCATCCGCTCGTGCGCGCGCCGAAGCGCCCGCGGCCGGCGACGGCGGAGGAGCTCGAGCGGCTCACCGTGCAGCTTCTGGAGGCGCTGAGCCGGAGCGGCTACGTCAACCCGTGTACTTGGGCGTCGACAACAGCCAAGGTCCGGCGTCTGGTGCGCCGTCTGTCGCTTTCAAGCGCCGATGCCGCCGTCTGGACGGGAATGCTGCGGCAGATCAACTGGAAACTCCGGTCCGGTGGGGAGGGAGGAGAGAGCCGATGAGCAAAGTGGATCTGCATTTCAAGCTGCTGCGACCCCTCGACGAGACTCTGCTGGATCGCTTGGCCGCCGCGCATGGCATCTACGGGATTCTGCGTGTGGTTCCGCGGATGGATTCCAACGAGCTCGAAGTGGTCTACGACGCTTCCCGGCTGAGCGCAGGCGAGGTCGAGGCCGAGCTTTGCCGGCTGGGGCTGCCGATCGAGCGGGGCACGGTGGCGCAAGCGCGGCGCTAGGATCCTTTCGTTTGTAGGACCGGATCTTTTGGAAGGCCTGATCTTCGACACGCGAGCTCGGGACAAGCCTCCCATGCCGCGCAGCGGGTCGGCGGATTTCCGCAGCCTTCCGTGTCCTCGCTATTTCCAGGGGTCCACGCCTGGAAGATTCCTGCCGCGCCGGAAGCGGCACCCTCGGAGGAGAAGCGGGAGCGAATCGCCGCCCGGCGCGTACTTCTTTGAGTGGGGTCCCGTCCGAGAGTGTGACTTCGGTCACCAGATTTTAAGAAATGCAGGTCTTATACTATGATTCGCCCGGATGACGCGGCTCAAAGTCCAGGTTCCCGAGGAGCACTACCAGCGCGGTCTGATCGCCTGCCAGGTCGCCTGTCCGGTGCACACCGACGCGCGGGGCTACGTACGCGCCATTGCGGAAGGCCGTTTCGAAGAAGCCTACCTGATTGCGCGGGGACCCAACCCCTTCGCCTCCATCTGCGGCCGGATCTGCGGGGCGCCCTGCGAGGCGGCATGCCGGCGGGGTAAAGTGCCGCGGGTGGACGACGACGGCCATTTCGTGGCTCATGACCGCCCCGTCGCCATACGGGCTCTCAAGCGCTTCGCCTGCGAACTGGCCGGTCCCGAGACGCGCCCTACCGAGGAGGTCCTGCGCGCGCTTCGCTCGTACGTGCCACGCGTCGCCGCGGATGCCGAGGAAATGGCGGCGATGCTGCGCGCCGCAGTCGAAGGGCGCATCCGCAAGGCATCGGGCGAGCTGGTGGCCATCATCGGCGCGGGGCCGGCCGGCCTGTCGGCGGCGCACGATCTGGCGCTGCTCGGTTTCCGCCCGGTAGTGTTCGAGATGGAGCCTCTGCCGGCGGGCATGCTGGCGGTGGGTGTTCCGGCCTACCGCCTCCCGCGGGAACTCATTGCGCGCGAAGTGGCGGTCATTGAAGCGCTCGGAGTGGACATCCGCTGCAGGGTGACCGTCGGAAAGGACATCTCGCTTCGTCAGTTGCGGCGTGATTACGCGGCGGTGGTCATTGCGGTGGGGGCCAAGTCCTCCCGGGCCCTGGGATTGCCAGGAGAGCGCGGCCCGCGGGTTTACGGGGGAGTGGATCTGCTCCGGGCCGTGGCGCTCGGCTCGCGGCTGGACATCGGCCGCGACGTGGTCGTCATCGGCGGCGGCAATGTCGCCTACGACGTGGCGCGCACCGTGCTGCGGCAGATCGCCTATGACACCGCGCGCACCGCCGCCCGCCTTCCGGAAACGGCCCGGGTCCGGCTGGTGTCCCTCGAGAGTCTCGAGGAGATGCCCGCCGACACCATCGAGATTCTCGAGGGCGATGAAGAAGGCATCGAGAGGCTCAACGGCTGGGGGCCCGTGGAAGTGCTTCGGGATGGCGGCGGCAACGTGACGGGGGTGGTCTTTCGTCGCTGCCTCCGCGCTTACGACGAGCGGCGGCAATTCGCGCCGCTCTTTGACGACGCCGTCCGCCAGACGATCCCCTGCGATACGGTGCTGCTGGCGGTGGGTCAGGCTCCCGTGCTCGATTTTTTGCAAGACGGCGGCGAGGATATCGAGCTGGTCCGGCCGGGTTGGCCGAAGACGGATCCCGTCACGCTCCAGACCACGGCGCCGGGCGTCTTCGTCGCCGGGGATTTGGCGCACGGCACGCGGCTGCTGATCGATGCCGTGGCTTCCGGAAAAGCCGCTGCCCGCTCGGTGTACCGCTACCTGACGGGACGAAGCCTCGAACCGGACGTGCTGACCGCCCACCTGGTCCTGCCCCGCTACTGCCGGGAACGAGGATATGAGGCCCTGCGGCGCGTTCCGGTCCCCGTGCGCCCGCCCGAGGAGCGGCTGGAACGGCCGGACGTGCTCGTCGAAATCGGCTACGACCGGGATCAGGCCATGCGCGAAGCTTCGCGCTGCCTCGATTGCGGCGTGAGCCCTGTCTTTGATGGTTCTCGCTGCGTGCTGTGCGGCGGCTGTGTGGACGTCTGTCCCACACAGTGTCTGAAGCTGGTGCCGCTCAGTCAGCTGGAGCCCTGCGAAGAGCTGGCTTCCGTCCTCGAACACCTGCTCGGACCGGAGGCGTCGCTCGAGGAGAACTCGGCGATTCTCAAAGACGAAGACCGCTGTATCCGCTGCGCCCTGTGCGTCAAGCGATGTCCGGCGGATGCCATCGCCATGGAACGTTTCCTATTCACCACCACCTGGAGGACCGTATGACCGTGCGAGCCGGGACTCCGCGCTCCCGCCTGGATCCGGAGCCAGTACCCCGTCGGGACCTGCTGGGGCTGGCTTCGCTGTGGTCGGCCGGAGCTGCGCTCCTGTTTTCCCTGATCGGCATGCTGCGCCTGCCCAAGGCGGCGGTCTTGGCGTCGCCCAGCAAAAAGTTTCGGGTCAGCCTGCCGGAGACGCTGGCGCCCGACACGCCCTTTGTACCGCCCGGACGGGCGGTGGCCCTGTTCCGCGACGCCCAGGGCGTCTACGCCATTTCGACCGTCTGTACGCACCTGGGCTGTATCGTGCGGCCTTCGGCTTCCGGCTTCGAGTGTCCCTGTCACGGCTCTCGTTTCGCTCCAGACGGAAGTGTGATCAAAGGGCCGGCGCCTAAGCCCCTTCCCTGGCTGAAAGTGGCGGCGGCAGGTGGCGAATGGATCATTGACGAAGCCGTTACGGTCCCACCGGGAACGAGGGTCGCTTCATGAGTACGGCAGTTGACCCCCGCCCGGCGCTGCGCGAGTTCGCCGAGAACCTGCGCCAGGCGCCTCGCCGGATCCTCGAGTCGGCGCTCCGTACGGGCAAACCCGTCACCGACCGGTCGCGCTCCCTCTTCGTCTTCGGCAATGTCTTCCTGCATCTGCACCCGGTGCGTACGCACCGGTGGACCCTGCGGTGGAGCACGACGCTGGGCTTAGGCATCGCCAGTGCGGCCGCCTTCCTGATCACGCTGGTGACCGGGATTCTCCTAATGTTCTATTACAAGCCCTACCCGGAGGTGGCCTACGAGTCCATGAAGGACATCCACTTCGTCGTACCCACCGGGCGTTTCATCCGGAACATTCACCGCTGGGCGGCCAACGTCATGGTGGTCACGGTGATCCTTCACATGGCCCGGGTCTTTTACACCGCCTCCTACCGCCGGCCGCGCGAGTTCAACTGGCTCGTAGGCATGGGCCTGCTGGTGACCACCTTGGCGCTGGCATTCACCGGTTACTTGCTCCCGTGGGATCAGCTGGCCTACTGGGCGATTACCATCGGCGCCAATATCGCCCAGTCACCCCGGGAGCTCACCGACGCGCTCGGCATCACGGAGTGGTTCGACCCGGGAGGACTGCAACGACTGTTGCTGCTCGGCTCGGACACTGTGGGGCCGGAGGCTCTGATTCGCTTCTACATCCTCCACGTGATGATCCTCCCGCTCGTGCTGGTCCTGCTGATGGCGGTTCACTTCTGGCGGGTACGCAAGGACGGAGGCATCGCGCGGCCCGCAGACGCGGACCGCCGTCTGGGCCCGCCGCCCGGAGAGATCTATCCGGTGTTTACACAGGCCCCGACCAAGACTTATCAACTGGCGGCCATCGTGCGGGGCCGCACGCCTGCGGTGGGCAACGGGCCCGAGAACACTGTGCCTTCGATGCCCCACCTGTTCTACGCCGAGCTGGGCGTGCTCATGCTGGTGACCTTCATCTGCCTGGCGCTCTCCCTGCTGTGGGATGCTCCGCTCAAGGAATTGGCCAATCCGCTGGTTCCCGAGAACCCGGCCAAGGCGCCCTGGTACTTCCTCGGGATTCAGGAGCTGGTTTCGTTTTCCGCCTTTATGGGAGGCATCGGCATTCCCACGCTGGTCGTCATCGGTCTTGGCCTGATCCCGTACCTGGATCGCGAGCAGCAGGGAACCGCGGAGTGGTTTGGAGGGCCGGGCGGGCGGCGGCTTGTGATCCAGTCCTTGATGTTCGGACTGGCGGCCGTGGTTGCCGTCGAGGCGTTCGCGATCCGTTTCGGATGGATTCGCGAGTGGTTCCCCAACGCGCCGCAACTGCTGGTGATTCTCGTCAACCCGGCTACGGTGCTCACCCTGATTTATGCGCTCTACTCCGTGCACATGGTCCGGCGATATAACTCCGCGCGGGCGGGGGCGCTGGCGTTGTTCACCTGTTTTCTCTGCGGTTTTGTGGTGACCACCGTGATCGGCACGTATTTCCGCGGCCCGAACTGGGTGTTCTACTGGTCCCCGGCCGACTGGCCGCGGCATTGAGGCCATGAACAGGAACAAGTACTTGCTGCTGGCGTCGAGCCTCGGGGTTTTCGTGCTGCTGGTGGGGGCGGCGGTCGAGGAACACTTACTCAAGGAGTGGCGCCGCATCCAGCGCGCCGCCCACAACGAAGACGGCCCGATCCCCGTGCAGTTGCGCCAGGTCGTAAACCCCGCGCTCCGCACGAGCGACCGCTGCGTCTCCTGCCACGTGAGCATGGCGCCGGGCGAAGGCAACGTCACGGGGGCGCCCCTTCTGGCGGCCCACAAAGCTGTGGTTCACGACCCGGCCGAATTTGGCTGCACGACTTGTCACGGCGGCCAGGGGCAGGCCACGGAGAAAGCCGACGCGCACGGGGAAGTCCCGTTCTGGCCCGAGCCGATGCTCCCCCCGCGATTCAGCTACGCCGGGTGCGGCACCTGTCACACGCCCCTCGGGGTGCCCAATGAGGAGCTGCTCGAGCGCGCACGGCAGGTCTTCCAGAGGCTGGACTGCCTGGCCTGCCATCGCGTGGACGGCCGCGGAGGAACGGTGCGGCCTGCAAACCTGGGCATGGAGGGCCCGGATTTGTCGCGCGTGGGCCTGAGCGGTTACGACCGCGAATGGTACGGCAAGCACCTGAAGAAGTCCCGCGAAGCCGCCGCCGGGCCCTGGAAGCTATCGTTCGCTGAGATCCCGGAGCGGGATCTCGAACTGCTGCGCATTTTCCTTGACACCCGCGTGGCCGCCCCGCGGCTGGTGGAAGCCAAAGCCGCCTTCCACTCGTCCGGATGTCTGGGCTGTCACAAAGTCAGCGGCGTCGGCGGCGACGAAGGGCCGGATTTGACGGAAGCGGGCCGCAAGGACCCCGGCCGGCTGGATTTCACCGCGGTGCCCGACAAGCCCACGCTCGCCAACTGGATGGCGGAACACTTCCGCTCGCCCGGATCCGTGGTCCCCGATTCCCAGATGCCGGCTCTGGGGCTTTCCGAACGCCAGATCGAGTTGCTGACGCTCTACACCCTGTCGTTGCGGCGCAGGGATCTGCCTTCCACCTACGTGCCCAGGGAACGCCTGCGCGCCCTGCGGTTCGGGGAGCGAGAGTTCGCCGCCGACGGTGCGACCATTTTCGGGGCGTTTTGTTCGGGCTGCCACGGCGCCCGCGGCCAAGGCCGGCGAGCGCCCGGGATGGCAGGTTTTCCCTCCAACGCCCACCCGGACTTTCTCGCGATCGCCTCGGATGACTTCCTCCTCCAAACGGTGACCAAGGGCCGCCCTGGCCGGCGGATGCCCCCGTGGGGCGAAAAGGAGGGCGGCCTGCGGCCGGAAGAGATTCGCGAGGTCGTGGCGTATTTGCGGCGGCTGGGCGGCGTTGCCTACCAGCCGGACGGCAGGCCGCCGCGGTGGGTCAAAGGCGACGCCCAGCGAGGCCGGAGGCTGTTCGCCTCCGCCTGCAGCGGCTGCCACGGGCGCAACGGAGAAGGAGGAGAGGGCCCGGCGCTGAACAATCCGGTCCTGTTGGCGGCCGCCACGGACTCTTATTTGGTCGAAACCATCAAGCGCGGGCGGAAGGGCACTCCGATGGAAGGATTTCTGACGCCGACAGTGGCGCGCCCGGCCCTGAGCCCTGCCGAGATCGAGTCGGTGGTGGCGTTCCTGCGGAGTTGGGAAAAGCCGGGCGCGGATGCGGGCCTGCGCGCCGGCGATCACCTTGAGCCCGCGAAAGGGGAATCACGATGAGCCGAGACATTTCCCGACGCGATTTTTTCGCCATGCTTTCCGCTTCCGGTTTGGCCGGGTTCCTGAGTTCCATCCGCGAGGCCTGGGGGCTGGAGGCCATCTCCAACCCGCTGGCCCAGTATCCGAGCCGCGGCTGGGAGCGGGTCTACCGTGATCTTTGGAAATACGACAGCAAGTTCGTCTTCCTGTGCGCGCCGAACGACACGCACAACTGCCTGCTCAACGCCTACGTGCGCCACGGCGTGATCACGCGGATCGGGCCCACCATGCGCTATGGGGAGGCGACTGACCTCTACGGCAACCGGGTCTCGCACCGGTGGGATCCGCGCGTCTGCCAGAAGGGTCTGGCGCTCACGCGCCGCTTTTACGGAGATCGGCGCGTCAACCAGTGCATGGTTCGGGCGGGCTTCAAGCGGTGGTATGAGGATGGCTTTCCGCGCGACAAGGACGGCGTGCCGCCGCGCAAGTACTTCAACCGCGGCCGCGACGAATGGGTGCGTGTCTCACATGACGAGGCGGCGCGCATCGTGGCGGCGGCGCTCGTGAATATCGCCACCACCTATAGCGGCGAGGAGGGGAAACGGAAGCTGCGGGCCCAGCACTACGACGAAGCCACCATCGAGGCCACGCAGGGAGCCGGCACCCAGACGCTGAAGTTTCGCGGCGGCATGCCGCTTCTCGGTCTCACGCGCGTCTTCGGCCTGTACCGGATGGCCAATTCCATGGCGCTGCTCGACGCCAAGATCCGCAACGTCGGTCCGGACCGGGCGCTCGGCGGGCGGGGTTTTGACAACTACTCCTGGCACACCGACCTGCCGCCGGGTCACCCGATGGTGACGGGACAGCAGACCGTAGAGTTTGATCTTTCCGCAGTGGAACATGCTCGCATGGTGGTCGTCTGGGGCATGAATTGGATCACCACCAAGATGCCGGATTCCCACTGGCTGACCGAAGCGCGCCTGAAGGGAACGCGGGTCGTGGTCATTGCTTGCGAGTACTCGGCCACGGCTTCCAAGGCCGATGACGTCATTGTCGTGCGTCCCGGCACCACCTCGGCGCTGGCTCTGGGCCTGGTTCACGTGATTCTGCGCGACAAGCTCTACGACGCCGCCTACGTGAAGCAATGGACCGACCTGCCCATCCTGGTGCGCATGGATACGCTCAAGTACCTGCGCGCGCAGGATGTTCTCGGTTCCGCACCGGCGGCGTTGCAGCAGACCCGCCTGCTGCGCGACGGCGAGCGGGAGCCGCCCCCGGCCGCTCACCGGGAAGCCATCGTCCCCGAAAAGATGCGCCTGGAGTGGGGAGACTTCGTGTGGTGGGATCGCACGACGAACTCCCCCAAACTCCTCACGCGGGACATGGTGGGAAAGAATTCGACCGTGGGCGATCCCCTGCTGGAAGGAGCCGTGGAAGTGACGCTGGCCGGCGGCAAGCGCGTGCGGTGCCGGCCCGTGTTCGACTTGATCAAGGAGTACGCGGCTCACTTCGATCCCAAAAGCGTCGAGGAGATGACCTGGGCTCCCGCTCAGGCGGTCGAATCCCTGGCGCGCGAAATCGCCCGCCAGCCGGGCACAACGCTGTTTGCCGTCGGGATGGGCCCGAATCAGTTCTTCAATAACGACAACAAGGATCGGGATATTTTCCTGCTGGCTGCGCTCACGGGAAACGTGGGCAAGATCGGCGGCAACGTGGGCTCCTACGCGGGCAACTACCGCGTGGCGCTTTTCAACGGCGCGCCGCAGTATATCAACGAGAATCCCTTCGATATTGAGCTCGATCCCGCCAAGCCCGCACGGCCGCGCCAGTACTGGCGGCCGGAATCGGCGCACTACTACAACCATGAAGATCATCCGCTGCGGGTCGGTAACAGGCTCCTCACGGGCAAGACGCACATGCCTGCGCCGACCAAGGCGCTGTGGTTTGCCAACGCCAACTCGATTCTTGGCAACGTCAAGTGGCACTACAACACCGTGATCAACGTTCTGCCGCGCATCGAAATGATCGCGGTGCAGGAGTGGTGGTGGACGGCCTCCTGCGAGTGGGCCGACGTGGTCTTCGGCGTGGACTCCTGGGCCGAGCTCAAACACCCCGACCTGACGGCTTCGGTCACCAACCCCTTCCTCCAGGTGTTTCCGCGCACGCCCCTCAAGCGCATCTTCAACACCATCGGCGACATTGAAGTTCTCGCCCTGGTGGGCGACAAGCTGGCGGAGCTCACCGGCGATCAGCGCTTCCGGGACTACTGGAAATTCGTCCGAGACGGCCGCACGGACGTCTACCTGCAGCGCATCCTGGACTTCTCGACCAACACCCGCGGTTACCGGATTTCCGAGCTGGAAGCCAAAGCCCGGGAAGGGGTGCCGGCGCTGATGCTCAGCCGAACCACGCCCAAGGTGGTCGGCTACGAACAGGTCATGGACTCGCGGCCCTGGTATACCAAGAGCGGCCGGCTGGAATTCTACCGGGAAGAAGACGAGTTCATCGAGGCCGGCGAGAATCTCCCCGTCCACCGGGAGCCGGTGGATTCCACCTTTTACGAACCCAACGTCATCATCGCCCCTCCCCATGAAGCCCTGCGTCCGGCGGGACCGGAAGTCTACGGCGTCCGGCGCGACGACCTGCGCTGCGAGACGCGTTGCGGCCGCAATGTGGTGCTGACCTGGGAGCAGGCCCGCCGGAGCGCCCATCCGCGTCTGAAAGAAGGGTTTCGGTTTATTTTCCACACGCCCAAGTACCGCCACGGAGCTCACACTACGCCCATCGACACGGACATGGTGGCGGTCCTGTTCGGGCCGTTCGGCGATCTTTACCGGCATGATTCGCGCAGTCCCTTCGTCACCGAGGGCTACGTGGATATCAACCCGGCCGACGCCAGGGAGCTGGGCATCGAGGACGGCGACTACGTCTGGATCGACCCCGACCCCGAGGACAGGCCGTTCCGCGGCTGGGAACGCAACCGCCGCGACATGGAATTCGCCCGGCTGCTGTGCCGGGCGCGCTACTACCCCGGCACTCCTCGCGGGGTGACGCGCATGTGGTTCAATATGTACGCTGCCACCCCGGGTTCTGTCGAAGGGCAAAAGACCCGCGCCGACGGCCTTGCCAAAAATCCCCGCACCAACTACCAGGCGATGTTCCGCTCCGGTTCACATCAGTCTGCAACACGCGGCTGGTTGAAGCCTACCTGGATGACGGACTCGCTCGTGCGCAAGAACCTGTTCGGACAAAGCATCGGCCGGGGCTTTCTGCCGGACGTGCACTGTCCGACCGGTGCGCCGCGGGAAGCCATCGTCAAGATCACCAAGGCGGAGCCGGGCGGCCTCGGCGGGCAAGGCTTGTGGCTGCCGGCCTCCCTGGGTCTGCGCCCGCGCTATGAGTCGGCTGCCATGAGAAAGTACCTCGCCGGTAAGTTTGTCACGCGAAAGGAGAGCTAGCCATGGCCCGCGTTTATAACTGGCAGATCGGCCGGGAAATGTCTTACTGGTATCCTGAGAACCGCCCGCAGAAGCAGTTCGCCGCCGTTTTCGACATCAACAAATGCATCGCCTGCCAGACGTGCACCTTGGCGTGCAAAACCACCTGGACGTCCGGCAAGGGCCAGGAGTACATGCTCTGGAACAACGTAGAAACCAAACCCTACGGCTTCTATCCCCTGGCATGGGATCTGAAACTGCTTGAAATGCTCAACGGGCAGCGGTGGAACGGCGGGGTCTACGAAGGCGAGACGATTTTCGAGTGTGCCCCGGCCGGCGAGCGCGTCCTGGGCTGGAAACCGGAATCCCAGGACTACGCCTACCCCAACGTGGGCGAGGACGATTGCAGCGGCGAGGTGCACAAGGGGGCCAGTTGCGCTCTGCCGCACACTTACTGGTTCTTTTATCTCGCCCGTATCTGTAACCACTGCACCTACCCGGCATGTCTGGCGGCATGCCCGCGCGGCTCCATCTACAAGCGGCCGGAAGACGGCATCGTTCTTCTCGATCAGGGGCGGTGCCGCGGCTATCAGGAATGCGTCAAAGGGTGTCCTTACAAGAAAGTCTTCTTCAACCCCATGACCGGCACCTCGGAGAAGTGCATTGCCTGCTTTCCCAAGATCGAGCAGGGGCTCCAGCCCCAATGCTTTGTCAATTGCATCGGCAAGATCCGTCTGGCGGGCTGGATTTCCCCGCCGGGTAAGGCCCGCGCCGACAATCCGATTGACTATCTGGTCCACATCCGTAAAGTCGCCTTGCCGTTGTTTCCGCAGTTCGGTCTGGAGCCCAACGTTTACTACATTCCGCCGGTACACGTCCCGGTGCCGTTTCTTGAGCAGTTGTTCGGCCCGGGCGTTTCCGAGGCGATCCGTGTCTACCGGTCCGCACCGAAAGATCCGGACTTGTCCGGCTTGCTGTGTCTGTTCGGCTCGACCGAGGCGATCGTAGCGCGGTGGCGCCGCCAAGGCGAGTTCGTATCCGGCATGGACGAAAGAGGCGCCGAAGTCGTGCGAGTTCCCCTGCGCGAGCCGGTCGAGGTGCGGCCGGCTTTTGACTCGCGCCACCAAATCGTCCGGATCAACTGTCCCTGAGGAGGTGCCGCGTGGGTGTCTTGAGAAAACGGTCACTTTGGGTGGTGGCGCTGCTGGCTGCGGGCTCTGCCGCCTGTCGGCGGGGACCGGTTCGCAGCACCGAGGTCGTGGCGGTGGTTGTGGACCGGATCCCGATGGATCCGGCCGCACGGGCGTGGGAGCAGGCGCCCGAGCATCTGGCGCGCCTGCTGCTTCAGGACTTGGTCGAGCCGCGCCTGCTTGAGCCTTCCACACCCGAGGTGCGCGTGCGAGCCGTGGCCTCTCAAACCGAGATTGCCTTCCGGCTGGAGTGGCCCGACAGCGGGCGCGACGATCTGCCCGGGCCGGGGCGGTTCGTGGATGCCTGTGCCGTTCAACTGCCCCGCAAGCTCGAGCCCGAGCCGCCGGATCCGCAGATGGGTGCAAGCGGGCGTCCGGTCGAAATCACCTACTGGCGTGCCGACTGGCAGGCCTCTTCGGACGGCCGCCGCGACGATATTCGCGAGTACTATCCCCATGCGGCCGTGGATCACTATCCTTTCCAGGCTCCGCCGCTCCGGCCCGGCTCGCCGGAGCAGCGGGAAATGGCGCGGCTGTACGCCCCTGCCGAAGCGGCCGGCAACCGCCGCAGCGGCCCGCGCGAGGTGCCGGTGGAGGATCTGGTGGCCGAAGGGCCGGGAACGCTGGCGCCGGCGGAAAAGACTGTCTCTCGCGGAAGGGGCCTGTATTCCGGGCGCCAGTGGCGCGTGGTCCTGGTGCGGCCGCTTCCTGCCGGCCTTACCCCCCGGATGAGAACGCAGGTTGCCTTTGCGGTGTGGCAGGGGTCGCACGGGGAGACCGGCTCGCGGAAGATGCGGACGGGATGGATCCCGCTGCTCTTAAAGGGGGCCCAGTGAACAGCGTGCACATCGCCGATCCGAGCCAGAGGGAACGGCTCCTCGAGGCTGCCGAGTGGCGCCTGCTCGGACTGCTGTTTGAGCCTCCGTCACCGGTGTGGCGCGAGCAGGTGCGCGCCCTGATGTCGGAGACGGGGTGTGCGCCGCTGCGAGCTGCCGCGCAGGCGGCTCTCGAAGAGGCCAGGGAAGGCCTGTTTCACACCGTCTTCGGACCGGGCGGGTCCGCCCCTGCACGCGAAGCTTCCTGCACGCAGGCCGTGGAACTCGGTAGCCTGATGGCCGAACTCACCGCCTACTACGAAGCATTCGGCTATCACCCCGCCATCGCCGAACCGCCGGACCATGTCGCCGTCGAGATCGGTTTCATGGCTTACCTGCGGCTCAAGGAAGCCTACGCACTGGCTTGTGAAGACGCCGAGCGGGCGCAGCTCACGGCCGAGGCGGCCGAACGGTTTCTCCGCCAACACCTCCGGGTTGTGGCCGGCCCTCTGGCATCCGCGCTACGATCCTCGGGCATAGGCTACCTCGAGCTGGCGGGCCAAGAGCTGATGCGCCGGGCGGGTGCGGAGGCAACCGCGGCCCGAGCCGTCCTGCCCGTATTGGACGACGCATTCGATTGCGACGCCGGCGGTTGAAGCGCATCGGCGCCTGCTCCGACTCCCGCACGGTGGGCCGGGCGGCGCCCCGCGGCGTCTCAGCCGGCATCGAATCGCGGTCTCCTCAGGGCCGCCATTGGTGACAATCGCCGTCCCGATGGAACAAAAAAGGGGTGCTGTGTCGCACCCCTTGCACGGGAAGGTTGGCTCGCTCAGTTCGCCTGGGCTGCCACGGGCTGGCTGGAGGGTGTCTTCTTCGTACGAGCCGCGACAAGGTTGTCCAGGGCGAAAGCGCCCGGACCTGCCAGAAAGAGGCTCACATTCGCGGCGAACAGCACCAGAGTGTACTCGAAGCCGGCCGGCAGGAAGAACCCGTTCTTCAGGTGAACGGTCGCCGCCGCCACCAGCATGGTGGCCGCCAGCGGGATGGCTGCCCAGCGGGTGAAGAGCCCGAACATCAGGAGCAACCCGCCAAGCAGCTCGATGCCGGCGACGAGCGGGCCAAACAGACCCGGCGCAGGAATGCCGAGCTGGCTCAGGAACGTTGTAAATCCGCCCACGCCGTCTACAAAGAATTTCTTCCAGCCGTGGGCGAAAAAGACAACCCCTGTCACCAGCCGTAAGACCCCGATGGCCCAGCCCTGGCTCACAGGTGAATCCAGAAGCTTGAACATCGCACTCACCTCCATGGGGATCGGGATTCAGAGAAAGGTGAACCGGCGGCGCGGACCGCACCGCCGGCAAGCACCTACGCAGCAGGCTGGACGACTTGCAGGTTGCGCGCTGCCTGCCGGATGACCCGGGCACGGGCGTACATCGCCCTGGCGTTATTCGTCAGAGTGTTTCGCTGCCAGAGCAACTGCTTATCCGCCAGCACCCGGTACGTCTCGTTGACGAAAAGGGTAAGCGTGGCCAAACCGGCTTTCATCCGCTCCAGTTCTCGAGCTTGCGCCTCGGTCAGCTTCGGTTCATTGCGCTCGAAGGAAGAAATCATCCGGCGGAGGCTCCGGACGTGGTCTTCGAGGATGCCCATCTGAGAATAGACCCAGCGCCAGTCCGGCGATGTGGACCGCAAGTACGCCTCAAGCTGGGCGGCCTCCCGCTGGGCATCCGCCGCCGCACGAGCGATCGCCTTCAGGTCCGAAGCAACCGGTCCGATGACCACGCATTTGGTTTCGAGAGCAAAGGACGAGACGGTGAGAATCAGCAGGAGCGCGAACAGACGCGAAACCACACCGATCCTCATCGCACATCACCTCCTCTCGATGGAATTCTGGAATTCCCCGGCCACGCCGGGGTTCGATCTCGCTTTAGAAGGATGCACAGGTCCGGCGGAAGGTTTCGACGTTTTTCCGCCGCCAAGTGTGAGAATCTAGAAGGTCTGTGCTGACCAAGGACGACGTACGCTTCGTGCACGAACGAATTGCGCCGCACGCCGCGCCGGTGCTTTCCCTTTACGCGGACGTCAATCCCGGCAGGCCGGAGAATGCCCGCCGGGCCTGGGTCATCCGGGTCAAGAACGCTCTGCGTGAACTGGAGCTGCCGGAGGAAGTGCGGGCGCGGGTGGTGGATGCCCTGGAAGAGCAGGTGATCCCCGAAGCGCGGACCCTCGTGTTGTTCGCTTCGCGGGACCTGTTCCGGCGCTACGACCTGCACTGCGAGCTCCCGGTAGTGGATCTGGCGCACGGCCGCGTGGAGGCGCGCTGGGGCGAGCCCTACGTAACGCCGCTCGTCTACGCCATGGATGAGTATGAACGCGCCGGAATTCTGTGGCTCGAAGGGGAGCGGTGGCGCTTCTTCGAGGTCTTCCTCGGGGAGATTCAGGAAGCGGAGCAGATCTTTGCCGCGGTGGATCCCGAGGATTGGCAGCGGCTCCGGGAATACGATCGGTCGCGGGGCGCCGCTCTGGCACGGCCCCATCCGTATCCGGACCGGGACAAGTACTCCCGGCGGCTGGAGGCTTGGGGCTACCGGTTCCTGCGCCGGCTGGGCCACTTGGT
The DNA here is from genome assembly GCA_035575135.1 of Bryobacteraceae bacterium. GTDB lineage: Bacteria > Acidobacteriota > Terriglobia > Bryobacterales > Bryobacteraceae > JANWXD01. The sequence goes on from DATLYE010000048.1 coordinate 96,712, forward strand.
GGAGCGCGCCGTGGCCGAACGCGAGATTCACCGTCTCGTGCTGCTCGGCCGTCAGGAGGCAACCCGGAATTTCGAGCAGTGCCTGTCGCGGGCCATGCGCGGGCGCGTGGTTGCTCACACGAGCGAGACGCCGCCGCCGGATGCGTCTCCGCGGCTGGTGCTGGAAACGGTCGGTCCGGTTTTAGAGGCGGCCGAGCGGGCGCAGGAACTGCGGCTGCTCGAGAGCGTCTGCTCCCAGCCGGGAGTCTGGGGGCTCAGCGCCACCCTTGAGGCCCTTCAGCAAGGGCGGCTGGCGGTACTGGTGGCCCCGTGGACCCTGGAGGCCCGCGTGTGGCAGTGTCCGGACGGCTGGGTGGCGGCATCCCGCCAGGAGGCCCTCGCCCTCTGTGCCGACCCCGGGCCGAAAGAGGTTCCCCTGCGGGACCACATCGCAGAACTGGCGGCCGACTTCGCCGCCCGCCTGGAGTTCGTGCGGGGCGAGGCCGAACGCCGGCTGACGGCGGAGCTCGGGGGGCTCGCCGGTCTGCTGCGATGGTAAGATGAGCCACGGTCGCTGATGCTTCCTGTCCGCGACACCATCCCCAGCCGCAACCCGCCCATTGTCACGTGGGTGCTGATTCTCGCCAATGGCGTCGTCTTCCTGTTCGAATTAATGATGCCGGAGCCGGTGCTCCAGCGTTTCTTTTACCTGTTCGGTATCGTGCCGGCCCGCTACACCCATCCGGAGTGGGCCTGGCTGGCGGGTCTTCCGGTGGACGATTACTGGCCGTTTCTGACTAGCATGTTTCTCCACGGCGGCTGGACGCATATTATCGGCAATATGTGGACGCTCTGGATTTTCGGCGACAACGTCGAGGACCGGATGGGACCGGTGCGGTTTCTGGTCTTCTATCTGCTGTGCGGCGTGGCGGCCGGCATCGTACACTGGTTCACGAATCCTCATTCCACGATTCCGACGGTGGGAGCCTCCGGCGCCATCGCGGGCGTGATGGGGGCTTACTTTTTCATGTTTCCGACTTCCCGCGTGATCGTGGTGGCTCCGCTGTTGTTCCTGCCGGTCTTCTTTGAGCTTCCCGCCGTAACCTATCTCGGTTTCTGGGCCCTCACGCAGGTCTTCAGCGGCACGCTGGCGCTGGCGGCTCCCGAGCAGGTCGGAGGCGTGGCGTGGTGGGCCCACGTCGGCGGCTTTGTGGCGGGGGTACTCCTGCACCTGTTTTTCGTGCGTCGCGGGCCGGCCTATCGCCGGCCGTGCCGCGACGAATGCGACATCGAGAATGCCTGGCTGCCGGTCCGTTACTGGGAGAGATGACATGGCCATGACCCCGATGGATTTCCTCTGGTTGTTTTTCCTGTTCTCGGCCCTCCAGCCGGTCTTCAAGCAGCGCTTTCTCGAAGCTTCCCGGCAGCGGCTCATTGCCCGGATCGAGCGCCAGCGCAACTCACGCGTCATCCTGCTCGTACATCGGCAGGAGACCATGAGCATCCTCGGGTTTCCCATCTTCCGCTACATTGACGTCAACGACTCCGAAGAGGTGATGCGCGCGATCCATCTGACCGATCCGAAAGTGCCGCTGGACATCGTGCTGCACACGCCGGGGGGACTGGTGCTGGCGGCGCTGCAGATCGCCCGCGCGATTCACAAACACCCGGGAAAAGTGACCGCCTTCGTGCCGCACTACGCCATGTCGGGCGGGACCTTGATTGCGCTCGCGGCGGACGAGATCGTCATGAGCGAGTATGCGGTGCTTGGTCCCGTGGACCCGCAATTAGGCCAGTATCCGGCCGCCTCGATCCTGAAGGCCGTGGCCCGCAAACCCGTCGCGGAAGTCAACGACGAGACTCTGATCCTGGCCGACCAGGCCGAGAAGGCCATGAGCCAGGTGCGTGAGAGTGTGCGCGAGTTGCTGGCTGACAAATGCCCTCCGGAAAAAGCCGAGGAGCTGGCACGCCTGCTTTCGGAGGGTACCTGGACTCACGATCACCCGATCACTTACGAGACGGCGCGCAGCTTCGGCCTGCCCGTGCGCTCCGATCTGCCCCCGGAGATCCTCGACCTGATGAACTTGTATCCCCAGCCTGTCCGGCGGCAGCCTACCGTGGAATATCTGCCGATCCCGCGCCGCTACGAGGGCGCCGGAGGGAGCCGCGACTGAGGGAGGCCCGCAAGGCGATCTTGAGGGACACTGCCGGGGCCTCGATCCGGGTAGCCATTGACGCCACACCTCTGTTGCTCCGCAGCGCCGGGGTAAAGACTCACCTGTACTACTGGCTCCGTTCCTTGCAGGCGCAGGCGCAGGCGGAGGGATTTCACATTACGGCTTTTCCGGCCATTCGAGTCCCTGCTGAGGTACACCATGACCGTTCCGTGCTGGAGCGCGGAGCGACACTGGCGCGGTTGATTTACGTGGGCCTCGCCAACTATGTCCCGCTTCCGCTGCTGGACTGGACGCGCCCCCGCGCGGACGTCTTTCATGCCTCACACCAGTGCTGGAACCCGCCGCGACGGGGCAAGCTGACGGCGACCGTTTACGATCTGACCTGCTGGCTCATGCCCGAGCTCCACTCGCGCGCCAACGTGACCGGCATGAAACGGTTTGCCCGCCGCATCCTCGAGCGGGCCGACGGGCTGATTGCCAACTCCGAACACACGCGCGCCGACGCCGTCCGGATTCTGGGACTTCCGGCGCAACACATCCGCGTGATCTACCCCGGCGTGGCGGAGCCCTACTTCCGCGTCCCCGTCGGTCAGGCCCACGAAATGGCGGAACACTACGGGCTGCCGGTCGAGTACGTGCTCTTTGTGGGCACCATCGAACCGCGCAAGAACGTGGACCGCCTGCTCGACGCCTACGCGGGGCTGCCCGCCGCGCTCCGGAAAAACGTGCCGCTGGTGGTGATCGGGCCGCACGGCTGGAGGACGCCGCACACCTTGCGCCGGCTGGCCTCCATGGACGGCGTCCGCTATTTGGGCTATGTGCCCGAGGCTCACCTGCCCGCGCTTACCGCTGCGGCGACCGTGTTCGTCTACCCGTCGCTTTACGAAGGCTTCGGCCTGCCGCTTGCCCAGGCCATGGCGGCGGGGGTGCCCTCGATCACTTCCAACGTATCCTCGCTGCCCGAAGTGGCGGGCGACGCCGCGCTGCTGGTGAACCCGGAAGACGTGGGTGAGCTCCGGGAGGCTCTGGAGCGGTTGCTGCGAGATCCGGACCTGCGGTGGGAGTTGGCTCGAAAGGCTCGCCTGCGCGCCGCGCGGTTCACCTGGCAGGCCTGCGCCGCGGCCTCGCTCGATTTCTTCCGGCAGGTGTGCGCCGGCTGAGGATCTCAGGAGCGCGGCGCCACGGCGGCAGCGGAAGCCTGATAGGCTTCCAGAACCTCTTCGAGAGGTCCGGAGCGGACCACGCGCCCGTGGTCGAGCCAGAGAGCCCGTTCGCACAGGCGCCGCAGAATCTCCCCGTCGTGAGAGGAACAGATCATGGCTTTGCCGCTCCGTTTCAACTCCAGGATCCGTTCCAGACACTTTGCCTGGAACGCCTGGTCACCCACGGCCAGCACTTCGTCAATCAGCAGCACGTCCGGTTGCACGTGCATGGCGACGGAAAAGGCCAGGCGCATCACCATACCCGCCGAATACGTCCGTAAAGGCTGGTCGATAAATTCCCCGACGCCGGAAAACTCCACGATCTGGTCGAAACACCGGCGCACTTCTTTGCGGGACAGTCCCAGCAGCGAAGCGTTGACGATCACGTTTTCGGCGCCCGTCAGATCGGGGTGAAAGCCCGAGCCGAGCTCGAGCAGCGCGGCCACCCGGCCGCGCACCTCCACAGAGCCTTCGTCGGGAAAGGTCAGCCCGGCGATGACGCTGAGCAGCGTCGTCTTGCCGGCGCCGTTCGGACCCACCAGCCCCCAGCTTTCGCCCTCGCGCACGCGAAGCGAGACGTCGCGCAGTGCGTGAAATGTTTCCTGCTTCTGGCGCCGCAGGAACCAGCCGGCCAGTACGCTCCGGAGAAACTGGCGCGAAGCCCTGCGCGAATAAGTTTTGGATACGTTCTCCAGCCGGACGATATCCATCGTGTTAGAGATAATCCGCAAACCTACGTTTTAGCTTCTGGAAAACCAAAAAGCCGAAACCCAGAGCTGCGACCGAAACCAGCGTCAGTTTCCACATCAGGCTTGCAGGCGGTGCTTTCCCTTCCAGAACGATGTTGCGGCAGGCCAGGACCACGGCGGCGACGGGGTTGTACTGGTAAAGGGCATGGAACGCGGGCGGGATCACGGCGAACGAGTAGAAGATCGGCACGAGCCAGAACAGGACCGTATTGGCCGACTCCACCACATAGCGCACGTCACGGAAATACACGTCCAGAGCCGAAGAAGTCAGCGCAAGGCCGCAGACAAACACCACTTCGAGGCCGAAAATCAAGGGCAACAGCAGCCAGTAGCCGCTCGGGCGGTAGCCCGCCGCAACCGCCAGCGCCAGCAGCAGCCCGATCTGGATCGCGAAGTGGATCGAGTTGGCCAGCACCGCGGCCAGCGGGACGATTTCTCGCGGAAACAGCACGCGCTTGACGAGCGAGGCGTTTCCGAAAACGGAGATCGTTCCGCTGGTCCAGCCCAGGGCGAAAAAGTTGAACGGCACGATGCCGCACAACACGAAGACGTGAAAATTCGGGATGTCGGTGTTGCGGAGGACCAGCGTGAAGACGAGCGTAAGCACCGCCATCATCACCAGCGGATTGAGCAGGGACCAGAAGATGCCCAGCGACATGTTCCGGTACCGGACGCGGAAATCTCGCAGGACCAGGTTGAACAGCACGAACAGGTAATTGGTTTGGGTCATGCGGGCCGGGAAACGTAGTCAGTCTAGCATGAGACGCCGGGCTTGCGGCCGGCAAAGACGCGGCGGCTAGCGCCGGTAGGCGAAATCCCAGACCTGGATGTTTCCCTTGCCGGCCGTATACTCGACGACGGCGTACTCCCCCGGCGAGAGCGGCTCCTTGGGCCAGATCTTGTACAGCCCCTCCCCCACCTGATGCCGAAAAACCTCCACTTCTTCCTGCTCTTCGAAAATCTCCTTGGTGACGGGAATGATGCTCCAGCGCTGGACGACGCGCGCGTCTTTTTTGGGCGTGAGCCGGAAAATCCCGAAGCGCTCTTCCGCCGCCAGACGGATGTAGAACTCCGGCATGGGAGTGTCCACGACCGCGGCCGAAGCCGGCCCGTCCAGCTCGACGGTGGCTTTGCCTGCGACGATCGGAACCGGGGTCAGCACTCTGAGAACCGAACGGCGCTTGTTGGTCACGATCTTGGACTCGGCCTGCTTGAGCGGCAGCAGCTCGGCGCCCCGTACCCAGTAGACGCCCGCTTCCGCGGGCACCCGGGCGATTTCCTCGCGGAGTTCGCGCTCCGCCTGCTCCTCCTCTGCCAGGGCCTTCGTCTCTTCGCGAATCCGTTGTTCGCGCCCCTGAAGCTCGGCCCGGGTGCGCTCCAGGTCCACGAGTTCGGCCGGGATCTCCTCCCACTCGCTTCGCTCGATGCTGTAGTAACGGACACGGTCTCCGTCAATCTGATACTCGCGCACGAGGTGATAACTGCCGTCCTTCAGGTACAGTTTGAACGTGGCCGCACTCGCCGCCAGCGCCCCCGCGAGTATCAGGACCAGCAGTTTCATCACCGCTCAACTCGATTTTACTCCCGGCGGTCGGATTCGAGGCGGCCACTATAATGGTGGGCGTCATGCGCTATCGAAAACTCGGAAGAACAAACCTCGAAGTGAGCGAAATCGGCTATGGCGCCTGGGGAATCGGCGGCAAGCAGTGGCTCGGCGGCTCGGACGAAGAATCCCTTCGCGCGCTTCGCCGTGCCGTCGAACTCGGGCTGAATTTCATTGACACCGCCCTGGCTTACGGGGACGGGCACAGCGAACGGCTCGTGGGGCAGGTGCTCCGCGAAACCGGTACCCGCATCTACGTGGCCACCAAAGTGCCCCCCAAAAACCGGCTGTGGCCCGCCAGGCCGGGAATCGGCATCGAGGAGGTGTTCCCCTACGATTACATCATCCGCTCGACCGAAGAAAGCCTACGCAACCTCGGTGTGGAGACCCTCGATCTCCAGCAGCTCCATGTCTGGAACCCGGAGTGGATCGAAAGCGACGTTTGGCGCCGGGCCTTCGAGGATCTGAAGCGGTCGGGCAAAGTCCGCTTCGTGGGCGTCTCGATTAACGATCATCAGCCCGATTCCGCACTCGAACTCATCCGGACCGGACTGATTGACACGGTCCAGGTCATTTACAACATCTTCGACCAGACTCCCGAGCGCAACCTGTTCCCGCTGTGCAGGGAACAAGACATCGGCGTAATCGCGCGGGTTCCGTTCGACGAGGGCAGTCTGACGGGAACCATCACCGAGACGACCCAGTTCGACCCGGACGATTTTCGCGCGTACTACTTCCGCGGAGACCGCAAGCGGCAGGTGGCGGAACGGGTGGCGGCGCTCCGGCGCGACCTGGCGGCGGTGGAGGGGACGCTGCCGGAAATCGCGCTGCGCTTCTGTCTGTCCCACCCGGCCGTCTCGACGGTGATCCCCGGTATGCGAAAAGTTCGAAACGTGGAGGCTAACTGCGCCGTCTCCGACAAAGGGCCGCTCGATGAGCAAGTCCTTCAGATCCTGAGGCGTCATGCGTGGAACCGGAATTTTTACAACTAAACTGGCGCTTGCGGCGCCGCTCGTATTCGCAGCGGATTACTTTCCGCTCCAGCCGGGCAATCAGTGGGCGTACCGCTGTAGCGGGGCCGCCTGCGGAGAAGGGACGGTTGTCGTCGAGGTACTGCAAGAAGAAGAGGTCGCCGGAAGGCGGTACGCCGTGCTCCGGAGCTTCCGCGGGGCATTGGCCTGGCTCCGGCAGGACCACGAAGGCACAGTCTGGGCGCTGGATCGCAACAGCGGCTCCGAACAAGTGTGGTACCGGTTTGGCGCTTCGCAAGGGGAGAGATATCCGACCGCGCTCGATCCTTGCTCGCCCGTGGCGGTGATCGCCTCGCAGAACGCCGGCTACGACGGGCCGGCGGGTCGCTTTTCTAACGTGCTCCGCATATTCTATCCGCCGGCGTTGTGCTCCGACGCCGGGTTGACCGAGGAGTATTTTCTGCCCGGCACGGGCCTGTTGCGCCGGACGGAGGTGACGATCGCGGGTCCGCGCTCCTATGACCTGATTTATGCGCGCACCCGGGGAGGCACGGTCCTCGCCGGCCCCCACCTGCGCTTCGGCCTCGCCGTGGACCGCCCCGTCTACATCGTGAATCGGATGCCGCCCGCCGATCCTGAGGATGCGGTGCCCCGGATGACGGTCCGCATCACGCTGCGCAACACCACGGACGAGCCCGTGCGGCTGCGCTTTCCCACCAGCCAGCGGTACGACCTTGAAATTCAGGACGCCGAAGGCAAGCACGTCTGGCGCTGGTCTGAAGAGCGCGCGTTCCTGATGGTTTATGGCGAGGAGGAATTCGGCCCCGGCGAGCGGAATTACATCGAAACGGTACGCCTGGCCGGCCCCGACGGGCAGCCTCTGCCCGAGGGGCGCTACGTGCTTCGTGCCTGGCTGGCAACCGACACGCCGCAGGGCTGGTCCGCATCCGTGGAGTTCGAAGTGCGCCACGTCTACTGAGCGGCCGGCTCGCAACCGCCCGCAGCACCGTAAATTCGGCGGCGGAGTGATACGATGTTGCTCTGCGCATCGGAATCCACACTTCGATTGCCGGCTCGCTCGATCGGGCCGCGGTGCGCGCGGCGGAGCTCGGCGCCAACGCCTTCCAGATTTTCTCCAGTAGTCCCCGGATGTGGCGTTCCCGTGTTCCGCAGCCGGAGGAGATTCGCCGTCTGCGGCAGCTGCGGGAGCGTTTCGACCTGTATCCCCTGGTAGTGCACGACAACTACCTGATCAATCTTGCCGCGGCAGATCCGCGGATCCGCGCCCGCTCCGTCGCAGCCTTCCGTGCCGAAGTGGAGCGCGCGCTGCTGGTGGGCGCCGAGTATCTCGTCCTCCATCCGGGCAGCTGCCGCGGCCAGTCCCTGGAGGCCGGCATTCGCACCCTGGCCGCATCGCTTCAGCAGGCAACGCGCGGACTGCGTAGAGACGGGCTCACGCTGCTGCTCGAGAACACGGCCGGCTCCGGCTGCGCGCTCGGCAGCCGGTTCGAAGAACTGGCCGAAATCCGGCGCTTGTGCTCGGGGCTCGAATTCCCTGTGGGGTATTGCCTGGACACGGCCCATTGCCTGGCGGCAGGTTATGACGTGGCCTCGGAAGCCGGTCTTCGCGCCACACTGCGGCAAGCGTCCGCGGTGCTGGGCCTCGAGGCCATCCCCGTGATCCACGCCAACGATTCCAAAGCGCCGCTGGGTTCGCGCGTTGACCGCCACGAGCACATCGGCAAAGGCTATATTGGAAAACAAGGGTTTCGCCGCATCCTCAATCACCCCAGGCTGCGGAGCAAAGCTTTTATTCTCGAGACCCCGATCGAACGGGACGGCGACGATCGCCGCAATCTCGAGGCGCTCAAGAACCTATGCCGGAAAAGTCGTACGACCACAGGCAGATCGAGTTAAAGTGGTGCCAGCGCTGGAGCGACGGGAGCCTCTTCCGGGCCGAGGACCACTCTGACCGGCCCAAATATTACCTGCTCGAGATGCTTCCCTACCCCAGCGGCACGCTGCACGTCGGCCACATCCGCAACTACACGATCGGTGACACTCTGGCGCGCTACAAGTGGATGCGCGGCTACAACGTCTTGCACCCCATGGGCTGGGATGCCTTCGGGCTGCCGGCCGAAAACGCCGCTATCGCCAACCAGCGCCACCCCCGCGACTGGACGCTCGAGAACATCGCCTACATGAAGCGGCAACATATCCGCTACGGTTTCAGCTACGACTGGCAGCGCGAGATCTCCACCTGCGAACCGGAATACTACCGCTGGAACCAGTGGTTTTTCCTGAAAATGCTCGAGCGCGGCCTGGCCTATCGCGCCAAGGCCCTCGTCAACTGGTGCCCGCAATGCGCCACGGTGCTGGCCAACGAGCAGGTCGTCAACGGCTGCTGCTGGCGGCACGAAGACACCCCGGTGGAACAGCGGGCGCTCGAACAGTGGTTTCTGCGGATCACCGCATATGCCGAAGAACTCCTGCGCGACCTGGACAAGCTCGAAGGCGGCTGGCCGGAGCGCGTCATCACCATGCAGCGCAACTGGATCGGCCGTTCCGAAGGCGCTGAGATCGACTTCCGGCTGGCGGAGTCGGGCCGGCCCATTCGCGTCTTCACCACGCGCGTGGACACGATTTTCGGCGCCACCTGCGTCATTCTCGCGCCGGAGCACCCCCTGGCCGAAGAGCTCGTAGCGCCGGAAGACCGGCCGCGCCTCAAGGCGATGATTGACGAGCGGGCGCGCCGCGATCCGGGCGATCTCGTCAAAGAAGGGTTCTCCACCGGCCATTTCGCCGTCAATCCGTACAACGGCGAGAAGATCCCGGTCTGGATCGGTAACTTCGTCCTGATGGGCTACGGCACCGGCGCGATCATGGCCGTGCCGGCGCACGACGAACGGGATTTTGAGTTCTGCACGCGCTACGGGATCCCGGTGCGCCCCGTCATCCGGCCCGTGGGCGGCGAACTGGCCGACCCGGCCCGCATGCAGGCCGCCTTCACCGAGGACGGCATCTGCGAGAATTCGGGCGAATTCTCCGGTCTGCCGAGCGCGGAGGCGCGGCGGCGGATGACCGAAAAGGCCGAGCGGGAATGCTTCGGCAAGGCGGCCGTCACCTACCGCATCCGCGACTGGGGCATCTCGCGCCAGCGCTACTGGGGCACGCCCATCCCCGTAATCCACTGCGCAGCATGCGGCATCGTTCCGGTGCCCGAACAGGAGCTGCCGGTGGTGCTTCCTTTGAACGTGCGCATTACCGGCATGGGGCGCTCCCCGCTCGAAGATGTTCCCGAGTTCGTCCACGCGCCCTGCCCCCGCTGCCGCCGCCCCGCCCGGCGCGAAACCGACACCATGGACACCTTCATCGATTCGTCCTGGTATTTCTACCGCTACTGTGATCCGCACAATGACCGGGCGCCGTTTGACTCCGCCAAGATCGCCTACTGGTTTCCGATCGATCAGTACATCGGAGGCGTCGAGCACGCCATCCTGCACCTGATCTATGCCCGTTTCTTCACCAAGGTGATGCGCGATCTGGGCCTCGTCGCCAATGACGAGCCTGCCGTACGCCTGTTCACCCAGGGCATGGTCATCAAAGACGGCGCCAAGATGTCCAAATCCAAAGGCAACGTCGTCAGCGCCGACGAGACCGCGGAACGTTACGGCGCGGACACGGCACGGTTATTCGTCCTCTTCGCAGCGCCGCCCGAAAAGGACGTGGACTGGCAGGACGCCGGGGTGGAGGGGATCTACCGCTTCATCAGCCGCGTCTACCGCTTCGTGACGCGCAACGCCGGCAAGGCGCGCGAGGCGGCCGGCGGGGAGGAGACGGAAGCGGACCGCCGCGTGCGGCGCAAACTGCACCAGACCATTCGCAAAATCACCGAGGATTTTGAGACGCGCTGGCACTTCAACACTTCCATTGCGGCCATTATGGAGCTGGTCAACGAGCTGCACGCCGCCGAGGCGTCGCTTTCTCCGGGTGTGCTGTCGGAGGCCCTGGAAAAACTCGTGCTGCTGCTCGGGCCTTTCGCGCCCTACGTGGCCGAGGAGATGTGGGAGGAGCTGGGGCGTACGGGTCCGGTCTTCCGCCAGCCGTGGCCGGACTACGACCCGGAGCTCGCGCGCGAGGAGATGGCGGAAATCGTGCTCCAGGTCAACGGCAAGGTGCGCAGCCGTTTGACCGCGCCCTTTGGCACGTCCCGCGAAGAACTCGAGCGGCAGGCCCTCGCCGACGAGAAAATCCGTTCCTACATCGCGGGCAAGGCGGTGGCGAAAGTCGTCGTAGTTCCCGATAAACTTGTCAACGTCGTCGTGAAAGGATAACGGATATGCAGGAGCAGGAATCCCGGAGAACATTTTTGCAGGCGGGCGCCGCGGCCGCCGCCTTCACGTTTGTCCCGGACCGCGCCCGGGGCGCCAACGACCGGATCGCGGCGGCATTCATCGGCATGGGCCGTATGGGCATCGCCAATCTGCGTATCGCCCTGAAGCAGCCCGGGCTGGAAGCCGCGGCGGTCTGTGACGTCTACCGGCCGCATCTGGAGCAGGCGGTGGCGGAAACCGGCGGCCGTGCCCGGGCGGTGAAGGACTTCCGCGAGATTCTCGCCGACAAGTCCGTGGATGTGGTCTGCATCTCCACTCCGGATCACTGGCACGCCTACATGACCGTCGAGGCCTGCAAGGCGGGCAAGGACGTGTATGTGGAAAAACCGCTGTGCGTGGCCGTCGAAGAGGGCCGCAAGATGGTCGAAGCGGCGCGAAAGTACGACCGCGTGGTGCAGGCCGGCACCATGCAGCGCTCCGGCATCCACTTCCGCAAGGCCTGCGATCTGGTGCGTAAAGGCGTGCTCGGCAAGGTGACCTTCGTGCGCACCTGGAACTACGGACTCGCCCCGCAGCAGGGGATCGGCAACCCGCCCGACAGCGATCCCCCGGAAGGCCTGGATTGGGATTTGTGGCTCGGACCCGCTCCCTGGCGTCCCTTCAACCGGAACCGCTTCGGGGTGGACCCCAAAGCCTTCTCACACTTTCGCTGGTTCTGGGATTACGCGGGCGGCATGATGACGGACTGGGGCGTTCACTGGCTCGACATCGTGCAGATGGCCTTTGCCGAGGAAATGCCCGCCGCGATCGTGGCGCTCGGCGGCAAGTATTATCTCAAAGACAACCGCGAAACCCCGGACACTCTGCAGGTCACCTACGAGTATCCGAGCGGGTTTGTCGCCACCTACGAAAACCGCTCGGGCAATGCCCAGTCTTTGTTCAACAAGCCCGGCGGCATTCTGTTCCACGGCAGCAAGGCGACGCTGTTCGTGGACCGCAGCGAATACCGCCTTCTGCCGGAGCGCGACTCCGGCCTGGAGTACATCCAGGAGCCGGCCTCCAACAACGCGAATATGGCGCACTGGCAGAATTTTCTGGACTGCGTCCGCACGCGCAAGCGCCCGGTGAGCGATATCGAAACCTGCTTCCGCTCCACCGCCACCTGCCTGCTCGGCAACCTTGCCCTCTTGAGCAAGCGCCGCCTGGACTGGGACGACAAGGCAGGCACCGTGCTGCAAAGAGAAGTCGAACCCCTGCTGCGGCGCGACTACCGTCCGCCCTGGAAGCTGGAAGTGTAGCCTCCCCTCCTTCCTAGCGCCGCACGCCGCCGCGTGAAAACGCACCGCCCCGCGTGAAGATCTGGAACGGCGCCCAGTAGTACGGCCTCCGGTAGACCGGGTGGGCAAGCAACGTCAGCTTGGCGTTGCGCAGCGCGCGGGCCGGTGACTCCCCCGACGCCAGACGCCGGTACAACTCCGAAATCAATGCGGCCGTGGAACGGTCGTTGACGTCCCACAATCCGGCTATGACATTGCGTGCCCCTGCCGCCAGAAAAGCCCAGGCGAATCCGACCAGCCCTTCCCCGGAGTAGTTGCGCGCGCCGGCGCTGCGGCAGGCGGAAATTGTGACCAGGCGCGCCTGCAGGGGTTGCGCCAGCACCTCCCGTGCATAAAGCCTGTAGGCGTCCCCCTGCCGGGAGAGAATGACCGCCGAATCCAGAGGGCTTTCGCGATTGGCTTCGGCGTGCGCCGCAAAGTGAATCAGGGCGTAACGTTGTGGCAGGCTTTCGTGGTAGGCCTCCGGGTTCGCCTGCGGCCCGGTGATGACCTTCTTAAGAGAACCAGGAAAGTGCTTCTCGATGTTTGCAATCTCGACGCCGGCATCCGGCAGGCGTGCGAATTCCGCCGACGGCGGTTCCGGGTCCCCGAGCACGAGCAATCCCCGGGCGCGAGCAGGCTCACCCGGGCTCAACACCGACACCGCCGGCGTGACGGCCACCGTCGCCTCTTCGATCCAGTACCGCGGTGGATCGTCGTCCGTCAGCAACGTCTCGAAATTCAATTCGTGGAGAGCTCCGTCGGGTACCACCAGGACGTTTGCGCCGCGCGGGATCAGCTTCCGGGCCGGCGCAATCAGGACCTCGTAAAGCCTGCGCCCGATGGCGTTGCGGTTCTCGCGCGGGTCTTCAACCGACAGCAGCGCGTTGGAATAAGCTTCCACAAGCCGGCGTACGGTGGCCTCCGGCGGCAGGGCGAACCACTCCACACGGTTGCCCGTGCGGACGAACAAGAAAGAGCGCTTGGGCGCCAGCCAGTAGGACAACACAGCGGCGGCTTCCGGCGGCGCTGCGGAACGCCTCGCGCCGGCCGAGTAGGTCCGGGAGCCCGAACCCGTCGTGGCGTGCTCGGCCAGTACGGGCGCGCGGCAGGACTCGATCGCCTCCCAGGCCCGCACGATTTCACCCTGCCGCACCAGTGCGTCCACGTACTCTTCGTAGAACGGAATGATGCTCGCCTGGAAGGTGAATTTCCATTCCAGCCGCGACAGCCGCCGGCGCAGGCGGGCGACATCCGCAGCCAGCTGCCCGAATTCCTGATGCAGCAGGTGGTAGGCGCCGTTTTGCGCGTGAAGGCTGCCCAGCCGCGCGCGGGCTTCGAGCAACGCTTGCGGCACGTCGAGCTTCTCCGCGCGCGCGATCGCTTCCAGGTAGCGGGCTTCGGCTTCGGCAAAGCGGCCCCGCGCCGCGGCGATGCGTGCCGCATTCAGCAGCGGCCACACCAGGTTGCCGGCATCACCCGCACGCATCCTCAGTTGCACCGCCTCTTGATTGAAGCGTTCAGCGGAGGCGAGATCGCCCGTCTCGATCGCCATCATGGCCAGGTTGCTCAGCCAGCGGGCGGCCATGGCTTGATCGCCGAGCCGGCGCGCCAAGGTCAGCCCGCGCCGGTAGCACGCAATGGCGTTCTGAGGCTCGCCGCGGAAATAGTACGTGTTGCCGAGATCGCCGAACAGGCCCGCCAGACCCGCGTGCTCCTCGATCTGGCTGTAAATTGCTTCGGCCTCACGCAGCGATTCGAGCGCCCGGTCCCAGTCACCGAGAGCGTTGTAACACACCCCCAGGTTATGCCGGGCCGTGGCCGTGAGGGGGGCGTAGCCGGCGGGGACGGAGACGGCGAGCGCCTGTTCCAGCCATGGAATGGCTTCTCCGTAGCGGCCCAGCCTCAGCCGGCTCCACCCCAGGGTCACGAGCGTCGCCGCCTCCTGGTAGGCGTGCCGGGCTCTCCGTGCAGCTTCCAAGGCCGCGCGCAGGCACTGAAACGCCTGCTCGGGATCGCTTCGCTGCAGGACGATGCCGTGAAGCTGTTCCGTCAGGGAGATCAGCAGCGGGGCGCCGGAACTCCGCGCCAGCTTCCGCGCCCGCTCCAGAATCCGTTCTGCCTCTGCCTCGCGGCCCCTCTCGCGCAGGGCCCGGCTCAACAGCGTCCAGCGCCGCACCGCCACCTCCTCATCTTGCGGAGGCTCTTCTTTCCCATCCAGAAGCTGGATGGCCTCAGTCGCCTGCCCGCGGGCCAGCAGCACCGAGGCCTTCACGAAGTAAAATCGCCACCGGTCATCGGGCGAGCGGGCGCGCCGGAGTCCCCGCTCGGCCAGCTCAAGCGCCTCGGACCGCTTCCCTTCGAGCAGAAGCTTCATGGCGCGGGCGTAAAGCTGTCCGGGAGGTTCAACCTGAATCAAACGGCAACCGAGGGAAAGCGTCAGCAGGAACGCCACTCCCCGCCGGTGCATGATTTCATCATAGACGGGGGCATCTGGAACCGACCAGCCTTGCGGCGTGCTGCGACAGCTTCTTACGACGTACCAGGGGCGGGGCGGCCGTTTCTTCCGGATCCGCCACCACGATCTCCCCCTTGTAGGGGTGGGCGGGATCGTCCAACACGATGCGGAGGGCGGTTAGCGACTGCCGGTACGGCTCGATCGCCCATTCCAAAAAGTACACACGCCCCAAACCGTTCACCGTGGTGAACCCGAAGCGGCTTTGAGAGGCGTCCCACTGGAATGCGGTCTCCGGCTCGACCAGAGAAGTGAGGACGACCCCGTGAGGGTGCACCTGATGCTTGGTGCCGGCGCTTCTCCGCACAGCCTGCATCACGGGGTCGAAACTGCGGGAGCAGCGCAGCCGGCAAGGGTCCGGATCGGGAGCAAGCCCGGCCCCCCTTGCTCCCGAACCGCGGTCTGCTCTCGCGACTTCACGGTACCGCTTGCCGTTGAACGTGATCGCCCCGGTGTCAACTCCGGGCACGACAAGCTTGGCGAACGGCCTTTCGGGGGCGAACTCCACTTCGTACTCGTCCCGATCCGCGTCGTAGCTCATCTTCATGACAATGTGCACGTCGCCGCGAATGATGTCGAGCACGTTCAACCCCACAACGCGGACTTCCGTCCTTGTGCTGTGCACCGCACCCGAACTGCGCCCCTCCACAGCGGCGGTGGCGGAGTCAAACGAGAGAAGCGGGGCGTGCGTGAAAGGCCCTGCACTACGGGTATCGCCTCCCCCGAGGATCGGAAGGGAAACAGCAGCCCAGACCCCATCGAGCTTCGCCTGTCCCTCGACTTGTGCTGCCACTGCGACCGCCTGGGCGTTGAAGTGGAAGGTTCGAGGCATCGGGACCCCTCTACGGCTCCACCGTGAATGGGTAAGTTCCGACTTCGGTGCGCTCGCCGCCCCGCCAGCCGTAGACCGCGATGGTGTAGGCGCCGGGGGGCAATCTCCGGGCGGGCATCAGCACTTCCAGAGGCTCACCGGGGCGCCGGGGAACCCCGGTCTGGATTTGGGCCACCGTCGTGCCGCCACGATCACGCACCTCGACGTCCAGGCGCTCGAAGTCCGGCAGGACGTCCAGAGGCAGAGCCAAGGTTACAAAACCACGGCGTTGCGCCGCGATACGAATCACATCGCCTGCACGGGTGAGCGGGCGTAACACGTGTCGCGCTACCGGCTGCGGCGAAGCCAGCTCGCTGAGTTGCGTCTCCATCCGGGGCGCAACGACGAGGCCTTGGTAGCCCGCGACCACGGCAAACAGGGCTGCTGCCGCCCAGGCTACCTTCGGAGGCGGCGTTCTCAGCCACGCCAGCCGCCCGGGCCGGGGGATCGGCAGGTCCGCGGTGCGCCGCTCGGCAAGCACGGCACGGGCATTCGCGCCGAGCGTTTCACCGGCCAGCACCTCCTGAGCGCATTTGGGGCAGGCGAAGTAATGCTCTTCAAAGGCCTCCCGCTCCGGCCCGGTCAATTCTCCGAGCAGATAGCGCTCCACCGCCTGGCTCTGCTCTGCTTCCGCGTGATCCATGGCGCTCCACCCTCATTAGTATCGTGAATCTTTCCGGCCATACGTTTCACGGCCCAGGCCGATTTCGGGCTCACGCGTGGGCCGCCCAGTTGTTTCCCATCTTCTCCCGGAACCGGTTGCGCGCCCGGTGCAGCACGACACGCACGTAGGAAGCATCCACGCCCAACTCACGGCAGATTCGTTCCAAGGGCCAGTCGTGAAGGTATCGCAACTCCAGCACTCGCCGGTCGCGCTCAGGGAGTTCGTCCAGCACAGCCCGCACCTGTCGCTTTCGTTGCGCGGTGACCAGCTCGGAATCCAGATCGATCCGCGCGTCCGTGAAATCGGTTCCGTCTATGGGAACGTAGCGATGCTCCGGCCGGGACAATTCGCGCTCCACGTTCACCGCAATGGCGTGCACGAACGCGCCGAACCGTTCCGGGTGCTCGATTTCGCGGCCGCTGCGCAGCAAGGCGATCACGCGCCGGAACGTCTCCTGCGCCACGTCTTCGATGAATTCCGTGGGTCTACCCCGGCGGCCCAGCTTCACCACCAGCAGCTTCCAAAAATAGGCGCGAAAGTGCTCGGCGACGAAGGGATCCCCCTCCCCCAGCCGCTTGATATAGTCCGCTGTGAACTCGTGAAAGTTCAAGAGCCGCCGATAGAGCTTGGGTTCAGTATACTCTCCCTTCCCGCCGGTCGCAACGATTCTCTCACGTGCGCAAACGCTACGCCCTTCCCAACGACCGCAGAACAGACCGGGTTTTCGCGCATGCTACAATCTGAGCCGTGCGCGGCTCGAGCGATGCGGAAACGTACACGCTGCCGCAGGTCTGCCG
This sequence comes from Bryobacteraceae bacterium, assembly GCA_035575135.1. Taxonomy (GTDB): domain Bacteria; phylum Acidobacteriota; class Terriglobia; order Bryobacterales; family Bryobacteraceae; genus JANWXD01. The sequence continues at coordinate 113,890 of DATLYE010000048.1, forward strand.
CGTGCTGGGCGTCTCGGGACGTCAGCTCCGCTCATGGCAGCGGCAGAACCTGATTCGGGCGGCGGACACGTTCACGTTTCCGGACTTGATCGCCTTGCGGACCCTGATACGCCTCCGCCAGCAGCGCATCCGCCCGAGCCGCATCCGCCGCGTGCTGGCCGCCGTGCGGGAGAAACTGCGCGATGTGCACGATCCCCTGCGCGAGCTCCGCATCTTCGTCGAAGGGCGCAAGATCACGGTGCAGGCGGGCCCGAGCAAGATGGAGCCGGTCACCGGCCAGTTGCTGCTCGATTTTGACCGCACGGAACTCAGCAAGCTGGCCTCGTTCCCGGCGCGGACGGAGCCGAGCCCGCCGGACAAGCGCCGTCTCGAGGCTGGCCTCTGGTTCGAAAAGGCTCTGCAACTGGAACAAAGCGGCGCTCCGCCCGATGCCGTCATTGCCGCTTACAAGACGGCGATCGAACTCGATCCCGCCTCCGTCGGCGCCATGGTGAACCTGGGCACGGTCTATTTCCACCTGAAGGCTTGGGATGAGGCGGAGCGGTACTACAAACAGGCGCTCGCCGTGGATCCCGGCTATGCGCTCGCGCATTTCAACCTGGGCAACCTTTACGACGAACGGCAGGACCGTCCGAAGGCGCTCGCCCACTACTTGATGGCCCTCCGGCTGAACCCGCGATACGCGGATGCTCACTACAACCTGGCCCTGCTGTACCAGACCGCCGGCCAAATCATGCGCGCCGTCCGCCACTGGAAGGCATATCTCAAGCTGGATCCTGACAGTCCGTGGGCGGCGATTGCGCGCCAGGAGCTCGAGAAGCTCCGCCGCGTTACGCTGGTGAAGGGATACGAACCTCCCGGGCGGGGCCCCGGAGCCGGCAGCGTCACCTGACCTAATGTCTCTGAGTGTGCAGTACAGCACGCTTTCTCGCAGGACGCTTCTTTTTGGCTTCCTGTTTGCCGGCCTGCTGGCCGTCCTCGTCGCGGGCGAGTGGCTCGGTTGGTTTGAACTCCTCACCAGCCGCGTCCCTGCCATCACAGGCTGGATCCTAGTGCCCGCGGCGGGATATCCCGTCTTCCGGAACGTCGTCCGGGCCGCGGCCCGCAGGAAGATCACTTCCCACACTCTCATGACAACCGGCGCGCTGGCGGCGCTGATCGCCGGCGAGTGGCCTACGGCCCTGATCGTGGTCTTCTTCATGCGCGCGGGCGATGCCATCGAGCGCTTCACGACACGTCAGGCCAGGCGGGCAATCGGCGAACTTGCATCCATGGCGCCCCGAAAGGCGCGCATCGAGCGCGGCGGCGCCGAGACGGAGGTTCGGGCTGACTGCGTCGAGCCGGGTACGGTGGTGATCGTCCGCCCGGGCGAGGCCATCCCCGTGGATGGAGAGGTGATCGGAGGCCATGCGTGGGTGGATCAAAGCGCCATTACCGGCGAGTCCATGCCGGTCGAAGCAGGTCCGGGGACAAAGGTCTTTGCCGCAAGCTACGCCCACTCGGGGATGCTGCGCGTCCGGGCCGAGCGCGCAGGATCCGGCACCGTCTTCGGCCGCATCCTCGAGCTGGTGGAGGAAGCCGAGGCGCACAAGGGAGACGTCGAGCGTACGGCGGACCGCTTCTCGGCCCGCTACCTCCCCGTGGTGCTCGCGGTCGCCGCCTCGACGTTGCTCTTACGCGGTGACCTCATGGCCGCCATCGCCGTGCTCGTGGTCGCCTGCTCCTGTTCGTTCGCCCTGGCTACTCCGGTGGCGATGCTGGCCGCCATCGGCGCAGCCGCGCGCCGGGGACTGCTGGTCAAAGGCGGCAGGTACCTGGAACTGCTCGCACGCGCCGATGTCGTCCTGATTGATAAGACGGGAACTCTCACCCTCGGGCGCCCGCGGATCACGGATATCGTCCCGCTCAACGGCGCCAGTCCCGCCGAGTTGCTCCGCCTGGCCGCCTCGGCGGAGCGTTACTCCGAGCATCCCCTGGCCGAGGCGGTGCGCTGCCTGGCCCGCGAGCAGGGACTGGAAATCCCCGAGCCGGAGCGTTTCGAGGCCCTGCCCGGCGTGGGCGTCCGGGCGGTGGTCGGGCAACGCCTCGTCGCCGTGGGCAACCGCAGGCTCGTCGCGGGCGGTTGTGAGGAGTTGGCCGCCCGGCTCGAGTCGGAAGGCAAGACCGTGCTCTTCGTTTGCTCCGATGGAAAGGCGGCGGGACTGCTCGCCGCGGCAGACACCCTTCGGCCTGACGTGGCCGCCGCCTTGGCCCGCCTGCAAAGGATGGGACTGAAGCACATCGAACTGATCACCGGGGATCACCCCCGTGCCGCCTTCCCCGTCGCCCGCTCCCTGAACTTACCCGTACGTGCGGGCCTGCTCCCGGAGGACAAGATCGCCGTGGTGCGCGAATATCAGTCCGCCGGTCACACGGTGGTGATGATCGGTGACGGTGTTAACGACGCTCCGGCGCTCGCTCAAGCCGACGTGGGAATCGCGATGGGCGCGGCCGGTTCGCCGGTGGCCGTCGAAGCTGCCCACGCCGCAATCCTCGGGGATGATTGGTCCCTGGTCCCGGGACTCTTTGCACTGGCGCGGCGCACGTTGCGCGTGGTTCGCGGCAATCTGCTGTTTACCGGCGCCTACAATCTGGCGGGCCTCTCTTTGGCCGCACTCGGCCTGCTGCCGCCCACACTGGCGGCCGCGGCGCAGTCTCTTCCGGACGTGGCCATCCTGGCCAATTCGTCGCGGTTGCTCCGGACCCGCCTCAGCTAGTTCGCGCGACCGTTTCTCGCTTCCGTGCAAACCCTCGCTTCCGGCAGGACCGCTCCGCTGGTAAGATGAGGCCCATGTCCCGTACTTTCTCCAGCGCGTTGTTGTGTCTCGCCGCCATGCTTGCGGGTTGCGCCCGTGAGCAGCGTCGTTCGCCCGGCGCCCAATCTGCCGGCGCGGCGGCGCCTTCACCCCCGGCGCTCTTTTCCGACTACGATGTCGTGGATCTGTCCGTGCTGGTGAGCGAGACCCTGCCGGCTCACTGGGGCGCCAACCCGCCGTTTCAACGCTGGACCTACAACTGGTTCACCCCGGTGAAAAACCCTCACGGCGTCGTCCACATCCCGAGCGACGGGCCCTATTACGGCCAGCGCTACGTCATTGATGAGCACACCGGAACGCAGACGGATTTCCCCGCCCACTTCATTCCGCCGCCCGGAAGCGGCTTGCCGCACGCCGGCCCCATGGGTCTGCTGACGGGAGACAAGTACCCGTTGAGCAGCATGATGGGACCGGCGGCGGTGATTGACGTGACCGCGCAAGTAGACCGCGCCGAGAACGGAAAAAGCTCCGTAATCTCGCTGGCGACCATCGAGGACTGGGAGAAGCGCCACGGCCCGATCCGCGCGGGCGAGGTGGTGCTCTTTTATAGCGGCTACACGGATAGATACTACAAGCCGCTCCCGGAAGGCCTGCGCCTGACGTTTCACGTCCTGGTGACCAAGAGCGCCCCCGGCTGGCCCGCGCCTTCCCCGGAAGTGATCGAGTACCTGCACAAGAAAGGCGTCCGCCACCTCGGAACAGACGGGCCGAGCATGGGCCCGGCGGAAGGAGGTCAGGCCGTTCACCTGGCGGGCCTGCGGCACGGCATGAGCTGGGAGGAGATGCTGACAGGACTCGGCCGCCTCCCGGCGCGCGGCGCGTTTTACCTTGCCCTGCCTCTTAAAGTGGCGGATCAGAGTGGGAGTCCGTCCCGGGCGATTGCCTTCGTTCCGAAAAAGCGATGACGGGGAAGCGGGATAAAGCCTCTCCGCGTTCCAACCGTTCCAGGCAGGCAACTGTGTCGCGGTAAAGAGCAAGCGTGCGAATGCCGCCCGCTTCGGGAAGGTAGCCGGCCAGTTTCTTGAGTCCCTTGCGCAGCTGCCGCCGAGCTCCCTCCCGGTTGTGCCGCTGCGCGTGGTGAAACCCGACTGCTACATGGATGAGGGCTTGCAGGAACAACCGCTCGGGTCCGCGCGCCGGCGTCCAGACTTCCTCCCAAGCCTCGTGAGCCGCGAAGAACTGACTCTCGTTGAAACAACGAACACCCTCTTCCACAAGCGAGTGCATGGCCCCGGTGTGGCGCTCGGCCGTCAACGTTTCTTCTGGGCCCTTCTGTGGCGGCTGAGTTGCCGGAGCACGGGACACTGCTCCCGGCTTCCGGCATGCGGCCTGAGATTGCGCTCGCAGATTCCGAGCGCGTGGTTCAGGTCGCTGTGAAGCTTCCGCAGTTCGGCGATCTTGGCTTTGACGTGGGCAATTTTCGCCTGAAGCAGCGCCCGCACATGTTCACAGGCGCCCGCCTGACCTTCCTGAAGAAACAGCAGCTCCCGGATTTCGTCCAGCGAAAATCCCAGCTCCTGGGATTTGCGGATGAACTTCAGAGCCTCGATCTCACGGGGTCCGAAGAGCCGGAAGCCTCCCTCGGTCCGTGCTGCGCTTCGCAGCAGGCCTCGTTTCTCGTAAAAGCGGATCGTGTCCGCACTCAAACCGGTTTCACGAGCCGCCTGGCCGATAGTCATGCGGGCGCCCAAGGCAGAAAGCTACCTCCCTCCAGCTTAAAACGGATGATCGCCTCCGGGCCGGCCGGCTATTCGATGATGATTTCCGGATCGTCGGTGAGCACGCAGCTCCCGTCGAAGACGGCGACGAAGTACTTGTAGCGTCCGGGAGGCGCGTTCGCCCGGACTTTCATCGTAACCCTGCCCTTTTTGCTGGATTCCCTCAGCCGGTGACTCGGGGAGACCCTTCCAAAGTCCACCGCAAAGGGCATCGTGCTTGCCCAAATGACGGAGTCTCCCCGCTGCGCCCGCACGATCGGCTGATCGTAACGGAACGTTTGACCGGAGACAGTGATCCTCACTCGGTGGTCAGCCATTTTCTCCTCCTTTAGCCATCCTCACGGCCGACCCTGCCGGGCTTTGCAGCTTCCCGTAGCTTGGACAAATCCGGATGTCGCGCGATTTCCTCCGGCGAGTAACCGCAACGGCGGGCCCGGTCCAAAGCGCGGGCCGCTTCCCGGCGGCGGCCGCACAGTTCCCACACGAGAGCGGAGCGAAACAGCACGGCTGGATCTTCGGGCGCCTCCTCGAACGCCCTGCGGATCTCCTCCTGAGATCGCCGCTCGTCTCCCAGTCCCGCCCACCAGAGGGCGAAACTGGCACGCAGCGGCGCGTCCCGCGGCTGCACTGCCAGATGCACCGCCGCCAGTTCGATCGCACGGCGATAGGCCCGCACGGAATCTTCTTTCCGGCCCGGCAGCATCCGGTAAGCATCGGCCAGATTGCCCCACAGTCGCGCATCCCGCCCGTGAAGCGCCACCGCCTTTTCCATCTGCGTCGCGGCCGCGGCGTAACGCCCTTGAAAATAGTACGCCGTACCGAGGTTGGAGTGAGCGGCGGGCGTCGGACGCAGCGACAATGAGCGCTCCAGATGCCGCGCCGCATCCTCGTAACGCCCCATCATGACCAACAGCCCTCCGAGGTTACTGTGACCTCGGGCGTTGTCGGGCGTCAATTCGATCACCTTGCGGAATTGCGTTTCCGCGTCCGCGTACCGTCCCTGGCGCCAATACAACCGCCCGAGCGCATTATGGGCTCTCCAATCCCCTGGGCGGAACTGAACGGCGCGCAGATAGCTCTGCTCGGCATCCCGGCTGCGTCCGAGCTGCTCGAACGCCTGGCCCATCCCGAGGCAGGCGTCGGCGTTGACCGGATCCAGAGCGAGAGCACGTTGGAAATCCGCCAGCGCCTCCTCTGGCCGCCCGGCTCCGCTTCGGACCAGCCCCAGCGTCACATGCACGCCGGGCAGTGCAGCGCCTGAGGTGACCAGTCGGCGGCAGCTTTCACCGGCCTTTTCAATCCAGGTCCCCTCGCGCGTCTGTTCGTACTTTTTCCAATACGCTTCGGCCAAAGCCGCCTCCGCCAGGCTTTCATTCCTGTTCCGGGCGGCGGCTGCCTGGAAAATCCGGATTGCGCGATCCACGTTCTCCGGAACATCTTCGCGAGCCAGCAGTTGGCGCCCTGTCTGATACCACTCCGGCGCCGCTGCCCGCCGGTTCCGCGCGAGTTGCTCCGGGGCGCTCCAGTTTGAAACGAGCCCGAGGATCAGAGCGGTCGAGGCAATCGGAACCGCCATCCTCAGCTTGGACCGGCTGTTCGCAACAGGCTGTTGGATCGCAACTGTCGGAGGGAGTTCGTCGGTTCTCAGCCGCCTTGCAGAATCCCGGACCTCGTGCGGGCCGATGCGTTCCAGCTCCGCAAGCAATTCCTCCATCTCCTGGTAGCGGTGTTCGGGATCCTTGACTAGCGCTTTTCCGGCGATGTGCACATACTCTTCCGGCAGATCCGGGCGAATGCAGCGCAGATCCTCCGGTTCGCGATGGAGCAGAGCGGAAACAATCTCGGCCTCCGAAGAACCGCCGAACGGAACACGGCCGGCCGCCATCTCATAGAGCAGCACGCCAAAAGAAAAGATGTCGGAACGCTCGTCGGTCCGCTCTCCGCGGGCTTGCTCCGGCGCCATAGAGCACAAGGTTCCGAATACCGCGCCGTTCCTCCTGGCCGTGGCAGCCTCCAGAAAGCTCGCGAGCCCGAAGTCCGTCAGCTTGGGCACCCCCAGGGCGGTGAACATCACATTGCCCGACTTCACATCGCCGTGGATGATCCCTTGACGGTGCGCGTGGGCGAGCGCCCCGCCGATCCCCGCCGCATATTCCACAATGCGATCCAGGGGCAGGCAAAGGCCGGCGGAGTGCAGATCGCGGATCACCGATCTCAGAGTCTTGCCGGGCAAGAACTCCATCACCAGGAAGACTTCTCCCTCGGCTTCGCACAGACCGTAAATCGTGGCGATGTTCGGGTGGTTCAGCGCGGCAAGGGCGCGCGCCTCCGTGCGAAGGCGCTCGAGTGTCCCCGGACCCATGGCGGGCCGCGGGAACTTCAAGGCTACGGGCCGCCTCAGGCGAAGATCCCACGCCTTGTAGACCACCCCCATCCCGCCCTGGCCCAGTTTCTCCAGAACGCGGTAGTGCAGAATGGTGCGCCCGGTGAGGGTATGTTCCGTCTTCGGGAAGCGGAGACCTGTGCGCCGGCGCGTCCTGTACGGCGTGGGTTCCGTCGTAGTGAGCGATCGGTCGGGTAGGGAGCGCCGGCGGGTGGGTTTCGCGGACATTCCACTCAAATAATGCAGTTGTCTCGGTCCCCGTATCACGTACCAGCAGGTTCAATTTTAGGACCCTGGTACGGAACGTACCGGTTGCGAGCCTCCCTTGCCCGCGTCCGCTGCCGCCAGGCTCGACATCGAACGATATAATGTCCTTGTCGCGCGAAACGAGGGTGCAAGCATGAAAATCTTCCTGGACACCGCCAATCTGGACGAACTCCGCAAAGGCGCCGAGTGGGGCATCGTGGACGGCGTGACCACAAATCCGTCGCTCATCGCCCGGGAGGGACGTCCGATCGAAGAGCAGATCCGGCGCATTTGCGAGATCATTGACGGCGACGTCAGTGCAGAAGTGGTCGCCACCGAGGCGTCCGAGATGGTGCGAGAAGCGCGCCGCCTGGCGGGGATTCATCCCAATGTCGTCGTCAAAGTCCCGCTTACGCGCGAAGGGATCAAGGCGACGGCTGCGCTCAGCAAAGAAGGCATTCGCCTGAATGTTACGCTCTGCTTTTCCCCGGCGCAGGCTTTGCTCGCCGCCAAGGCGGGTGCCTACATCGTCAGCCCGTTCGTCGGCCGGCTGGACGATATCGGGCATATCGGCATGGACCTGATCCGCGAGATTACTCAGATCTACCGCAACTACGGCTTCAAGACGCAGGTTCTGGCCGCCTCACTGCGTTCGCCCACGCACGTCATTGAAGCCGCCCTGGCAGGCGCCGATATCGCCACGATGCCGTTCCGTGTTCTGGAGATGCTCTTCAACCATCCGCTGACGGAAAAAGGCCTGGAGCAGTTCCTGAAAGACTGGGCCCGGGTGTTCCAGGAGAGCCCTGTGAACGCCTGAGCCGCCTGTCACAGTCCTGAGTTTGATTCAACCCAAGGAGTGAAGGCAGATGACATTGACATCCGTAACCAACCGGAGAGTCCTGGCGGCCGCAGTTGCCGCTGCGGCGTTATTTCTTTCCGGCGTCGCTGTGGGCGCCAACACCTACGGCAAGCCGAAATCCATCATTCACCTGGTAGCCGTGAAGTGGACTCCGGAATCCACGCCGGAGCAGCGAAAGGCGGCAATCGAGGGCGTCGAAAAAATGGCCGCCGAAATCCCGGGGATTAAGAACATCTGGCTCAAACCCCTCCGGGTGCAGCCGCGGGACTTCACCGATGCGTTTGCGATCGAGTTTGAAGATCAGGCCGCAGCCGACCGCTATGCCAAGCACCCGGCCCATGACGCCTGGTACAAGATCTATCTTCCGGTGCGGGCCGAGAGCCGGAGCTTTCAGGTAACCAACTAGGCGAGTCCGGCCGGCGAAGCGGGGCGCAGGATGCGCCCCGCGCTAGACCTGCTGCACGTTCTCCGCCTGGAGTCCTTTGGGGCCCTGTTTGACTTCGAACTCCACCTCCGCCCCGGTTTCCAGCGTTCGATAACCGCTCATCTGGATCGCGGTATGATGCACGAACACGTCCTCACCGCTGGCTCGCTGGATAAACCCGTAGCCCTTGGCGGCATTGAACCACTTCACGATCCCTCTTTCTCTCACTACTCCCTCTCCTGAACACTCCGGGGATTTCCACCGCTTCCTTAGCGGGAGCATACGGAGGCCGCGGGCAACAATACAACGCGGGGCCGTGCGCTTTCGCCGGGAATGGGAAGAGAATCACTCCGGAAGATCACAACTGCCATGACGATTGTCGCAGAGACGCTGTGTGCCGGTCAAGCAAAGCTGCAAATCCCCCGCGGCTTTGATAAAGATGAATCCAAATGAGGTCCTGGGCGGCCGTCTGCCTGTTTGCCTCACTCGCCTGTGGTGCGGAACTGCGCCTGGGAGCTGCCGCCGTCAAGATCACGCCCCCGGCCGGCCTTCCGCTGGCCGGCTACTACAACGTACGGCTCGCCACGGGCGTCCACGACGATCTGTACGCCAAAGCCTTGGTTCTCGAAAGCGGGGGCTCCCGGGCGGCGCTCGTCGCCTGTGACCTGATCGCACTCGAACAGGATCTGGTCGAAGCGGCTCGCGCTCTCATCGAAAAAACTACCGGCCTGCCGCGGGAGCAGGTCATGATCAGCGCCACCCACACCCATACGGGTCCGCTACTGAATCCGCGGTTCCTCTCGCTGATGGAAGGCGCGCCGCGCCAGGCCGCCGAGCGCTACCGCGCTCTGCTGCCGTCGCGCATTGCCGAGACTGTACGTCTGGCAGAGGCGGCGCTCACGCCGGCTCGCGCCTGGGTCCACACGGGCCGCGAGGACACGGTGAGTTTCTACCGCCGCTTTCTCATGAAGGACGGTACGGTGCGCTTCAATCCCGGCAAACTCAACCCGGACATCGTGCAGCCGGTAGGAGAGCCGGACCCGGAACTCCCCATCGTGTATTTCGACACTTCCGGCGGCGCGCCCCTGGCGACCTATGTCAACTTTGCCCTCCATCTGGACACGGTCGGCGGAACCCTGTATTCGGCAGACTACCCCTACACCCTGGCGCGCCTGCTCGGCAAGATCAAAGGCTCGGGGATGCTCACCCTGTTCACCCTCGGCGCCGCGGGCAATGTGAACCACATTGACGTCAGAAGCGCCGAGCCGCAGAAGGGTCACGCCGAAGCGCAGCGGATCGGGACCATCCTGGCTGGCGAGGTGCTCAAGAGCTACGCGCGCCTGAAGCCCGCCGCGACGGACCCGCTGCGCGGGGCCGGCCGCCAGGTCGAACTGCTTGTCTCATCCGTGGACGCGGCTTCTGTGGAGAAAGCGCAGGCCGCGGCGCGGTGGTTCGGCAAGCCTGGAGCGCCGCCTTTCCTGGACATGGTGGCGGCGCTGCGCACGCTCGACATCGCGGACTTGCGTCGCAAGCCGCTCGCAGCCGAAGTCCAGGTTCTGGCGTTGGGCGATCAGATCGCCTGGGTGGGGCTCCCCGGGGAGATCTTTGTGGAACTCGGCGTGGCCATCAAGAAGGCCTCGCCCTTCCCGCACACCATCGTCGTCGGGCTGGCCAATGGCTCGATCGGCTACGTGCCCACTCAAAAGGCCTTTGCCGAAGGGGGCTACGAGGTCATCAGCGCCCGCTGCGCGCCGGGCTGCGGCGAGCTCCTCGCCGACGCCGCCATCCGCCTGTTGCGCGAGCTCCGCAAGCGGTGACGCGCCGTCCCGCTCTTAGCTCTTCACGCGAATCTCCACGGCTACTCCCCCCACAATCCTCCCGCTGCGCGCCTCCCGCTGCACGAGATCCATGTGCAGCAGCTCGCCCGGCCTGGCCTGGGAGGGAACGCGGACCCGTAAGCCGAACGTAAGCTGCTGTTGAGCTGCAAGAGTCACCGGGATGTGCGCCCGGACGCCCTCCCCGAAAAGCGCTTCGGTCCGGAACGCCGGCAAGCTCGCCAGCGTCGGCGGGTCGTCGGAACGGGCTACGCGCACCGGCTGCGGCGCCGGGTTGGCCGCGTTGTCCCGGCCCGCGCAGTCCAGCGCAACCCCTTCGTCGGCGATCGGCGTTGCCGGAGATGCCCAGGCGGCCAGCCGCAGTCCGGGCGTCCGAACAAACGGGGCCGGATTTCCGTGCAGCAGGCCCGCTTCCAGTCCGGGATGACTGCGCGGCCGCAACAGCTCCAGGCGGTAGCGCATCGCCAATCCCGCCCGCAGGTGGGAAACGACCACCGGGATCACGATCCAGGTGTTCGGCTTCAGATCCACGATCGTGAGATTCTTTTGGGCCAGGTTATTGCTTTCCCAGACATGTCGGCCCGCCACCGGCCGGTCACTTCGAGTCAGGACCGACGCAAGCAGGCAGGCGTGCGTTCCGGCCGGCGGCACGAGGTTCCTCGGCCACCGCGCTTTCACGATCATCGAAGCGCCGGGCGCCAGATCGAATCCGGAGGCCGCAGCGACGCAGGGAAGAAAATCGTCCGGGTAGGAAAACTGCGTTCCCGCAAACTGCTTGACGTGGAAGGTGACCAGAAAATGGCGGGCAACGGAGGCGCCACGGTTGCGTACGCGCGCATGGAACCAGTTGTCCTGACCCGACTCCGGCGACTGGTGCGCCAGGCCCCCGTCATCCGCGTTGCGCACCCATAGATCGGGCGAATTCCAGAACGTGCCGCCCCATTGCTCGGCCCCGCTGTGAGAAGGTTCATCCCGAAGCCACAAATCCGGAGCCGGCGACGGGTCGCTGAATCCGTAGACGAAGCGATGAAACGCATCCACAAGCTGCGCATTACCCGTGCGGCAGACCAAAAACTCCTCGATGTCCGTCGTGGTTGCGGGCCGCTTCCACCGCCGCTTGTAAAAATCGCTCATCAGGGATCGCAATGTGCCCGCTCCGATCCACGCCGCCACGCCCTTCCAGAACCGGTAGCCGTCCGTGTAGGCTCCTCCGGCCGTCACCCGCACCCAGGGATTGCGAGGACACAGCGTGACCGGCGGATCACTGAAGTTGAAGGGCAGCGTTTCAGAAGCGCCGTTGTCGTTGTACACCGTCCAGGCCTCATCCCACCAACCGTCGGGCTGGCCGGCCGGTTTGACACCCCGGGCCCACCAGCTGTGGAACGTTTCATGACGCAGGGCGCCCGTTGCCGTGGTCGTGCCGCCTTCGTATTCCATGCCGCCCACGTTGAAAAATGCCACGAACCGGTTGCCGTGGACGTAAGGGCCGGTCGAGTTTTCGTTGTCGGCCAGAAACCCGGCGATCTGGGTGATCTGCGTGTTGAGGTTCACTGCACTGGCGGCCGGCTTCCAGGCCTCGATCGTCACCGAGGCCCCGGAAACCGGAAGTACCGTGGCGCCGCTTGCGGAAGCCAGCGAGTCGGTGGGACGGATTTCCAAAAGCGGAGAAAGCGCCGTAAAGCGTCCCGGAAACTGGACGCGCCAGTGGTTTGGTCCCAGAACGGTCACCGCCCCGTTGGTGATCACGCTGTGCGGTATGGAGGAGTTGACCAGTTGGAGGTCCAGCTGGAGATCGAACTGATCGAAGATCAGATTGGCCGGCACCCAGGCCTCCAGATACCTGCCCGCGCCCAGGTCTGTAAAACCGAAGTTGAACACCAGCCGCGGCCCGGCACTGAAGGTCATCGCCGGCTGATACGAGCCGGCCGAGGAGGCCTGCGGAGGCCCGAGGGTGTAGGTCACGCGCAGCGTGTGCGTAGAGCCTGCGTCCACCGCTTGCTCGAGAACGCGAAGCTCCGCCTGCGCGCCGCCTCCAAAGTCATGGTGAGCGGCCTTGCTCGTGGGAACGGAAGCACCGTCCAGCCACACGCCCGTAATGCTCTGCCGCAGGTCGAAAATCGGGTTTCCCCCGTATGGGCCGACTTTAAACACGACGGTTGCATCACCTGTGCCGGACGAGGTCGCCCCGTCGAAGACCAGCGCCGCCGCAATGGATTGAATGTCAATCGGGACGGCCCACAGGCCGTCCACCAGCCGCGGCGGCGGAGCCAGATCCAGGTTCGTTCCGGTCAGTGGCGCCGGAGCGGGCAACAGATCGAGCAAACCCGACAGGCCGGCCACACATTCGCCGTCGCCGGGCTGGCAGGAGCCCGAGTTCCGCTTCAGGATCGCGCGCCAGCCAAACCCGCGCGCCGCCGTGATGTGGCTGAACGTTTCGGTGACGAAAATGCTGCGGTCGCTCGGCGCCGCATGACCGGCCTTTTGCAGCGCCAGATCGAAAATCGGCCGGTTGGGCTTGCCGGCATTGCCCGGAATCTCCGTCGAGATGGTGACCAGCGCGCCCTCGATGTAGCGGGCAAGTCCGAGGTTCTGCAGGACGGCCTGCACCTGACCCACCGTGGTCCCCGCCGGCTGGTTGGAGATCAACCCCAGCCGGTAGCCCCGCTGCTGCAAAGTCTGCAAGACATCCAGGGCGTCGGCAAAACGCTCCATCTGCCCGGCCGCATTCGAAAAAACGAGCGTGTCGCCGAGATCAAAAAAAATCACTCTGGGTTCGGCCGCCATGCTGTGCTCCCGTGACGACTACCGCTCGCGGCGGTATTCGAATTCGCAGCCGTCCGGGTCCGTGAAGCGCAGAATGTCGCCGCTTTGCGTGAACCGGTAGGCAATGACTGCGTCGTTCGCCGTCGAAATGCGGATCTGCTCCGGGCCGGAGACCTCCCAGCTGCCGGAGTCCCACAGCGTGAAGCTTCCCGGCGGATCCTTCTCGCCGGCATACAGGCCGTTGTCGGCAAACTGCAAGCGGTCCGGATACACCGCGCTGCACTCCGAGCGCGTAATCTTTGTCCAGTTCCCCACCAGCACCGCCGCTGCTTGAGGCATCGTTGCTCTCCTCTCGGAAGGCCTGGGCGCGGGTTCGCAGCCCGCGCCCAGTAACATTACAGCCACGGGCAATGTCGCCTTGCCCAGTAGCCGCGGCACCGCACTATCCCATCTTGGCGGCAGCGGCTTTGAACAGTCTGGCAGCTTTGCGTTTCTCGGCGTCGCTCATGACGCAGCCCTCGAGCAGCTTGCCCGCCCCAGGGTCCGGTCCGCGCTGGCCGAAACGCTCGGCGCGCCGCTTCGCTTCGATATAGGCGTAGTGCGGCCGGAGCACCGGGTTGGCCAGCGCCGCGCCGATGGCTTCGACCCCGTCCTTGAGATGATCGCCGCCCAGCGCTAGTGTGAGCAGCGCATCGGGCGATGACAGCACCTTGAGGGCTGCCTCGGCGTGGGCCTGATCCGCCGCCGCCGTCACGATGACGTCCGCCGAACCCTCGACGATGCGGTCAATTCCCTGTACGTTCCACCGCACTTCCACTGTGACACGGTGAGGTCCCGGGGCGGGGAACAGTGCCCCGTCGGGACCACGCAGCAGGGTCAGCGAATCACCGATGCTTTCGCCCGGCGCCAGGGCCCGCATGGGCTGCTCGTCCAGACAGCCGATGATCGAAGAAAAGATTCGGGTGTTACCCGACGGGTCGGTCACCGTTCCGCGAACGAATCCGCCTTTGAGGCTGAGCCGCTCCGGCACTACGGCAGGCTGGCTTCCGGCGTTCCTTAATTCCAGGTCAACCCGTACGGGCGCTCCCAGCGGTAAGGCCGCCATCACGGGCGATACCCGCAGTTCCAGCCCTTCGGCCGTCTCCGTGAGGTCGGTCGGGCTGATCGCCGGCGTAGTCGTCGAGGCCGTGCCGAACGCCGTCCCGCCCGGACGCACGTACACGTCGGGGTAATGGCGCAGCCGCTTGAGGTCGTCATCCGCGAAGGCCCACTTGATGCACGCCGGGAACGTCGCCGGACAGGAAAAGGCAATCACATCCGTCGTGTTCATGAACCCGTTGTCCACCGTATTGTGATACAGCCCCATGGCGTGGCCCAGCTCATGCACCGCCGTGCGGAAGTAAGGAGCGGCAGCCGCGCCGAAACGCACGCCCTTCACTGTGCCCCACGGACTGGAGTTCGGGATCACCCAGTGCGAGCTGATCCCCAGGCCTTCCCGCGGTACGTTGTTGGAGTCCGTCCCGAAGGCGTCATACATGATGCCGCGCGGCGTGGAGTCCAGCAGCCGCACGGCCAGAATGTGGTATCGCCATTCCTTGTCCAGGTTCGTCGCCGCCCGGTGAGCCAGCATGGCGGCGTGCAGCTCTGCATCCGACCAGGAGTCCCCGCTCGGCGGCGCGACGTTGAGCTCGCTCACCTGAACGTTGATGTCCCAGCCGACCTGGTCGAAAATGCTGTTCCAGGTCACTCCCGCGCCGTTGTTCAGCGGAACCTCCGAACCCGCCACCGTGTCAATCTCGATCGTGGCTTTGCGGAAGTACTTCGAAACCCAGCCCATGGTGAGGCGGCCCACCACCGTGCCCGAGCTGTTCTTGACGTCCCCTTCCAGGTAATCGCCCGGGGACGGATACCCGGCCGGAGCGGTCTTCCACGTCATCAGCGCCGTGAAGGACCCCTCGTTGGTCCACGTGTTCGGGGCTGTGAACCGCCACATCTCGAACCCAAGCGTGAAGCCGGTCCCCAGAGTGAAAAACTCCAGCAGTTGCGTGATCCGCAGATAGTAACGATATCGGTTGCGGGCGAAAACGGGAATGCCCGCGGCTGGGTTCGGCCCCGACCCCAGAACCACAAAGGGTTGAAGGGCGGGATGGGGTTGCAGCGCAACAGGTTGCGGCTGAGGGCTGGGTTGAGGCTGAAGAGGTTGTGGCTGAACGGGCTGCACCACCGCCTCCGGAAGGACCGGACCGATGAAGATCAACGGCCGCTGGTACAAGTCCCCGCTCGCCGTGCGCCCCGCACTGTGACATTCCACGCGAATCGTGCCGTCATAGGTGAGAAAGAACCCGGCCTTGGGCTTGTAGTTCACCAGATAGCAGCCGCACCGCAGGCTTCGGATGTGAAATGGCGGAAAGCGGAGCCCTGCGGGCACAGGCTGGAGCGCCAGCGCCCGCGTTATTGCGCTCGTAGTGGGGTCATCGGAGCCTGCTGCGGCTTCTGGGCCTCCTTCCTCCGGCGCCGCCGGTACTGCTTCAGGAAGCGGCGGCAAAGACACCCCAGATTCCTGGGGATTACGTTTGCTTGGCATGAGTTATCTCCTCTCTTCGTTGTTCTTGAGTAGCGCGGACTTTGGTAATCTGCCTCCGAAATCCGGCCTCCCCAACTCTACACCGAATACCCCTCGGGTACAAGGAGGAAGATACAGAACCAGTACTAGAAGTCCTGCTGCGAAGGAAATTTGGTTAGCGTACGCGGATCACTCTTGGCAGGCCCGCTCTCTCATCTTCTCGAAAAATCGCTTGATGAGATACTTCGCCGTCGCGTCCAGCAGCCGCTGGCCGACCCCTGCAATCATGCCCCCCACCTGAACCTCGCCGTCGTAGCGAACTTCCGTTGCCCCGTCCACAGGCGAGAGCGTGAGCACGCCCTCGCCTTTCATGAAGCCGATCTTGCCGTCCCCTTCCACAATGAGCCGGAATCGGGCGGGGAATTCCTTATCTGCCACGCGGATCTTGCCGGCGAACAATCCCTGGATGCTCGAGATCACGAGGTTCATCTTCATCTCGTACTCATCTTCGGCCGTGCGCACCAGTTCCCGGCATCCCGGCATGGAGGCCGCCAGGGCTTCCGGGTCCTGCAGCAGCGTATAAGTCCGCTCTGGATTGGCCGGCAGCGTGTAGGCGCCGCTGATCTTCATGCGGCCTGAAGGGCGGCCCGCAGGGCGCGGGCGGCATAGACGCGCGCCAGATGCGTGCGGTATTCGGCCGAGGCGTACAGATCCGAGTTGGCCTCGACGCCGTCGGGAACCGCCCCGGCTGCGGCGCGTACGTCAGCCTCCGTCGCGCTGCTGCCTTCGAGCAGCTTCTCCGCGGCGATCGCCCGGAACGGCTTGGCGGCGAGGCCGGTGACGCCGAGCCGCGCCATGGTGATCCTGCCTTCCGATCGCCTGACCCGGGCGGCAATCCCCACCACGGCGAAGCCGGAAGCGGGATGCGCCACTTTCTGGTACGAGACGCCGGTTCCGGGCGTTTCCGCCGGTACAATCACTTCACGCACGATCTCCCCGGGTTCGAGCGCGGTGGTGAATACGTCTGTGAAGAAATCCGTGATGGCCACGGTGCGCTCTGCCCCCGCCCGTGCCAGGCGCACCTGAGCTTCCAGCGCCAGCAGGGCCGCCGGGTAGTCCGCGGCCGGATCCGCGTGGGCCAGACTGCCCCCGATCGTTCCGACGTTGCGCACCTGCATGTCCCCGATCTGCGCCGCCGTCGCCGCAAGAAGCGGACAGCGCGCCTTGAGCACCGGTGAAGACTCGATCTCGTAGTGCGTCGTCATGGCCCCGATGCGGATCGCCCCGTCTTCTTCCCGGATATAGCTCAGTCCCGGGATCCGGCCCAGATCCACGACGCGCTCCGGCGCGGCCAGGCGCAGTTTCATCAGCGGAATCAGGCTCATGCCGCCCGCCAGCGGTTTGGCCGATCCGTCCGCCAGCAGCTGGAGCGCTTCTTCCAGCGTCCTGGGCGCCTCGTACTCGAAATTCTGCGGAATCATGCTTGCCCTCCCTTGTGGATGAGCCGCCACAGCTTCTCCGGAGTCAGCGGCATGTCAATGTGCCGCACCCCGAGCGGGCTCAGTGCATCCACCACGGAATTGACCACCGCCGGCGAGCAGGCGATCGTACCCGCCTCGCCGACCCCCTTGATGCCCAGAGGATTGACCGGGGTCGGCGTCTCGGTGTGCTCCGTCTCGATCCGCGGAACCATGGTCGCCTTGGGAATGGCGTAGTCCGTGAGCTCCCCGGTCACCAGTTGGCCGTTTTCGTCATACACCGCCTGCTCGTACAGCGCCTGTCCGAGCCCCTGCGCCACGCCGCCGTGCACCTGTCCGTCCACCAGCATCGGGTTGATCACCTTGCCGCAGTCATCCACCGCCACGTAACGCTTGATCTCGACCGCCCCGGTTTCGCGGTCTACTTCTGTGACCACGATGTGCGCCCCGAAGGGGAAGGTGAAGTTGGGCGGCTCCCAGAAATAGGTGGACACAAGCCCGGGTTCCGTCCCCGGGGGCAGCTTCGCCGCCCGATAAGAGGCGGCCGCAATCTCGGCCAGACTCACGCTCCGCCCTGTCTTGTTGCAAACGCACACGCCGCCGGAAAAGCTCACATCATCGGACTCCAGCAGCGTGGCGCCGAATTTCTTGATCTTCTCCTTGAGCGCCTGAAGGGCGTAGTACACCGCCGTCCCGCCCACGGCCGTCGCCCGGCTCCCGAACGTCCCGATGCCGTAGGGAACGATGGCCGTGTCGCCGTGTTGCACGACCACGTCGTCCATGTCCACGCCCAGTTCGTCGCACACGATTTGGGCGAACGTGGTCTCCTCGCCCTGCCCGTGGGGGGAAGCGCCCGTCAGAACCGTGACCTTGCCCGTCGGCTCCACGCGGACCGTGGCGCTCTCCCATCCGCCTGCCGGCGTGGCCGGCGAAGGCCCGAAGGCGCAGATCTCCCCGTAGGTCGAAATGCCGATCCCCATCAGGCGACCCTCCTGACGGGCCTTCTTCTGCTCCTCCCGCAGTTGGTGGTAGCCGGCCACCTCCAGCGCCTTTTCGAGCGCCCCGGCGTAGTTGCCGGTGTCGTAGCTCAACCCCGTGGGCGTCTCGTACGGAAATTCCTCCGGCCGCACGAAGTTCTTGAACCGGATCTCCGCCGGATCCATGCCGATCTCCGCCGCCAGCATGTCCACCATGCGCTCGATGCCGTGCGTAGCCTCCGGCCGGCCGGCTCCCCGATAGGCGTCCGTGGGCACGCAGTTGGTGAACACGCCGATGATGTCCGCCCGGATATTCCGGAACCGGTAGATCCCGGGCATCATCAGTACCGACAGCGTCGGAATGGCCGGCGTCAGCAACTGGTGATAGGCCCCCAGGTCCTGAATCAGTTTCAGCTTCAGACCCAGAATGGTGCCGTCCCGCTTGCCGGCGATCTCGAAATAATCCACGTGCCCCCTCCCGTGGATCGTGCACAAAAAATTCTCGCGCCGTGACTCGATCCACTTGATGGGTTTGCCGATCTTCATCGCCACGAACCCCATCAGGATCTCCTCGGCGTACACGTTCAGCTTGCTGCCAAAGCCGCCGCCGACCTCGGGCGCCACCACCCGCAGCCGGTTCTCCGGCAGCCCCAGAGCCTGCGCCACCAGCGTCCGCATCAGGTGTGGGATCTGCGTGGACGAGTAAATGGTCAGCGATCTCTCGCCGCTGCGCCAGTCCGCCACCACCCCGCGGGTCTCGAGCGCCGTCGGGATCAGCCGCTGGCTCACGATCCGCTGCCTGACCACCACCTCCGCCTCGGCGAACGCCTTGTCCACGTCGCCCGCCTCCTGGTGGTAGGTGAAGGCGATGTTGTCCGGCCATTCCGGATGCACGGCCGGCGCTCCCGGCTCCAGGGCCTTCTCCGGGTCGGCCACTGCGGGCAGCGGCTCATAGTCCACTTCGATCCGGTCCACCGCGTCCCGCGCAATGTACCGGTCGCGGGCCACCACCACGGCTACCGGATGGCCCACGAAATACACCCGGTCGCGCGCCAGCACGCTGTGGTAGGGAACGCGCAGGCCGGGCAGAGAAGCGCCGCAGGGCACCGGCCCGATTCCTTCCACGTCCTTGCCCGTAAACACCGCTACGACGCCGGGATGCTCGAGGGCAGGCTCCACGCGGATGGACCGGATCCGCGCCGCCGCGTGAGGGCTGCGCAATATCGCCGCGTAGTGCATGCCCGGCATCTGAATGTCGTCCACGTAGGTCGCCGTTCCGGTGATCAGTCGCGGGTCTTCCTTGCGCCGGATGCGCTTGCCCACCAGCGTTTCGGTCTTGGTGATCGTGGTCGCCATGGCTCACCCTCCCATCCTGGCCGCCGCAGCCTTCACGGCGTTGACGATGTGCTGGTAGCCCGTACAGCGGCAAAGGTTCCCTTCCAGTCCGTGCCGGATCTCTTCCTCCGTCGGACGGGGATTGCGCTCCAGCAGTTGCTTGACCGCCAGAATCATGCCCGGAGTGCAGAACCCGCACTGGAGTGCGTGCTCGTTCCAGAAGGCCTCCTGCACGGGGTCATAGCGCCCGTCCGTGGCCAGTCCCTCGATGGTGAGAATGTCGCGGCCGTCCGCCTGCACGGCGAACATCGTACAGGCCTTCACCGCCTTGCCGTCCACCATCACCGTACACGCGCCGCAGATGGAGGTTTCGCAGCCGATGTGCGGCCCCGTAAGCCCCACCACGTCTCGCAGGTAGTGAATGAGCAGCAGCCGGGGTTCGACCTGATGCGAGTACGGCTTGCCGTTGATCGTCAGGCTGATCGTGCGCGTCATGACTCTGCTCCCCGATTCAAATCTGCCAGCGGTTAAAGACGATATCAAAATCCGCGGAAAAAGCAAAGGGGGTTTGCGGGCCGCCCCGGCAGGCTAGAATAAGCTAGACGTGCGCCCGCTCGTGGCCTGCGCCCTGCTGCTCGCCTTTGGCTGCACCCGCCACAGCACCCTCGACCGGCTCCTCGACCGGACCACGGGCACGGTGGAACTCCCCGCGGGCACCTTCGAGATCTCTTCAGAACTGCGCCTGCCCGCCGGCGCCCGGGATCTGGAAATTCGCGGTGCCGCCGCGGGAACCGTCATCCGCGCCTCCTCCGCTTTTGAGGGCCGCGCCCTGCTGGTCATCCCCGGCGGCGCGCGCATCCGGATCGCGAACCTCACCTTCGACGGCAACCGCCGCGAGCTCGAAAAGCCCGCCGGCCTCCCGCCCTCGGAGACGCCTTTTGCGCAGTTCTACGGCCGCAACGGCGTGCTGGCCGACAACGTCCGTTCGCTCGAGATGCGCCGCTTGCGGTTTCGCCATATCGCGGGCTTCGCCATCCTGATCTCCCGCTCGAGCGGCGTCGAGATTTCCGCCGTCCGCATCACCGACAGCGGCTCCCGAAATGCGAACGGGCGCAACAACACCACGGGCGGCATCCTCCTGGAGGAGGGCGTCACGGACTTCACCGTGCGCGACTCGGTTTTCTACAACGTTCTCGGCAACGGGGTGTGGACTCATTCGCGCGCCCGCTCGCCCCGCAACGGCCCCGGTCTGATCGCAGGCAACCGGTTCCGCAACATCGGCCGCGACGCCATTCAGGTGGGGCATGCGACCCGGGTCCGCGTGGAGGACAACCGCGGTTCGCACATCGGCTATCCGCCGGAGGCCGTGGATGTGGAAGGCGGCGCGATCCCGGTGGCGCTCGACACCGCCGGCAACGTGGACGGCAGTGCGTATCGCCGCAACCGTTTCGAGGAGATCAACGGCAAGTGCATTGACCTCGACGGCTTCCACGACGGCGAAGTGCGCGACAACGTCTGCATCAACCGCGGTGCGGCCGGCGGCTATCCCCACGGCCACTTCGGCATCGTCTTCAACAACGCCAATCCCGAGATGGCCTCGCGCAACATCGTCGTCGCGGGCAACGTCATCGAAGGCGCCAAATTCGGGGGGATCTTCCTCATCGGTTCGGGCCACCGCATCGTGCGCAATCAGCTGCGCCGGCTCAACCTCGCCCGCTGCAACGAAAATGCCGCCCGCTTTGTTTGCTCCCACTGGCCGGACGAACCGGACCTCATGCAGTCCGGCATCTATCTCGGCCGCCGCGCCGAACGGCCCGATCCGGCGCGCGACAATGTGATCTCGGACAATCTCATCTCCGGCTGGAAAATGAGCGAGCGCTGCATCGGTATGGCCCCGGGCATTGCGCCGGAGGACAACCGCATCGCCCGCAACCGGTGTCAGGACGAATGAGCAGCCAGGACGCGGACGTTTTAGAGCAGATGCGCCGGGACTGGGACCGGCGCGCCGCCGAAGACGCCTACTACTACGCCGCCTTCGGCCGCCGCCGTCAGGACGACGCCGAATTCTTCTCGACCGCCGCTCCCGTCGTCCGCGGTCTCGAGCGCGAACTCAGGTGGATCCTGCCTCCCGGCGGCAGGCTCCGGCGGGCCCTGGAGATCGGCTGCGGGCCCGGCCGGCTCCTGCTCCCCATGAGTCGCCACTTCGAGGAAATCCACGGCGTGGATGTCTCCGAGCAGATGGTCCGGCTCGCGCGGGAGAAACTCCGCGGCGTGCCCCATGCCCGCGTTCACCTGGGTAGCGGCGCCGACCTGGCGGGCTTCGATGAGGCAGCTTTCGATTTCGTTTACTCCTACGCGGTCTTCCAGCACATCCCCAGCCGCGAGGTGGTGTTCCGTTATCTCACCGAAGCGGTCCGAGTGCTCAGGCCCGGCGGCCTGTTGCGCTGCCAGTTGAACGGCCTGCCGGAAACGGCGCCCGTCTATGACACCTGGAGCGGCGTCCGCATCCGCCCCGGCGAGATCCGCGAGTTCGCGCGCGCCTGCGGCGTGCGCCTGCTCGCGCTCGAAGGCGTCTCGACCCAGTACATGTGGATCACTGCAATGAAGCCCCCCGCCCGCCCTTCTCGTCCGCCCGGCGTGTGTCGCCTCCGCCGCCTCACCAACGCCCACAGCTCCGAGCCCGTGGTCCCCTGCCGCGGGCGCTTCGCCGCCGTCTCCGTCTGGGTGGACGGGCTGCCGGAGGAGTGCGACCTGCTCGAGCTCAGGGCCCGGGTCGGCCCGCACCAGGCGACTCCTTATTACATCGGCCCTCCCCAGCCGGACGGCCTCCAGCAAGTCAACGTCAGTCTCGCGTCCGGTCTCGGCAGTGGCCTGGAGCAGTTCGTCCTCACATGGCGGGACTCGGCCCTGTGCCCGCCCGCAACCCTGCGCCTCATCGCCCCCGGGCCTCTGGTTCCCCGCGTGGTCTCCGTCACGGATGCGGTCAACCTGCTGTCCGGAACGCGCATCGAATCCGGCCACGTCAAGATCGTTCTCGAGGAAGTCTCCGATCCGCACGCGCTCGCGGTAACCGTGGATGGGATTCCGGCCTTGCCGGAGGAAATCTTTTGTGCCGACCCGGGACCGCCTTGCTACGAGGTCAACATCCGGCTTCCCGCAACCCTGTCGCCGGGACCTCATCGGCTGGAGTTGCAGCTCGGCCGGCGTCGCTTTGCCCCCGTCACCATCGAGGTCGTCGCCTGAAAAGGCCCGGAGCTATCGCCGGGAGGCTCGCTCGAGCCGGTCCCGGATCGCCTCCCACTCTTGCGTCTCCGGCGGGCGTTCCACGGCGATCCAGTCCCAGCCCCGGGCATCCTCCTGGTGCAGCACCTCGTAGAGGACCGCCGCGTAGGCTTCCGGCTCGCAGGGCATCCGCACGCCGTGCGTCGCTCCGGCAGGCTGCGTCAGCCACAGATACGCTCCCCGGCCGGGCGGCAGCGGTTCCCCGGGGAGCACCAGCAACAGGGGCGTCAGAGGGCTGTAGTGTCGGGCGTGCAATCCGGGCGAAAGGTGCGCGGTGTTGTCCTCTTCAATGCGGCGCCCCGCCTCTACCGGGCCGATCACAGCCTCGATCTGCGTTCGCGTAATCATGCCCGGGCGCAGCAGGCGCGGCGGCGTGTGCACGAGCGAAAGCACCGTAGACTCGATCCCCACCGTCGTCGGCCCTCCGTCTAAGATGAAGTCCACGGCCTCGCCCAGCCCCTCCCGCACATGCTCCGCCGTAGTGGGCGAGAGCCGCGAAAAACGGTTGGCGCTCGGGGCCGCCACAGGTACCCCCGCTTCCCGGATCAGCTCCAGCGCCAGCGGGTGCGAGGGCATGCGTAGCCCCACGCTCGGCAGGCCGGCGGTGACGATGTCGGGGATCTCCGCCCGCTTGCGTACAACCAGAGTCAGCGGGCCCGGCCAGAAGCGCTGCGACAGCTTCTCCGCCGCCTCTGACCATTCCGCCGCCAGCCGGCGCGCCATCTCCGGCGAGGCCACGTGCACGATGAGGGGGCTCTGCGGCGGACGCCCTTTGACTTCGTAGATGCGCCGCACCGCGGCTTCATCCAGGGCATTGGCGCCCAGCCCGTAGACGGTCTCGGTAGGAAACGCGACCAGCTTGCCTTGGCGGATCAGTTCTGCGGCGCGGAGGAGCGCGGCCCGGTCCTTCACGGCTGCTCGGCAGGCTCCTCGCGGCCGTCCCCCGCCGTCTTGCCCGTCTTGCGCCACACCAGCCAGGCGTGGATGAAATCGTCCAGATCGCCGTCCAGCACGCGGTCCACGTCGCCGACCGCCAGCTTCGTGCGGTGGTCTTTCACCAGCCGGTACGGCGCCAGCACGTAGCTGCGGATCTGGCTGCCGAAATCAATGTCCAGCTTGCTGGCCTCGATCTTGCGCTCCTCCTCGCGCCGCTTTTCCAGTTCGTATTCGTACAGCCGCGCCCGCAGTTGCTTGAGGGCCACCGCACGGTTCTTGTGCTGGGAGCGCTCGTTCTGGCACTGCACCACGATTCCCGTAGGCAGGTGCGTGATGCGCACCGCCGAGTCGGTACGGTTCACGTGCTGGCCGCCGGCCCCGCTGGCGCGGAAGGTGTCAATGCGCAGGTCCTCGGGCCGGATTTCAATCTTGATGTCGTCGTCAATCTGCGGATACACGAACACCGAGGCAAACGAGGTGTGCCGGCGCGCGTTGGCGTCAAAAGGCGAAATGCGCACCAGCCGGTGCACCCCGATCTCCGAGGAGAGTAACCCGTAGGCGTTCTCGCCGTTGACTTCGAACGTCACCGACTTGATGCCCGCGCCTTCGCCGTCCAGCCGGTCCGTGATCACCGTCTCGAAACCTTTGCGCTCGGCCCACCGCAGGTACATGCGCAGGAGCATCTCGGCCCAGTCCTGGCTCTCCAGGCCGCCCGCCCCCGGGTGGATCGTGACGATCGCGTTCCGCCGGTCGTTTTCCCCCGACAGCAGCATCTCCGATTCGAGCTGCGCCAGCTGCTCCCGCAACCGGCGCATCTCGGTCTCGATGTCTTCCTGGACCGGTTCCCCCTCGCGATACAGCTCCAGCAGCGCCTCCAGGTCCGACGTCATCCGGGCGATCTGGGAGTCGCGTTCGAGCGCCTCCTCCAGCCGCTTGCGCTCCTGGAGCAGCTTCTGGGACTTCTCCGGCTGGTTCCAGAAATCCGGCGAAGCGATCTGCTCCTCGATTCGGGCAAGCTGGGACTTCTTGGTGGCGGGGTCAAAGATAGCTCCGCACGGCTTCGGCCTGCCGGCGGAGCGGAAGATACTCGCGTTCCAGATCCTCGACGGTCATCTCGCTTTCAGCTTAGCAAAATCCAGTAAATAGCCGCGGGGACCGGCGTTGACGGCCAGCGTGGATCCCAGCTCGACTTCCACTCCGGCGGCTTCGTGGATGTGGCCGCAGAAAAAGGCCGCCGGCCGGTGTTTTTCCAGGAACTCGCGCACGGCGCGACTGCCGGCGTGAACGCCCTCCCGTACGCGGTCGAGCGGCGTGCCGAGCGGCGGGCAATGGCAGACTAGCACGAGCGGTTTCAGCGCGCCGAACGGCGCCAGCCTCCGCTCGATTTCCGCTTCGCTGTACTCACCCGGCGTGTTGAACGGGGTGGGGTTCGAGTAACCCAGCCCGGCCAGAAAAAACTCCCCCGCCTGAATGTGCGATCCGTGGAAGTCATGGAAGCCGTAACGCCGGCAGAACTCGGAAATCGCTTGGTGCGACTCGTGATTGCCCGGCAGCACATACACCCGCCCGGCGCGCGGCTTCAGGATCTCGCCGCAGCGGTCCAGTCCCCGCTCCCAGCTCACCAGATCCCCCGCCGCAATGTAGTAGTCCGCCTCGATGGCGGCCAGTCGCTCGAGTGCCCTGTAGTCGTTATGAATGTCGGAAAAGACCAGCGCTTTCACAGACAGCGATTGTACATCCCGGCCGCCTGAGGGCGCCTTTCACAACATCGCGCGAAGCCGTTCGTACTCGGCACGCACCAGGCCTGCGCCGTACTTGCGCTCCAGCCGGCGCACGGTGAAATGGCCGCGCGCGACGCTCTGAAAGTGCTCCATGAACAACACGTTGATGGCGGCCCCGCCCAGGGCGCCCACCAGCGGAACCGCTGCCGCGGCGGCTTTCTCCGACACCACGATGCCGAATCGCGACGCTATGGCGGCAATCAGGCGCACCAGCACCGGCGCGCCTTCTTCGGCCAGCCCCCGGCGCGCAATGTAGCGCGCCGCCTCCGAAACGGCCCGGGCCAGCACCGTGCGTATGGCGTAGTAGCCGGATTCGACCGCGTCGTCGCTGCCGGTACGCCCGCCGAGAGCGAAGACCTCCAGACAGGCCAGGCGCGCTTCGGGGGACCGAAAATCCTCGCCTTCGCGCCGCGCGATTTCCGCAATCGAGCGCAACATCACCGTCGTCGTCACGGGAAGCTCCACCGCCAGACCCGCCATGCCGAAAAACCCGCCCGCGCCGCCCGTGAGCCCTGCCAGGATCTTCAGAACCTTGTCGGGATCCGCCGCCACCGGCTGGTCAATGCGCTGCACGGCGATTTCCAGGCATTTCTCGAGCGTGCTCCGCACCAGGTTCTGGACCGATTCGGTCACGCCCCGGGGCATGGCCTTGAGCAGCTTCTCGGCGGGCATGCCCACACGGCTGGCCAGGCGCGCTGCGAAGCTTGGATTCTCCAGCAGCCGGACCGCCTCTGCCAGCGCCGCGCGGTCTTCGGGCGCCATCACCGCCGGAACCAGATCCACGGTTCTTAGCGTAGCGAAACTCCCGGTCCCGCTTCGGCCCCCTCGACGGCAACCTCCGGCTCGCTCCCGCCCCGGCGGCGTTCTTCCCGCAGGGTGGGGCAGCGCCGCCGGGTTGCCCTACAGAAGTTCCTCGCGCTTGCGCGCCTCGAGGACTTTCACGACCTCGCCGACCTTCTGCGCCTGCCGGCGGTCGGCAACCAGCAAGGCGTCGGGCGTGTCCACAACCACCAGATCCCGCACTCCCACCAGCGCGACGAGCTTTCCTTCCGCGTCCACATAATTGCCGCTGCTGGACAGAAACAACGCCTCCGAGCGGGCTGCGTTCCCGTCGCGGTCGTGGCGCAGTAACTCATACACCGCGTTCCAACTCCCCACGTCGTTCCAACCTATGTCGTCGGCCGCCAGCCCGACGACGTTCGCCGCTTTCTCCATCACGGCGTAGTCCACGGAAATGTTCTCGCAGCGCGGATACAGTCGCTCCAGCGCCTCGCGGAACCTCCGGCTGCCGAAGGGCGGCAGGCCGTCCAGAAGCGCCGCGGTCCGAGGCAGGTGAAGACGCAGCGCCTCCAGAAACACGCTCGCGCGCCAGAAGAACATGCCTGCGTTCCAGAAAAAACGCCCGGCCTCGACAAACTGCCGGGCCGTCTCCAGATCCGGCTTCTCGCGAAATTGCAACACCGGCACGGGCTTCAGATCTCCCGCCCGCACGCCTTCGGGAAACTCGATGTAGCCGTAGCCGGTCTCCGGCCACCGGGGCGGGATGCCCAGCACCACCAGCTTGCCCTGTTCCGCGGCCCGGAAGGCCGGCCGCAGCAGGCGGCGGTAACGCGCGGGTTTGGCGATGACGTGGTCGGAGGGGAAGACGCCCATCACGGCTTCCGGATCGAGAGACTCCAGCACGTGCGCCGCCAGCCCGATGCAGGGGCACGTGTTGCGCTGCGCCGGTTCGGCCAGAATCTGCTTGCTCGGCACCTCCGGCAACTGCCGGACGATCTCCGCCCGCAGGTACTCGTTGGTCAGAACCCAGATCCGCTCCGGCGGGATCAGCGGCCGCAGCCGGTCCACGGTCTGCTGGATCAGTGACCGCTCGCCGAACAGCCGCAAGACCTGTTTGGCCGTGCGCTTCCGCGACCGGGGCCAGAAGCGCGTTCCTCTCCCCCCGGCCATGATCAGGCCGTAATAGTGGGCTGCGGGCATGCGTTATTCCGGGAACGAGTAGCCGCGGATCAGCTTGAACGTCCGGCGCCAGCGCGTCTTGGTGAAAAAGTTCTGCACCAGATCCAGAGCGTGGTCCAGGCTGATGGAGGTGGTCGCCAGCCGCTCCGTCGGCGCGTCGTAGGACCAGTAAATGATCAGCGGTTTGCCGATGATGTTCTCCCGCGGCACGAACCCCCAGTAGCGGCTGTCGAAAGAAGAGTCCCGGTTGTCGCCCATCACGAAGTAATGCCCCGGAGGCACGACCACCTCCCCGTTGACCACGTGCCGTTCCAGCATCTCTTGTGCCCCTTCCGTGATCCGTGTGTTCGGCGTCCCCGGGAAATTGTCGCGGTAGGAATCAATGTAGTCCGTTTTGAAGTAGGTGTATGGTTCGTATAATTTCTGCCCGTTACGATACACCTGCTTGTTGACGATGCGGATCCGGTCGCCCGGAATGCCGATCACCCGCTTGACGTAGGTCTGGGTTACGTCCACCGGATAGCGGAAAACCACAATATCGCCGCGCTTAATCGGCTTGTACGGCAACAGGTACCGGCTGATCGGTCCGGCAGGCGCGTAGGCCAGCTTGTCCACCAGCAGGTGGTCGCCGATGAGCAGCGTGTCCTCCATGGACCCCGTCGGGATGACAAAGGCTTGCACCAGCGCCGTCGTGCCGAACAGCAGCAGAATGATCGTCACGGTCCACTCTGCAATCGTGCCGCGCGGCCCGGCCGCGGAGGCGTGCGCAGGGACGGCGCCGGCCGTCGCGAGATCTTTCTGATTCACTGCCATGGGTTCACCGATGCCTTTCATTCTAACGCGCCCCGCCCTTCCCTCCGTGGCTCTCTTTCACCCGACTCGCGCGGAGCGGCGGAGCCAAAACAACTCCGCCAGAGCCACGTACAGGTTGGCCGCGCCAAGGCCGCTCACCGCGCCGCGGAAATAGGAATTCATCCACAGCGCCGTCCACCCCGGGGCCAGGTTGGCGAAATAGTTCTGCTCCCAGGAATCCGTCCAAGGCAGGACCAGCAGGGCCAGGCCTGCCAGTAGCGCCACAGTGGCCCCGAGCAGCCGGACCAGCAGCTGCGATGCCACGCGCGGCGCGCCCGCCGGTTCCGACGCGGCGGTGTGTGGGGGTCGTACCGGTGTCACCCGGACGCCGCCTCCCGGCTCAGCATCAGTTCCAGTTGAGGTGGCGGCAGACTGGCCCGCACCGGGAGGAAACTGCGGCGATGCTCTGGCGTAGGCCCGTAGGTCGCAAGGGCGCGCTTGTGTTCCGGCGTTCCGTAACCTTTGTTCCGGCCCAGACCGTACTCGGGGTAGATCGCGTCCCACTCCCGCAGGCAACGGTCGCGGTGCACCTTGGCCAGGATGGAAGCAGCCGCAATGGAACGGCAGCGGGCGTCTCCCCGGATCAGCGCCCGCTGCGGAACCGCCACGTCCACCCGCATCGCGTCCACCAGCAGAAACTCCGGCGCGGGACACAACTGCTCGATGGCCCGCTTCATTGCCAGCCGGGAGGCCTCGTAGATGTTGATTCGGTCAATCTCGGCGGCCTCCGCTGACGCCACGGCCCACGCCACGGCCGTTCGCCGGATCGCCTCCGCCAGCCGCTCCCGGGTCTCGGGGTCCAGTTCCTTGCTGTCCCGCAGGCCTCCGAGCGCACATTCGGCCGGCAGGATCACTGCCGCGGCAAACACCGGCCCGAACAGGGCTCCCCGCCCGGCTTCGTCCACGCCCGCGATGAGGCGGAACCCCGCGCGTCGGGCTTCCCGTTCGAACCGGCCGTGGCAGCGCAACCGTCCCATCGCGTGCGCGCTACTCCCGCTCCCGCAGCCGGGCCGCCTTTCCTTTCAGTTCCCTCAAATAGTACAGCTTGGCGCGCCGCACCTTCCCGGTCCGCACCACTTCGATCCGTTCAATCACGGGCGCGTGCAGCGGGAAGATCCGTTCCACTCCGTGTCCGAAGCTGATCTTGCGAACCGTGATCGTCTCGCCCATCCCTGTGTTCTTGCGGGCGATCACGGTGCCTTCGAAGGCCTGGAGCCGCTCTTTGTCGCCTTCTTTGATCTTGACGTGCACGCGCACCGTATCACCCGGACGGAACTCCGGGATGTCGGTGCGCTTGTGCTTGTTAATAAACTTCGTCAGCAATGCGTTCGTCATGCCAGTCGCCTCAATCTTCCTTACTTATTCTCTCAACCGGGGCGGGCGCCGCCAACTGTGCCTGGTCCTGAACCAGCCCGCGCAGCAGTTCCGGCCGGAGCCGCGCCGTCTTCTCCAGCGCCGCCTGCCGGCGCCACCGGCGGATCTCTTCGTGATTGCCGCTCAAGAGCACTTCGGGAACCCTCCAGCCCCGGAACTCGGCAGGCCGCGTGTACTGGGGATAATCCAGAATCCCCAGCTCCTCCCCCGGCGCCGTGAACGATTCGCCCAGGGCCGACTCCTGCTTGCCGAGCACTCCCGGGATCAGCCGCGCCACCACGTCAATCACCACGCAGGCCGCCAGCTCTCCTCCGCTCAGCACATAGTCGCCGATCGAAAGCTCGTCGTCGGCCAGGTGCTCCGCAACCCGTTCGTCCACCCCTTCGTAGCGCCCGCAGATGAGCAGCAGCTCCCGCTCCTGGGCCAGCCGCCGGGCCACCGCCTGGTTGAAAAGCCTTCCCTGCGCGCTTAGCAGGATCACCCGCTGGCCCGGCTGCCGTTGGGGCCAGATCGCCTCGACCGCCCGGAAGATCGGCTCCGGCTTGAACACCATCCCCACGCCGCCCCCAAACGGCCGGTCGTCCACCGTCCGGTGCTTGTCCGTCGTCCAGTCGCGCAGATTGTGAACCAAGATCCGGATCACCCCCGACTCTGCTGCTCGCGCCACGACGCCGTGTTCGAACGGACCCCGGAAAAACTCGGGAAAGATGGTCAGCACATGGAACGTCATCGTTCCAGGTCCTTGAGGCCCTCCGGCAGCTCCACCAGAATACGGCGCCCTTCGACGTCAATCTCCACGCAGATGCTTCGTGCAAACGGAATCAGAATCTCCGGCCCGCCCGGGCTTGCGGAGACCCGCAACAGCGGCGGGCCTCCGTATTCCTCCCAGCCGGCCACCCGGCCCAGAAGGGTTCCCGTCGGGCGCTCGATCACTTCGCAGCCGATCAGATCCGACTGGTAATACTCGCCCGGCGGCGGCTCCGGCCGTTCGCGCAACGGAACTCGTACCTCAGCGCCCCGCAGCGTCTCGGCCTGCTCGATGGTGTCCACCCCTTCGAACTTGATCACCACCCGCCCGCGGTGCTCGCGGACGGCTTCGATGACGCAGGGGCGCGCCGTCTGGCCCTCCGGCGGAAACAGGAAAACCTCCCGGAGTTGCCGCAGGCGCTCGCTCCGGCTCGTCAGAGTTGTGGCGATCAGCTCGCCTCGATGCCCCCACGGGCGAACCAGGATGGCCACCGTAACCCACGGCCCGCCGGGGCGATCCTCGGAAGCCAGTTGCTTACTCCAGAATCTCCAGCGTGAACCGCCGGTTCAGCTTCATACCGGCGGCGCCTAAGATGGTGCGGATTGACCGGGCGGTCCGTCCTTGCTTGCCAATCACTTTGCCCAAATCACTCGGGGCAACCTTCAGCTCAAGGACGGTCACCTGTTCTCCTTGCACTTCCCGCACGGAGACCTGCTCCGGGATGTCTACGAGCGCTTTCGCGATCTCTTCCACCAACTCCTTCATCCCAGCCATCCCTGCGCCTCCTGTTCTGCTTCGATCATACCACCCGTCTCCGGGCGGACGACCACCCCGCCGGCGGCCGGATACCCGCGCCGCGCCCTCAGGCGGCAGGCTCTGCGGCCGGGGCCGGATGGCTCTTCATCAGCCGCGCCACCGTGTCCGAAGGCTTGGCCCCGACGCTCATCCAGTAAGCGATGCGCTCCTGATTCAGGCGCACCACCGGCGGATCCTTCCGCGGGTCGTAAAAGCCCACCACTTCCACGGCGCGCCCGTCCCGCGCCCGTTCCTTCTCGATCACCACTACACGGTAAGTCGGTTTCTTTTTGGCGCCGAACCGCGCCAGCCGGATCATCAGCATGGCTTCACTTCCATTTCCCTCGAACTGCCGGACGATACCTGCCTCAGCGCCCGGGAAGACTGAATTTGCTCAACCGGCGCGCCAGCGAACCGCCCGTCAGACTTTTCATCATCTTGCGCATCTGCGCATACTGCTTCAGTAACTGGTTGACTTCCTGCACCGTGGTCCCGCTCCCCCGCGCGATCCGCCGCCGGCGGGACCCGTTAATAATCATGTGGTTGGCGCGCTCCTTGGGCGTCATCGAGTCAATGATCGCCACCACGCGCGTGATCTCCTTCTCGTCAATCTGCACATCCTTGAGACCTTTGAACGGGCCGATCCCCGGCATCATCTTCAAAAGCGAATCGAGCGGCCCCAGTTTCTTGAGCTGCTTGAGCTGGTCCCGGAAATCCTCCAGCGTAAACTCATTGTCGAGCAGCTTCCGCTCGATCTCCTCGGCCTTCTTTTGGTCCACCGCCTGCTCGACCTTCTCGATAAAGGAGAGCACGTCTCCCATGCCCAGAATGCGCGAGGCCGCCCGCTCGGGATGGAACGGCTCGAGCGCATCGAACTTCTCCCCCACGCCGATGAACTTCAGCGGCTGGCCGGTCACGTAGCGAATCGAAAGCGCCGCGCCGCCCCGCGCGTCGCCGTCCATCTTGGTCAGGATCACCCCGGTGATCCCCAGCCGCCTGTGAAACTCCTCGGCCGATTTGACGGCATCCTGCCCCGTCATGGCGTCGGCCACGAAAAGGATCTCCACCGGGGAGAGAGCCTGCTTGAGCCGCTCGAGCTCCTCCATCAGCTCGTCGTCAATGTGCAGCCGGCCGGCGGTGTCCACCAGTACTACGTCGCGGCCGGTTTGCACCGCCTCCCGCCGGGCCTGACGGGCCAGTTCCACCGGATCCTGCGTTTGAGGATCGCCTTCCCAGACCGGCAACCGGATCTCGCGCGCGATCACACTCAGTTGCTGGCGCGCCGCAGGCCGGTAGACGTCCACCGAAACCATCAACGGACTATGGCCGGTTTTCGACAGCCAGCGCGCCAGCTTCCCTGTGGTCGTCGTCTTGCCGGAGCCTTGCAGACCCACCAGCAGCATCACCGTCGGGGGTTCGCTGGCAAACCGCAGCCGGCTCTGGTGGCTCCCGAGCAGCCGGATCAGCTCCTCATGGACGATCTTGACCACTTGCTGGGAGGGCGACAGAGCGGTCAGCACCTCCTCGCCCATGGCCTTCTGCCGGATGCCCTCCACAAACTGCTTGACCACCCGGAAGTGGACGTCGGCCTCGAGCAGCGCCACGCGGATCTCCCGGAGCGCCGCTTCCATGTTTTCCGCCGTCAGCTTGCCTTCGCCGCGCAGGTTCTTGAAGACGCGCTGCAGCTTTTCCGTCAGGTTATCGAACATGATTCACACGCCGGGACGCGATCCCGAAGGAAGGAAGGTCCTCCTGCCATTATAGGCCAGCCCGCCCGCAGCTCGCACCGTGCGAGAATCTCCCCCTCCACAGCCGTGGCCGCTTCAGGCCAGCGACAGTCGCGCCGCGGCCGGGAGCGTCAGATCGTCGAACTCACCCCGCTCGAGTTTGACAAATGCCGCCGCCGCGATCATGGCCGCGTTGTCCGTGGAAAGCGCCGGTGAGGGAAAGTAAACAGGATAGGGCAGCGCCAGCTCCCGGGCTGCTGCCCGCAGGCCCGAGTTGCAGGCCACGCCTCCGGAAATGATCAGCGCCCGGGCCTGAATCTGCTCGGCGGCGGAGGCCGCGCGGCGCAGCAGCTCTTCAATCACCGTCCGCTGGAACGACGCAAGCAGGTCCAGCGTGGCCCGGGGCGTCACCGCCAGCCATTCCTCCAGGGAAGGGCGTGGCTTGCGGCGCAGCAGTTCGCGCCGGGCTTCGATTTCCGCCGCCAGATCCCGCTCCCGCGTCCACCGCAGCACCGCCGTCTTCAGCCCGCTGAAGCTGAAGTCCAGCGGATTGCCCTTCATGCGCGCCAGGGTGAACCGCACCGCGTGCGGATTTCCATACGCCGCCAGCCGGTCAATCACCGGCCCTCCCGGGTAGCCGAAGCCGAGCAGCTTCGCCACCTTGTCGTAGGCTTCCCCGGCCGCATCATCCCGCGTCTTGCCGAGCAGCCGGTAGCGAAACCCTTCGGCCACCTCGAACAGGTGCGTGTGCCCGCCGCTCACCACCAGCGCCAGTGCAGGCAGCTCCAGGGTCTCGCCTCTCTGCTTGGCTTCCATCACTACGGCGTGGATGTGCCCTTCGATGTGGTTGACGCCGATCAGCGGAAGGCCGCGCGCAAAACAGATCGCCTTGGCGAACGTCAGACCCACCAGCAGAGACCCGACCAGGCCCGGGCCCGATGTGGCCGCAACGGCGGCCAGGTCTCCGTATTCTGTCTGGGCTTGCTCCAGCGCGGCCCGCACCACCGGCACGATGGCGCGCAGGTGCTCCCGTGAGGCCAGCTCCGGCACCACCCCGCCGTACTTGCCGTGGGTGGCCAGCTGCGAGGCCACCACGGAGGAAAGCACCCGAACCCCATCCTCCACGACCGCCGCGGCGGTCTCGTCGCACGAGGTTTCAATACCCAGAATGCGCAACTTCGCTATCCTACAGGTAGTCGCCGTTCGTGAATCTTTCTGACTTTGATTATCCCCTGCCGGAAGACCGCATCGCGCAGCGTCCCTTGGCGGACCGCGCCGCCTCCCGCATGCTCGTGCTCCACCGGCAGGAGGGCCGCTGGGAGGATCGTTTCTTCCGGGATCTTCCCTCGTTTCTCGGTCCCGGCGACTGCCTGGTGTTGAACGACTCCCGGGTCTTTCCCGCCCGCCTCTACGGCCGCCGCGCCGGCGTTCGCGCCCTCCCGATCGGCAAGCGTAATCCCAGGCGGTGGCAGTACCTCACTGGCAAAGTCGAAGTGCTGCTGCTCGAGCCGGATGCGCACGACCACAACGTCTGGCGGGCCCTCGTACATCCCGGTCGCAAGATGCACGTCGGTGAGCGCGTGTTTTTCGAAGGCGGTCTGGAGGCGGAGGTCATCGCGCGCGGCGACTACGGCGAGCGCACCCTGCGCTTTTACTGCGACGGCGACATCTACCAGAAGCTCGACCAGATCGGGCACGTGCCGCTGCCGCCTTACATCCGCCGCCCCGACGAGCCGGAAGACCGCGAACGCTATCAGACCGTCTTTGCACGCGAGACCGGTTCTGCCGCCGCTCCGACGGCCGGCCTTCACTTTACCCCCGAGGTGCTGGAAGCCTGCCGCGCCGCTGGCGCCGAAATCGCCTACGTGACCCTTCACGTCGGACTGGGCACCTTCCAGCCCGTCCACACCGAGATCATCGAACAGCACCGGTTGCATGCCGAGCGCTTCCGCATCTCCGAGGAAGAGGCCCGCAAGATGCGCGCCGCTCGGCGCCTGGTGGCCTGCGGCACCACCGTCGTGCGCACCCTCGAAACCGCATGTCTCCGCGGCGGGATCGCGGCCATGACGGGGGAAACCGATCTGTTCATCTATCCCGGTTTCCAGTTCCGCGCCACTTCCGCTCTGTTGACCAACTTCCACCTCCCCCGCAGCAGCCTTCTGATCCTGGTGTGCGCCTTCGCAGGCCGCGATCTGGTCCTGGCCGCCTATCGCCACGCCGTCGAGGCCGGCTATCGCTTCTACTCCTATGGGGATTGCATGCTGATTCTGTGAACTCCGCCGGTGCGGCCGCCCTCCGCCTCCGGACGCCGTACAATGACAGGCGAACGATCCCGGCTTGAGTAAAGGAGGCCGTGATGCCGGTCCAGGAAACCATCCAGGAAGTTCTGGGACGTCTCGAAGTGGAGCCCGTCAACTCCGGCGCCTGCGCGGGCGCTTGGTTGCCGCGTCCCTCCGGCGGGGAACTGGTGTCCTACAATCCTGCCGGTGAAAGCGAGCTCGGCCGCGTCCTCATGGCAGGCCCCGAAGATTACGAGGAGGTCATGCGTCGCGCCTCAGAAACGTTCCTCGAATGGCGCATGCTCCCCGCACCCCGGCGCGGCTTGATCGTCCGCGAAATCGCCGACGAACTCCGCCGCCTCAAAGACGACCTGGGTGCGCTCGTGACGCTCGAAACCGGTAAGATCCTCGCCGAAGGCCGCGGCGAAGTGCAGGAAATGATTGATATCGCCGACTTCGCCGTCGGCCTTTCCCGTCAGCTTTACGGCTTCACCATGACCAGCGAGCGCCCTCGTCACCGCATGTACGAGCAGTGGCATCCCCTGGGCGTTGTGGGTGTGATCACGGCCTTCAACTTTCCCGTGGCGGTCTGGTCCTGGAACGCCTTCATCGCGGCCGTCTGCGGCGATTGCGTGGTTTGGAAACCCTCCTCGGAAACGCCGCTCACGGCCATTGCGGTGCAAAAAATCTGTAACCGCGTCCTGGAGCGGCACGGCTGGAAGGGGGTGTTCAACTTGCTCATCGGGCGCGGCTCCGTCATCGGGGAACGCCTCCTGGCCGATCGCCGCGTCCCGCTCATCAGCGCCACCGGCTCTTGCTCGATGGGCTACCGCGTGGCGGAAGTGGTGGCCCGGCGCCTGGGTCGCACGATTCTGGAACTGGGCGGCAACAACGGCGTCATCGTCATGGACGACGCCAATCTCGACCTCGCTCTGCGAGCCATCCTGTTCGGTGCCATCGGAACCGCAGGCCAGCGTTGCACCACCATCCGGCGGCTTTTCCTGCAAAAAGGCATCGCCGCCGAGATGACCGAACGCCTCCTCAACGCCTACCGCCAGGTCCGCATCGGAGATCCCATGGACGAAGGCACCCTCATGGGGCCGCTCATTAATCGGCGCGCCGTCGAAGAGATGATGGCCGGTCTCGAAAGGATCCGCGAGCAAGGCGGCGAAATCCTCTACGGCGGCCGCCCCCTGCCGCACCTGGGCGGCTGCTACGTGGAGCCCGCGCTGGTGCGCGCCCATCCCGCCATGCCCATTCTTCGCGAAGAGCTTTTCGCCCCGGTGCTCTACTTGCTCGAATTTGACACTCTCGAGCAGGCCATCCGCTGGCACAACGACGTGCCGCAAGGTCTCGCCTCGGCCATCTTCACCAACAGCCTGACGGCGGCCGAGACCTTTCTGAGCGCCCTCGGCAGCGATTGCGGCATCGCCAACGTCAACATCGGCACCAGCGGCGCCGAAATCGGCGGCGCCTTCGGCGGTGAAAAGGAGACCGGCGGCGGCCGCGAGGCCGGCAGCGACGCCTGGAAACAGTACATGCGCCGCCAGACCGTCACCATCAACTGGTCCGACGAACTCCCTCTGGCCCAGGGGATCCGATTCGAGCTGTAGCCCTCGGCCCGCCCGGCCTACGACACCGCCGCAGAAAGGAAGGGCAGATCGGCCAGAGATGTTACCTCATGGTCAGGGCGTCCGGGTAAGTTCTCTGGTGGCTGCGAATACCGGTTACACCAGACGACATGCATGCCGAAGGCGGACGCCGCCCACGCGTCCCAGGCGTTCGCCGACTGGTAGGAAATCTCCTCCCGCCGAACTCCCAGCCGATCCACTGCCAGTTGATACACGCTGGGATGCGGCTTGTATGCGCCGACCTCCTCCACCGAAAGCACCTCGTCCAAAAGCCCCGAAATTCCGGCGCTCGCGATGGCTGCCTCGAGCATTTGGGGCGATCCGTTCGATAACACGGCGGTCCGGATCCCCTTGCTCTTCAGTCGCCGGAGCACATCGGGGACTTCCGGAAAGGCATCCAGCGTGAGGTAAGCCTCCATTAACCGTTCCTTGAGACCTGCGACTTCGATCCCCAGCGCTCTCAGCGCGTAATCCAAAGCCTCGCCGGTCACTTGCCAGAAGTCCGCGTGCTTGTCTTGAAGCGTGCGAAGCCAGGTGTACTGGAGTTGCTTTTCCCGCCAAAGGCGGTTGAGCGCCTCGCGGTTCGGGCCCAAGACTTCACCGCACCGTAAGGCGGCTGACGCGTAGTCGAACAGCGTACCGTAGGCGTCGAACACACAGGCTCGCGGAAGGAAACTCACCGGTGTTTCCATCATGCCTCCCTGAGGGCGCGGATTTCCATTGTAGGCTCCTGCCCACCGGAACAAGACAACCCCGCTCCGTGTCGGCACGCTTCAGCCGCTCAAACGAACTTCCTCTGCCGCACGGGATAAAATTCCAGTTGTAGGGCGTTCCGGTAGGCGTCCGCCTGCCGCTCCCTGCGCCACAGCCATCGCTTCCAGGCAAGAGGAATGCTGCTCGGATGCCGCTGTACACCTGCTTTGACATGATTCGCGATTGCGCCGCTGGTCGGCCCGAAGGCTGGCGCTTCTTTGTCGCCGAATACGCACCCGTGATCCGCGCCCTGGTCGAACACTACTTCCCGCAGGCAGCCGCCGAGTGGGCTGCCCGCGCCCCGGAAATCTTGCGCCCCTTCGATTTCGCTTTCTTCCGCGCCTGCCCTCCCTGTTCGGAACGCGATTTCATCCTGAAGCTCCGGCAGCATCTGCTCGCGTCGGTGGAAGCGGACGAGAATCCGGCTCCGGCCGCCTGGGACTCGTTTGCCGCGTCTCTGGCCGGACTCACCTTCACCGAAAAGCAGGTGGTCTGGTTGGAAGTGATGGGGTATGGGACGCCGGATTCCGCCGCCATGATGCGGATGCATCCGGAGGGCGTCGAGCGCATTCGCCGCAAGGCGGCGCAGCTCCTCCGGGAAGCAGGCTGCATCGCTGTCTTCCCCGCACTGCGCCGCGCCGTGGCGCACCTGCCCGCGGAGGGTTGCTGCGCCCCCAAGGATTTTTTCGACTGGCTCGACGGCCGCATCACCTGGTACCGGCGCGAAGACATCGAGCGCCACGCTTCCTCCTGCTGGAGCTGCGTGGATCTGTTCTGCCGCGTTCGCGAAGCCCTGCGCCTCGCCCAGCGCCGCAGTCCTCTGCCGCAGCGGGAGGTGAACGCTTTGCTCGAAGCCCTTCGGCTTGACACACCGCGAAAGCCGTTCTGGTTGCGTTTCTGGAGACAGAGAATCGGCGCCTGACCGCCCGCCGCGGACATCTTGACGGCCCTCGGCCGGCCTTGCTATATTCGATACCGGATGCGGCTGGGTCCTCCGGCCGCACCGCTCCTGTATCTGATCGGTTTTCGAAGCTCCGTCCGCCTCCATCGGGCGGAGACG
Organism: Bryobacteraceae bacterium; assembly: GCA_035575135.1. Taxonomy (GTDB): domain Bacteria; phylum Acidobacteriota; class Terriglobia; order Bryobacterales; family Bryobacteraceae; genus JANWXD01. The sequence goes on from DATLYE010000048.1 coordinate 152,503, forward strand.
GGCAGTCGGCAGTCGGTCGGAGTTCCTCGCGAGGATATCCGGCTCAGGCTGCGCGGATCTTTGAAAACTGGTTGGAGTGAATCCAGGGAACCCCGCCAATCGCTTCGCAGCCAGGCCGCAAACTCTGCAAGTTTCCTCGGGCAAACTCGAAGCGGGACGGCTCGACGCCCCGCCAGGTTTGCCCGCCAGGTTTCAACTGAGAGTTTGATCCCGGCTCAGAGTCAACGCTGGCGGCGCGCCTAACACATGCAAGTCGAACGAGAAAAGGGAAAGGAGAGCAATCTCCGAGTACCTGAGTAAAGTGGCGTACGGGTGAGTAACACGTGGGTAACCTGCCCTCCGGTGGGGAATAACCCTGGGAAACCGGGGCTAATACCGCATACGCCCGAGAGGGGAAAGCCGCAAGGCGCCGGAGGAGGGGCCCGCGGCCGAT